>NZ_CAKRDI010000004.1 GCF_934309415.1 uncultured Mediterraneibacter sp.
ATCCCTTCTTCTGTCATCTGATTTATAGAAACTTATTAACCAAGTAGTCTTGATTGACTACACCATTATTATACTAGCAGGTGAAAAAATAAGATAAAAATCTCCCGGGATAAAATAGAAATAAATCCTGGGAGATTTGAAAAAGAGAGGTGCTTATTTGGTTATATAATTAAATTGTATTAATCCTGCTGATATACAAGCTGACCATTGACAAAAGTATAAGCTACTTTGCGTGAACGAATATCATTCAAAGGTGTTTTAAATAAATCTCCATCAAAAACCACAATATCAGCCTTCTTACCAGCTTCGAGAGTACCTAATTCATTTTCCTGATATAGGTTATAAGCACCGCCGGCACACCATGCAGTTAAAAGTTCAGAGATTGTCAGCATATTTTGCTTATTAAATGGTTCGCCACCTTCAGGGAAATAACCACCTACGGCGTGATAAATAGACTGTGGAATATCGTCAATAAGAAGAGGAAGATCTGTTCCACAGCTGATACATACATGACTGTCGGCCATTTTTCTCCTATTCCAATAATACTGTCCTCTTTCCATTCCAATTTTTTCGTTAATCATTGTCAGTTTATCCGCTTTGTTTGCAATGGATTGAATTTGCGGATAGATTTCGGCAATTACTCCTAAATTCCCCATGTGTTCAAGATCTTCTGGGTCACTGAATTCCAGATCAGTAATGCTGTGACGATTTACAAGTTTTCCATTTTCCTGTTTCTGGCAGGTTTCATAAATATCTAAAACTTTTTCAATGGCAGCATCCCCCTGTGCATGCAAAGAGAAACGGAATCCTTCTTTATCAGCAGCACGAGCGTCATCCCCTAAAAGCTGCCAGTTTATTTTCTGTGCACAGGTAGTGTTCGAACAAAGGTAAGGGCGTTTTAAATCTGCGCATAATTCACTGACAGAACCGTCGGTCATTTGATTGTAACCGGAGAAGTGAACAAATTCTCCTTTGAATTTGTCTCGCATTGCTTTCCCATATTCCAGATTCAGAGGTTCTGCAACCGGCTGGCTCATAAAGCTTACACGAAGAGTCAATTCATTATTTTCTTCAAGATCTGCTAAAATATCTGTGAATCCATAAAAATGGTCAAATCCCATTTCTTTTACGGAAGTAACCCCTTTGCTATTCATCATTTTCATATATCGCTTAAATTCTGGAATTATGAAATCTTTATCAGAAAGTAGTTCCTGTAAAAAATGTACATAACTTTCTGGATAGCATTTATCTGGAGTGAATTGGTATTTGTCAATTGCATTTTGGTTCATCCAGCAGCTTTCGCAACCTTCAGCGAACAAAAGGACTGCTCTGTCCGGAAATTCCTGATCTAAAAGAGAAGAATCGCAGGAAGATATTATTTCCGGATTTAATCCATGTCCGAGGATTGATTTTTTATCTGCAAGAGTTTTTTCATAGTCTTTTAGTGAAGTGAGTACGTCTTCTGCTGAAACAGACTTTGTAAGATCAATTCCAACAAATCCAACAGAATAACCTGTAAAAAAACAGTGTACATCAGAAAATCCCGGTGTAATTGTACAATCTCCAAGATTGAAAATTTCAGTTTTTTCATTCATGATTTCTGAAGGAATAGAATCGTTTCCAATGGAAAGAATTCTGTCATTTTTTATAGCAATGTAGCCTGAGATGGGGGATTCACTGGTTGCAGTGAAAATGCAATTTGATTTTAAAATATAATCTGCATAATTAGACATTTTATTACGCCTCCTGGATAAGTTTCTTGTTTTGGACTTAAATTTGATTGTATAAGAAAGAACTGGACTCTGACTGAAATAATTACAGTCAAAAATCAGGATAATCGGACAGTTGTGAAAGTATCGGAAACACAACCGTCCAATCATTCATAGGATCAAAGAACCTCATAAAACATTGCACATTGTTTATATGAAGCACTTATAAAATACCATATAAGAAGGGAGAGGAACAATAGGATGGATTACTGAAATTTGAATGCTGGAATGAGTGCAATTGATGAAAGAGGAAAAAATAAAAAAATAAAATAGAACCAATATAGAATAAATAGATAATAAATGAATAAATACAAGATTAATAAATTGATAAAATAACGAAATTGGTATAAAAACAAAAATAATAACAAAATAGTTTTGGAGTATTAAACATTTTTTATAAAAGGATTTTGTTTTTTTTGTGAATAGAAAAAAGAGATAAAGATGTATATACTTTTTAATATCAAAACACAGAGACAAATGAAGAACAGAATGTTACATGTACTGTGATTTGATGGTTCGGGCCAGAACGTCGAAAAAGTATAAGAAATTGTAATGTCAGGATCGGAACTGCAGATTACAATTAAAAGGATCGAAGATTTTTACCAGAGAATAAAGAAAGAATATGCACAGTTCTTTAAAAATGTACTTAAGGAAGGAGAGTTTTCATGTCTGAAAACAAAAACGAACTTGGCCGAAAGTTAGGACTTGGAGCCGTCATTGCGCTTGGTGTAGGTACTACAGTGGGATCAGGTATTTTTTCATCTTTATCAGAGGTAGCTAATGCTGCCGGAAGCAGCTTGTTTTTGGTATTGGCCTTCATTATTGGAGGTTTGCTTCAGATACCTGCGAACTTTGTATATGCCGAATTAGCTTCTGCTTATCCGGAAGATGGCGGGCAGTATGTATATTTTAAAGAAGCAGGATCAAGACCACTTGCATTTTTGTGTGGATGGATCAGCTTCTGGGCTACAGATCCACCGTCAATTTCAATCATGGCTCTTGCAATTGTGAATTATCTTGCATTTTTTATTCCAATTCATGGATTGATTTTGAAATTGATTGCTGTCGGATTTGTATTGATCTTCATGTTTATGCATTTACGTTCAGTTGAAGGCGGTGGAGCATTCCAGACAATTATTACAGCACTTAAGATTTTACCCTTTGCGCTTGTTATAGGCATTGGCCTGTTCCATCTTCAGGGAGATATGCTTTTGTCTGCTAAACCTTTAACAGGATTTGCTGCCGGAGGAATCACAGCTCTGATTGCCGGTATTGGAGCAACTACCTGGTCATATGATGGAATGGCAGCTGCTTGTTATATGTCCGGAGAAATTAAAAATCCGAGAAAGAATCTTCCGTTAGGATTGATCCTTACAGCAGTTGTGGTACTGGTACTTTATGCGGGACTTACATTTGTAGCATCAGGTATGCTCTCGATTGATGAACTGGCAGGATCAGATGCTCCGATTGCGCTGCTTGCATCAAAATTGCCGGGAATTGGAAGCTATGCAGGTACGATAGTAGCTATTATGGCAATTATTGTAGTAATTGGATCCTTATCCTCTTGCATTATGTATCAGCCACGTATAGAATATGCTATGGCGAAAGACAATTTGTTTTTTAAATCTTTTGCAAAAGTCCATCCGAAATATGAGACACCGTATTTTTCAATCATTGTACAGTGTGCTGTGGCAATTGTTTTGATTTTTGCTACAAATTTATCTGGACTTCTTGGATATTTTACGATGGTAGCTTTACTGAAAAACCTGCTTACATTCCTTACAATTTTTCCACTTCGGAAAAAGGGAAAGGAAAATGGTTATGATCCTGCATATAAGTGTCCGGGAGGTGCAATTATGCCAATTATTGCAATCTTTATGACAGGTACATTAATCTGGGGACAGCTCACTTATGCACCGATGCAGAGTTTACTGTGTGCATTTATTGCAGTAGCGACAGGACTTCCGGTATTTTATTACTGGGACAAAAAGAATAAAAAGACAAATAATTCTGAAGCTTAAATATAGCAAAGACAGAGGATCGTTGTATGAATAAGATGAAAAAGATTCGCCCACAGGATATGGCGAAAGAACAGATAGAATGGTATATACAGAAACAGCAGTTAAAGCCTCATACAAAACTTCCAAGTGAGAGAGAATTTTGTGAAATGTGGGGAATGAATCGTTCAACTCTACATACAGCTATTCAGCAATTAATAGAAGAAAGAATATTATATAGCGAAAAGGGATCTGGAACTTATGTGGCACCACCAAGACTGGTGAGAGATATACAGGGCGTACAGTCAACTACTCAGGCGATGAAAAAGACAGGATATTTTCTTTGGACAGAAGTACTGTATGCACGAATTGAGCAAAGCAACGAATATATTTCAGGTAAACTGGGGATTCCGAAAGAAAACAGAGTTTTTCATTTGCGCCGCCTGAGAGTCAGAAATAATAATCCATTAATGATTGAAGACAGTTATGTTGATTATTCAAGATGCGAAGGCATTGAAAATAATAATTTTGCAGAGAAATCATTTTATGAAGTCCTTGGTGAATATGGAATTCAAATCAAGGGCGGCGAAGAAAAAATAGGAATTATATATGCTACAGAAGAAGAAAGCAGACTTCTGAAAGTAAATATTGAACAGTTTTTATATCATCAGTCAGGAATTGTGAGAGATCAGGATGGAAATGTGACAGAATTTTTCAAAATTACAGCACGACCAGATCAGATTCAGTATACAAATATTCTGAAAAAATAAATTTAGAACAGAGGAAAATACATTATGAAATTAGCTGCAGTTGGAAGTAATTGCATTGATTATTACAATAACATAGATAATGGTAAAGCATTTCCAGGAGGAGGACCGGTAAATATGGCAGTATATACAGTCCGTCTTGGAGGTGAAGCAGCTTATGTCGGACCGGTAGGAAACGATTCCTATGGTGAAATTATGATTCATGCAATTAAGAGTAAAGGTGTTGATATTTCACATTTACGTGTGGAAGAAGGAAAGACAGCTATATCACAGGTTGAACTGATTAATGGAGAAAGAGTATTTGGAGATTATGATGAAGGTGTATTAGAAAATTATATACTGACAGAAGAGGATCTTGAGTTTATTCAGAAATTTGATGTAGTAATCTGTGATGTATGGGGAAAAGTAGAAGGTCAGTTTAAAGAGATGAAAGAAAGAGGAATTACTACAGCGTTTGATTGCGCAACTGATCCGGAAGCAGAGGAATGCAAAACAGCAATCCCTTATACAGACTACCTGTTTTTTTCTACAGATGAAGGAGATTGCGCAGAGATAAGAAATAAAATGAAAGAAATTCAGACGAAAGGTCCGAAACTTGTCATTTGTATGATGGGCGAAGAAGGCAGCATGTGCTATGATGGAAATATCTTCCACAAATTTGGCATTGTCCCATGTGAGAAACTTGTTGATAGTATGGGAGCTGGAGACAGCTATATCGCAGGATTTTTAAAAGGAATTATAGATGGAAAGTCGATTGAGAATGCCATGAAATTGGGAGCATCTAATGCAACGGAAACTTTAAAATATTTTGGAGCATGGTAATTAAAAGATAGGATAAAGGAGCCACGGCATGGAAGAAATCTGTAAAAAGATTATTGCCCAACAAGTGGGAGAATTCATAAGAACAGAAATAGAAGAAGGTAATTTCTATCCGGGGATGAAAGTTCCGTCAGATACAGAAATGGCAGAAACATTTGGAGTTCAGAAGCAAACAGTACAGACTGCAATTGATGCGCTGGTAAAAGAAGGCTTGTTGAAACGAATTTCTAATAAAGAAATTTATGTTCTTGGGAAAAAAATTGAAAGGAACATGGAGCAGCTGGAAGGATTTACGCAGACAATGCAGGACAGGAATATTGTTCCGTCACGCAAAATATTGTCAAGATATATGCGAGAGGCAGGAAACAAATATGGAAGTATGTTTGGAATAGATCCAAAGGATCCGATCTTTTACATTAAACGGGTGTGTTGTGCTAACGAGGAACCAGTTTCTCTGGAAGAAATTTACATACCACATTATTTAATCCCTAAGATTGAAGGAATGGATTTATCTGTTTTTTCTGTATATGAAATATATGGAATGTATGGAATTGAGCTGATGAGTGCAGAGCAGACTTTAGATTTGGTTCGTCCGAATATGAGAGATTCCAAAGTTCTTGGGATTGAGCCGGGAACAGCCTGTATGTTGTTTCAAAGTGTTACACATGATACAAAGGGCAGAGTGGTGGAGTTTAATCACAATTACGTGCGTGGTGATAAATGTATTTTTAGTGTTCATTTTTCTTAGAAAAGGAGATTATAATTATGAAATATACAGCAAAAGCATGGAAAGAAACAGAAGGTGCATGCCTTCGCAATTTTAATGAACAGGCACAGATTGACAGTGTGAATGGAGCACTCGCTTTAAGACCTCAGATTGAAGCTGTAATTGATCAGATTTGGGAAGAGGGATTTGATGGAATTTACTTTATTGGTATTGGAGGCACATATGCTTCAAGCATGCAGGTAGAAGTTTATATGCGTGGACGTTCAAAACTTCCGGTATATGTTGAAAATGCAGCAGAATTTCTTACAACAGGAAATAAAAAATTCACAGATAAATCTGTTGTTATTTATTCTTCTGTCTCAGGAAATACAAAAGAAATGGTACAGTTGGTTGATCGTGTCCATGAAATTGGTGCAAGAGTATTTGCTTTTATTGATACTCCAAATACTGTCCTTACACAGCCGGATAAACAGGATTATTTGATTTTATATCCGATGAATGAGCAGTTAAAATTTTATATGGTAGCAAATTATCTGATGTATAAGAATGGTGAGTTTGCCGAATATGATCGCTATAATAAAGAAATGGAAACATATCTTGCAGATGCATTAGTTCAGGTAGAAAAAGATTCGGATGAATGGGCTTATGAGTATGCAAAAAATAAAGTGGAATTTTTAAAAGATCATAAGGATCTTCCTCATTATTTTATTGGTTCAGGAAATCAGTATGGGGCAACTTATTCTTATGCTATGTGCTATTGGGAAGAGCAGATGTGGATTCGTACAAAATCTATCAGTTGCCAGGAATTTTTCCATGGAATGCAGGAAATTATTGTTGCGGACACCCCGGTAACTTTATTTATGGGAGAAGATGAACAGCGTCCACTTGCAGAACGTGTAGCAAGATTCCTCCCACGTGTTAATGCAAATTATACAATTATAGATACCAAAGAGCATGAATTAAAAGGCATCAGTCCTGAATTTAGAGGAACAATTTCACACCTTGTTATGCATGGGGTAAACAATCGTGTGGATGCGTATATGGAACTGTTCCTGAGACATCCTCTTTCTATTCGCAGATATTATCGTCAGTTTGATTATTAAAAGAATATTTAAAATGTTCAAAAAGACCAGAAGAAATTCTGGTCTTTTTATGTGTGATTCCTATGGGGAGAACGAGTTATGAAGATTGACATCTGCTTTTGAAATAGGTATAATTCTTAAAGAGAAAAATTATCATTTAGAATATTTGAAATATGTACAAATGAGAAAAGAGGCAGAAGAAATGAGGCTGAAAGAGGGAAAGGCAAACAATACCTATATTATAGAGCAGATTGATATTGAACTGAATCTGGAGCGAAGGCTGGAAGCACTTGGATTAACAGAAGGATCTAAAATCACAGTTCTTAATAATGACAGAAAGGGTGCAATGACAGTTCGGTTCAGAGGAACCCGGTTTGCATTTGGCAAAAGGATTGCTGACAACATCTTTGTGAAAGAAGGTGGAGCAGCATGAGCGGACAGAACGAGATCATCAATGTAGGATTTATAGGAAATCCGAACTGTGGAAAGACAACCTTATTCAATGCATATACCGGAGCCAATCTGAAAGTGGCGAACTGGCCGGGAGTTACGGTTGAGAAGAAAGAAGGAAGGACGTTTTATAAGGGAAAAGAATTCAAGTTGATTGATCTTCCGGGAATTTACAGTCTGACTTCTTATACGATGGAAGAAAAAGTATCCAGAGAATGTATTATGAGCGAGGAAGTGGATGTAATTGTAGATGTGGTCGATGCATCCAGTCTGGAGCGTAATCTATATCTGACACTGCAGTTGATAGAACTTGGCAAACCGGTAGTTCTTGCACTGAATATGATGGATGTGGTGGAAGAGAGAGGCATGGAGATTGACCTGCACAGACTCCCGGAGATGCTTGGTATTCCGGCAATTCCGGTATCTGCAAGAAAGCGGTCCGGTCTGGAAGTTCTGATGCATGCAGTGGCTCATCACAAAGAATATTCCAAACCAGGACCGTTTATTCATCACCATTCAAACCAGACGCATCATCAGCACAATCATCACAACGAATATGCGATGGTATATGATGATCAGATGGAGGATAAGATCGATCAGATCAGTGAACTGCTGAGAAAGAACAGACCAGAGCTGACAAACCTGAGATGGCATGCGATCAAACTGCTGGAACAGGATGAAGAAGTAATGAGAGAATGTCAGGTTGATGTATCTGAAATTGTATTGCGAAGTTATGAAAAAGATATTATTAATGAAAAGTACGATTTTATAGAAGAAGTAATCGAAGAAGTGCTGGTAAATAAAAGTCAGAAAGAAGAACGGACAGAGCGAATCGACCGGGTGCTGACCAGCCGGTGGACAGGACTTCCGATGTTTCTGCTGATTATGGCACTTGTGTTTTTCCTGACATTTACAGTGGGAGACTGGCTGAAAGGGTATTTTGAGACTGGATTGGAAGTATTTACCGGTCTGGTAAGCCAGTGGTTTGAGGCTGCAGGAAGTTCACCGTTACTGGAATCCCTTGTAGTGGATGGAGTTATTTCCGGAGTGGGTGGAATTCTTACATTTTTACCGAATATTTTTATTCTGTTCCTTGCTCTTGCATTCCTTGAAGACAGTGGATACATGGCGAGAGTTGCCTACGTTATGGATGATATTATGGGAATGCTGGGACTTTCGGGAAGAGCGTTCCTGCCGATGCTTCTTGGATTTGGATGTTCGGTTCCGGCAATCATGGCATCAAGAGCACTGGAGGACCGAAAAGACAGATTAAAAACGATTCTGGTGACACCGTTTATGTCATGCAGTGCGAGACTGCCGATTTATGTTCTGTTTTCCTCGATGTTTTTCGGAAAACATGCAATGGTAGCATGCTATTCGATGTATATACTTGGAATTGCAGTAGCGATAATAACAGCATTTATATTATCTAAAGCTGACGGAAGTAAGGCAGAACATGCGTTGCTGATCGAGCTGCCGGAATATAAGGCACCGAATGCAAGGACGATAGGAATTTATGTCTGGGAGAAAGTGAAAGATTATCTGACAAAAGCAGGAACAGTTATTTTTATGGCATCTATTATCATGTGGCTGCTTTTGAATCTTGGACCGCACGGTTATGTGACAGACATTGCAGACAGTTTTGGATCAATTCTTGGAAAGGCGATTGTGCCGTTTTTCCGCCCGATTGGTTTGGGATACTGGCAGATTGTAGTGGCATTGATCTCAGGAATTGCGGCAAAGGAAGTAGTTGTGTCAAGCTGTAGTGTGCTGTTTGGAATTCAGAACATTACAACAGCGCATGGAATGGACAGCTTTGTTGCAATGCTTGCATCTATGGGATTTGGTGCAGCGAATGCGTATACATTGATGGTATTCTGTCTGTTGTATGTGCCATGTACGGCAACGATTGCCACCATCCGCAGAGAAGTGGAGAGCAGAAAGATTACGGCAGGAATTGTGCTGTTCCAGCTTGCTGTAGCGTGGGCTGTGAGTTTTGTGGTGTATCATATTGTAGGAATTTTTATGTAATAGAAACGATTTATATAAAAAAGATCCAGAGAATGTAAAGGATTATATAGTTTTTGCATTCTTTGGATCTTTTTTATATTCATTTTTTTGAAAAGGCTGATGAATTGAATATTTATGCAATCGTTTGTTGTACGACAAAACGATGATGCATGAATATAACAAATACAATCAGAAGAGCAGCAGCGCTACCAAGTGCGAGAGGCAGATTAGTTGTAAAGCCAATGACTAAATATCCAATCAGGCTGCATACAGCAACTGTAAGAGCATAAACTATTTGTGTAGTTACATGTGTGAGATGATTTACTCCGGCACCGCAGCTTGAAAGAATGGTTGTATCAGAGATAGGGGAGCAGTGATCTCCAAATACACTTCCTGCTAAAGTAGAAGCGAGAGATGCCAGAAGCAATTGAGGGCAGATACTCTGTGCAACAGGAATAATGATTGGTATGAGAATTCCAAAAGTCCCCCAGGAAGTTCCGGTTGCAAAGCTTAAAAATGCTGCCAGAACAAATACAAGTGCTGGGAGTAATGCACCAGGAATACCGGTTGTTTCTACAAAAGTCTTTACAAATTCAGGTGTGCTAAGTAAATCACGGCAAATACCACCAATACCCCATGCAAGAAAAAGAATACATGCAGATGTTACCATTTGCTGCATGCCTTTCGTAATATTTTCCATGAATTCTTTAAATGTCATAATTTTTCTTGGAACATAAAGAATAAGGCATGCGATAATACCTGCAAAACTTCCCCAGACGAGTGCCTGTGCAGCAACACAATTTCCAAGTGCAGCGGTTAATGTGTGATATTGAGGATCATCACCCCAGAAGCCGCCATTATAGAGCATTCCGAAAATCGCAACAATGATGAGAACCAGAATTGGTAGTATCATATCCAGGACATGCCCAGTTGAACAGGGAGAATCTGTGTCAGAACTTTCTTCCTGCAATTTTCCAAGATCACCTTTCAGAGCACGTGATTCATATACTGCCATTGGTCCATAATCCAGTGAAAAGCAGGCAATCAGAAATACCATTAGCAGTGTAAGGAGTGCATAGAAGTTATATGGAACAGCAGCGATAAAAGCTTTGAATTCAGAATCAAAAGCCCCTGTGTTTTTGAGATAACTTCCAACAGCAGCAGCCCAACTGGAAATGGGAGCAATAATGCAGATCGGAGCAGCAGTAGCATCAATAATATAAGCAAGTTTTGCCCTGCTGACATGGTGACGGTCTGTAACGGGCTTCATAACGGTACCAACGGTAAGACAGTTAAAATAATCGTCAAGAAAAATCAGACATCCTAAAAAACTGGTTAAGATGAGAGAAGAACGTTTTGTTTTGATAATTTTGGAAGCCCAACGTCCATAAGCTTTGGCACCTCCAGAAACATTTACAAGATATACGAGTGCTCCCAAAAGAAAACAAAAAATAATAATATTCATATCTGCTTTTTGAACAATAATATCGAATGAAGTTGCTACTGGACCGACAATTGGATTCAGTTCAGCTGCGAATGTGTAAATAATGGCTCCAGACAAAACACCGGCCATTAATGAAAAAAGAACCTCTTTAGTTAATAGTGCAAGAATAATAGCAATTACAGGTGGTAAAATAGAAAGCCAGCCAACATATACAGCGTCCATAAAAATCTCCTTATCTAAAAATCTCTTTGTATTTCATAAGCTGTCAAAATTACATCATAAAAGCGTAATCCCTGGTATGAGAACAGAATTACGCTTTTGAACAAAAAATAGTTTGGTAAAGTTGATGTAAAATTGCATTGCAACAAAGAGCACTTGAAGTACCCAGTGTTGAGTATTCTGTAGACGGAATGAGTACAGAGTTTGCAGTAAATCGATCAAGATAATTTTTCATAAATATCCCCTCCTTTTTGGTGAAATGTTTATTTACAATACATATAATAATATATTTGATACAAAGTGTATTAAAATATAAGAATATGTATATAAAATGGATGAGTATAGAATAACATGTGAGGGGGTGCTAATGCAAGAAAAAAGTAAAAAAACTATACAAAATACATATATAAACAGATGAAAAATAGATAATTGGTATAAAAAATGATGAAAAAATATGGAAGAAATAAGAAAAAAACACCAATATAATTAACGAAAAAATAAAAAAAGATATTGACAATAAATAGTCTACATGTATAATAAAGATAACAAAAATGTTTTAAAAAATAAAAACTTGTATATCGGGAGGAAAATAAAATGTTGTGGACAGAAGAAATGTTTGGAGTGAAAAAACCGATTATTGCGATGCTTCATTTAGATGCATTACCAGGAGATCCGATGTTTAAATATGGAGATGATATGGACATTGTGATTGATCATGCAAGAGCAGATCTGCATGCGCTTCAAGAAGGCGGAGTGGATGGAATTATATTCAGTAATGAATTTAGTTTGCCTTATCAGAGAAATATGGATATGGTTACACCGGCTGCTATGGCTTATGTAATAGGAAATCTCAGATCAGAGATTAAAGTGCCGTATGGTGTTGATGCAATCAGTGATGGTCGGGCGTGCCTTGAACTTGCAGCAGCTGTGAAGGCAAAATTTGTCCGTGGAACTTTCAGTGGGGTTTATGTAGGAGATGGAGGCCTTTATAACAATGACTTTAGTCAACTGCTCAGAAGAAAAGCAGCATTACATTTAGATGATCTGAAAATGTTATATTTTATTAATCCGGAGTCGGATCGTAATCTGGATACAAGACCGTTGGCAGATATTGCAAAATCAACAATGGCAAAAGCCGCTCCGGATGGTCTGTGTATTTCTGCAAATGCAGCAGGACAGGATGTGGATGATGCGTTGATTGCAAGCGTAAAAGAAGCAAATAAAGATGTTGTTGTTCTTTGTAATACAGGATGCCGTCTCAATACAATTGAAAGAAAACTTACAACAGCAGATGCAGCTGTTGTGGGAACAACGTTTAAAGTGGATGGGGTTTTTGAAAATAGAGTAGATGTCAACAGAGTAAAAGAATTTATGGAAGTTGTGTACAAATACAGAGAAACCCTTGGAGAATGAGAGGATAAATAATGGGACGTAAACTGTTGGCAATGGATATAGATGGAACAGCAGTGCGAGATGATTACAGTATGGGAACTGCGAGTAAAAAAGCAATCGAAGAGGCGAAAAGAGCAGGACATGTGATTGCGTATGTAAGCGGTCGAAGAGATATTGACATGCTTACATTAAAAGACGATGAAAGATGGATTGTGGATTATCATATTTTAAACACAGGGGGTAAAATTCTTCGCTGCTGTGATCGAGAAGTGCTTTATAATAAGCTGATTCCGCCTGCAGTTTGCAGAAGGCTACTCACATATTGCTTTGAAAAAAATCTTCAACTTCAAATCTGTGATGGAATGATCTGGAAAGTCACAAAAATGACAGAACAAACGATGGAATATGCCAGAGAGGTAGGTGTGATTCCAGAAGTTATTTCTTCCATGGAAGAAGCTGGATGGGAAAATGGAATTGAAGGTTTTATGGCAACTTCTGATCTTCAGAGAGTAGCAGAATATATCGACCAATATTTGCCGGAAATCTATTATGTTAATTCAGAACCAGGGTGCATTGATATTATGGCATCAGGTGTTTCTAAATGGAGGGGAATAAAGATTCTGGCTGAAAGTCTTAACATAGCTCACGAAGATATTCTTACAGTTGGAAACTATTATAATGATATAGATATGCTTCAACATGCCGGAGTGGGAATAGCAGTGGCAAATTCCCTCCCGGAGGTAAAAGATGTAGCAGATTTTGTAACAGAATATGACAATAATCATGATGCAGTTGCAGAAATTATCAGTAAAATGCTTCATCATGAATATGATATGACAAAGTGACAGAGGATAAGGGAATGTATTTACTGGGAATTGATAATGGTGGAAGTGATATAAAGTGTGCTGTTTACGATCTGAATGGAAAAGAACTTGCGATTTCACGTACACAGATACCGATGAATATACCGGAAGCGGGTTTTACAGAGCGTGATGTGGAAAATGTATGGGAAGCAAATGTTAAAGTGATAAAAGCGGTTTTGAAAAAAGCAGAGATACCGGGAGAAGCCGTAGTTGCAATTGGTGTTACCGGATATGGGAATGGAATGGTTCTGCTGGATGAAGAAGGGAAACCTGTGTATCCGGCGATTATATCTACAGATGAAAGAGCTTCTTCTTATTGTAAAAAATTTAGAGAGGATGGAACCGAAAAGAAAATTTTCCCTTATACATTACAGACAACCTGGGCTGCACAGCCGGCGGTTCTTCTGCCGTGGTTCAGAGATCATAAGCCGGAGGTGTTAGAAAAAACAAGGTGGATCATGTCTATGAAGGACTATATCCGATTCAGACTGACCGGAAAAGTTGCAGGTGAAATTACAGATGCATCGTCAGGATGTCTGGTGAATTTGGATACGCGCAGATATGACAGGAGAATTTTTGAAATCCTTGGAATAGAAGATTGCTATTCAAAAATGCCAAAAATCTTGGAAAGTACAGATATAAGCGGTTATGTTACGAAAGAGGCAGAAAAAATGACAGGTCTGACAGAGGGGACTCCGGTAGCGGCAGGATATTTTGATATTGATGCAAATGCACTGGCAAGTGGTGTTTTATCAGATCAGGAATTATGTTTGATTGCAGGAACATGGTCGATTAATGAGTATTTAAGTAAAGAAGCTCCAAGGGAAATTGAAAAGAAGAAGAATACAGTAACATTGAGTTACATGAAAGATTATTATATTATGGAAGATTCAACACCGACATCGGCGAGTAATTTAAACTGGTATTTAAATAACTTTGTCAGACCGGAAAAATGTGATCTTTCATCGGATGATATTTATGAAGAGTGTAATAAACTGGTTGAATCTGTAAAACCAGAAGAATGCAAAGTGATATTTGTCCCTTATCTTTTTGGAAGCGCAACGCATGAAAATGCACATGGCGCATTTTTGAATCTTACTGGTGGTGATGACAAAAGTGTTATGCTTCGTGCGGTATATGAAGGAATTGCATTTTCAAGTATGCATCATGTATATAATTTAAAGAGGCCATTGGAATCATATTCAAAAGCCAGACTTTCTGGTGGAATATCTAATAGTGAAGCGTGGTCACAGATGTTGTGCGATGCATTACAGATTCCAATAGAAACATTAGAGGCCGGAGAGCCAGGAGCAAAAGGTGCTGCTATGTGTGCAGGTGTTGCCGGTGGTGTGTTTAAAAATCTGGAAGATGCTGTAGAACATATGGTACATGTTGGAAAAGTTTATAATCCGAGAAGCGAGTATAGAGAGATTTATGCTGAGAAGTTTGCATGTTATGAATCAGCATTAGAAGCAGTGGATTTACTTGCAGAAAAATTGCGGTAAAGGAGAAAAGTAATGTTTACAATTAGTCCATCATTATATTCGGCTGATTTACTTGATTTGAGAGAAGTAATCGGTAAATTGAAAGGGTTTGAACATCTGCACTTGGATATTGACGACGGAAATTTTGTAAGAGGAATCAGTTTTGGAATGGAAGTGGTCAAAGGTGTTGCAAAGTGTACAGAGATTCCGCTGGATGCTCATTTAGAAGTTCTTAATCCAATGGAATATGTTGAGCCGTTATGCAAATCAGGAGTGGAAATGATTTGTGCACATGTGGAATGTTTGGATTTCCCAAGTCTGTTTTTAGGAAGTGTGCATCAGTATGGGAAAAAAGCAGGACTTGCATTGAATGTAAAAACTCCGATTGAATTTATAGAACCATATGTTGAGCGGATTGAGCAAATTATTTTGGTTTCATGTGAAGCAGATGCAGAAGGTCTGAAGTTTCAGACAGGTGTTTTAAAAAAAATATCAAAAGCAAAAAAGATATTAGGGAAAAATACAAGAATCTGGGTGGATGGTGGAATTAATGAGGATAATTTAAAAGATGTGATTGCAGCAGGAGCAGATGGGGTTGTAATAGGCAGGGCGGTATTTGGAAGCAATAATCCGTCAGAATCTTATGCGAGGTTGCTTGCCCTTGGCAGAAAATATGAAAAGGAGCGTGATAAAAATGAAATATGAGAAAGAACGCTGTGAATTAATTGAATGTGCAAGAGCAATGGAGCACTATGGCCTGGTAATGCTGTCAGGGGGGAATGTCAGTCTCCGAATGAAAGATGGTACATTTTTAGTAACTCCTTCGGCGATGGCTTATGATTCGATGATTCCTGAGGATATTGTACTTGTAAATGGAAAGGGGGAAACAATAGAAGGAAAAAGAAGACCGACAAGTGATTTGGAAGCAATCCTGTATATTTTCGAAAAGATGCCGGATGTAAATGTAGTGCTGCATACACATCAGCCTAAAGCAGTGGCGGTCAGCCTGGTTACAGAGGAGCTTCCGGTTATTTCTACTACGATGGTAGATGAGCTTCATGACAGCGTAAAAGTAGCTCCGTTTACAATTAGCAGCGATAAGGGGATGGGAGTTTCGACGGTAGAGTATGCGCAGAAGAAAGGTAAAGCAGTTATTTTAAAACAACATGGAGCAATTATTTATGGAACGACATTGGAGCAGACATTGAGTTCAGCTGTATATTTGGAAGAGACTTGTGAAATTTATCTGAGTGCTCTTGCAACAGGAAAAAAAATTCCGGTATTAAGCGAAAAACAGATTGAATTAGAAGATGCACCAAGAGGTTACTATGGTCAATAAAGACTATTTGTTAAATGAAAAACAAAGAAAAAAAGAAAATAAGTGAAAATTATATGAAATTACGTAGAGGAGGAAAAATGCGGGTAGCTGAGATTGGAGATAACTGTATAGATGTCTATGAGAGAATAGGAAAAAAATATCCAACAGGAAATGTGGTTGATACAGGTGTTAATCTAAAAAAATTAGGAATTGATGTGTCTGTAATCAGTACAACAGGAAATGATGAAAATGGAAGCTGGATGTTAGAAACCTTGAAAAAAGAGGGGATTGATATCAGTCATTTAAAAGTGGCTGAAGGAAAAACAGCAGTTACATATATGGATATGAAAGGAAATGATCGTATTCACGGTGAGTATGATGAAGGTGTGCTAAGTTCAATGGTATTTGATCAGGAAGATGTCGCATTTGCAGCGACTCATGATCTTGTGCATACGGCATTGTGGGGGAAAGCTGAGAAGGTTTTGCCGCAAATTGCAGAAAAAGGAATACCAATTGCATTTGATTACGCGGATAAATTGGAAGATCCGTTAGTGGAAGCAACGCTTCCGTATGTGACATATGGATTTTATTCTTATCATAATGGAAGGAATGACAAAATTGAAGCATTTCTTAAAGATAAAGTAGCGCGTGGAATGAAAGTGGCAATTGCTACTTTTGGAGAAGAAGGAAGCCTTGCATGGGATGGTACACAATTTTATCAGGAAGGAATACAGAAAGTGAAGGTTGTAAATACGGTTGGTGCAGGAGACAGCTTCATTGCAGGCTTTTTGTATGGAATTCTGAATCAATTTCCTATAGATCGATGTCTGAAAAAAGGAGCAGAAATATCAGCATCAGTTGTAAGTGTATTTGAACCGTGGGTTGAATAAAAAAGTGATAAAATTAAATCAGGAGGGTGAATTATGAAAATAGGTATGTTTACAAGTGGATATCAGCGTAATCCGTTAGAGCATTGTTTTATTGACGCAAAACGTTTTGGATATGATTATATTGAATTATGGGGAGGACGTCCGCATGCTTATCCGTTTGATCTTAAAGCCGGAGGAGCAGATGAAGTACGGAGATTGATTGACAAATATGAAATGCCAGTTCGTGGATATACTCCAGAGCATAATGGGTATCCTTATAACTACATGATTGGAACAGAATCAATGCGTCAGGATGCAGTAGAATATTTAAAACTTTCTATGGACATGGCAAAAGAAATGGGTGCAGACTATACACTGATCAGTGCCGGACATGCAGGATATGGTGCAACTTATGAAGAAATCTGGACTCGTCTGGAAAAGACGGTAAGAGAATTGACAGACCATGCAGAAAAATTAAATCATAAACTCGTAATGGAAACGCTTACTGTTTATGAATCAAATGTAATAAAAAATGCTAATGATCTGGTTGAGTTGTTCCGGCGCATTGATTCGCCTTGTCTGGTTGGTATGTGTGATATTGTGCCTCCATATACACAAGCAGAAAGTATAATGGATTATTTCGATAAACTTGGAGATAAAATGTATCATATGCATATCATAGACGGAGTATCTGATTCCGATTCTCATATTATGCCAGGAGAAGGACAGATTCCGCTTCAGGAGCTTATGATGGAATTGAAAGAAATTGATTATCAGGGAACAGCCACAATAGAACTTGTAACAGGATATATCAATGAACCACGAATGTATGCGCGAAGAGCGATAAATAATGTACGTGGAATGATGGAAAAAGCAGGATGGTAAAAAGATAGAAAAAACAAAGGAAATATAAGAAAATGTTTATAGATATACATGTACATCCGGCGTTTTATGAGCCAATTAATAAAGATCCGAAAATGGAAGAACTTCGGCATGAAACACTGGATATTCATAAAAATGGAACGGCACCATTAGAACATATTTTTAATCAAATGAAGTGTGCAGGGTTAGATTATCTCTGCTTACTTCCAGAGGATTATCAGACACTTCAGAATGGAAAAATACTGGTAAGTAATGAGGAAATATACAAACTGGTCTCGATGGCACCAAATAAATTTATAGGGTTTGCTAGTGTAGATCCTATGGCACAGGGAGCTGCTGAAAGGCTGGAAAAGGCATTTACAGATTTACAGCTTGCAGGAGTAAAATTTCATCTGGGAAGGATACATATGTATCCAATGGATGAAAAAATGCAAAAGCTATATGATGTTTGTGAAAAATATAATAAGCCGATTATTTTTCATAGTGGAATGTCATGGGAACCGAATACATTGACGAAATATTGCCGACCGGATGTTTTTGAGGAACTGGCAGCATCCAGACCTAAACTTAGAATCTGCCTTGCTCATTTTGGCTGGCCGTGGTGCCGGGAAACAGCAATGCTTATGCTGAAATATCCAAATGTTTATACGGATACAGGGGCATTATATTTTGATAATGCAAAAGAATTTTATACGCAGATGCTTACGAAAGATGTCCCGATGACCTGGATAGACCGAAGTTTACGACATCAGGTAATGTTTGGGAGTAATAATCCTCGTTTTGAACAGATCAGAATGGCACATGCGATTGAAGAAATGGGCTTCAGGGACAGCACAGTAGAACTGATTAAAGGGAAAAACGCAATTGAGTTTCTGGGTGAATTACCGGAAGGAGGAAGAGAAAAATGATGTATAAAGGGCAGATTTCGCTTCTTACAAAAACGTATAATGAATATACCGTCATTACACCGGAAATTTATAAAATTGTTGAGAAAAGTGGAATAAAAAATGGAATAGTTACAGTTTTAACCAAACATACGACAACCGGTGTCACTGTAAATGAAGCATTGGAGTGTCTGGAAAGTGATATCGAACATTTTTTAGAGAGATTAGTACCTGAAGATTATCCCTACAGCCATGCGAGAATGCTCAGAGATTATGGAAGTACGGCTGGTAATCCAACAGGACATATAAAAGCTATGATTACTGGAAATCATTGCCATTTCCCGGTGATCGACGGAAAGATTGAAAAGGGTGGAGCGCAGGAAGTATATTTTTGTGAATTTGACGGACCGTCTCACCGAACGATAAATGTTATAGTACAGGGAGAATAAGAGATATTAAAATATCCTGATAAGGACAAAGATTTGAAGCTTTGTGACTTAATCAGGATATTTTTGAACTCAGGCATGTTCAGGAATAAATTCACGCAGATAATCTACAGAACGTTGTACAGAAGTATGAGGATCATCCCAGTAAATAGAATCATTGATTTCGAGATCCAGAATTCCTGTATAATTATGAGCTTCCAGAGTTTTTATATAATCTTTTAATGGAAGATTTCCATCTCCAAGAATATAGTGACCAGATGGATTACCATCTGCATAATGAATGAATTGAATGGTATCTTCCCCAAGCACTTGATAGTAATCTTCCAGATTTTCTCCGGCCACTTCCATGGCAATCAAATCTACGCAGGTCTTTAATGCAGGACTGTTTACTTCTTTTAGCATAGCTTTCATTTGAGGCAGATTGACAAGAAGATTACTTTCATATGGCTGAAGTTGTTCCAGTAACATGGTGACTTTCCGGCTTGCTGCCATGTCACAAATTTTCTGAATACTTTCGACAGCACGTTTCCAGCTGTCTTCACGCGGAATATCAAGAGGACCGCAGCCGGTGTTGATGAAAAGCCTGTTTGTTCCGAGGTCCAAAGCATCGTCGATTGCCATGTCAAAATAATCTAATGTGCGGTCACGAATTGCCTGTTCTGGAGCACAGATACTGTAAGGGTATCCCAAAGTCTCGGGAGTATAGATGACAAACTGCATTCCCATAGATTCTGCCTTTTGCTTCATTTGGCGTAATTTACGGGATGCTGCGGCGTGAGTTGCGTAATCAAGACGGCAATAATGAGGGGAGCCACCCCATAAATCGATGTTTTGTACCTTACATTGTTTCATTGAGTTCAGATAGTAATCAAAAGTGTAATGAACATATTGTACACTCATAACTGCGACCTGATCCATTGTAATGATTGACATGATAACACCTCCTGTAATACAATTAAGATAAACAAGTTAAATAAAAAGTAAAACTATATTAACTATATTTTAACACAACATGTATAATAGTCAAGCAAATATGGATATAAAAATAAAAAAGAAGGTGGATAGTAGTGAGTGGAATATGGATAAAAAGAAATGATTTGGAAAAAAATACTGTGCAAGAGTTGTGGAAATTAGGAGCACCAACGATACTGGAGCAGGCGCTTCAAACTGCGGTAGTATATGTAGATACTGCAATGGTGGGGCATATAAGTGCAGCGGCAAGTGCAGCAGTTGGACTGACAACAACAATAAATTGGTTGTTAAATGGGATATTTTTTTCAGTCAGTGTCGGAATGCTTTCTTTTATTTCCAGATATACGGGTTCGGGTGAAAAAGAGAAAGCGCACCGTATATCTGCGCAGGCGATATGGGTTTTGATTGGATTGGCATTTATAGAAACAATAATTGCGTTGTGGATTAGCCCGGTGCTTCCCAAATGGATGGGAGCAAACAAAGAAATCTGGCATGATGCAAGTGTGTACTTTTTTATTGTGAGTTGTCCATTATTGTTTCGAGGGGCAAGCATTATCTTTGGCAATGTACTTAGAGCCAATAAAGATTCCAAGACTCCAATGTACGTAAATGTAGGAGTGAATCTGTTGAATATTTTACTAAATCAGTTGTTGATTGGTTCGGAAACAGTAATTCATACAGGAGGATTGGTTGTAAGGATTCCAGGAATGAATTTTGGAGTTGCCGGTGCAGCAATTGCAACGGCAGTCAGTCAAAGCCTCGGTGGAATAATTTTATTTGCAGCGACGATGAAAAATCCGTTAACAACATTGAAAGGAGAGCGAAAGAAACCAGATTGGGCAAATCTGAAGGACTGTTTTTCTGTAGCAGTACCTTTAATAGGAGAAAGATTGGTGATGGGCAGCGGTTATATTATGTTTTCTGCATTGGTTGCCGGACTTGGTACTTTAAGTACTGCAGCACATGCAATTGCACTTACGATTGAAGAAGCGTTTTATGTTCCTGGCTATGGAGTACAGACGGCTGTTAGCACTCTTTCGGGTAATGCTGCAGGAAGAGGGAGTGAAGAGGAATTAAATGCAGTGGTTAAGGCTGGGTTGAGAATAGCGGTGTCTATAATGAGTGTCATGTCAGTGTTTTTGTTTATAGGTGCAACATGGATTATGGGGATTTTTTCCACGGATACTGAGGTGGTTGAATTGGGAGCCTCTGTATTAAGGATTGTAGCAGTAAGTGAACCGTTGTTTGCAGTGCTGATTATTTATGAGGGAGTCTTTCATGGAATTGGAGAGACAAAAATTCCGTTCTTCTTTGCTATATTCACAATGTGGGGGATTCGAAATTGCATGAGCTGGTTTTTAATCAGGTGGTTTGCTGCTGGATTAAAGACGGTATGGGTATGTATGGTGATGGATAATGTGTGTAGATGTATACTGTTAGTGTTATTATATAAAACGAAAAAAATGGAAGAAAAAAAGAAAAGGTAATGGTAAATAATGGAAAATGTGTAAGATTAGTGTTTAAAATATGCAAAAAAGATGATAAACTTATATTAAGGTGTGAGAAAAATGATATGGAACAGGAAGAGAGGAGGCTGGATTACATGGAGTATAAAATTCCACCTGGAACAGAGGCTGTAGAAAAGTTGGAAGATTTTATAACAGTAAATAGACTGACAGCCAATACAAGAATTCCATCCGAACGAGATTTGTGTGAGATGTGGGGGGTAAGTCGCTCAACATTGCGTCAGGCGGTAGATACACTGGTGGGACAAGGCATTTTATATAGAGTTAGTGGCTCAGGAGTTTATGTAGCAGTAGGGAAGAAGAATCGAAATATGGTTGGTGTTGACTCAATGGTCGGAGAATTGAGACAGCAGGGAATTGCACTTAGTAAGAAAATTATAGGTCGAAGAGAGCTTGAGGCTACAAAACAGATTTCGAGAAAACTGAAGATACCTCTTGGAAGAAAAGTGTATGAATATATCAGGCTTAGACGGGTAGATTATGTTCCTTGTATTTTGGAAACGACGTATATTGACAGTCAGAGATATCCCGAATTTGATAAATATTATGGTGAAAAGGCAGATATGGGATATGTATTTAAAAATGTATTTCATAAAAAACAGACATCGGGGGAAGAAAAAATCAGTGTAACATATGCCAGTGAACATGAAGCTGAACTTTTAGAGATAAAGCCTGGGGTTCCTTTATTTTTCACTTCAGGTGTTGTGGAAGATGAAGATGGAATTCCGATGACATATTATAAACAGCTGTTCAGGGCAGACCAGTTTAAGTTTGTAAGTGTGATCAATAACGAAGAGTAAAGCGGGTGGCATATATGGAAAAGCAGATGGATATAGTAGAAAAAAAGAAAATTCAGGAAGAAAGTCAGAAAGAAGAAAAGCTGAATTATCGTATGCCGATTTATCTTCAATTAAGAGAAATCATTCGTGGAAGAATAGAAGAAGGTGAGTATCAGCCGGGAACCGCAATCCCGTCAGAAAATAAACTGGCAGAAACGTATGGGATTAACCGGCTTACTGTAAGAAATGCAGTAGATGCTTTGGTGAATGAAGGTGTATTACAGCGGGTACAGGGGAAAGGTGTATTTGTAGTCGGCTCCAAGTACGAAGAAGCATTGGAAGGCCATGGTGGCTTTGAGAAGATTATTCCATCTGGAGAAAGCAGGACATCAGTAAAGGAATTATCTAAAGTTTACAGACCAGCTGGGAATAAATATGCAAATTATTTTGATATTGAGCCGGATGATCTTATTTTTTGCGTACGTCATTTTATTACAATTAATAGTGAGCCGGTTTCGATAGAAGAGATTTTTGTTCCGAAGGAAGTGCTGCCGGAGTTGGAAGTCGTAAATTCATCGGTATTTACAATCCGTGAAATTTTTGCGTTTTATGGGATTGAACTGGCAAGTATGCAGCAGACAATGGAAATTGTAAATGGTCTTCCCAAAGTTAGAAAGATGCTGGATGTGCCAGAGGGAGTCGCTTTGATTATGCTTAGTTGCGAATATAGAGATACTAGTGGAAGAGCAATTGCATTCAGCAGATCCTATATCAGAAGTGATAAAAGTTCTTTTAACATTAAACTGCGTGGGTAAGGGAATATAAAATGAGAAAAAGATTGCAGGAAAATTCAATTGGATTTTCCTGCAATCTTTTTATATAAAGTTCTGTCAGGGTACATGTTATGACGGACAGGGAGAATGTCCCAGATTAATATTTTCTCGCATATTTACGGAGCAAAATTAAATTTTGTCAATAGCATGCATCAATTCAACTGTAGATTCGTAAAGATTATCATAAATTGCCTGATATTTCTTGTAAATTTTATGATTTTCAGTATTTGGGGTATAGGTTTTTCCGGATTTGATAAAATTGGTCAGTTTATCAAAAGATTCAAATCCAGGATACTGAATACCGGAAGCTGCCATGAGTGCATCTCCAAAACTTGCTCCTACTGTGATTGCAGGAGTACTGATTTCTTTACCTGTTACATCAGCAACGATCTGCATCCAAAGCTCATTCTTTACACCACCGCCAACAGCGAAAATCTGGTCGATTGGAACATTGTGAGATTCCATAATTTTTAATTGTTGATTTACAGAATATGCGACTGATTCCAATGCGCTGCGGTACATATGGCTGCGGGTATGTGCAAGTGTAAGTCCGAAAAGAACCCCTTTTGCCTGTGGATCATTGATCGGTGTACGTTCGCCGGCAAAATATGGTAATGTAATTAAGCCACAGCTTCCTGGAGAAACATCAGCAGCAAGATTCATCATAGTCTGATACGCATCAATTCTTTTATTTTCCTGAATGAGTACGGCATCTGGGAAAATTGTATCTCTGTACCATTTTGTCAGGGAGCCTGCAGCGTTTGTTCCAGCAGATATATCACAAAGACCAGGGACAATAAATTCTTCACGCCATAAACGTTCATCATCTATAAGTTCCTTTGTTCCGAGAATCATGTAAATGGAGGATCCAAATTGAATCATCATTTTACCTGGAGCAACCACTCCGGTACTGATTGCTTCGGCACCTGAATCATCTGTTCCCACAATAACGGGTGTGCCTGCTGCGAGACCGGTTTCTTTTGCAGCAGTTTCAGTTACATATCCAGCGATATCATTCGCTTCTTTTACAGCAGCAAGCTGATCTGGACGACAGATTGGCTTGCATGTTTCTGGATTAGGTGTTCCGTCATTAAAATAAAGTGGATTAAAGCTTGCGAGGCCGAGAAAACGGTCAACAACATAATTTCCTGTGAGTTTCGCGGTAATAAAACTTGAACCTGTTAAAAATTTATGTGTTTTTGCATAGATTTCAGGTTCTTTATTTTTTATCCAGAGGATTTTAGGCATAACATCACTGGAGCAAAGAGGCCGTCCATACCATTTTCGAATTTGTTCTTCCCCGTACATTTCAGTTAACTGTGCCATTTCTTCCGTTGCACGTGCATCAATTCCATAAAGAATTGCCTTACGAAGTGGACGACATTCTTTGTCTACCGGAAGGCAGTCTGCTCCAAGTGCACTTGTTCCAATTGCTTTAATATCGGCAGGATCTACTCCTGATTTTTGAATTAATGCATTACTGATGCAACAGAGATCTCCCCACCAGTCTTTGTCGGCATCATGCTCATAATATCCAGGTGCCGGATTGGTCATAGAATGTTCGGTAGAGTGTTCGGCAATAATATGTCCTTCTGAATTAATCAGAACTCCTTTGCTGGAATTTGTGCCGGTGTCAATTCCTATAAAATAAGCATTTTCCATTAATGTATTCTCCTTTCATTTGAAATGATTAATAAAACTATATAACTTTGAAAAACAATATACCATATTCTGGCTAAAAATACAATAAAATGATATAATATACGTTGAAAAATATGTAAAAAGATGAAAAATGATGACGATAAAAAAGAAAAATATCATTTAAACAAAAAAACATACAAAATCAATGATAAATATAATGATATAGTAGAAAAATTGTAAAAAATAACTAAAAAAACAATAGAAAATACATTAAAGTGTATCTAAAAATTCGAAAAAATTAGTTAAAAGATGGAAAATCCTATTTTTTAGAAAAATATATTGAAATAAACAAGTTTAAGAAATATAATACAAGCAAGAAAAGAGAACCAATGACTTGTTGGTTTTCGGTAACAGATTTAGGAAAAAGAAGAAAGGAGAGAGTGTTATGTCAAAGGACAACACAACAGTAACCCATTCACATTCAGGAGAAAAAGAGTTGACACGTAGATTGGGACTTATGTCGGCAATTGTATTAGGTGTAGGTACAACAGTTGGATCGGGGATTTTTACTTCGGTCGGAGGAGTCGCTGGAACAGCTGGAACAGCTGTGATGACTATTTTGTCATTTTTGATTGGTGGTTTAATTATGATTCCTCAGAATTTATGTTATACAGAACTTATGACAGCATATCCGGAAGATGGACTGTTTATTGTATATTTCCGGGAGGCTGGTTGGAATTTCCTCTCATTTTTTGGCGGTTGGTCTTGTTTTTGGGCGACTGACCCTGTAGGAATTGCGATTATGGCATTGACAGTTAGTAATTATCTTGCATATTTCACAGGATGGCATACAGCTACAATCCGTGCGGTTGCAATTGCGATGATCGTTGGATTTACATTGTTACATATGATTAAGATGGATGCAGGAGCAAAATTTCAGAATGTAATTACAAGCATTAAGATTGTTCCGTTTATTCTGCTTGTAATTGTCGGATTATTCTGTGTGACAGGAGGAAATTACAGTGCACCTGCAGTGGATGGAGTAAACCCTGGAGTTATGTCTTTATTACTTGGTATTGCAGCTACTACATGGTCTTATGATGGAATGCAGACATGTGGAACAATGGCTGGAGAAATTAAGAATCCACATAAGAATCTTCCAATTGCATTGATTGGTACAGTACTTCTTGTAACATTATTATATACAGGTCTCTCAACAGCATGTGTGGGTCTGACAGATGTATCTACATTAGCAACATCAGGAGCACCGGTTGCGACAGCATTTGAAAATGTTCCATTTATTGGAAAAGCATCTGGTACAATCGCAGCAATCCTTGCAGTAATAGTGGTAACAGGTTCTTTATCATCATTGATTATGTTCCAGGCACGTGTTGAATATAAATGTGCGACAGAAGGTTTCTGGTGGAAATCATGGGGAAAAGTTCATCCGGTATGGAAAACACCATATGTTTCTATGTTGTGGCAGAGTGGATTTGCAATTATTCTTGTATTTGCAACTACACTTCAGACACTGTTAGGCTATTTTACATTAATATGTCTGATTCGTAATGCATTGTGTTTCTGTACATGGTTTAAGGTAAGAAAGAAGAGTAATTATCACCCGACTTGGAAAATGCCAGGTGGTGTAGCTATGGCAATTTTGGCAATAGTTCCTACAGCTATTCTTGTAGTTACTACATTTATTGATGCTCCGTTATTTAGTACAATCGCAGCCGTTCTTGCAATTGGTACAGCGATTCCATTCTACTTCTATTTCAAGAAAGCAAATGCAGATATAATTGCTCAGAAGAAGGCAGAACGTGAAGCAGCAGAAAAAGCAGCAGTTTAATGAATGATCAGTTTTATTCCTGAGAATAGAGGAATGCACTGAAGCTACCCAATCTTTTCGGTTGAATAGTAG
Source organism: uncultured Mediterraneibacter sp. (assembly GCF_934309415.1). Lineage (GTDB taxonomy): Bacteria > Bacillota > Clostridia > Lachnospirales > Lachnospiraceae > Mediterraneibacter. The sequence goes on from NZ_CAKRDI010000004.1 coordinate 27,095, forward strand.
ATTGGGTAGTATTGATTATAGGACATGTTGTCTTAGAAATAGTATAGAAAGGGAAAACAGATGGAAGCATACAGACTTACAAAAGACGAGATTTTTAAATGGTGTTCGATTCCTAAAGAAGAGCTGAAAAAACATAAGAATCTGAAGACAAAACTGGAAGTACGTGAAGATAAGAAATCCATGATGATAGAACTTGGAAACATGATGGCAGATGAAGTAATTGAGCATAATAAAAAAGGGATTCCAACTAAATGGGTACTTCCGGCAGGACCGACAGATGAATATGACACATTTGTAAAGAGAGTAAACAAAGAGAGAATCAGCTTGAAAAATCTGTGGATTTTCCATATGGATGAATTCCTTGACTGGGAAGGAAGACCATTGCCAGTGGCAGATACATATGAAAGTCTTGAGGGAACAATGAATGCTTGTTTTTATGGCCGAATTGATGAGAAATTAAATGTGCCGGAAGAACAGAGAATCTGGCCTCGAATCAATAATATTGATTATGCGGATGAATTGTGTGAGAAACTTGGTGGGATTGATACGGTGTGGGCAGGAGTTGGAGCGACAGGGCTGGTCGCTTTTAATGAAGCACCGAGAAATTATTGCTATAGACTGACTGTGGAGGAATATGCAAAAGGGAAAACAAGAATTGTAGATTTAAATGATGATTCTTTGATTGCAATGTCACAGAGATCATTTGGATGCTGCCTGGATCGAATTCCTCCGAAAGCGATTACTCTGGGATTTAAGGTGATGCTGTCAGCAAAAAGATGTATCTATATGGTAGCAACAGGAGCATGGAAACAGACGGTTTGCAGAATTATTCTTTTTAGTGAACCGACAGTTGAATATCCGGTTACTATTATCCCTAAATATGTTCCGGATGTGACACTGTATGTAACGGAAGAAACGATTGATCACCCGATGGCGCATGATACGAAAGGATGGTAAAACAGTCAATGAGCAGGAAAGATGTAATTGTGTTAAACAGCCATGGCGTTGGACAGTATGCATATACAGACCATATGCCATGTTGGGGAGAAACATTGAGTGTTAAGAACTGGCATGTGGCAGAAGACGGAGGAAAAGGGACAAATGTAGCAGTTGCACTCGGAAGACTTGGACTTGATACTGCATATATTGGAAAAGTTGGAAATGATCCATGGGGAGATCTGGGAGAAAAATGGCTAAATGATGCTGGTGTAGATTCGACATATATGTATCGTACAGATGAAGTCTCTACCGGGACGGGGTTGATTCTTCTTGGACCTGATGGACAGAATGCAATTATTGACGGAGACAGTTCCAGTATTGCATTAAAGGAAGAAGAAGTGATTCGAGCATTAGAAGACATGAAAGAATCACGATTTTTTATTACAGGATTTGAGGTGCCTATGAAGATTGCACTGGCTGGAGCGAAACATGCCAAGGAACTTGGAATGATTACAGTATTAAATCCAAGCCCGTTACCAGAACAGTCCATGGGAAATCTTGATTATATAGATTACCTTTTTATTAACGAAGTAGAAGGAAGATACATTTGTAATGAACCAGAAGATTCAGAAATAGATCATGAAAAATTGATGCGGGAAGTGAAAGAAGATTATGGTGTCAGTAATGTGATTATGACACTGGGATCTGAAGGGAGTGCAGCTTTAAATGAAAATGGATTTTTCATGATTAAGCCAGTTACTGTCGAAAAAGTTGTGAATACCGCCGGTGCCGGAGATGGATTTATGGCTGCAACGGTTGCAAATCTTATCTGGGGAAAATCGTTGAAAACAGCGATGGAGTGGGCAAGCGAATATGCGGCTTTGTCAGTAACGATTGATGGCACGATACCAGCATACCGTCCATTATCTGAAGTAGAAAAATTTATTGACGAAATCAGTTGACAGGAGGAAGAAATGAGCCGGAAATATGCAATGATGGAAGAAATAAAAGAACAAAGTACGCTGTTAAGAAAGATTTTTGCAAACAGGAAAGAACTGTGTAAAGATTTTGTTGCATTGGATCAGAAACATCAATTTAAAAAAATTATTTTTGTGGGGAATGGGTCGCCTTATTATGCAGGATGTATACTGAAATTTGCAGCAGAAAAATTATTGAAAGCAGAAAGTGAATCTATTCCGGCGGGTGTGTTCCGAAACCACGCAGAGTTTAATGTCTCCGGTGAATTTTTGAAAAGTGAAATTCTTTTGGTGTGTCCGGCAGAATCAGGACATTCAAAAGGTCAGGTGGATGCAGCGCGAAGAGCAAAAAAAGAAGGTATATCGGTTATGTCAACTACACTGAATCCAAAGGGAATTCTGGCAAGAACAACGGATATTGTACTTGCAAAACTGGGAAAGCATGAAATTGCCATGGCGAGTACGAAGGGGCAGACAATGGCAATTTATATGATTTTTCTGAATTTTCTGGAATCAGCTTTTGCCAGAAATCTTATTTCCGATAAAGAGTATCAGGTTTATCTAAATGCCTGCGAGAGACTGCCGGAAAATGTGGAGAATATTATCAAAGATACAACAGAGTGGTTTGAGAAGAATAAAACGTTTGTGATGAATGCACCACAGTATTTTCTGATTGGTTATGGGGCAAATTATGGGACTGTTCAGGAAGCGGGATTAAAGTTCTTTGAGTGTCATGGAAAACCTACTTTTCCGTTGGAACTGGAAGAATCCCTTCATGGTCCGTTTCGGGCACTACATAAAGAAGATGTAATTTTTTTTCTGGCGGCAGAAGATGGTGCGGAAAAGAAAAGAATGCTGCAGCTTGCAGATGCGTTAAACGAATATTGTGAACATCGAATTGTTATAGCGAATCAGTCAGATAAACAGGTATGGGAAAATGAATTGAAGATTCATGGATCGAATATTGAATTTGTAAATACAATTGAGTATTTAACAGGACTTCAGACTTTATCATTTCTCATTGCAAATGAAATGGGAATTGATTTAAGCAAACCACTGGTTGCTTCTCTGGATGATAAGATGCATCCGGCATATGAGGATTAATATATGGATGAAAAAAAACAACAGAATCCACAGATTTTTATGGTTGTGGATATAGGTGGATCGAAATATATGCCAGGATTTGTGAATGCAGAAGGAAAGATCCTGTATCAGGAAAAAAGAATCTGGCTGAAAACGGATGAGAGATCGATTGTTGAACAGATAGAACATGCATTAACTGAAATCTGTGAAAAAAAACCTGAATTTGCAAAAAAATGTGTGGCAGGTGGTGTTACGATTCCAGGTTTTGCGGATCCGATAACAGGAATGTGGGTGGATTCTGATTTTCTGATCGTGCACAATCTGCCGATCTGTCAGATATTAAGCGACAGATTTCAGATTCCTTTCTATGCGGATAACGATTGTAATGCATGCGCGCTGGCCGAAAGATATTTTGGTGGAGCCAAAGACGGAAAAGAGTTTCTGTATCTGACAGTCAGTACTGGTATTGGTGGGGCACTGTATATTGAAAATGAACTTTATTATGGTTCGTTCTGGCATGCCGGAGAAATTGGCCTATTTGTTGTAGAAGAAAATGGGAGAAACTCTGATACAGGGAGTATGCAGGGAATAGCAGAAATGTATGCTTCTGGAAGAGGAATGGCTTTGAACTATCAGGAAGAAGGTGGAAAATCAACCGTAGATGGAAAATTTCCGGGAGGAATAGAGATTTCCAGACTTGCAAAAGAAGGAGATATTCCTGCATTAAAAACTCTGGAATTGGAAGGCAGGTATCTCGGAAGGATAATTGCAAATGCAAATACTGTGGTCGGTTTTGAAAAAGTAATTCTTGGAGGAGGAGTTTCACTGATGTTTGATCAGTATAAATCTTTTCTTTATCAGGAATTTCAAAGAATATTACCGGATAGCAATACAGAGATACAGGCTACGGAGCTTGGATATGCAGGTGCGTTTCTTGGGGCAGCAGCAGTTGCGGTACGAGGAATTAGTAAAGCGGAAAGTCTTTCAAATTATCAATTGAAAAATGTAGTATACCAGGTTGATATAGATGATCAGGTGCAGGGGACATTGAAAATAAATGGAAACAAACAGAAAGTAAGAAGCGTACAGACAGGAAGATTTTTGTCAGCAAAAAGTATTCGTATGGAAGGAAGTACACTGAATCAAGTTATAAAGAAGTGGTATGAAGAAGAGCGGACAGAAGATCAGTTATATGAGGCAGGATACGAAATCGGAAAAGGACTTGCATGTGCAAGTGTACTCCTGGATCCTGAAAAAATCGTGATTAACAGTCGCTTGAGCAGAGAAAAACTGTTTTGTAACGGAATCAGAGATGCATTGATAAATGATACATATTATCGGGGAAACCTTCCATTTGAAATAGTATACAAATAAAGAATGACAATAAAGAAAGGAGAACAAGCATGGAATTTGAAGGTAAAGTCGTAATTGTAACAGGCGCAGGTGGAGGAATCGGTTCTACAATTGTAAAAACATTTACAGATCAGGGAGCGAAGGCTGCTTTGATTGATGTAAAAAAAGAATTTGCAGAAAAGACAGTTGAAAAACTTGGATTAAGTGATGAGCAGGCGTATTGCCTTGGTGCGGATATTTCAAAAGAAGATGAGGTAAAGCATGTAATTGCCGACATCAAAGAACATTTCGGAAAGATTGATGTTTTAATTAATACAGCTGGAATTCCTGGACCAAGTGCCAGAACAGAAGATTATTCTTTTGAAGATGTAAAAAAAGTATACGGAGTTAATGTGTTTGGAACATTCCTTATGATGCAGAATGTCCTTCCTGTTATGCAGACACAGAAGAGTGGAGTCGTCATTAATTTTGGTTCAGTTTCAGGAATGTTTGGATATCCATATGAGATTGGGTATGGTTCAAGTAAAGCGGCGGTAATTTTCATGACCAAAAATGCGGCGAATGAAAATGGCGGCAATGGTGTGCGTATTAATTCAATCTCACCGGGATGGGTTGATACAAAAATGATGAAAAATGTTTTGGATAGCTATAAAGATGTAGGAATTGAAAACAGTTCAGACAATGTGACGCTTGGGCCTATGAAACGTCCGGCAACTCCGGAAGAAATTGCGAATGTTGTAGCATTTCTTGCATCTGAAAAAGCTTCGTATGTTAACGGATCCAATTTCCTTGTAGACGGTGGAATGACGTTGGGATAGAAAAAAGGCGGTTTGAAATGTAGCTGATGAAACAGGAGGATAGAGATATGGGACACTTTATTACAGGCGTTGTAAATGAAATTTTAACACCATTTAACGAGGATGGAACAATAAATTATCAGCAGGTAAAGGAACTGATCGAATGGCATATGTCCAAAGGAATAGAAAATTTCTTTGTAAATGGGTTGGCAGCAGAAAGCCAGTCTCTGACAATAGACGAAAAAATAAAACTTTTGGAAACTGTATACAGTGTAACGCAGGGAAAAGCTAAAATTATGGCATGCTCATTTGAAAATAGCGTGGAGCTAAATAAAGAATTGCTGGATCGTTATGAAGAAACAGGATTAGCGGATTGCTATTGTATTACAGCGCCACCATTTTTTCGTCATACACAGAAAGCATTATATGATTATGCAGCAGAGCTGATTGATTATGCAAAACGCCCGGTTTATATTTATAACTGTGCTCAGATGGGAACATTTTTTGAACCGGATACGTTGTGCAAACTGGTAAATGAACATCCAAATCTGAGAGGATTTAAAGATGCATCTGTTGATATTTTAAACTTTATTCAATGCACATTGAGAATTGATCCAAATGAATTCGATTTCCTTGGCGGATGTGATGGCCTGGACGGTGTAATGATGCTTCTTGGTGCAGTAGGATGTGTATCCTTTATGGCAGTTCCATTCCCGAGGGAAATGATTGATATTGTTGAAGCCGGGCTGGCAGGAGACAGAGAAAAATGTATAGCAGCACAACATAAGGTGCTTAAGATCAGAAATCTTTGCAAACAGGCTCCGTTTAATGCAGCATGGATTTATGCAATGAAGTATGGTGGAGGACCAACAGGAATGCATTCGCGTATGCCGAAAGATCAGGACTATGTGCCGGATGAGTTGAAGAAAAAACTGGATGATCTGGCAAGAGAGATGGGGTATGAGGTTTCATAGGGAGGAGACAATGGAATTAACAAAAATTAATTTTACCTCTGCTTTTTTTACGGATCGTCCGCTGGAACTGCTACAAGATGGTGAATTTACTGCGACAGCTTTTAAATATGAAACAGGTGTTTGTGGATTAAAAATCAAGAACAAACATTGTAGTATGGTAGTCCTTCCATATATGGGACAACAAATCTGGTTTGCGGAATTTGATGGAAGGAGTCTGACTCAAAAATCTATTTTTGATCAGCCGCAGGCAACGACAAAATTTGGAGATAATTATGGTGGTTTTTTATTACATTGTGGACTGACTAATATTAACTGTGCCGGAGAAGGAGAAGATTATCCTCTTCATGGAGAACTTCCTTTCGCAAATTATCAGAAGACCTATATTGGGATTGGAAGAGATGAAAAAGGGAAATATCTGGCTGTTGGTGGAACATTCACTTATCGGAACAGTCAGGAGTATCATTATACATACAGTCCTGAACTCCGACTTTATGAGGGTGCCTCGGTGGTAGAAATGTATATTGATATACAGAATCATCGTCATCAGGCATTAGAGTATATGTTTATGTGTCATATGAACTGGCTGGCAATCGATGGATCACATTTGATATATAGTGCGGTTAAAGATACAGAGCATATAAAGGTGGATCCGACAGAGCTTGGTGGAGATTCACCGAGAGCTGTAAAAATCCGGGAGTATGGAAAGCTACTTCAGAAAAATCCAATGTTGGCAGATGTGCTTGATTCAGAAAGACAGTGCTATGATCCGGAAATGTGTATTAATATTAAGTATAAAGCTGACAAAAATGGTTGGGCGCATGCGATGCAGGTAATGCCGGAAGGTGATGCGTGTTATGTAGGCTTCAGAACCAAGGAACTTCCATATGCGCTGAGATGGTTCTGCCGAACTGGAGATGAAGACGGAATAGGAATTGCATTGCCAACTACAGGGACAAATCGGTCGACAGCATATCAGAAACAGCATCAGTTATATAATGTGCTGGCTCCGGGTGAACATGACAGACTGAGATTTAATTTTGGGCATTTGAACAAAGAAAAGACAGAAATTATGAGAACATATATTGAAACGATTTTGGAAAAAGTAGAAGAATAATTGCGGGAGGAAATGTGTATGGCAATGAAAACAGCATTGTTTACAGCAGGATTTTCAAACTATCCAATTGAGAGAGCATTCCAGGCAGCAGCAAAGAATGGATATGATGGAATAGAAATAGGTGGATTCAGACCGCATGCTTATGCTCCGGATCTTGCACGTGGTGGTGCAGCTGAAATCCGGAGAATGTCAAAAGAGTATGGATTGCCAATTGTAAGTTATGCTCCGGAAAATACAGGATCTCCATATAGTTTAGTGTTTGAAGATAAAAAGATGAATCAGGAAAGTCTGGATTATTTTAAGCTCACACTGGATATGGCAAAGGAGATTGGATCAGAGTATTGCATGTTTGCATGTAATCATCCGGGATATGGGAGAAATAAAGAAGAGGTAAAAAAACTTTTTATTGAAAATATGAAAGTATTAGCTGACTATGCTGAAAAAATAGAGCAGACTATCATTCTTGAGCCGGTGACACCATACGAAGGCACGATCATTGTTACATCAGATGATGTAAGGTGGGCTTTGGATCAGGTGAATTCACCACGATTTAAATGTATGCTTGACCTTGCCGCACCTTATACATATGGTGAGCCAATTTGCGCTTACTTTGAAAAGATGGGAAAAGACTGCAGACATATTCATTTTGTGGATTGTGAAAAAACAAGCGAAGATCATCTGATTCCAGGAGATGGTGAGATGGATTTCCCGAGAATTGTAAATTATTTGAAAGAAATTGGCTATGACGGTTATCTTTCGCTGGAGTTATTCAGCAGATATGCAAATGAACCGGATTATGCTGCCGAGAGAGGATATAAAGTGATTCGTAGTTTATTGGATGAAGATTAAGAGGTGCAAGTATGGGAAAATTCGGACCGATTGATGTAATTGTTTTGAATAGTCATGGAGTTGGACAGGTGTGTCATATCAAGCGCTTCCCACGAAGAGGAGAAACACTTGAAGCTACGAACTGGCATGTGGAAGAAGATGGAGGAAAAGGTGCTACAGTTTCTGTGGCACTTGGACGGCTTGGAGTAAGTACCGGATATATTGGAAAAGTAGGATATGATCCGTGGGGAGATATGGGTGATCAGTGGATGAGTGAATCGGGAGTTGACACAACATATATGTATCGGGACCATTCGGTATCTACTGGAACCGGGCTGATTTTAATAGAAGAAGACAATACCAATACAATTATTGACGGAGACAGTGCATGTCAGGCTCTGACATGGGAAGAGATTCATGCTGCAATTGATGCGATGAAAGAAGCAAAAGTATTTATCACAGGATTTGGAATGCCTTTTAAGAAAGCTTTAGATGGAGCTAAAATTGCAAAAGAAGAGTATGGTATGACAACGCTTTGCAATGTGAGTCCATTACCAAGCGGAGATATGGGTGATCTGAGTTATTTGGACTATATGGTGTTAAATGATGTTGAGGCGAGAACCTTATGTGATCTGCCGGAAGATTCTGATGAACCTATGCGAAATATTGCAGAGAAGCTTAGAAAAAAATTTAACTGTAAAGGTGTAATTATTACCTGCAATTCTGAGGGAAGTGTAATTTTGGATGGAAAGGAATATTGGAAGATAAGCCCGACGCCGGTAAAAGCAGTAGATACGATTGGGGCTGGAGACGGCTATCTTGCAGCGGTAGCAGCAAATCTTGTCTGGGGAAAGTCTATGAAAGAAGCAACAGAATGGGCAAGTAAATATGCAGCATATAAGGTAACCAGACCTGGAAGTATGACCAGAAGACCAGGTTGTGGCTATCCGCAAAAGGAAGAGGTTGACGCATTTATGGCATCTTTAGAAAAGTAGCAAGTACTAAATTAAAAACATAATAAGTCCCTAATTTGAAAGTAGCATGTAGGATCAAACTACATGCTATTTTTGTATAAAAACATAGAGATAAACGTTATTGATAATACATGGCAAGGTAATTGATTCCTAAATTATTCAATAAGAAACAGAAGTGAGCAAGAGACCTTTGGAATTACAGAGATTTCCTGCTTTTTCTTTTCCTGAAAAAATCGGTTCGATACAGTCAGAAGGACGCTGTCCCAGGCCAATTTCAAGAAGCGTACCGATCACTGACGGTGCCATGGAATAAAGGAAATCGTTTGCGGTCAGACGGATTGTCAGTTGCTCTTTCTCTGGCAGAAAAGTAATTTCTGTCAGTTCTTTTTCAGTTCCTTTCTTTTTCCTGACAGAAGAAAAATTCTTAAAGTCATGTCGCCCGAGAAGTTGCTGTGCGGCATCCTGCATCTTCTGTACATCAGGAGCAGGGAAAATGTGGTCCTGAAATTTTGCAGTAAATACATTATAAACAGGTGCTGTGCAGATATGGTATTCACAGGTACGTGCACGTGCATTCAGATCTGCGCGGAAACGTTCTGGTACAGATTCGGCAGAAAGAACAGCGATATCCTGAGGAAGATACTGGTTCAGTTCTGTGCGGATCTTCTGGGCAGAAAAAGAAGATGGAACAAAGCAGTTGATAATCAGTGCTTCTGCATGCACGCCGGGTTCTGTTCTTGCACCGGAGTAAAGTGTAATCGGTGTACCGGTAAGTTTTTCGAGAACCGTTTCGATTTTATAAGAAACAGTATGGTCATTGCTTCCTTTATCAGGGCGTCTCCATCCCTGGTAGCGAGTTCCGTCGTACTGGAGGGTAAGCTTTATGTTGGTTAAATCTGATTTATCTGTTTTATTAAAAGATGTATGATTCATGTTGAGCTCCGTTCAGAAGTAAATTAATTGTCTGTGAAAAAATTTTTAATGAAGATTGTGAGAGTGCAAAACACTTTTTGCGCTCAACATCATTTTAATAGATTTTGTGAAAAAAGTACAGGAAAAGCTTTTATCAATGTTTTAAATACCATTTTTCTATGGTGTTAATCACAGCGTATAACAGCATGGCAATCACACAGAGAATACAGATGCTCATGAGCAACCAGTTCATTTTGAACACCTGACTGGAGTAAATGATCAGATACCCCAGTCCGCTTCTTGCAGCCAGGAATTCACCGATTACAACACCAACCAGACAAAGTCCGATATTGACTTTCATGTTGCTGATGATCGCCGGAACGGAAGCGGGAAGAAGCACTTTGGACAGAGCATGCCGACGTTTCCCGTGAAGGGTATAGATCAGGCGAAGCTTTTCCTCATCGACGGAAATAAAACTTGTGTACAGATTTAAAATACTTCCAAAGATTGCCACGGACATACCGGAAACGATAATGGTTCCCTGATTGGCTCCCAGCCATACGATCAGTAATGGCGCAAGTGCGGATTTTGGAAGACTGTTCAAAATAACCAGAAATGGATCGAGGATTTCGGAAAGCTTCCTACTGTACCAGAGAAGAATCGCAAGTGCAATGCTGCAGATTGTGACGAAGAGGAAGCTTAAAATAGTTTCATACAAGGTTACACCGATGTGCAGGAAAATGCTCTGATCCAGAACCATTTCCCAGAAACAGAAGGCAATGCGGGAAGGACTGCTGAAGATGAAAGAATCAATGATTCCAGTGTCCGCACAGATTTCCCACTGGACCAGAAAAAGGAGGAGCAGAAAAATTCTTGTGTAGATGACAAAGCGGCGGTGGAGAAGCTGACGGTGCAGGTATTGTTTCTGAGCTTCCGAAGGATGAGTGGAGTCAGGAACTTCGTGTTTAACGGAGTTTTTAGCAGAGTCTGTGCTATGAGTTGGAGAAATTGGTTTGTGTGGTGAGTTCATCAGGGTTCAGCTCCTTCCAGATTTGATTAAAATATTGTTTGAATTCCGGTGTGTTTCTACGATTCAAAGGAGTATCTTTTAACTGTTCTGAATCTGGCTGATCTGTACAGGTAGTTTCAAAATGAAAAGAAAGACGAAGAACAGACTGTACGGTTGCAGGCCGTCTGGACAGGATGATGATCCGGTCAGCGAGACTGATGGCCTCGGAAAGATCATGCGTGACCAGAATTGCAGTTTTTCCGGAATTACGGATGATCTGTCCGATGTCATTACTGACCGACAGCCGGGTCTGATAATCGAGCGCGGAGAATGGTTCGTCAAGCAGCAGAAGCTGTGGGTCGGGCAGAAGTGTCCGAATCAGTGCTGCTCTCTGACGCATGCCGCCGGAAAGTTCGGATGGCCGGGAATTGGAGAATTGTGCCAGACCATATTGTGCCAGAAGTTTTCTGGCTTTTTTCTTTTTTAATTTTGTCAATGTCCCTGTAATTTCCGGTCCGAGAATGACATTTCGATAGATGGTACGCCATTCCAGAAGATGATCATGTTGCAGCATATATCCAATCCATTGAATGGAGATGTGATTTAAAGGAATGCCGTTTAAAAGGATTTCACCGGACTCGGGCTGCATTAATCCGCAGATCAGAGAGAGCAGTGTAGATTTGCCGCAGCCGGACGGCCCGACAATGGCTACAAATTCTCCGGACTGTATGGAAAAAGAAAGATCGGATAAAGCACTTGTCTCTCCATCCAATGTGTGGTAAGAATAATATATATTATGAAGTTCCAGAAGTGGCTGCATGGATACCTCCCGTCAGATAAGAATCAGGTATATAATATAAGATATGTACCTTATGAAAAAGAAGTTACTGTTTGCAGGTTACCTGTGAACAGTAACAATATAAGAATAAAGAGAATTTGGAGATAGAATCAATGAATACACTGAAAATAAATTATCAGAAAGAGCTGGAAAAACTGCTGGTTCAGCTTGAAAAGGAGGGAAAAGTCCCAACTTTATTACTGCACAGCTGCTGTGCGCCGTGCAGCAGTTATGTGTTGGAGTATTTATCCCAGCATTTTAAAATTACGGTATTTTATTACAATCCGAATATTTATCCGGAAAGTGAATATACGAAACGAATCCTGGAACAGCAGAAACTGGTCTCGGAGATGAATTTCAAATATCCGGTGTCATTTCTGGCAGGAACTTATGACAGGGAACGTTTCTATAAAATGGCAGAAGGACTGGAAATGGTGAAAGAAGGCGGAAGTAGATGTATGAAATGTTATGAACTGCGTCTGAGGGAGAGCGCCGAAAAAGCTGTTGCCGGAGGATACGATTATTTCACAACGACACTGAGCATCAGTCCGATGAAAAATGCACAGAAGTTAAATGAGATCGGACAGCGTGTTGCTGCAGAGTATGGATTGAATTATCTGGTGTCAGATTTTAAGAAGAAAAATGGATATAAACGTTCGATTGAGTTGTCAGCGATCTATGGTCTGTACCGGCAGGATTATTGTGGATGCGAGTTTTCTTATAAGGCTAGATGCGCCGAGAAAGAAGCAGCCGCTTCGAATGAAGCATAGAAGTAGTTCTATAAATTTAAATGGGGTTGGATAGCCGAGAATACAATCAGATTTTTGTTAATCTATATGAAACAAAACTTTACATTCTGACCTGAAGTGTAGAAATGAAACAAGGTATAAAAAGAAGTTTGAAAGAAAAAATGTCAGAAAGTTTGTGATAAAAATATCAGGAACGCTTAAAGAGTGACGAAAAAACAAAAAATGATGAAAAAATGACGGAATACAGGAATAAAATGTCAGAAAAAACTGCATAATTACACAGTTTTATATTTATAATGCAAGTTTACAGTAGACAGCCGGCACTTTAGTATGGTAAACTAAGTGGCAAAAGCGGAAAGGTGTATTCCTTTCCATTACAAAATGTATATCTCCTGAAATGTTTGAAAATGCATTTCAGGAGATATACACACTACAAAGAGGAAAAGAGGACAGGCAGATGGCACAGTTATGGGGTGGCCGTTTTACAAAAGAGACGGATCAGCTGGTGTATAATTTTAATGCTTCGATTTCTTTTGACAAGAGATTTTATGAGCAGGACATCCGCGGAAGTATCGCACATGTTACGATGCTTGCAAAACAGGGAATCCTGACAGAGGATGAAAAGAAGCAGATTATTGACGGGCTGAATGGAATCCGCGAGGACGTGGAGAATGGAAAACTCGAGATTACAGATAAATATGAAGATATTCACAGTTTTGTTGAAGCAAATCTGATTGACCGGATCGGGGATGCAGGTAAGAAACTGCACACCGGACGAAGCAGAAATGACCAGGTTGCGCTGGATATGAGACTTTACACAAGAGATGAGATCATCGAACTTGATGGATTACTCAAAGAGATGCTGGAGACACTGTTGAAGCTGATGAAGGAAAATGTAGAGACATACATGCCTGGATTCACTCATTTACAGAAGGCACAGCCGATCACTTTGGCGCATCATATGGGAGCTTATTTTGAAATGTTCAAGAGAGACAGATCCCGTATGAAAGACATTTATAAGAGAATGAATTACTGTCCGCTCGGAGCCGGTGCTCTTGCAGGAACTACTTATCCACTGGACAGAGAGTATACAGCAGAGCTGCTTGATTTTGCAGGACCGACATTGAACAGTATGGATTCTGTATCAGACAGAGATTATCTGATCGAGTTGCTTTCCGCGATGTCTACAGTGATGATGCATCTGAGCCGCTTCTCAGAAGAAGTGATCATCTGGAATTCGAATGAATATCAGTTTGTAGATATTGATGATGCTTACAGTACAGGAAGCAGCATCATGCCGCAGAAGAAGAACCCGGATATCGCCGAACTGGTTCGTGGAAAAACAGGAAGAGTTTACGGCGCATTGATGTCTATGCTGACAACAATGAAAGGAATTCCGCTGGCATACAATAAAGACATGCAGGAAGACAAAGAATTTGTATTTGATGCGATCGATACAACAAAGGGATGTCTTGCATTATTTACAGGTATGCTCAAGACAATGAAATTCAACAATGTACGTATGGAAGAAAGTGCAAAACATGGATTTACAAATGCGACAGATGCAGCAGATTATCTGGTAAATCATGGAGTACCGTTCCGTGATGCGCATGGAATCGTAGGACAGCTTGTACTGTTCTGTATCGAACACAAGAAAGCACTGGATGATATGACTCTGGAAGAGTTCAAAGCAATTTCACCGGTGTTTGAAGAAGATATTTATGAAGCGATCAGCATGAAGACCTGTGTAGAGATGAGAAATACAATCGGAGCACCTGGAAAGGCTGCAATGGAAAAAGTCATCGCACAGGAAGAAGCTTATCTGGTAGCTGAATAAGGTTTTATAGAAAATCAGTAAAAGATAAATCCGGGAGCATAGAAGTTTCCGCGGAAAAGACTCAAAGAGTTGGGCTTATCATATTGGTGAGTGGTAACTTTAGAAACTCAGCAATGATTCAGGTGGATCAAAGCTGAGGCGAGATATAAAAAGAGAGAAAAAAGAAAAGGGAGAGAAAACAATGGAACAGAAATTAAGAGTAGGTATCCTTGGGGCAACAGGTATGGTAGGACAGAGATTCATTTCTCTGCTCGAGAATCACCCATGGTTTGAAGTAGTAACAGTAGCAGCAAGCCCGCGTTCAGCAGGTAAGACATATGAAGAGGCAGTAGGAGACCGTTGGAAAATGGATACTCCGATGCCGGAAGCAGTAAAAAAACTGGTTGTTCTGAATGTAAATGATGTAGAGCATGTAGCATCTACAGTTGATTTTGTATTCAGTGCAGTAGATATGTCCAAAGATGAGATCAAAGCCATCGAGGAAGCTTACGCAAAAACAGAGACACCGGTTGTTTCCAATAACAGCGCTCACCGCTGGACACCGGATGTACCGATGGTAGTTCCGGAGATCAACTCAGAGCACTTTGAAGTAATCAAAGATCAGAAGAAACGTCTTGGAACAACTCGCGGATTTATCGCGGTAAAACCAAACTGCTCCATCCAGAGCTATGCTCCTTGCCTTGCAGCATGGAAAGAATTCGGACCGAAAGAGCTGGTTGTTACAACATATCAGGCAATCTCCGGAGCTGGTAAGACATTCAAAGACTGGCCGGAAATGGTTGGAAATATCATCCCATTCATCGGTGGAGAGGAAGAGAAGAGCGAACAGGAGCCGCTTCGTGTGCTTGGTAAAGTAGAGAACGGACAGATCGTAAAAGCAGAACTTCCGAAGATCACATGCCAGTGCGTACGTGTGCCGGTTCTGAACGGACATACAGCAGCTGTATTCATCAACTTTGAGAAGAAACCTACAAAAGAACAGCTCATCGAGAAACTTGTTACATTCAAGGGATTCCCACAGGAAGCAGAACTTCCGAGTGCTCCGAAGCAGTTCATCCAGTACCTTGAGGAAGATAACCGTCCGCAGGTATCAGAGGATGTAAACTATGAGCATGGAATGGGCGTATCCATCGGACGTTTAAGAGAAGATACAATGTTTGATTACAAGTTTATCGGACTTTCCCACAATACAGTAAGAGGAGCAGCGGGTGGTGCGGTACTTTGCGCTGAGGCTCTGACAGCTAAAGGATATATCGAGAAAAAATAAAGTGATGGCGGTCACTGCTCAGACCATAGCTGATGTTACTGTTCACAGGTAACCTGTAAACAGTAACTAACGGATTATTTTCCTGATTGGCTATAAGGCTGCACGTTTTGACCAGTTATTTCCTGTAGACACAGCAGGTGAAAACCGTGTAAAATTGGCACCATGTGGAGAAACATGGTGCCTGTTTTATTATCGGTAGATACAGAAGCTTTTTTTGATGGATGGTTAAATCCATGCTTTTGTGAATAAGACAGTTATTCCAGACATATTTTGGACTCAACCTGTACGGACTATTGTTACAGGTGGTCTAAAATGGCAAGAGGTATGATTCATGTAAGTGTCATGGAATCAGCAGCAGTGTGCGGATTAACTGTAATAGCAGGAACAATAATTTAAGAATAGAAATGAGGACAAAATTTGGAAAATGAAGTGAAACAGGGGAGAGCCATTGCGCTGCTTCCGATTGGTGTTTTCCTTGTAATCTTTCTTGGATCGGGAATTCTGTTTCAGGATTTCTATGCAATGCCGGCGGTCGTGGCATTTTTGATCGCATTAGGAGTTGCATTTTTTCAGAACAGAGAGCTGAAATTTGATGAAAAGATCCAGGTGATCGCCCGTGGAGTCGGGGAGGAAAATATCATTACGATGAGCCTGATCTTCCTCTGTGCGGGAGGATTTTCCGGAGCTGTGACTGCGGCAGGCGGAGTGGACAGCACGGTGAATCTGGGGCTGTCTCTGATCCCGGCACATTTTGCAGTGGCAGGACTCTTTATCATCGGATGTTTTATTTCCGTGTCTATGGGGACTTCCATGGGAACCATTGCGGCACTGGCACCGATTGCGGTAGGAATCAGTGAGAAGACGGGATTTTCACTGGCAATCTGTATTGCATCGGTTGTGTGCGGAGCGATGTTCGGAGATAATCTTTCCATGATTTCGGATACGACGATCGCAGCGGTAAAAACACAGGGATGCGCGATGAAGGATAAGTTCAAGGAGAATTTTCTGATCGTACTTCCGGCAGCAGTAGCGAGTATTCTGATCTTCTGGCTGATTACAAGAAACGCGACGTATTCTATGCCTGAGAACCTTCAGTATAATCTCTGGCAGGTGCTTCCGTATCTGGTGGTGCTTGGAGGTGCGCTGGCGGGGATCAATGTATTTATCGTGCTGATCAGCGGAATTGTGATTTCCCTGCTCGTAGGAGTGACAACAGGAAATATTGCACTGGCAGAAATGTTCCAGGTTGTCGGAAATGGTGTTACTTCCATGTATGATATCACTGTGATCTCCATCCTTGTGGCGTGTATTGTGTCACTGGTCAAAGAATATGGAGGAATCCAGTTTATCCTGGAACTGATCCGAAGCAGAATTCACGGAAAGAAAGGGGCAGAGGTTGGAATTGCACTGCTGGCATTATTCGTGGATCTTTGTACAGCGAATAACACAGTTGCGATTGTAATGTCGGGTCCGATCGCAAAAGAAATCAGTGAAGAGTTTGATGTGGATCCGAGACGTTCTGCATCACTGCTCGATATGTTTACGTCAGCGGGACAGGGGATGATCCCGTACGGAGCACAGCTTTTATCAGCGGCAACACTGACCGGACTGACACCGTTTGACATTATTCCGCAGTTATATTACCCAATTTTAATGGGAATCTGCGGAGTTGCGGCAATTTTCTTGAGGAAACGGTAAAGTTGTGTTATACTTGCAGGAAAGATGTTTTCTGTTGGAAAGATCCGATAGAAAATATCATATGAATAAAAACAGAAACAATAGAAATCTAAGAAACAGAAAAAGAGGGCAAAGCGATGAATCTTTTATACAAAAGTACAAGAAATGCAGAAAAGACAGTAACAGCTTCTGAAGCAATCTTAAAAGGACTTGCAGATGATGGCGGACTTTTCGTTCCGGTATCTGTTCCGCAACTGGATGTGACAATGGATGAGCTGAAAGGCATGTCTTATCAGGAGACAGCATATGCAGTTATGAAACAGTTCTTTACAGACTTTACAGAGGAAGAACTGAAGCACTGTATCAACAGCGCATACGATTCCAAATTTGACACAGAAGTGATTGCACCACTTGTAAAAGTCGGAGATACATATCATCTGGAGCTGTTCCACGGAGCAACGATCGCATTTAAGGATATGGCACTTTCCATTCTGCCACACCTGATGATCACTTCTGCAAGAAAGAACCAGGTAAAGAATGACATTGTTATCCTGACAGCAACATCCGGAGATACAGGAAAAGCTGCACTGGCAGGATTTGCAGATGTTCCGGGAACAAAGATCATCGTCTTTTATCCGAAGGGCGGAGTCAGCCGTGTACAGGAGTTACAGATGGTAACACAGAAAGGTGACAACACATCAGTTGTAGCGATCCACGGTAATTTCGACAACGCTCAGAGCGGAGTAAAAGCACTGTTTGAAGATAAAGAACTTGAGAAAGAACTTGCAGACAAAGGATACCAGTTCTCTTCTGCAAACTCCATCAATATCGGTCGTCTTGTGCCACAGGTTGTATACTATGTTTATGCATATGCAAAACTGCTTGAGAACGAGGAGATCACAGAGGGTGAAGAGATCAATGTAACTGTTCCGACAGGAAACTTTGGAAATATCCTTGCTGCATACTATGCAAAACAGATGGGTGTGCCGATCGCAAAACTGATCTGTGCTTCCAATGAGAACAAAGTCCTGTTTGATTTCTTCCAGACAGGTGTTTACGACAGAAACAGAGAGTTTGTCCTGACATCTTCTCCGTCTATGGACATTCTGATTTCCAGCAACCTGGAGCGTCTGATCTACACAATCGCAGGTCAGGATGCAGAGAAGAATGCAGAACTTATGGCACAGCTCAAAGAAAAAGGTGTATATGAGATCACACCGGAGATGAAAGAGAGACTGGCTGATTTCGTTGGTGGATATGCAACAGAGGAAGAGACAAAAGAGATCATCCATGATACATACAAGAAGACAGGTTATGTGATGGATACACATACAGCAGTTGCGGCTTATGTATGCGCTCAGTACCGCAAAGACAGCAAGGATGAGAAGAAGTGTCTGGTAGCTTCTACAGCAAGTCCGTATAAATTTGCACGCAGCGTCATGACATCAATCGATGAGAAATACGATGCAATGGATGAGTTCCAGTTAATCGAAGAACTCCATCAGGTATCCGGATTCCCGATTCCGAATGCGATCGATGAGATCCGCAATGCAGAAGTTCGTCATACAAGAGAATGCGACGCAGATAAGATGAAAGAGACTGTAAAGGATATTCTTGGGGTATAAGGAGTCAACAGAAGATGGATAACAGTATGTGGGGATTTATCGGAGTGATTGTGGTGGCATTTGGAATCTACTCCATCTATGCCTTCTTTAAAATGAAATTTAAAGGTGAGATCAGTGCGAGTCTCCTGCTTGGAAAAGAGTACACTTACAAGAAATGTAAGAATAAAGAAGAATTTATCGCGAAGACAGCTCCGGCAGTTCTTGGGTTGGGTGTGATCGCGACAGTGTATGGTGTGATCGATGTGATCCACTGTTATGTGCACAGCATGCAGACAGCGGATACCGTTGGTATGCTGGTGTTTCTGGCAGCACTGGTTGCATTCTGTATTTACAGTGTGAAAATTCGTGACAGATACTTCTAAAATAAATGCTTGTTTCAGACACGCTCCAGGGCATATTTCTGAAAGAAGGTTAACAGAAATAATTCAGGGACATACGTTGGAGTGTGTCCCTGAATTATTCTCTGAAAACAGGCAGTATCTGACAATGAAAAAATTTGGTAAAATTTCATCAAATTGTTTTTGATGAAACAGTTGTAAAATGAAACAGAATGGCGTATAATAGCACTAGGTTGAAACGAAGAACAAAAAACCTGGGATGTGCGATAACCCTGTTATTTTGAACCTACATTATTTTAAAAGGGATTCCAATAAGGCTGTGTAATATGTCAGGCCTCCGATTTAGCAGTGGACGGCAGAAAAGCAGAATGAGGTTGCCCACCTAGCTGTTGCTAGGACTCAAAATACAGGGACCGGCATTTTGGGGGTTCACTAAAGATAAGAGCGGTCGTCTTGTACGACCGCTTTTTCCTGCGCAAATTTTGATAATGATTCAGCAAAGAATTTGACGGCAAAATGGTTTGCTTTCATTGCGAATTAGATTTCATTATGATATAATTTGCAGACGATATTAAAATCTGTATAAAAACCATTTCTGCGATGGATATGTGATACTGTTATGTATTGGTTACTGTTCAGATTATAGCGAATCACTTTGCTGATTAGCTGTGAGGATACATATCTTATTTCGTGGCAATCACAGGGACTTCCTGGTATTAGAGCGTGTCTGAAAAATCATTCCTGCAATCTGCACGCCCCACTTTGCGGGAGATTTTGTCCTCATTCGGTTGACGTAGCCCGCTACGCCGCCCTTATTCAGGAAAAATCTCCCACAAATTGTGACGTACATCTTACAGAAAGCATTTTTAAGACACACTCTAGCAGAATGGAAATATTTTTGGAGTTAATAAAGGTTTATGAACAAGAAAAAAAGAATAGTGAACCAGGTCAGACGGATTATGGTTACGGTGAGTTCTCACCATACGGGAGCTTTCGCGGCTCAGGCAGCTTACTTTTTTGTATTGTCGCTGATCCCGATTTTTCTGTTGCTGCTTACGATGGTGCAGTTTACTCCGGTAACGATGCAGGATGTGACAGATGCAGTACTTCCTGTATTTCCATCGACGGTGGAACCGTTGATCCTGAGTATTATCAATCAGGTATATAACCAGTCTCAGGGTGTGATCCCGCTTACAATTCTGGCTGCGTTGTGGTCAGCCGGAAAGGGTGTACTTTCTGTTACTTATGGCCTGAACTGTATTTATGACAATATAGAGACACGAAATTATGTTTACCTGAGAGCGAGAGCGTCGCTCTATACATTTGTTTTCCTTGTTGCGATCATGCTTTCACTGGTACTCTCCGTATTTGGTAACAGTTTGAGTGTCATTGTTTACAGATATATTCCATTTTTAAGTAAAGTGGTAAACTTTATCATCCGGATTCGTACAGGAGTGATCTGGATCATCCTGATCCTTTTTTGGGATCTGATATATAAGTATCTCCCAAACCGCTCGAACCTTGGAAAGACGACGTTTAGAAAACAGCTTCCGGGAGCATTGTTTACATCCTGTGGATGGATGATTCTTTCCTTTGTGTTCTCCATGTATCTGGATATTTTCAAGGGATTCAGTAACATGTATGGAAGCTTTACAACCTTGATCCTGATCATGTTGTGGTTGTATGGATGTATGTATATCATATTGCTTGGCGGGGAGATCAATGCGATCCTGGAAGGATTTGGACTGGATCAGAGACTGGAGAGAATGTCTGACCGGATGGTTGATAAGGTGTCAGATCATATGACCGAACGAATCCCGAATCTGGAGAGCTATCTGAACGCAAAGAACAAAGAGAAACATCAGGAAGATCCTAAGAATAAAGAATGATATTTCAATTTAACCGAATCAAGTAAGTCCCCTGCTTCAATTGCGAAAAGCAATAAGCAGTGGGTGGGGACTTGCTTGTATCAGGAGGAGTGCAAGCTCCTTCTGATAAACTGCGGAGCAGTTATTCGGTTATGAGCAAGTAGCGAAGCGGATTGCGAATATCCGCTTGACAATGGACTATGAGGAATTTATTGTTTGGAAATTAGAATGATAAATTCGTAAATAGTCTTTTTTGTTATATAAAAATAGAAACTAAAATATGCGAAAACATTCTTTTATAAAATAAAAAAGATTGAAAATTAATAAGAATACATAAAAAAGACTAAAAATAAAATTGACGGAGTTACATTGTTAAGTTATTATAAAAATATAATTATACAAAATGTTAAAAGAAAGGAGAAGAGGTAAAGACACTGTAATTTGAATGGGAGTGGGTTCTAGTACAAATTTTTATTTTAAAGAGGTGGAAAATGATATAAAAAAATTTAAAGAAAAAAATCCTAATAACATGTATAAGTTGCTTTTGTATAATCATTTCTTTTAATCACAATGTATTTGCAGTAACTAAAACCTTAGGGGTAACACGTGTATCACAAGCAAAAACAAATTGGTGTTGGGCCGCTGCTTGTGAAATGGTCGGGAAATACGGAGTGTCGACGAGTAGAGATCAAACAGCGGTGGTTAATTTGATATGGGGTTCCTCACTTCCGAATCGAAGTGGCTCTGTTGCAAATATGGTTTCAGGAGTGCAGTATGTTTCAAATTACACTAAATCTGCTAAATCTGTAAATTGCTTATTATCATTGAACAATGTACAATCATATATAAATGCGGGCAAACCCATGATAGGGCGTATTGCCTGAAATTCGTCTGGAGGACATGCAATAGTATTTTCCGGATATAAGGATTCGAGTATTAGATGTATTGATCCTTGGGAAAATACAAGTACTACATATTATTCATATACTACATTATATAATGGAGGTACATTTCTAACGGGAACAGGTAAAATTTCTCATACAGTTTATTATTAGTCAGACAGGAGGTGAAAATGGAATGAAAAAAGTTCCTATTTTAAGTAGTATATTCATTCTGACAACATTAATAGCAACTAGCTATAGCACTGTATTGGCAAAGGAGTTACTTTTTCCAGAAGATTTATTAATAAATTCAGAAGACTTTGGTGACATTAATAATCTGAAACCTGAAATTTTAGAAATGGCAAATTGCTTTAATGATGATGGATTTCATGCGGAGTTATCAGATATAAAAATTGATGAAGCATATTGTGTTTATGTAAATGCAAATATTTTGGAGAATACTCCAGAAACAATTGAAGATATATCAGAATTAACAGGTGAAGCGGATAAAGTTTGGAATATTCCTGTGGTTTCTAATGGTAATACTGTAATAGTACAGGTGAGCATAGCAAAACCGTTAGATGAAGAAAATATGCAATATTTGACTGATGAACAGATAGAAGAAATTAATAAAAATGAAGGAACTTGGCAACCGGTTGCATCTACTTTATATAGTTCTTCTGAAATAACTCAAAATAATTTTTTGAGTGCAGAAGTTGATGAAGAATTATATAAAACAGTGCTTATAGGAGGAGAGCCGGGAATACAATCTTTATTAGCTGTAATATTAGAAAAGGATGCTGTTGCAGGGGTAGTTTCTTTACAACGAGATATATCGTATTCTTCGACTGAGAATACATCAGCAAGGATGTATCCATCTACTCAAATATTGGAGAAAGGAAAAATGTATTCATTAACTGAATTTGCGGATGCTTCAATAAATATAAGCTCTGAAAATTTTGAAGAAGTAGATTCGACTAGTGGATATTCATCTACGAAATTTATTTCATATGAAATGGGCAGATATTTTATTGGATTATTGATAGTGATTTTACCAATAATCATAATACAGATAAAAAAACATATTGGTGGAAAGGCCATAGCTAATCACTACGCTGATTAGCTATGAGGATGCATGTTTTGGCCTGAATGCATCTCTCCCATCGCCATAGGCGATTCTAAATGGGGAGATGCGTTACTGTTCGCAGGTTACCTGTGAACAGTAACCAGGTAAATGACGTAGAACAAAGACTTGACAAACAAAAATGCTGTGTTAAAATAATTAAGTAAATTCACTTGAAATATTTGTATGTAGTTAAAAAGGCTTAGACCGTGTACAGTAGAGACCCATTTCCTGTCAGAGAGAGAAAATCACCGGCTGCAAGTTTTCTTGAGTTCAGATGGCAATCGAATTTCCCACGTGAGCTGCGTTTTTGAAAATCAGAGTAGGAGACGCCGTAAGTTGTACGTTACACAAACACGAGTGCCTGTAAAGACATTTTACAGGAATCAGGGTGGTACCGCGAGTGATTCAGACCTCGTCCCTTTTGGGATGAGGTTTTTTTATGCGCTGTTATAAGCAGCAGTGGATGAGAAGAAAGGAGAAAACAATGAAAGACAGACTGGAACAGATCAAGGCAGAAGCCGTTGCCAGAATTCAGGAGGCTGATGTCCCGGAAAAATTAAATGATGTGCGTGTTAAGTTCCTTGGTAAAAAAGGAGAACTGACAGCAGTATTAAAAGGAATGAAAGATGTTGCACCGGAGGAGCGTCCAAAGGTAGGACAGCTTGTGAATGATACAAGAGCAGCCATTGAGGAACTCTTAGAAGAGTCCAAGACAAGAATGGAAAAAGCAATCCGTGAGGAGAAGCTGAAATCAGAAGTGATCGACGTAACACTTCCATCTAAGAAGAACAATGTAGGACACAGACATCCGAACACGATCGCTCTGGAAGAAGTAGAGCGTATCTTCGTAGGTATGGGTTACGAAGTAGTAGAAGGACCGGAAGTAGAGTACGATCTTTACAACTTTGAGAAACTGAATATCCCGGCAGATCATCCGGCAAAAGATGAGCAGGATACATTCTATATCAACAAAGACATCGTACTTCGTACACAGACATCTCCGGTACAGGCACGTGTGATGGAACAGGGAAAACTTCCGATCCGTATGATCGCACCGGGACGTGTATTCCGTTCAGACGAAGTGGATGCAACACATTCACCATCCTTCCACCAGATCGAAGGACTTGTAATTGACAAGAATATCTCTTTCGCAGACCTGAAAGGAACACTGGAAGTATTTGCAAAAGAGCTGTTTGGACCAGAGACAAAGACAAAATTCCGTCCACATCACTTCCCATTCACAGAGCCAAGTGCTGAGGTAGATGTAAGCTGCTTCAAATGTGGTGGAAAAGGATGCCGTTTCTGTAAAGGATCCGGCTGGATCGAGATTCTTGGATGCGGTATGGTTCACCCACATGTACTTGAGATGTGTGGAATTGATCCGGAAGAATACAACGGATTTGCATTTGGTGTCGGACTTGAGCGTATCGCACTGCTCAAATACGAGATTGATGACATGCGTTTATTATACGAGAATGACGTTCGTTTCCTGAAACAGTTCTAGTGAGCAGAGAAGAAAAGGAAGCGCGAACAAAGTGAGCATTTACTTTTCTCTGCGAACGGCGCGATAAAATCTTTGAGCGACATATGTGTCGCGGCAACAGCGGAAGCTGTTGGATTTTAGAGCTCCCAATCTGGAAAAGGAAGCGCGCGAACAAAGCGAGAAGTGAATAGGAAAAGGAGATAAAAAATGGATACTTCATTATCATGGATCAAAGCGTATGTCCCGGATCTTGACGTGACAGCGCAGGAATATACAGATGCAATGACATTGACAGGAACAAAAGTAGAAGGATTTGAAGAGCTGGATGCAGATCTTGACAAGATCGTAGTTGGTCAGATCGAGAAGATCGAGAAACATCCAGATGCTGATAAACTGGTAATCTGCCAGGTAAATATTGGAACAGAGACAATCCAGATCGTAACAGGTGCATCCAATGTATTTGAAGGAGCAAAAGTACCTGTAGTACTGGATGGTGGACGCGTAGCAGGCGGACATGAGCCTGGACAGCGTGTGGCTGGCGGAATCAAGATCAAGAAAGGCAAACTTCGCGGTGTGCCGAGTAATGGTATGATGTGTTCTATCGAAGAACTCGGATCAAACAGAGATATGTATCCGGAAGCTCCGGAAAGCGGAATCTACATTTTCCACGATGATGTAGAAGTAGGAGCAGATGCAGTAGAGGTTCTCGGACTTCACGATGTTGTGTTCGAGTACGAGATCACATCCAACCGTGTAGACTGCTACAGTGTAGTAGGTATCGCAAGAGAAGCTGCTGCAACATTTAACAAAGAATTCAAACCACCGGTTGTAACAGCAACAGGAAATGATGAAGATGTAAATGATTATGTAAAAGTATCTGTAGAGAACACAGACCTCTGCCCGAGATACTGCGCAAGAGTTGTAAAGAACATCAAGATCGGACCGTCACCGGAGTGGATGCAGAGAAGACTTGCTTCCGTAGGAATCCGCCCGATCAACAATCTGGTTGATATCACAAACTATGTAATGGAAGAGTACGGACAGCCGATGCATGCATATGATCTGGATACACTTGCAGGTCATCAGATCGTTGTAAAGAACGCAGCAGACGGAGATAAATTCGTAACACTGGATGGTCAGGAAAGAATAATGGACAAAGATGTTCTTATGATCTGTGACGGTGAGAAAGAAGTTGGAATCGCCGGAATCATGGGTGGAGAGAACTCCATGATCACAGATGATGTTAAGACAATGCTGTTCGAGGCTGCATGCTTCGATGGTGTAAACATCCGTAAATCCAGCAAGAGAGTCGGACTTCGTACAGATGCTTCCGGTAAATTTGAGAAAGGCCTTGACCCGAACAATGCAATGGACGCCCTGAACCGTGCCTGCCAGCTCGTAGAAGAGATGGGAGCAGGAGAAGTGGTTGGAGGAGCCATTGATGTATATAGCAAGAAGAAAGAGCCTGTACGTGTTCCTTTCGATGCAGAGAAGATCAACCGTATGCTTGGAACTTCTGTTTCAGAAGAAGATATGCTTGCATACTTCAAGAAGATTGATCTGGATTATGATGCAGAGACAAAAGAAGTCATCGCACCGACCTTCCGTCACGATCTGTTCAGACTGGCAGACCTGGCAGAAGAGGTTGCAAGATTCTTCGGATATGACAACATCCCGACTACACTGCCTGCAGGTGAGGCAACAGCCGGAAAACTTACATTCAAGCTCAGAATCGAGCAGGTGGCAAGAGACATCGCAGAGTTCTGTGGATTCAGTCAGGGAATGTCCTATTCTTTCGAAAGCCCGAAAGTATTTGACAAGCTGATCCTTCCGGAAGATTCTGAACTGAGAAATGCCATCCCGATCATGAATCCGCTTGGAGAAGACTACAGCATCATGCGTACAACATCCTTAAATGGTATGCTGACTTCTCTTGCAACAAACTACAACAGAAGAAATAAAAACGTTCGTCTGTATGAGCTTGGAAATGTTTATATTCCGAAGGCACTTCCACTGACAGAACTGCCGGACGAGAGAATGCAGTTCACACTGGGAATGTATGGAGACGGAGATTTCTTCAACATGAAAGGTGTTGTAGAAGAATTCTTCGAGAAGATCGGAATGCAGGGAAGAGAAAAATATGATCCTGCAGCAGGAAAATCCTTCCTTCACCCGGGACGTCAGGCAAACATCATTTATGATGGAAAAGTAGTCGGATATCTTGGAGAAGTTCATCCGGAAGTTGCTGATAACTATGGAATCGGTGAGAGAGCTTATGTGGCAGTTCTTGATATGCCGGAGATTCTTCCATATGCAACCTTCGACAGAAAGTACACAGGAATTGCAAAATATCCTGCAGTGACAAGAGATATCAGTATGGTTGTTCCTAAGACAATTCTTGTAGGTCAGATCGAAGATGTGATCGAGAAGAATGGCGGAGCACACCTTGAGAGCTACAACCTGTTCGACCTTTATGAAGGAGCACAGATCAAAGCTGGATTCAAGTCAGTTGCTTACTCTATCGTATTCCGTGCGAAAGACAAGACACTGGAAGAGGCTGAGATCACAGCAGCTATGAACAAGATCCTCAAAGGTCTGGAAGAGATGGGAATCGAGCTTAGAAAATAAGAAATGTTATAAGATGGAACTGTTTGCAGCAGATTGTGAATGGGAAACATAAAATAACGGGGAGAATACGATGCATCGGACATGAAATATGCCCGGTGCATTCGTGCTACTGTTAATATTGAGATTTGTTATATAAAATGATGTGAGTGTCCCAAGTTCAAACGCCTTATCGTGTAAACACGAATAGCTTTTGAACTTTTGACACTGGTATCACAAAATAAATTGATGAAAGGATAAAAAATGAAAACAAGTGATTTTTATTATGATCTTCCGGAAGAGCTGATCGCGCAGGATCCGTTGGAAGACCGTTCTTCTTCCAGACTTCTGGTGCTGGATAAGGAGACAGGAGAGACAGAAGATCATATTTTCCGTGATATTGTAGATTACCTGAACCCGGGAGACTGTCTGGTACTCAATGATACAAAAGTAATTCCGGCGCGTCTGCTCGGCGCAAAGGAAGAGACAGGTGCTAAGATTGAGGTGCTTCTGTTAAAACGTGGCGCAGATGATGTATGGGAAACGCTTGTAAAACCGGGAAAGAAAGCAAGACCGGGTGCAAGAATCAGTTTTGGAGACGGACTTCTTGTAGGAGAAGTACTGGATGTAGTAGAAGAGGGAAATCGTTTGATCCATTTTGAATATGATGGAATTTTTGAAGAGATTCTGGATCAGCTTGGACAGATGCCTCTGCCGCCGTACATTACACATCAGCTGAAAGACAAGGACAGATATAATACAGTTTATGCTGCACATTCCGGTTCTGCCGCAGCACCGACTGCAGGCCTTCATTTTACCCCGGAACTTCTGAAACAGATCGAGGAGAAAGGTGTGGATATTGCCCGCGTGACACTTCATGTAGGACTTGGAACCTTCCGTCCGGTCAAAGTGGATACAATCGAGAATCATCACATGCATTCAGAATTCTACATGATTGATGAAGAAGCAGCAGAGAAGATCAACCGTGCGAAAGACAACGGACACAGAGTTATCTGTGTTGGAACAACAAGCTGCCGTACGATTGAGTCAGCAGCAGATGAGAACGGACGTCTGAAAGCATGCAGTGGATGGACAGAGATCTTCATTTATCCGGGATACAAATTCAAGATTCTGGATAATCTGATCACAAACTTCCATCTGCCGGAATCTACACTGGTCATGCTTGTATCTGCACTGGCTGGAAGAGAGCATGTGCTGAATGCGTATAAAGAAGCGGTTGAGAAGAGATACAGATTCTTTAGCTTCGGGGATGCGATGTTTATTAAATAATTACTGATTGCAGTATCTGCAGTCGGTAAGGCATCTTGCCATTTAAAATCGCCTTTGGCGTAAGATATTTTTATCGTCATAATCCTCTGCTTTTATTGTAAATTACAATAAGCAGGGGATTTATGATAATCAGAGTGTGTCTGAAAAAGCTTTCGGCCAAAGATATTTCGTAATTTATAACGAAAGCTGGGGAATGCAGATCACAGGAATAATTTTCAGACATGCTTCGGTGCGGTTGAAAGAATGTTACAGGTAATGCGAAAAATAACAGGATGTAAGGGAGTAAATTGAGAATGCAACAGACACAACAGGCAGTAGTCTTCAGTTTTACAGAAACCGGAACAAAGCTAAATAAGAGAATCTGTCAGTTATTTACAGAACATGGTTATCACGCAGTGGGATATACTGTCAGCAGATATGCATCAGGAGAAATCGCTCCACTTCCGGAAGATCGTCCGCAGTTTATGAAAGAACGCTGGGGAAAATCTATTTTCATCTTTATCGGAGCAGCCGGAATTGCCGTGCGGCAGATTGCTCCATTTGTAAAAGATAAGTTTACGGATTCGCCGGTTCTGGTGCTGGATGAAAAGGGGAAGTATGTAATTCCGATTCTGTCCGGACATCTTGGGGGTGCTGCAAAGCTGGCTTCACTTCTTTCGGAATGGCTGGGAGATGGAACGACAGCGGTGCAGACAACAGCGACGGATGTGCAGGACAGATTCGCAGTGGATGTCTATGCAAAGGAACAGAATCTGGTATTCTCCGACCGCAAAACAGCAAAAAGAATATCTGCTGCGGTTCTGGAAGGGCAAACGATTGGTTTCTGGATGGAAGAGGGAATCGAAGCGAAGGTTCCTGTGGCAGATGAAGTGAAACTCTGTGCATCAGAGCAGGAACTGGAGAAATTTCAGTTTGGAATTGCAGTGCGGCAGAGAGAGAGAAAGTTTGTACGGACCATGTGGGAAAATTGTGACAAATATTTTGCAGAGAACATTTTACAGACACACCTTGCAGAGAAAAGTGAGATTGCCTTCGAGCAGAATCAGACAGAAATTTTGGAATTAGTACCAAAGAATATCGTTGCCGGGATTGGCTGCAGACGGGGGACAACTCTGGAAGAACTGGAACAGGGATTAAGTGAAGTGCTTGAAGAAAATCATCTGGTTCTGGAGCAGATCTGCCTGATCGCAAGCATTGATCTGAAAAAGGATGAGCAGGGACTGATCAGGCTGGCTGAAAAATATCGGGTTCCGTTTGTGACTTATACAAAGGAAGAGCTGGAGACGATTCAGAATGTGTCTTCCCGGTCCGAATTTGTCAAAAAGACGACAGGAGTTGATAATGTCTGTGAACGCGCCGCAAGATATGCAGCAAAAGACGGAACAGTAATTCAGGCAAAATGTCAAAAAAGTAAAATGACAGTAGCATTTGTAAAAAAGTAAGTATATACTATATGCAAAGCTTCCTGAGACGGTGGAGTAGTTAAAGAGCTTTTTAAAAGAGGACATAGCCTTTTTATACACTCTGGATTTGGATAAAAATAATCATATGTTATTTTGCATATGTCTGAGAATAGTTGATACAAGCACGAATAAAAAGCGTTTCTGCACAGTATATTACTGACAGGAACGCTTTTTCACGCTTATTTGATTTTGATAGACACTGCTTTATTTATAATTGATCCTCTTTTGACTGCAGTGCATCGTATCCGGTTTCTTTTGTACGGATCTTCATGGCACTTTTGATCTCATAACTGAAGATCTTACCATCACCGACTTCTCCGGTGTAAGCAGCTTTCTGAATTGCCTCGATGGTCTTCTTTTCCCATTCTTCGGAAGAGACAACAATCTCAAATTTAATCTTTGGCTGCATGAAGATCTCCACTTCGGAACCGCGGACAATCTCTTTGTGTCCACGCTGGGCACCGCATCCCATTACCTGGGAAACGGTGATTCCGTTTACTTCAATGTCATTGAGCGCAGCCTTGACATCTTCAAACTTTTCTTCTCTGACAATAGCATCTATTTTAATCATCATAATCAGAATCCTCCTGTAATTGGTTTGTGGTTGTATCAGTCAAAACCATTGAAAGATGGATAAGCACTTTCCCCATGCTGTGTAGCATCCATTCCAAGCAGTTCTTCTTTTTCGCTGGCACGAAGCGGAGTGAAGATGCGGACAATACCGATACAGATCAAAGCTCCTGCAACAGCCCATGTGATTGTGATGAGGATACTTAATACCTGTACTGCGAAGAGATGAACATCACCGAATACAAGCCCATCCCACCGGGCAACCGGATTGATAGAGCTTTTTGCAAACAGACCGGTTGCAATTCCACCCCAGATGCCGCCGATGCCATGACATCCAAATGCATCCAGCGCATCATCTATTTTCAGTTTATGCTTAATAAAGTTCATTGTAAAGTAGCAGATTGGACTTACAAGCGCTCCGATGATGAAAGAAGACCAGATCGGAACAAATCCGGCACCCGGAGTAATGGCAACCAGTCCGACAACCAGTCCGGTGCAAGCACCGACAATCGTTGGTTTTCCATCTTTTACTGTATCGATCAGCATCCAGGATAACAGTGCAGATGCGGAAGAAATAGAAGTTGTCATAAATGCATGTGCTGCCAGTCCGTCGGCTGCGAGAGCACTTCCGGCGTTGAATCCATACCATCCGAACCAGAGAATGGATGCTCCGAGGACAACGAATGGAATGTTGTGGATACGATAAGAAGTTTTTTCATAACCTTTTCTACGTCCAAGATAAATCGCAAGTACAAGACCGGTAATTCCGGAACTGATATGTACTACATTTCCGCCGGCAAAATCGACAGAGCCGATGGCTGCGAGAAAACCGCCGCCCCAGACCATGTGTGCCATCGGATAGTACACAAGAAGAGACCAGAGTGCAATAAACGGAACCAGTGCTTTGAATTTCATACGTCCGACAACAGATCCTGTGATCAATGCCGGAGTGATCATGGCGAACATCATCTGAAATGCAGCAAATACAAGGTTTGGAATGCTGTCGGAATAAGGACCGGCATCCCAGCCGACTCCATTCAGAAAAGCCCATTTTAAGTTACCGATAATGCCAAGATTGTCTCCGCTGAAAGCGAGAGAATATCCGACGAGTGCCCACATAACAACGGAGAGCCCCATGATCGCGATACAAGCCATCATTGTATTCAGTACATTTTTACGTCGTACCAGTCCTCCGTAGAAGAAAGCAAGCCCCGGTGTCATGAAAAAGACGAGTACGGAGCAGATCAAGATAAATGCTGTGTTTCCTGTGTCCATGATAGTACCTCCAGTTTTTTAGATTGCAGTAAAACGTGTGTTATTCTTCACGAGACAGATGTGAAAAATAACAGGCATGCCCCCAAGTCTGCGAATGAATTAATTATTGTGAAACGCTTTCGAATCGAGTGAAGATCAAACGATTCTTCAGGGATAAGAGTGAAACGCTCTTCCTGCTGAAAACAAAAAGACGCCTGGCAACAGAGCAATTTTATGCTCTGTTATCAGACATCCTTGTCATGTGTATTACCATAGCAGAACCAAATGAAAAAATCAAGAGTAATTTTCAAAATTGTTTTTATATGTTATACTTGAAGTTGCTGTTCACAGCATAGCTGTAAACAGTAACGTATCTCGCCATTTAGAATCGCCTTTGGCGATGGCGAGATACATTCAAGACAATACGTGCATCCTCCATGCCAATCAGTGGAGGGATTGACAGGGGAGTGAACGGTAATTACTTGAATGCATTATTTCATGCCGGAGGTGATTTTAAATGGCAGAAGAAAGATCGATCCTGATCGTTGCAGGGACTACAGAGGGAAGAAATCTTGCAGAATATATATCAGAATCGCTGACAGAGAGTCTGAAAGATGGCAACTGGAACTGTTATGTAAGTGCTGCCACAGAATATGGAAAGCAGATTCTGGAAGAGGAAAATCTGGAAGGGATCCGGCTCATCTCCGGGAGAATGGATGAAGAACAACTGGAGACATTTATAATAGAACATTGTGTAACCCATGTGATTGATGCGACGCATCCATTTGCAAGAGTTGTGACAGAGAATCTGAAAGAGGTGTGTCAAAGACAGAAGATCACTTATATCCGCTGTCTGAGAGAACAGATGGAACATGAAATTCCAGATTCAGGGAAGGAAGCAATGACCGCAGAAAAGATTGTAGTCACTGAATCAGTGGAAGATGCGGCAGAGTTTTTAAAACAGACAGAAGGGAAGATTCTCCTTACAACAGGAAGCAAAGAGCTTGCAAAATATACTGTGATCCCGGATTACAGGGAGCGCTGTTATGCCCGGGTACTTTCGACATTGAAAGCAGTGCAAGACAGTGTAGAACTTGGCTTTACAGGCAAACATCTGATTGCCATGCAGGGACCATTTTCTGTGGAGATGAATCTGGCAGTACTTCATCAGACAGAAGCAAAATATTTTGTGAC
Source organism: uncultured Mediterraneibacter sp. (assembly GCF_934309415.1). Classification (GTDB taxonomy): domain Bacteria; phylum Bacillota; class Clostridia; order Lachnospirales; family Lachnospiraceae; genus Mediterraneibacter. The sequence goes on from NZ_CAKRDI010000004.1 coordinate 60,119, forward strand.
AAAAGAATCCGGAACTGCCGGAGGATTTGAAGAAAAAGTACTTGCGGCAGAGCAGGCAGGAGCAGTGCTCGTAGTAATCGGAAGACCGCAGGAAGAAGGACTGAGCGTGGAGGAGACCTGCAGGTATCTGAAAGAGATATTGCGGACAAAGTAAGTTGTAAAAGAAAGAATGGATGCAAAATGATTATGAAACCAGAAGAGAGCAGAAAAAAACGGAAGCAGGGACTAATCCATATTTACTGCGGTGACGGAAAGGGAAAAACATCGGCAGCTATTGGTCTGGCAATTCGTGCGGCAGGATCGGACCTGAGAGTTTTATTTGCCAGATTTTTAAAAACAGAGTTTTCGGGAGAGCTGAAAATCCTGGATCAGATTCCTCAGATTGAAGTGCTCCATCTTGAAAAGTCCTATGGATTTTTTAAAACGCTGTCGGAGCAACAGCAGGAAGAAGCAAGAAAAATGTATCGTATGCTATGGAATAAGGTTTTAAATGAAGTACAGACGGGAGAGTACGATGTACTTGTGATCGACGAGTTTATGGCAGCCTATAATTATGGACTGATTCCTCATGAGGAGGCTGTAGATTTTCTGAAAGGGAAACCAGAATATCTGGAGATTGTACTGACCGGACGCAATCCGGATCCAGTTCTGACAGAGCTTGCGGATTATGTATCCAATATAGAAAAAGTAAAACATCCGTATGAGCAGGGGATTCTGGCACGTAAGGGAATTGAGTATTAAAACAGGCAGGTGAGATGAATGGCACATGAATATGAGATAGGAGTGACCCGATCAGGGCTGAGAATGGGATTTACAACCGGGAGCTGTGCGGCGGCGGCAGCGAAAGCGGCGGCAGAAATGCTGCTTTCGGGAGAAGAGATCCGACAGGTGCGCCTGATGACTCCGAAAGGGATTGAATTATATCTGGAAGTGGAAAAAATAATCCGTTTTAAAGAGTCTGTAGAATGTGCGATTCAGAAATACAGTGGGGATGATCCTGACATTACCAATGGGATGTATATCCATGCGAGAGTAGAGAAAGCGGATGATCTGGCAGACATAGAGAGAAAAAAATCTCAGGGAACAGTTTTAGAAATTGCTTCAAAAACAGCGACATCTGACTTGCGAAAAGATGAGAAAAAGCAGGCAGAGATTCTTCTCGATGGAGGAGAGGGTGTTGGACGTGTGACAAAATCCGGACTGGAACAGGCAATTGGTGATGCTGCGATCAACAAAGTCCCAAGAAGAATGATCCGGGAAGCTGTGTCAGAAGTCTGTAAAAGATATCATTATACGGGAAAAATAAAAGTGGTGATCTCGATCCCGGAGGGTGCAGAGATTGCGAGGAAAACATTTAATCCGCGTCTGGGAATCGAAGGCGGCTTATCAATTCTTGGAACATCTGGCATTGTAGAACCGATGAGCGAGAAAGCTCTGACAGATACCATTTATCTGGAAATGAAGATGCTCAAAGAAAGTGGTCTGGAGTATTGTTATGTAGTGCCGGGAAATTATGGGATGGATTTTCTGAGAGATCATCTGCAGATGGATCCTGTACTTTCGGTAAAGTGCAGCAATTATGTAGGAGAGACCATCGAAGATGCAAAACTGATTGGAATGAAGGGAATTCTTCTGATTGGACATATCGGGAAATTTATCAAACTGGCAGCAGGGGTGATGAATACGCATTCCAGACAGGCAGACTGCAGGATGGAAGTGCTGGGGGTACATGCAGCGATGACGGGAGCAAGCCAAGAGACCGTGTGCCAGATTATGAAATGCATTAATACAACAGAGGCACTGGAAATTCTCAGGGAACAGGGACTTCTGGAGACAGTGATGAAAAGCGTGATGGAGCGGATTGAATTTTATCTGAAAAACAGAGCAGGCAATGAACTGGAAATTGGTGCGATCATGTTCTCAACAGAAGATGGAATTCTGGGAGAAACGAAAGATGCGGAACAATTACTGGCTGAAATTAAAGGTGAATTAACAGAAGGGAAAATGCAATGAGTGGAAGGCTAACTGGAATAGGCGTTGGTCCGGGAGACCCGGAGCTGATGACTTTAAAAGCAGTGCGGAAAATACAGGAGAGTGATGTGGTTGCCATACCGGTTTCAGATTCGCAGTTGTCAGAACCCGTATCTGGTGAAACGATATGGAAAGCGGAACAGTTGCAGAAATGGCTGTCTGCCTGTGTGGCGTATCAGATTGTGCTGGGAGCGGTACCTGAACTTGCAGATAAGAGAAAACTGTATCTTCCCATGCCGATGATCAAGGAAAAGGAAAAGTTAAAAAGAATGCATGATCTTGCAGCAGAGGCAGTCATTGATCATTTACAGGAAGGGAAGAAGATTGTATTTCTTACACTGGGAGATCCGACGGTGTATTCCACTTATATGTATGTACACCACAGAGTGAAACAGCAGGGATATGTGACGGAGATTGTGCCGGGGATTCCTTCTTTTTGTGCTGCTTCAGCCAGACTGAATGATTCGCTTGTGGAGAATGAGGAGGAGCTGCATGTGATACCGGCTTCTTATGGAATCGAAAAAAGTCTGGATCTTCTGGGAACAAAAGTGCTGATGAAGTCCGGAAGAAAGCTGCCGGAAGTGAAACAGATTCTCAAGGAAAGAAATGTAGAAGTGAAGATGGTTGAGAACTGTGGAATGAAAAATGAAAAGGTCTATAGTTCGGTGGATGATATACCGGAAGATGCGGGGTATTATTCACTGCTGATTGTGAAGGAAAGTAAAGTAGAAAAAGGACAGTAACAGCTATTATATATAGAATGAAAAACAGAAAAGAAGAGGTTGAAAGATGATTACATTTGTAGGAGCCGGACCGGGAGCGGAAGATCTGATCACGGTGAGAGGGCAGAGACTTTTAAAGGAAGCGGATATTGTAATTTATGCAGGTTCGCTGGTAAATCCCGGGTTGCTTAAGAGTTGTAAGGAAGAGTGTGAGATCTACAACAGTGCGAAGATGACCCTGGAAGAAGTGCTGGATGTGATGATAAAAGGACATCAGGAAGGAAAAGAAATTGTGCGTCTGCATACAGGAGATCCGTGTCTTTATGGTGCGATCCGGGAGCAGATGGATGAACTGAAGAAGCTGGATATCCCTTATCAGGACTGTCCGGGAGTAAGCTCTTTCTGCGGAGCTGCGGCTGCGCTTGAGGCGGAATATACCTTACCGGGAATTTCCCAGTCTGTCATCATTACAAGAATGGCAGGAAGAACTCCGGTGCCGGAGAAGGAATCCGTGCAAAGTTTTGCAGCACATCAGGCTACCATGGTTTTATTCTTAAGTACGGGACTTCTCAAAGAGCTTTCAGCAGAACTGATCGCAGGAGGGTATACGGAGGATACTCCGGCGGCAATTGTCTATAAAGCAACCTGGCCAGATGAGAAAGTACTGCATTGTACAGTTGGAACACTGGTTCAGACAGCAGCAGAAGCAGGTGTGACAAAGACTGCGCTGATCGTAGTCGGAGAAGTGCTGGATGGAACATATGAGAGATCAAAGTTGTATGATCCGACATTTACAACAGAATTCAGAAAAGCATCCTGTGCACAGAAGAGTGAGAAATAAAAAGCTAAACGTTATTGTTTGCAGCTATGTTGTGAACAGTGAACAGTAACAGTTAAACGAAGAATACACAGGAAGCAGGAACTTGGAAAGGACTGGAAGTTATGAGTACAGTATATGTAGTGGGACTTGGACCGGGAGCAGAGGAACAGATGACTGTGCGTGCGCAGAAGGTGTTGGAGCATTGTCCGATACTGATTGGTTATACAGTATATATTGATCTGGTAAAAGATCAGTTTCCGAAGAAAACATTTTTAAGCACGCCGATGAGAAAGGAACCGGAGCGATGCCGCATGGCATTTGAGGAAGCACAGAAAGGGCAGGATGTTGCCATGGTCTGCAGTGGAGATGCCGGAGTCTATGGAATGGCAGGGCTGATTTTTGAGATTGGAAAAGAATATCCTGAGATAAAAATCGAAGTAGTTCCGGGAATCACGGCAGCAACCGGAGGAGCGGCAGTGCTTGGTGCACCGTTGATGCATGATTTTGCGGTAATCAGTCTGAGTGATCTTCTGACACCATGGGAGACGATCGAGAAGCGCCTGCATGCAGCGGGAATGGCGGATTTTGTGATTTGTCTTTATAATCCGTCCAGTAAGAAACGAGCGGATTATCTGCAGAAAGCCTGCGATATTTTGTTACAGTACAGAGATCCGGGGAATATCTGTGGTTATGTGAAACAGATTGGCCGCGAGGGAGAGTCTTATCAGATTCTGTCACTAGGAGAACTCAGAGAGGCGAAGGTGGATATGTTTACGACAGTGTTCATTGGTAATTCTAATACGATGGAACTGAATGGACGAATGGTGACACCGAGAGGATACAGGGTATAAGGAGACAAAATGGAATCACGACAGATTATTCTTGCGGGAATCGGAATGGGCTCTGCTCAGTTAATCACAGAAGAAGTCCGGCAGCTGATAGAGACAGCTGATTGTCTGATCGGGGCAGAACGTATGCTGGCCTGTGCACAGCAGATTCGCAGTGAAGCGGTAACAGAAGCGCAGGAACAGAAGAAAGACAGAAAAGAGTGTGCGTTATTCAGAGAGTACCGGACAGAAGAAATTGTATCTTATATAAAGGAACATGAAGAGTACAGGAAAATTGGAATTCTTCTTTCAGGAGATACTGGATTTTACAGCGGAGCCAGGAAATTAAAAGAAAGATTGTCGCAGGAGAGTCAAAGAAAAGAAGGGCATGTCACTTTCACAACTGTGACAGAAAAATCAGAGAGAGAATCAGTAAGAGAAGATACGGATTTATTAGAGAAAGCAGATTCTGGGTTCTGTGACATCCGTATCTTTCCGGGAATTTCCTCTCTTTCTTATCTGGCTTCACGGGTTGGAATCTCCTGGGAAGACGCAGTGATTTTAAGTCTTCATGGAAAAGAGATGAATTTTGTCCAGACAATTTACAGACATCCAAAGACTTTTCTTCTTCTCGGGGGAAAAGGAACAGGACAGCATTTTTATGAGACGCTGAGAGAATATCAGATGGATGAGATGATAGTTCATATTGGGAGAAATATGTCTTATGAAGAGGAGAGGATTCTGTCGGACAGGTTAGATAATCTGAAACCAGAGGATTTTGAAGGTCTCTGTGCGGTACTGGTGGAGAATCCGGGATACTGCAAAGATGCCGGAATGCATCTGAAGGATGAGGCGTTTATCCGTGGAAAGGTGCCGATGACCAAATCAGAAGTGCGCTCTGTCAGCGTGGCAGAGCTGGAACTTACAGAAGATGCGGTCGTTTATGATATTGGCGCCGGGACAGGATCTGTATCTGTTGAGATTGCTCGTGCAGGAGAGCAGATCCGAGTTTATGCGATTGAGAAGAATCCGGAAGGCGTGAAACTGATTGATGAGAATCGAAAGAAATTTAGGACAGATGGAATCCGGATTGTGGAAGGTCTTGCACCGGAGGTAATGGAAGAACTGGAAGCACCGACTCATGCATTTATCGGAGGAAGTTCGGGGAATCTGAAAGATATTGTCCGTGTATTACAGGAAAAGAATCCATCAGTGCGGGTTGTGATCAATGCGATTTCACTTGAAACAGTCAGTGAAGTGATGGAGCTTGTAGAAGAAGGTCTGCTTCCAGATGCGGAGATTCTACAGGTCAGCGCCGCGAGGTCGAAAGTACTGGGAAGGTATCATATGATGATGGGACAGAACCCGGTCTATATTATTTCTGCTGGAGGTAATAAGAGATCAGCTGTGTAATCATAGCAGTGCAGAATGTAAATTACAGGAATGATTTTTCGGATACACTTTAAAACTACGGAACTATGATTTGTAATCAGATGGAGTGAAAAAATAAATGAGAGAGATGCATTATGAAAGAGAGAAAAAGAATCCAGGAGTTCTCCTGTCTGCGGTTTCCAGCAACAGTGGAAAGACAGCAGCAGCCTGCGGGTTGATGGCGGCCTTTCAGCAAAAAGGAAGATGTGTCTGCGGCTGTAAGTGTGGACCAGATTATATTGATCCCATGTTTCACCGTGAAGTTCTTGGAGTAGATTCTAAGAATCTGGATCTGTTCTTTTCAGATGCAGAGGAATTAAGAGATGGATATCTGAGACATACATCGGGGGCAGATCTTACGATTATAGAAGGTGTCATGGGTTTCTACGATGGGATGGCACTTGATTCTGTAAAGGCAAGTTCCTATGATGTGGCGAGGACTTTAGATCTTCCGGTCATTCTTGTGATCAATGCGAGAGGTGCGGCGATGACGCTGGCGGCAGTCATCAAAGGAGTTGCGGAGTTTCAACCAGACAGCAATATCCGGGGGGTACTTTTGAACCGTGTGTCTGCAATGCTCTATCCAAGATTAAAGTCTATGCTGGAATCAGAACTGGAACGGATTGGACATGAAGAAATTAAAGTGGTCGGTTACATGCCGGAAGATGAGGTGTTTCATCTGGAAAGCAGGCATCTTGGACTTGTGACACCACAGGAGATGGAAAATCTGCAGGAGAAGGTAAAGCAGGCAGGGGAGATTCTTACTAAGACGGTGGATCTTGAACTGTTTGAACAGATCGCCAAAGAGATGAGTACGAGAGAGCAGGATGAAAAAAATCTGCTGAAGACACTTGGATCAGAAGAAGAAAAAGAAGATACGACTGCAGAAGAACGACCGGAAGAATCAGCAGATTCAGCCAGTCTCGTCCGGATCGCAGTCGCCAGAGATGAAGCCTTCAGTTTTTATTATAAAGATAATCTGGAACTTTTAGAACAGATGGGATGCGAACTGGTGGAATTCAGTCCGCTTCGGGATGAAAAACTGCCTGAGAATATCAGGGGGATTCTTTTGGGTGGAGGATATCCTGAATTATATGGAAAACAGCTTTCAGAAAATCAGAGCATGCTGACTTCCATCAGAGAAGTATTAGCTCAGAACTGTCCATGTCTGGCAGAGTGCGGAGGATTTATGTATCTTCATGAGGAAATGGAGGATACAGAGGGGAATGTATGGAATCTGATCGGAAGAATAAAAGGAAGAACATCTCCAAAGGGGAAATTAGTTCGGTTTGGATATGTAAATGTGACTTTAAATCCACAAAGAAATTTTCTAATGAATACGCATCAGAAAGGAGAGGCGGCAGAGATTCTGCTGTCAGATGCATCAGACGATGAACAGAAAGAAGTACAGTTATCGGAGAATTTTTTATCAACAGTTCAGGGAAAATGGCTTCTTCCAGGTGAAACTATCCGTGCTCATGAGTTTCATTACTGGGACAGTACAGACAATGGAAATGCCTGTCTCGCATTGAAACCGGATGGAAAGCGACAATGGGAGTGTATGCATCTGGAAGAAAATCTTGTGGCGGGATATCCACATCTCTATTATCCATCGTGCAAGAAGTTTGCAGAGCGATTTGTGGACAAATGCAGGAAGTATTATTTGTAAAAATAAGTGACAGATCCCCTGCTTTTATAATGAGAGCAGGGGATCTGTTATAGAACAAAGAATGTGCCTTGGCACATTCTAGCGCCTGCGGCGGTCGCTTGCGACATTTTCCTTGCACGCCGCAGTGCGCATCCTCGCGGAGCGTTTTTATATATTAGGAAAGAGCACTTTCCTAATATATAAAAACGCAACACACCACAGCAATTACCATGGTGTGTTGCGTTTTGCATCCTGATCAGATCAGGAATCAAAGATTCTGAAATCTTACAGCTGAGGACCTGCAGCAACAAGTGCTTTACCAGCTTCATTTCCTTCGTATTTAGCGAAGTTCTTAATGAATCTCTGAGCAAGGTCTTTTGCTTTAGCATCCCATTCAGCAGCATCAGCGTATGTGTCACGAGGATCAAGGATTCCTGTGTCAACGCCTTCAAGCTCTGTAGGTACTTCGAAGTTGAAGTATGGGATTGTCTTTGTAGGAGCGTTGTTGATAGCTCCGTTAAGGATAGCATCGATGATACCACGAGTATCTTTGATGGAGATACGTTTTCCAGTTCCGTTCCATCCTGTATTTACAAGGTAAGCCTTAGCTCCGCTTACTTCCATCTTCTTAACAAGCTCTTCTGCATATTTTGTAGGATGCAGCTCAAGGAATGCCTGTCCGAAGCAAGCTGAGAATGTAGGTGTTGGCTCTGTGATTCCACGCTCTGTTCCAGCAAGTTTTGCTGTGAATCCAGACAGGAAGTAGTACTGTGTCTGATCTTCTGTCAGGATAGATACCGGAGGAAGTACTCCGAATGCATCTGCAGACAGGAAGATAACATTCTTAGCTGCCGGTGCAGAAGATACTGGGCGAACGATGTTCTCAATGTGGTTGATCGGGTAAGAAACACGAGTGTTCTCTGTTACGCTCTTATCAGCGAAGTCGATCTTTCCTTCAGCATCAAGTGTAACGTTCTCAAGAAGAGCGTCACGTCTGATTGCATTGTAGATGTCTGGCTCAGACTCTTTATCAAGGTTGATAACCTTAGCGTAGCATCCACCCTCGAAGTTGAATACTCCGTTGTCATCCCAGCCGTGCTCGTCATCACCGATGAGGAGTCTCTTAGGATCTGTGGAAAGTGTTGTCTTACCTGTTCCTGAAAGACCGAAGAAGATTGCTGTGTTCTCTCCGTTGAGGTCTGTGTTAGCTGAACAGTGCATGGAAGCGATTCCCTTAAGTGGAAGGAAGTAGTTCATCATAGAGAACATACCTTTCTTCATCTCTCCGCCGTACCATGTGTTAACGATAACCTGCTCTTTGCTTGTAATGTTGAACATTACAGCTGTCTCAGAGTTAAGTCCGAGTTCTTCATAGTTCTCAACTTTCGCTTTAGAAGCATTGTAAACAACGAAATCTGGTTCGAAGTTCTCAAGTTCTTCAGCTGTAGGTTTGATGAACATGTTTGTTACGAAATGTGCCTGCCATGCAACTTCAACGATGAAACGGATTGCCATACGTGTGTCTTTGTTAGCTCCGCAGAATGCATCTACAACGAAAAGTCTCTTGTTGGAGAGCTCTTTGATTGCAAGATCTTTAACAGTATCCCAGGCTTCCTGTGTAGCCGGGTGGTTATCGTTCTTGTATTCATCTGTTGTCCACCAAACTGTGTCTTTGGAGTTGTCATCCATAACGATGAATTTGTCTTTAGGAGAACGTCCTGTGTAGATACCAGTCATAACGTTAACTGCACCGAGTTCGCTTTCCTGTCCTTTTTCGAAACCTTCCAGTTCTGGTTTTGTCTCTTCTTCGAATAACATCTCATAAGAAGGATTGTAAACAACTTCTGTAGTTCCGGTAATGCCATACTTACTTAAATCAATTTTTGCCATCTTACATATACCTCTTTCTTCATAGTGATATAAAGCATTTCCTGCATAGGCAGTCACTACTATACCCTTTATAATTATACATAATCTAATGATAAAATCAACTAAAATCCTGCAATTTTTTTAACAAAGTGTCGAAAAATTATGGGGAGAAAATGTGTATTTTCTGCAAACAATTCAGACAATTATTGAATCCCTCTGTCAGAACGCGTGAATTTATGGTAAACTATCAAAGTGCGAATTACAGTGGGATTGGAGTTCGCATAGATACTCTGACAGAGGAAGAACATATGTGTAATAAAGAACGTAATAAGATAGAAAATAATAAAGCAAACAACAGTGAAGAAAAGTTGAAAGAACAGATTGAGAAGATCTGGCCGGCAGATGAAAAAAGTAAGGAAGCAGCCAGGCAGCGGTGGAAGATGGTGGCGAAGCCATTGTTCAGTCTCGGGAAGCTGGAAGATGCTGTTATTAAGATGGCGGGAATCAAAAGATCAGCAGAATATACGCTGGAGAAAAAGGGACTGGTCATCATGTGTGCGGACAATGGTGTAGTGGCAGAAGGAGTAACGCAGACCGGGCAGGAAGTAACAGCCATTGTAGCAGATAATTTTACAAAATGTGCGACCAGTGTCTGCATTATGGCAGAGACAGCAGGGGTGGATCTTTTTCCGGTGGATATCGGAATGACGACAGATGTGCCGTCAGTGACACGAAAAGAGGAAAAGATAGCATACGGTACGAAGAATATGCTGAAAGAGCCGGCGATGACAAGAGAAGAGGTCTGCCGGGCAATCCTGACAGGAATCCGTAAAGTAAAAGAACTAGCAGAGGATGGTTATGACCTTCTGGCAACCGGAGAAATGGGAATTGGAAATACAACGACCAGCAGTGCCGTAGCATCTGTGCTTCTTGGAAAAGAGCCTGAGGAGATGACCGGACGTGGCGCAGGACTGAGTTCTGAGGGATTACGCAGAAAGATTGACGTGATCTGTCGGGCGATAGACAGACATCAGCCGGACCGGGAAGATGTGCCAGATGTACTGGCCAAAGTTGGAGGTCTTGATCTTGCAGGACTTACGGGAGTATTTTTAGGCGGTGCAATGTATCATATCCCGGTACTGATCGATGGATTTATCTCATCTGTAGCAGCGCTGTGTGCAGTACGGATTTGTCCGGAGTGTATAGATTACATGCTGGCTTCTCACTGCTCCGGTGAACCGGCAGGACACATGATCCTGGAAGAATTAGGTCTCCCGTTTCTCATTGACGGGAATATGTCACTGGGAGAAGGCAGTGGCGCAGTGGCGGCTGTTCCGCTTCTGGAGATGGGCTTGAATGTATATCGGAAGATGAGCACATTTGATGAGATTCATGTGGAACAGTATGAGGAATTGAGGTAGTAAAAAACATGTGGTTATTAAATTCACTGATCATTGCAATGGCAATGTATTCAAAGATTCCGATGCCGATGGCAGACTGGAATGAGAAAAATATGAAGTATGCGATGTGTTTTTTCCCGGTTGTGGGTGTTGTGACCGGAGGAGCCGTGTATCTTGCAGGACTGGGACTGTTGCAGTTTACGTCTTGTGGCTCTGTGTTGTTTGCAGTAGTGATGACATTGATTCCTGTGTTGATTACAGGAGGTATTCATCTGGATGGATTTGCGGATACGGTAGATGCGCTTAGTTCTTATGGAGACAGGGAAAAGAAGCTGGAGATTTTAAAAGATCCGCATACGGGAGCGTTTGCAATTATAGGATTATGCTGTTATTTCCTATGCTGTGTAGGTGTATGGAGTGAAGTGACATTAAAACAGCTTCCGTTGCTTGCCTGGATTTTTGTATTTTCCAGAGCCATGAGCGGGATTTCTGTTGTGAGCTTTCAGGCAGCAAAGAACAGCGGACTGCTCAGAACTTTTCAGGACAGTGCCCAGAAACGCAGAGTCCGTGTTGTTTTGATCCTGTGGGCGATTGTGGCAGTAGTGATGATGATAAAACAGTCAGTTCCCATAGGAATAGCAACCTGCGTGACGGGAATAGTTGTTTTCCTGTATTATTACTGGTTCAGTAAAAAGAAATTTGGCGGGATTACCGGAGATCTGGCAGGATATTTTCTTCAGGTATGTGAGCTTGCGATGATTACCGTGTGCATGATCGCAGGAAAGATTGTCTGAAATATCATTCCTGTAATCGGCATGCTTCACTTTGCGGTATATTTTATCCTTATTCGGTTGACGTAGTCCGCTACGCCGTCCTCGTTCAGGAAAAAATAAAAAGCATACAGAACAGATTTATCAAGTGATAAAAAGAAAATAAAAAACAGGGAGAGACATAGATGAAAATAGTCATGATCCGGCATCTGAAAACGCCGGGCAATGAAAAGAGACAGTATATCGGGCGGACAGATGAAGGTTTGTCTGAGAGAGCAGTACAACAATTCAAAGAACAGTTGTGCTGTGAGAAGAAAGAAGTTCAATTCGGGAAGGAACAGGAAGGTTGTGTGGATAAGTCGGAATCAGGCAGCAACAGTTTTAAAAGTTATCCACAGGTAGAACGAGTTGTAGCAAGTCCTATGAAGCGCTGTATTCAGACTGCGGAACTGATTTATCCGGGTAAGAAAATTCAAACAGAGGAATTACTGCGAGAATGTGATTTTGGACTCTTCGAAGGAAAAACGTATGAAGATCTAAAAGAAAATACGGATTATATTGCGTGGCTGGAATCCGGAGGAACGATTGCATTTCCGGAAGGGGAAGAACAGAAGGCATTCCGCAGTCGCTGTGTGCAGGGGATGAAGCAGCAGATTGACCGTTTGCTTATTGAAGGTGTTGAAAGTGCTGCATTTGTTGTGCATGGTGGCACAATTATGGCAGTGCTGGAAGAGATGGCAGAGCCTGTAGATGGAGTGAAGCAGGAATTTTATCACTGGCAGGTGGAAAACGGTGGAGGATATCGTTTTGAAGTAAGGGAAAATGAGTGGAAAAAGGGAGTTCATATTTTTCATGAAATCACGAAACTATATTAATCATTGTTAGCGGTATGTCATAAACAGTAACAGAAAAGCTAAACGAATTTAAAGCATATATAGAAACAGTAATAAAAGCTTTATTATAGAATAGTTATAGACGTTTAAAGCCTGTTTGAAAAAGGGTTTCTGCAAGAGGGATGTTTCAATATTAGAGTGTGCAGATTGCAGAAAGATTTTTCAGATAATTAATTATAGAAGAAATACAAAGAAGGAGTTATAAATGCTGACATCACTGACCGCCTGTGTGGCGGGATTTTTATTGGACTGTATCTTTGGGGATCCGGTCTGGCTTTATCATCCGATCCGGGTGATCGGAAATTTAATATCATTGTTGGAAAAAGCATTTAGAAAAGAAACGGATGGGGAAAAGCAGAGCATGGTAAAGGGTGGAGTGCTCTGGTTGATCGTAGTGAGTGTTTCATTTCTGGTGCCGTTTTTGCTGCTCTGGGTGGCAGGAAAGATCCATCCGGCAGTGCGGTGGATGCTGGAGACTTTCTGGTGTTATCAAATCTTTGCGGCGCGATGTCTTGCCACAGAGAGTGGAAAAGTTTATGATAAATTAGTGGCTCAGGACCTGGAGGGGGCAAGAAAGGCTGTTTCTATGATCGTAGGGCGCGATACGGAAAGTCTGTCTTTTGAAGGTGTGACCAAAGCGGCTGTCGAGACGGTGGCGGAGAACACATCGGATGGAGTGACCGCACCGCTCATCTATCTGCTGATTGGAGGTGCGCCACTTGGATTTCTGTATAAAGCAGTGAATACTATGGATTCTATGCTTGGGTACAAGAATGAGAAATATCTGTATTTCGGAAGAATTCCGGCAAAACTGGATGATGTATTCAACTATATTCCGGCGAGACTGACTGCCTGGTTTATGATTCTGGCAGCGTTTCTCTGTGGCCTGGATGGAAAGAATGCATGGAAGATTTACCGCAGAGACAAGAGAAAACATGCCAGTCCAAATTCAGCACAGTCTGAGGCGGTATGCGCAGGTGCACTTAGGGTACGTCTTGCAGGAGATGCAGTGTATTTCGGTAAATTATATAAGAAAGACTATATCGGGGATCCGCTGAAAGAGATTGAACCGGAAGATATTCGAAGAACATGGAAGTTGATGTATGTAACGACGGTGCTGATGTTACTGGTTGGTAGTATAATAAAAATAGTAATGCTATAAGAATGGTAAGAGGATCTAAAGCGGGGATTGTTTACAGATGATCTGAGAACAGTAACAGAGTAATGAATCGTTGGTTGAAATAGATGTATTTTTTAGAAATTCAGGGAGAAAAACGCATGGAATACGTGCATGGCGGTGACATATATACATATAAAAATGTGCTGGATTTTTCGGTGAATGTAAATCCGTTCGGCCCATCGGAAGCGGTGCTTAAGGCAGCCAGAAGAGGTGTCTGTCAGGCAGGAACTTATCCGGACAGTCAGTGCCGGGAATTAAGAGAACGTCTGGCAGAGAAATTACAGGTTGGAGAATCCAGTCTGATTGCAGGAAACGGAGCGGCAGAGTTATTCTTTCTGCTTGTGCTGGCTGAAAAACCGAAGAAAGCGCTGCTGGCGGTTCCTGCATTCGCAGAGTATGAGCAGGCGTTGAAGACAGTGGATTGTGAGGTAGAATACTATTATTTAAAGCAGGAACAGAATTTCAGGATTACAGAAGAATTTGTTACAGCAGTGGAACGGGAAGAAAACTGTGATCTGATTTTCCTGTGTTCTCCGTCTAATCCGGCGGGACAGACGATTGAACCGGAACTGCTGAAAAAGCTGGTTTGTCTGTGTGAAGAAAAGAACATCCGTCTGGTTCTGGACGAGTGTTTTATCGATTTTCTGGAGCAGCCGGAACGATATTCTATGCTTCGACAGGTGGAACAATTTAAAAGTTTGTTCCTGGTACGTGCCTTTACGAAGATGCATGCAATCCCGGGACTTCGGCTTGGGTATGGGATCTGCTCTGACCAGGAACTGCTGGAAAAGATGTATCGGATGCGACAGCCGTGGAGTGTATCCGGTCCGGCACAGGCGGCAGGGATCGCAGCACTGGACGAGACTGCGCGTGTGGAAGAGACGAGAAGATTTGTGCAGCAGGAGCGAAAAAAGCTGGAGCAGGAATTAGAAAGAATGGGAATTCGGGTGATTCCTTCCGAGGCAAATTTTTTCCTGATGTACAGCGAGCTTCCGTTATTTGAACTGCTGTTGAATGAGGGGATTTTGATCCGAAACTGTGAGAACTACCGGGGACTTGGAAAAGGCTGGTACAGGATGGCGGTGCGCAGGAAGGAAGAGAATGAAATTTTCCTGAGACGGCTTGTAAATGTATATAAAAAAACTGTATAACCAATTTTGGAATATAAATGAATAAAGAGATATATAAGAAAGGATTTTGAACATGGCAAAATCAATTATGATACAGGGGACGATGTCGAATGTCGGAAAAAGTGCGCTTGCAGCCGGTCTGTGCAGAGTCCTGAAACAGGATGGATACAAGGTAGCACCTTTCAAATCTCAGAATATGGCGTTGAATTCCTTTATTACAAGAGAAGGTCTGGAGATGGGACGGGCTCAGGTCATGCAGGCGGAAGCAGCGGGGATCGAGCCGGAAGTTACCATGAATCCGATCCTTCTGAAACCGACCAATGATACCGGCTCGCAGGTGATCATCAACGGAAAGCCAATCGGCGTGATGGCGGCAAGAGAATACTTTCGTCATAAGAAAGAGTATATCCCGGCGATTCTGGAAGCGTATCATGAACTGGAAAAGCGGTTTGATATTATTGTGATCGAAGGGGCAGGAAGTCCTGCGGAGATCAATCTCAAGAAAGATGATATTGTGAATATGGGGATGGCAAAACTGGTGGATGCACCGGTCCTTCTGGTGGGAGATATTGACCGGGGCGGTGTGTTTGCGCAGATTGCCGGAACTGTAATGCTCCTGGAAGAAGAGGAACGAAAGCGGATTAAAGGAACGATCATCAACAAATTTCGTGGTGATGTGACGATTCTGGAACCTGGACTTCGGATGCTGGAAGAGAAGACAGACATTCCGGTGACGGGTGTCGTTCCGTATTTCTACCTGGATCTGGATGAAGAGGACAGTCTGACGGAGCGCTTTCAGAAAAAAGAAAAGCCGGGGCTGATCGATCTGGCAGTGATCCGTCTGCCGAGAATATCGAATTTTACAGATTTTGCGCCGTTGGAGGCACTGGAAGAAGTGAGCGTCCGTTATATTTCTTCTCCGGCAGAGTTTGGTAATCCGGATGCGGTGATTCTTCCGGGAACAAAGAATACGATCAGTGATCTGTTGTGGATGCGTCAGAATGGACTGGAAGCGAAAATCCTGAAGCACAGTGCACAGGGGAAACTGGTCGTTGGAATCTGTGGCGGCTATCAGATGCTCGGACTGGAAATTTCAGATCCTGAGGGAGAAGAATACGAAGGTACTGTGCAGGGAATGGGACTTCTGAATACAAGAACCATCTTCCGACCGGAAAAACACCGGACCAGAGTGACAGGAAACTTTGGAAAGATGAATGGAATGTTAAAAGAGATGGAAGGAATCGCTTTTGAAGGATATGAGATTCACATGGGAGAGACAGAACTTGTGGGAACAGAAGGACAAGTTGATGCACTGGTCACACTGAGAAATGAATGCGGAAAAGAAGAAAGCGGAGATGCTTCTTTGCAAAATGAAACGGAGAGCCTGAAATCACTTGCAGCTCAGGGAAAAGTAGAACCGTCCGGAACGACTCATTTGGACGGGGCGCAGAATGGAAACGTCTATGGCTGTTATGTGCATGGAATCTTCGATGCACCGCAGATGACCAGTGGATTTCTGTCAGCACTCCTGAGAGAAAAGGGATATGATCCGGAATCAGTAACTGCAGTGGACTGGAAAGCCTATAAGGAAGAACAGTATGATAAACTGGCGGAGGTGATTCGTGAAAGTCTGAATATGGAAGAAATTTACAGAATCATAGAAGAAGGAAACTGATAAAAGAAGTTTGTAGTAGCAAAAGGGTTACCGTCTGCAGCTTGCTGTGAACAGTAACGCAAAAGGTGAATGAAAACAGAATTTCTGTCAGATGGTTAACGATAGGAAAAAATTAGCATTAGAGTGTGTCTTAAAAATGCTTTCTGCAAGATATATGTCACAATTTGTGGGAGATTTTGTTTGAATAATGATTTTTCAGACACACTCTAATGTAAAAAATGAGAGAAGGGAAAAACATGATAACAGATTTGACAAAGGAGCATCCGGATCGGACGTTATGGCGGTTTCTTCTTCCGATGATGTTCAGTGTGATGTTCCAGCAGATATATAATATTGCGGACAGTATGATCGCAGGAAGGTTCGCAGGGGAAGATGCACTGGCGGCAGTTGGGGCATCGTATCCGATTACGGTCATCTTTATGGCATTTGCCGTTGGAATGAACCTGGGTGCGTCTGTTGTGGTATCACGCTTATTTGGCGCAGGAGACAGAGGAGGAGTGAAGCGTGCAGTTACGACGTCCTTTATCACTTCCTTTGGGATGGCGGTTTTACTGACGATCTTTGGATATTTTTTCAGTAAAAATATGATGCAGTGGATTCATACGCCGGAAAATATACTGGGTGACGGTGTCCTTTATCTGAAGATCTATGTGTTCGGACTGATTTTTCTGATTTTATATAATGTATGTACCGGTGTATTTACAGCGCTGGGGGATTCCAAAACACCGTTGTATTTTCTGATGGGATCATCGGTCGGAAATATCATTCTGGATTATATTTTTGTGGCAAAATTTCAATGGGGTGTCCGTGGTGTGGCATGGGCAACCTTTCTGGCACAGGGAGTATCTGCAGTGCTGGCACTTGGAACATTGCTTGTAAGGATGAAGAAGTTTGCAGGAACAGAAGAGAAGCAGCCGATGTTTGACCGGAAATTATTCGGGCAGATCCTTGCGATCGCCATGCCGAGTATTTTCCAGCAGAGTGTACTGAGTGTGGGCAATCTGTTTGTGCAGGATATTGTAAACCGTTATGGTTCTTCTGTCATTGCGGGATATTCGGCGGCGATCAAGCTGAATACGTTTGCCATTAATATTTTTATGACACTTGGTTCCTGTCTGTCCAGTTATACGGCTCAGAATATCGGTGCCGGTAAATGGGAACGGATTCCGTTGGGATTTAAAACCGGTGTAAAACTGGCAGAGCTGACAGCACTTCCGTTTGTGCTGGTATATTTCCTGCTGAGCAGACAGATCATGGGACTGTTTCTGACGGCTGAAAGTGCAGAGGCAATCAGTACAGGAATGAATTTCTTACATATTGTGGCACCATGGTATCTGCTCATCGTGATCAAATTAATGACGGATGGAATTATCCGTGGTTCAGGGGCGATGACATATTTTGTGATTGCGACAGTGCCGGATCTGATCTTGAGAATCTGTGTGGCACTGATTCTGACACAGTGGTTTGGAAGTACAGGGATCTGGATGGCATGGCCGTTTGGATGGATCGCAGCGACAGTGCTGACGGTTATTTTCTATTGGAAGATTATTCATAGAAATAAAATGATGATATAATGTGATACAGGTGTTATAAATATGAAATCACATTTGTATTCGCACAAATAAGTGATTTGCACAGTATATTAGATAAGGAAAATAGAATAAAATGATGCATATCAGAAAAAGAAAGGAGAATGTTCGCCGGAGTTTTTTAACAGAATTTACGGAACGGGCGATAAACAAAGGTAGTATATGATAAAAGCAGTAATATTTGACATGGATGGAGTTCTGATCAATACGGAACCCCTTCATTATCAATGCTGGGTAGAAATTTTTAAGGAAACGTATGGAAAAGAGCTGGATTATGAGGTGTATAAGCCGTGCATCGGCTCTACAAGACAGCATTTCAAAGATATGATCCAGAGAGAATATGGAATTGTCTTTGACAGTCTGGAGGAAATGAACCGGACAATGAAAGAGAAGAAGGATGAGATCATCGAGCGAGAGGGATTCCCGGAGATGCCGGGCGTGGATCAGATGCTGGCAGAATTGAAAAAGTCAGGATATCTCATGGCTGTGGCATCGTCCTCTCCGAAGCAGGTGATTACAGATACACTGGAATCACTGGATCTTCTGAAATATTTTACTGTGGTGACAAGCGGAGATGAGGTGAAGCATCCGAAACCGGCGCCGGATACATTCTTATTTGCAGCAGAAAAACTGGGAATGAATGTGGAAGAGTGTCTGGTTATCGAAGATTCCACCAATGGAGGAAAGGCGGCGAAAGCAGCAAATATGCCTTGTGTCTGGCTGCACAATCCGGATTCGGGAGATCAGGAGATCCCGGGAGCAGTGCTTGAGATTCCGGCATGGACTTCAGATGCTGCGAAATATGTCATGAATCTTTTGAAGGATGCCTGATGGTGATAAAAGCGATTGAAAATGACAGGATATAGTTCTCTGTCGGATTACCAGTAAATATACGTTACTGTTTACAGCTATGCTGTGAACAGTAACAAATATATTGGAGTAGAAAAGAGGGTTTTAGCGATGAATTCCAAAACAAAAGGAATTATATTTATTGTATTGTCAGCGTTTTCATTTGCGTTGATGAATGCGTTTGTACGTCTGGCCGGGGATCTCCCGTCAGTACAGAAGAGTTTTTTCAGAAATCTGGTGGCGTTCTTTATTGCGCTGATCATGATCATTCGAAGTGGGGACGGATTCAAGATTGAAAAAGGAAATATGCCGTACATGATCTTACGTGCGACATTCGGAACGATCGGAATTCTCTGTAATTTTTATGCAGTAGATCATCTGGTGTTATCGGACGCATCGATGCTGAATAAGATGTCCCCGTTCTTTGTAATTCTGTTTTCCTTCCTTCTTTTAAAGGAAAAGCTGAAACCGGCACAGGCAGTGGCGATTCTGGTTGCATTTGCAGGAAGCCTGTTTATTATTAAGCCGACCTTTTCCAATATGGAGATGATTCCGTCTGTGATCGGTCTGTGCGGTGGAGTGTGTGCGGGAATTGCTTATGCGATGGTACGGCTTCTGGGACAGCGTGGACAGAAAGGTTCATCTGTTGTTCTGTTTTTTTCCGGATTTTCCTGTGTGGTAACACTTCCGTATCTGATCTTTCATTATCATCCGATGACAGGAGTACAGATCCTGACATTGCTTGGAGCAGGGCTTGCGGCAGCAGGCGGTCAGTTCGGAATTACGGCGGCATACTATCATGCACCGGCCAAAGAAATTTCTATTTACGATTATTCACAGATTATCTTCTCGGCAGTACTTGGATTCTTCCTGTTTGGTCAGGTTCCGGATAAGTACAGTGTACTTGGTTACGTGATCATTCTGGCAATGGCAGTGTGGATGTTCTTCTATAATAAACAGCCAGAAACATCTGCTGAATAAATACGATTGCAAAATGGGTAAGATCAGGATACCGCTATGTTATACCTTGAACAGCGACGATAATAATGGTTACTGTTTACTCCCATGTCAATCACTCCGCTGATTGGCATGGAGGATGCACATTTTGTCCTGAATGTATCTCGCCCATCGCCGTAGGCGATTCTAAATGGCGAGATACGTTACTGTTTGCAGGTTACCTGTGAACAGTAACTAATAATGTATACAGATTATAAAGAGCTTTATACATGTTTGAAAATGAAAGTGCCTGATGGTATGGGAAGTACAGAAGCAGCGGTGTGATTGACATGGGAGTGAACAGTAACGAAAAAATAACAGAAAGAAAGGAACGGTGCGATGAGCAAGAAAAGAAAAAAACCCAAGATGGAATTCCGCTATTACCAGCTCCCGGCTGGGAGTCCGGTGCTTGCGCTCCTGGGACAGAAATGGATCCAGAATTACGGAAATGATATTGATTATCTTCATTTTCATAATTATATGGAAATTGGGTTCTGCTATGAAGGAGTGGGAGAACTTGTACTGGGAGAGGATACGGTTCAGTTCTCAGAAAGAAAATTCTCGATCATTCCGAAAAATTATCCACATACGACCAACAGTGACATAGGGACTGTGAGCAGATGGGAATATCTTTTTGTTGATATGGAAGGCTTTCTTCAGAAAGCGATCGATAATCCCATCAAATCTGAACGCATGATCCAGCGGCTGAATTCCAGGGCATTGTTTCTGGATGAGAAAGATCATCTGGTGATCGCAAAGAGAATCCTGAGGATTCTGGATATGATGCGTTTTGCTGAAGAATTTTATATCGAGGAAGTAAAAGGAGAGCTGTTATCTTTGTTTGTGGAGATTGCCCGTCTGAACTGTGATTCAGAACAGGATAAGATTGTGGAGGAGAGCGGAAAGATCACGAATCTTGTGTCCCGCTCGCTGGATTATATTTCAGATCATTACATGGAACCGCTGAAGGTGGATGATCTGGCAAGATACTGTCATATCAGTGAAACACATTTTCGCAGAGTGTTTGTGGGATATATGAATATGAGTCCGCTGGAGTACATTAACACAGTGCGGATTCAGACAGCATGCGAATATCTGAAAAAGACGGATGATCCGATCAACGATATCGCACATAAGTGTGGATTTACGACAATCTCTACATTTAACCGGAATTTCAAACAGATCATGGGCGTTGCACCGATCGAGTGGAGAAAGAGACCGGAGAATTATGAACAACAACTTTTGAAGTTTGATATTCATTCAGAGGAAGGATGGTAGAAAGATGTACAATTACAAGATTGTAGAACAGGTAAAAAGAAAGAGAAAGCCGATGGCCGGTGTACTGAGCAAGATCATGGTGATTTTCGGAGTGATCTTTGTACTGATGGGAATCATGATCTCACAGGCATTTATGCTGGCGGGATTTCTTCTGGTGCTGCTGTATTTTGCGTTTGATGTGTTCAGTAACAAGGAATATGAATACACACTGGAGGACAACAAACTGGAAATTGATGTGATCTACGGAAAACGTTACCGTAAAAATGCCCATGTGATCGATCTGCAGGAGATGGAAGTGACAGCTCCGAACTGGCATGAATCTGTGGCAAAGTACAAAAAGAACGGCGGAACAGAAAAACTGCCAAAGTACGATTATACTTCTTATGAAGAAGATACACCATATTATACAATGATTGCAATAGAAGACCGCCAGAAGATCAAGCTGCTGCTGGATCTGAGCGATGAAATGCTTCAGACGATGAAGTGTTCCTATCCATCAAAAGTCTTTTTTGCATAAAATAATGAACAAATTGTAAAAAAGTCGAAAATGAGAAGAAAAAGGTCGAAAAAAAGAAGATGAAAGCCTGCCTGCTTTGTAAAAAACGAGGATAAAATAGACAAAGCAGACTGGCTTTTTCTTTTCTACACGATTGAAAATGAGAAAAAATACACAAAAACAAGGTTGTTAAAAAGATAACACAGGGCAAAATAGATAAAATGGTTGAAAATGCAAATCATATGAACGAATCTGCAAACAAAGATCAAAAATGCAATGCTATAATAAGCTCAGTTAGAACAACAGAGAGCAAAACAGGGACTTGCTTTCTGGAAATAAAAGGAGGATTTATTATGAAGAAAAAAGTACTTGCAGCATTTCTTGCCGGAGCAATGGTATTCTCACTGGCAGCATGTGGAAGCAGTAGTGGTGGAAGCGACAGCAGCAAAGATGCTGACAGCTCATCATCAGGAAGCAACAAGCTGACAATCTGGGCATGGGATCAGAACTTCAACATCAAGTCCATGCAGACAGCGATCGATCAGTACAAAGAAGATCATCCGGATTTCGATGCAGAGATCATTGAGACATCATCTGATGACTGCCAGACAAAGCTGACAACAGCAGCCAATGCCGGAGATTACAGCACACTTCCGGACATCGTTCTGATGCAGGACAACTCTTATCAGAAATATCTGAAGAGCTATCCGGATGCGTTCACAGATCTGAGTGACATGAACATCAACTGGGATGACTTCGGAAAATTAAAACAGTCCTACTCCATGTTAGATGACAAGCACTACGGAGTACCGTTCGACAATGGTGCCGTTATTGCATGCTACCGTACAGATATCCTTGCAGAGGCAGGATACACAACAGCAGACCTGACAGATATCACATGGTCAAGATTCATGGAGATCGGTAAAGATGTACATGAAAAGACAGGCAAATACCTTCTGACAAGTGAGGCAACAGGCGGAGATACAATGATGATGATGATCCAGTCCTGCGGAGCAAACTTTGTAGACGAAGACGGAAATGCATGGATCGTTGGAAATGATGTAGCTTCCAAGTGTGTAGATATTTACACAGAGCTGGTTAAGAATGACGTTGTTAAACTTGTAAACAACTGGGATGAGTACATTGCTACAATCACAAGTGGTGAGGCAGCAGGTATCGTAAATGGTAACTGGATCACAGCTACACTGATGACAACAGAAGACCAGAAAGGTCTCTGGGAGATCACAACAATGCCTAAGGTTGACGGCGTTGATACAGCTACAAACTATGCAAACAACGGTGGATCTTCCTGGTATATTACATCCAACTGCCAGAATGTGGAACTTGCTGAGGACTTCCTTGCAAGCACATTTGGTTCAAGCACAGACTTCTACGATGCAATCCTTCCTGTAACAGGAGCAATCGCATGCTACCTGCCGGCAGGAGAGTCAGAAGTTTACAATGAGCCAAGCGAATTCTTCAACAACCAGCCGATCTTCTCAACAATTGTTGAGTACTCCTCACACATTCCGGAGTTCACAAAGACACCGTATCACTATGAGGCAAGAGAGGTCATCAACACAGCAGTTGTTAACATCGTTAACGGAACAAGCAAGGATGACGCTCTGAAAGAGGCTCAGGAGACACTTGAGTTCAAGATGACAGAGTAATCTGAGATCACTGATCAAAAACAGGATGTAAATCCTGCCGCATGACTGAAAGGTTGTGCAGTGTGTAAATATTTATTGAAGACAATGTTGTTTGCAGTACATAAGTTATTGTACAGGGATTCTGTGAACAGTAGCTGTTGTGGACAACAAGGTAAGGAGCGGGGGACTGCCAGCAGTCCCCTGTTCTACGTCAAAGGCTTGTAAGTGAAAGGGGGATTCTCTGTGAAACCCAAGAAAAAAGGTATGTCATTGATTGCAAAACAGAGAGCAGCAGGATGGGCTTTCCTGGCACCTGCTTCGATCATGATCGCAGTCATGAGTTTTTATCCAATGATCCGTGCGTTTATCATTTCTTTACAGACAGGCGCCGGAGCAAATATGCGTTTTGCTGATCCTGTATTTAGTAACTATAAAAGAATTCTTTCAGATAAGGTATTTCTGCAGTCAATCGGAAATACATTCCTGTACCTGATCATTCAGGTACCGATCATGCTGATTCTGGCAATTCTGCTGGCACAGCTTTTGAACAACAAAGACCTGAAGTTAAAAGGATTATTCCGTACCTGTGTATTCCTTCCATGTGCAACTTCACTGGTTTCCTATTCTTTGATCTTCCGTTCTATGTTTGCAACAGACGGACTGATCAACAGTATCCTGATCAAGCTCGGTATTTTAAGCAGTGGATACAATTTCCTCGGACACTCGACCAGCGCGAAAGCGATTATCATCATAGCCCTGATCTGGAGATGGACAGGCTACAACATGGTATTCTATCTGTCTGGTCTTCAGAATATTGAATACTCAGTATATGAGGCAGCTAAGATTGATGGTGCAAACGGATGGAAGACATTCTGGAAGATTACAGTTCCGCTTCTGAAACCAACGATCATCATGACCTTCATTATGTCAATCAACGGTACATTACAGTTGTTCGATGAGTCCCTCAACCTGACAAAAGGTGGACCGGCGAACACAACAATCACAATGTCACATTACATTTACAATACATGTTTCATTAATGTGCCGAACTTTGGATATGCGGCAGCTATGTCCTTCATCATCTTTATTATGGTAGCTGTACTGGCATTCATTAACTTGAAAGTAGGTGATACACGTGACTGAGAAAAAGAACAAATCCATGATTCAGAGAAGACTGATTCCTACATATATCTTCCTGATTATTGTATCATTTATTTCTGTGTTCCCGCTGTACTGGATGATCTCCGCAGCAACGAACACATCCACAGAAGTATCTCGTGGAAAACTGATTCCGGGTACACACTTTATGGAGAACTTCCATAACCTTACATCCCAGCAGCCACTGTGGAGAGCACTTGGAAATTCTTTCCTGTATGCAATCCTGACAACCGTGATTTGTCTGCTGATCTGCTCAATTGCAGGTTACGGCTTTGAGGTTTATCATGATAAATGGAAAGACAAACTGTTTTCCGTCCTGCTTCTTGCAATGATGGTTCCGCAGGTTGCAACGATGGTTCCGTTGTTCCAGATGTTCTCTAAAGCAGGCTTGTTGAATACATCCATCGGTTTCATTCTTCCGATTATATCGACTCCGTTCATGATCATGATGTTCCGTCAGAACGCAAGATCTTTCCCGGTAGATATTATCGAGGCAGCACGTATCGATGGACTGAATGAAGTATCCATCTTCTTCAGAATGTTTATTCCGACTATGAAATCAACTTATGCGGCAGCAGCAGTTATCACATTCATGAATGCATGGAATGCATACCTGTGGCCAAAGGTAATCATGACAACAAACGATGCGATGACAATGCCAATGTTGATCGCCAACTTAATTACTGGATATGTAACAGATTATGGTATGCTGATGTGCGGCGTATTGTTCTGCTCCATTCCTACAATGGTTATCTTCTTTGTATTACAGAAACAGTTTGCAGAAGGTATTACAGGTGCTGTTAAGTAAGACAGGACAAAGAAGAAAAAACAAGTTCTTAAGAAAACAGGAACAGATATTTTATTTATATCAGGCTGATCAGAACTAAGAAAGGAGGGTATTTCCGATAATCTGGAATACTCTCCTGTTTTTATATATTTGGAAAGAATACTTTCAAAATATATAAAACCGCTTCACATATATTTAGAAAGGAAGGTAAAAAATGAGGAATTTTGATTACGCAAAAGTGAAAGATCCGGAATATTTCCGCGATGGAAGAATGGACGCACATTCTGATCATATATATTACAGAACAGAAGCTGAGGCGGAGGTCAAAGAGACTTCTTACCGTCAGAGCCTGAATGGACTGTGGAAATTCCATTATGCAAAAAATTATGAAGGTACAATTCAGGGATTTGAGTCTGAATCTTATTCCTGCAAAGACTGGGAAGATATCTATGTGCCGGCGCATATCCAGATGGAAGGATATGATGTACCGCAGTATGCGAATGTCCAGTATCCATGGGAAGGACACGAGGAGATTCATCCGGGAGAGATTCCAGAGCATTTCAATCCGGTTGCAAGCTATGTAAATTATTTCACAGTGCCTGAAGAGATGAAAGGGAAACGTCTCTTTATTTCCTTCCAGGGAGCAGAGAGCGGACTGGCTCTCTGGCTGAACGGCTCTTTTATAGGATACAGTGAGGATTCTTTTACTCCATCTGAGTTTGAACTGACAGAGTATGTAAAAGAAGGGGAGAACAAACTGGCAGCACAGGTATTTAAATGGACAGCCAGCAGCTGGTGTGAGGATCAGGACTTCTTCCGCTTCTCAGGAATTTACAGAGATGTATATCTTTATACTGTGCCGGCAGTACATGTATATGATCTTCAGATTCGTGCGATCCCGGATGAGACACTGAAAAAGGCAGTATTTGAGCTGGATGTTCAGGTATGGGGAAGCGGAAAAGCCAGGATTGTTCTTGCAAAAGACGGACAGACTGTGATCGAGTCAGAAAAAGAACTGGCAGACGTAGATGCAGAGAATGCCGGAAATCACTTTGAATGGGAAGTGGAACAGCCAGTACTCTGGAGTGCAGAAGATCCGCAGCTTTATGATCTGATGATCGAAGTGTATGATGCAGACGGAGCTTTACAGGAGATCATTCCGCAGAAAGTAGGATTCCGCCGTTTTGAGATGAAAGACGGAATTATGACACTGAATGGAAAACGAATTGTATTCAAGGGAGTAAACCGTCATGAATTCAGTTCCATCAATGGAAGACATGTATCTGAGGAAGAACTGAGAAAAGATCTTCAGACTATGAAACAGAACAATATCAACGCGATCCGTACCTGCCATTATCCGGATGCATCAAAGATCTATGAACTCTGTGATGAGTATGGAATCTATATGATCGATGAGACCAACCTGGAATCTCATGGTTCCTGGGATGTGGCTGAATTTACAAAAGATTATACTTATATTGTACCTCATGACAAGCCGGAGTGGCTGGAGATGATGCTGGATCGTGCAAACTCCATGTATCAGAGAGATAAAAACCATGCAGCTATACTGATCTGGTCCTGTGGAAATGAATCCTTTGGAGGAAAAGATATTTACGAGATGTCTCAGTTCTTCCACAGAGAAGATCCGACCCGTCTGGTACATTATGAAGGACTGTTCCATGACCGCAGCTACAATGATACAAGTGATATGGAAAGCCAGATGTATCCGAGTGTGGAGGCAATCAAAGAATTCCTTGCGAAGGATAACAGCAAGCCGTTTATCTGCTGTGAGTATACACATGCAATGGGAAATTCCTGCGGAGCAATGCATAAATACACAGACCTGACAGATACAGAGCCGAAATATCAGGGTGGATTCATCTGGGATTACATTGATCAGTCTATTTACAAGAAGGATCGTTATGGAAAAGAATTCCAGGCATATGGTGGAGATTTCGGAGAGCGTCCGACCGATTATAATTTCAGCGGAAACGGAATTGCTTATGGCGGAAACCGCGATGCCTCTCCAAAGATGCAGGAAGTAAAATTTAATTACCAGAATATCACGGCTGAAGTAAGTGCAGATTCTGTGAAAGTGATCAACAAGAACCTGTTTGTAAATACAGATACATTTGACTGCAAAGTGACGGTTGCCAAAGATGGTAAAGTGATCCGTACTGCAAAACTGGAGACAGCAGTGGCACCTCTTTCTGAGCAGGTATATCCATTGCCATTTGCAAAAGAGATTTCTGCCGGTGAATATGCAGTGACTGTATCCTTCTCCCTGAAAGAAGAAAAAGTATGGGCAAAAGCAGGACACGAGGTAGCATTTGGACAGTATGTATATCAGGTAGAGGCAGAGGAAGCAAAAGAAGTACTTGCAAAAGCAGATGAGAAGCTGACTGTGATCCACAGTACACATAATCTGGGGGTACGCGGTGCTCATTTTGAAGTACTGTTCTCCGTGCTCAATGGTGGATTAGTATCTTACAAATACGCAGGTCGCGAGATGATTGAGGCGATTCCGAAGCCGAACTTCTGGCGTGCACCTACAGACAATGACTGCGGAAACCTGATGCAGATGCGTTATGCACAGTGGAAGATCGCAAGTATGTATCTGAACCATAAGGATTACCGTCAGGGAATGTATGGACCGGGAAATATACCGGAAGTAGAAGAAAAAGAGAACTCTGTGAAAGTGACATTCAAGTATCTGATGCCAACCACACCGGAGAGTGAGTGTTTTCTGTCTTACGAAATAAGCGGAGATGGAAGAGTAAAGACGACACTGACCTATGATCCGGTCAAAGAACTGGGCGATATGCCGGAATTTGGAGTTATCTTCAAATTTAATGCAGACTATGATCATGTAGAGTGGTATGGTCTGGGTAAAGCCGAGACTTATGCAGACAGAAAGAAAGGTGCGAAACTTGGAATCTACAGCAATCTGGTGAAAGACAATATCGCACGTTACATGGTTCCGCAGGAGTGTGGTGCGAAAGAAGAGGTTCGCTGGGCAAAAGTGACAGACCGCAAAGGAAGAGGAATGCTCTTTGAGATGGATGGAGAACCGATGATGTTCTCTGCGCTTCCATATACACCGCATGAGATGGAGAATGCAATGCATCCGTACGAACTTCCGGAAGTACATTATACAGTAGTCCGCGCGGCAAAAGCACAGATGGGAATCGGCGGAGATGACAGCTGGGGAGCAAGAACTCACGAAGAATATCTGTTAAATGCAGACGGAAAGATGGAGTTCTCATTTGTATTTAAGGGACTGTAAGTTGTGAATGTCATATGGCATAAAAATATAAATCAGTTTTGGAGTGCGTCTGAACTATAGTTCTGCTCGGCAGAAGTTCTCATGTTTTCTCAGGCAGAAGTTCCGCCTGAGAAGGTGGAAAAAAGAAAATGTGAGTTCAGACGCACCTGAATGGCAATAAGGAGAAATAAAGAGCATGGCAGAAAAGATCAAATACGGACGTTACCTGCACGGTGGAGATTATAACCCGGAACAGTGGCTGGACTGTCCTGATATTTTAAAGACAGATATCGAATATTTTAAGAAAGCACACATCAATACAGTATCGCTTGGAATCTTTTCCTGGGCAGTATTAGAGCCAAAAGAAGGCGAATACAATTTTGGCTGGCTGGCTGAGATTATCGATAATCTTTACGCAGAAGGAATTTCTACGATTCTTGCGACACCATCCGGAGCACGTCCGAAATGGCTGGCGGACAAGTATCCGGAAGTACTTCGTGTGGATGAGAACAGACAGAGAAATCTCTTTGGAGGAAGACATAATCACTGTTATACTTCTCCGGTATACCGCGAGAAGATCACAAAACTGGACAAAGAACTTTCTATTCGTTTCGGAAAACATCCGGGCGTGATCCTGTGGCATATTTCCAATGAATTTGGTGGTGAGTGTCACTGTCCGCTCTGTCAGGAGAAATTCCGTGAATGGCTGGAAGAAAAGTATCAGACGATCGACAATCTGAACAGCCGCTGGTGCACAACGTTCTGGAGTCATAAATATGGCAGTTTCGCAGAGATCGAGAGCCCGTCACCAAGAGGGGAGAATGCGCTTCATGCATTGAATCTGGACTGGAAACGCTTTGTGACAGACCGTACAGTAGATTTCCTGAAGGCAGAAGTACAGGCAGTGCGAGAAGGTGGTTCTGATCTTCCGATCACAGCGAACCTGATGTATGATTATACAGGACTGGATTACAAGAAATTCAGAGATGTGCTGGACATTGTTTCGTGGGACAATTATCCAAGCTGGCACAAGAAAGAAGAGTGGTTGACTGCAACGGACTGTGGCATGCAGCACGATCTGATGAGAAGTATTAAGAAAGAGCCATTCCTGCTGATGGAATCCTGCCCGTCTGCAACCAACTGGAAACCGATCAACAAGCTGAAAAAGCCGGGCATGCATCTGGCAGCTTCTCTGCAGGCAGTGGCACATGGTTCTGACAGTGTACTGTATTTCCAGATCCGTCAGAGCCGCGGAGCCTCTGAGAAATTCCATGGTGCAGTGATCGATCATTATGGTGGAAGTGATACAAGAGTCTTCAAAGAAGTGACAGAAGTAGGAGAGGCACTGGAACAGATTCAGGAGACAGTGGGAAGCGATACAAAGGTACAGACAGCAATTTTGTATGATCGTGAGAATGACTGGGCACTGAAAGATGTGCAGGGACCGAGAAATACAGATATGCATTATCAGGACAGCATCCTGAAACAGTATCGTGCTTTGAGAAAACAGGGACTGAACGTGGATATCATTTCCATGGAGCATGATCTGGAGGATTACAAACTGTTGGTTGTCCCGATGGCATATCTGTTCAAAGAAGGCTATGAAGAGAAGCTGAAAAACTATGCGGAGCATGGTGGAACACTGGTACTTTCTTACTGGTCAGGAATGGTGGATGAGACAGACCGCTGCTTCCTTGGCGGCACACCATATGGTCTGATGGATGTGACAGGAATCCGCAGCACGGAGATCGATGCACTCTATGACTGGGAAGAGAATCATGCGATTCCGGAATCAAAGAATCATCTTGGAATCGGAGCTGCTTACAGTTGCAAGAATCTCTGCGAACTGGTGGAAGTATCGGATGCGGAAGTACTGATGCGTTACGCAGAAGATTTCTATCAGGGTTATCCGGTTCTGACACATAAGGCGTATGGAAACGGTCATGTATACTATGTATGTGCAGATATGGAAGCTGCATTCTACAATGATTTCCTCGGAAAGGCAGCGAAAGAAGCCGGTGTGGAATCTATTCTGGAATACGTGCCGGAAGGAATCTCTGTCAATGTAAGAGAGTCTGAAGATACAGAGTATCTGTTTATCCAGAATTATGGAAAAGTTCCTGTAGCTGTTCCGGTACCGGAAGGATTTGAGGTACTGTATGGAAGCGAGAGCGAAGTGATCGAACCGCTGAAGACACGTGTGCTCAAGAGAGCGAAATAATTGAATGATTGAAATGCATGTATCAAAGAAAATAAATATGTATCAATGCGAATAAAGCAGTTAAGATTTATGGATATATGTATTGAGATGAATGGAAATAATACCACATGGAAAAGTGGTTAGCTGTTGTAAGAAACGTATAAAAATAAAGCAGTGGTATAGAATAACAGGAAAATCAGAATAGAATCTATCACAGGGAAATACCTGTGATAGATTCGCACTCGAAAAGAAACTCCCCACAGAGCAAAAGGACAGTCCCTGAAATGACCTTTCTGTGAGGAGTTTCTTTTTCGTGTTGGAGCATATCTGTAACTAGAGTGTGTCTGAAAAATCTGGCAGAAAGCATTGGTTAGACATACTTTGAAGTTAGATCGTATACCAGATAATCTGATTTGGTTCCATATGGAGTTCAAAGTTGCTGCCGTCCTCTGTAAATACAGTTGTATTCTGTGGCTCATCGGTATTATTTACCACGCAGTATTTCTTATTCTTCGGATAAGCATGCACATCTACATTGCAGTTTGTGCTGAACCATTTCTTTAAGTCGTCTTCTCCGTGGGCGCTCCAGAGGATTGCACGCTGGAGGACACGGTTGTTCTCAAAGCTGTACGGAAGTCCACTGATGTAGACAGCGCGTCCTTTTCCAAATTCATTGACAGCCATCTGGACTTCTTTCTCTTTCTGGACAAGGATGGTTGTTCCTGCAAGAGCATAGATATTTTTCTTACCTTCTCCGAAATCAACGAAATCTGTATCTTCCAGAATGAAATGAGGATGTTCTTCCCAGTTGTATTTATCATATCCAAGAGTAAATCCACGTTCTTCTTCTACCCCGAAGACATCTGCCAGCTGGAAGAAACGTCCCTGATACTGGTGGGCAGTCGGTTCGCCGACTCCGATGATTCCACCGCCGTTGTATACGAATCTGCGGATGGCTTCTGTGATCGAAGGATTGGACCACCATTCACCGCCGGTGTGGGCTGTGTCGGCATCTCCTACATTGATGATCACATCGATGTCATCGAGGACAGAAGCGTCCTTTAGGATATCCTGGAAACTGATGAATTTTACATCGAACGGAGCGCCGGACAGAGACTCAATGATTCCTGAGTAAGAATAATTCTGTTTCTGGTACAGGGCATGGTGTACCATGTGGCAGCCCCAGGCACGCATCTTGCCCCAGCAGTTCAGGACAGCGACTTTTCGTGCACAGTATGGAGTGGTTCCTTTTACATTGTCGTACAGTGTGCGGAATTCATCGCATACCTGAGAGACGTAATCGATAAAATCCGGGAACTGCAGGGCCAGTTTCAGGTAACCGCCGTATCCGATGCGGTCGATCGGCTTTCTTAAGATGGCTCTTCTGGCTGTCACCCAGTTATAACGTGCTTCTTTCACCGGATCGCCGCCTTCGCAGAAGACATCCGGGAAGAAATATGGCAGAAGACGGCCTTCTGTATATTTTACACCTTCAATATCACTGATCAGACGAAGCGTAGATCCATTTCCCACACTTCCTACCACGGCATCCAGTCCTAATGTCTTGAATTCTTCCATAAATGGTTCAGTTCCGATCCAGTGGTCGCCGAGGAACATCATGGCTTTCTTGCCATATTCGTGTGTGATATCCACCATTTCTTTTACGATCTTTGCGACTTCCCGTCTCTGGAATGCCTGAAAATCCTGATATTCTTTACTTGGGATACGGTACTGGTTGTTATAATATCCCTGATCGATAATGTATTCTGCACGGAACGGGTATCCGACTTCTTCTTCAAACTGTTTTAAGATATACGGGCTTACTGATGCAGAATATCCATACCAGTCTACATATTTTTCACGGGCAAGTTCATCGAATACCAGTGTAAACTGATGGAAGAACGTTGTGTAACGAAGCACATTTACATATGGATGTTCTTCAATGAATTTGCGGAGACGCTTCATGGTATAGGCATGTGTCTTTGGCTGACGGACATCAAAAGTGATCTGATGTTCTACATCTTTCCAGTCGTTGGTCACGGCATTGTACATATGTACCGGATCCCACATGATATAGGCGAGGAAGCTTACGGTATATTCATGAAATGCAGTTGTCTGGATCGTGACAGTCTGGGAGGATTCCTCATAGCTCCAGCAGTCAGTTGGAACGACAGCGCCGGTTGTACGGTCAATGACTTCCCACCAGCGGGAGATATCATCTCTTGTATTTGGGGAGAGCATGTCCGGGTAAAGTCCTTTCATGACCGGGATCGCCAGTGTTTCAGAGTCTGCCATGTAGAATGGAGTCATGAGATACATCTGCTGAATCTCATCCGGGTTGGCTTTTGCCCATGCGTTATCTTTTCTGGTTGTATAGTAGGTGGAATAAATCTCTGCGTCAGAATCTTTCAGTGCTGTCGGAAAATCAGTTCCGTCACAGTCACGGATGGCATCTGCGCCCCAGAGTTTCATTAATTCCAGTGTTTCCGGAACAACATCCAGATCCGTTGGAATGGTTACGAGTCCTTTTTTCTTTTCCATGTTGGAATCCTCCTTGTTTATGTTAAGAATTATTTTTTACGAAAGTATAAGACTGCAAAAATTGCAGAGCAATACAGCAGTTCGGATACGTTATAAGTATCTGATATCATCATACAAAAAATCACATCACAAGACAATGTGAAGGATTGTTTATTTTTTTAGAAATATTGCTTTTTGTAGTTGTGTGTAAAATGGAATTGAAAAGGGAAAATACAGAGATTATAATGAAAAAAGATAGATGAAAAAATATAACAAAATTTCTAAATATATAGTTATCATCCAAAATGTATTACTGTAAAATACAGGAATGATGCTACAGAAGAGAAAAAAGACAGATTGCTGATTATGGAGGAAACGGTGAGATATGGGAAACACAAGACATGCATTTACATCGGAAAATATAGAAGAGCGGAAACTCTTATATTGTTCTTACTCAAAATATGAGCAGGACTGGAACAGTGATCTGCACACTCATTATTTTGCAGAATTGTTTTATGTGACTCATGGAAAAGGGATGTTTCAGGTGGAAGAGCAGAAATTTCCGATTCAGAAGGGAAATCTGATTCTGGTGAATCCAAATATTGCGCATACAGAAAGTTCAGAGCAGAAGGAACCGCTGGAATATATTGTGCTGGGAGTGGATCATCTGAAATTTCTGATCTATGATGCAAGGGAATATCTTTTATTTCATTCTTCTGAATTGAAAGAGAATCTGGATTTCTATTTTCAGACCATTTTACAGGAGGCAGAAGAAAAGAACAAGGAGTATGAGAGTGTGTGTGAACATCTGCTGGCAGCATTACTTCTACAGTTGACGCGGCATACAAAGACACCGGTGGAAGTAGTAGCTTCTGAGAAAAACAGCTCCCGTGAGTGCAGCAGGGTGAAACGATACATCGATGCATCGTTTGCAGAAGAACTGACCCTGGAACATCTGGCAGAGATTGCCTGTCTGAATAAATATTATCTGGCACATCAGTTTTCGAAGATGTATGGGATCGCACCAATGACTTATGTGCAGCAGAAGCGGATCTTTGCAAGTCAGGAATTACTCTCGTCCACAGATCTGACGCTGGGAGAAATTGCAGGACAGTGTGGATTTTCTTCTCAGAGCTATTTTACGCAGTGCTTTCGGAGAGTGTGCGGTATGTCACCAAGTGCCTATCGAAAACAGATGACGGCAGTTTTAGTACACCGTGTTTTATAACAGAAATGAAAGATAAAGGGAGATTGTTTGCAGGTTACTGTTCACAGCATAACTGCAAACAGTAACGTATCTCGCCATTTAGAATCGCCTACGGCGATGGGCGAGATACATTCAGGACAAAACGTGCATCCTCCATGCCAATCAGCGGAGTGATTGACATGGGAGTGAACAGTAACCTATGAACAGTAACACTGGAAGAACTGATGTAGAAAAATCTTGACACTGGAGAATATTTTGGGTAGAATAACTTTTGTATAAAGCAAAGCGTTGATGAGGAGAGTAAGCTGACCGGCATCTCAGAGAGAAGTCCATCTGGTGTGAGGATTTTGTTGTACAGGACAGACTGAAGACCACCTCGGAGCGGCCCTAATAAGGCACGGTGATTCCGTTATCATCATATGAATTAAGAGGTTTTCATGGAAAACAAGCAGGGTGGAACCGCGGGTGAGAATTCCCGTCCCTGTGGGGGTGTTTTCGTGTTATATATAATTCAGAGAATCAGAAGCATTCCCCAAAAGGATGCTTCTTTTTGTTCGAAGGAAACACGGCAAAAATATTCATGGGAAAGGAAGAAAACAAAATGAAAATCACATTAAAAGATGGCTCTTTCAAAGAGTACGAAAATGCAATGAGCGTATACGAGATCGCACTTGATATCAGCGAAGGACTTGCAAGAGTTGCAACAGCAGGAGAAGTAGATGGAGAGGTTGTAGATCTTCGTACAGTAGTAGACAAAGACTGCGAGCTGAACATTCTTACATTTAATGATGAGAAAGGAAAAGGAGCATTCCGTCATACAGCTTCCCATATCATGGCACAGGCAATCAAGAGACTGTACCCGGAGACAAAACTTGCAATCGGACCTTCCATCGCAGACGGATTCTACTATGATGTAGACAGAGAGACTCCATTTGTATCCGATGATCTTGAGAAGATCGAAAAAGAGATGAAGAAGATCGTAAAAGAGAATCTTGAGATCAAACAGTACACAATGCCGAGAAATGAAGCTCTTGCATATTTCAAAGAGAAAGAGGAGCCTTACAAAGTAGAACTGATCGAGGATCTTCCGGAAGATGAGACGATCAGCTTCTATTCTCAGGGAGAATTCACAGACCTCTGTGCAGGCCCTCATCTGATGACAACAAAACCGGTGAAAGCGTTCAAACTTACAAGCCTTGCAGGTGCTTACTGGAGAGGCAGCGAGAAGAATAAGATGCTTCAGAGAATCTACGGAACAGCATTCTCCAAGAAAGCTGAGCTGGATGAGTATCTGACCATGATGGAAGAGGCTAAGAAGCGTGACCACAGAAAACTTGGAAAAGAGCTTGGCCTGTTCATGATGCGTGAAGAGGGACCGGGATTCCCATTCTTCCTTCCAAACGGAATGGTTCTGAAGAACACACTGCTTGACTTCTGGAGAGAGATCCACCGCAAAGCAGGATATGTTGAGATCTCCACACCAATCATGCTGAGCCGTCACCTCTGGGAGACATCAGGACACTGGGATCACTACAAAGAGAACATGTACACAACTGTGATCGATGAGACAGATTTTGCGATCAAACCGATGAACTGTCCAGGTGGAATTCTTGTATACGAGTCTGAGCCACGTTCATATCGTGATCTTCCGCTTCGTATGGGAGAGCTCGGACTGGTTCACCGTCATGAGAAATCCGGTCAGCTTCACGGACTGATGCGTGTACGCTGCTTCACACAGGATGATGCACATATCTTTATGACACCGGAGCAGATCAAAGATGAGATCAAAGGCGTTGTAAAACTGATCGATGAAGTTTACAGCCTGTTTGGATTTAAATATCATGTAGAACTTTCCACACGTCCGGATGACAGCATGGGAAGTGACGAAGACTGGAATATGGCTACAGATGCGCTTCGTGATGCACTGAATGACATCGGACTTCCATACGTCGTAAATGAAGGAGACGGAGCATTCTACGGACCGAAGATCGACTTCCATCTGGAAGACTCCATTGGAAGAACATGGCAGTGTGGAACAATCCAGCTTGACTTCCAGCTTCCGCTTCGATTCAACATCGAGTACACAGGAGCAGACGGAGAGAAACACAGACCGATCATGATCCACCGTGTAGTATTTGGATCCATCGAGCGTTTCATCGGTATCCTGATCGAGCATTTTGCAGGAGCATTCCCGACATGGCTTGCACCGGTACAGGTAAAAGTACTTCCGATTTCCGACAAATACATGGACTATGGAAACAAAGTTCTTGCAGCACTTGCTGAGGCAGGAATCCGTGCAGAGATCGATACTCGTGCAGAGAAGATCGGATACAAGATCCGTGAGGCTCAGATGAAGAAGATTCCTTACATGGTTGTTGTCGGAGCAAAAGAAGAGGAAGAAGGAAAGGTATCTGTAAGAAGCAGATTTGCAGGAGATGAAGGACAGACAACTCTGGATGAATTCATCGCACAGATTCAGAAAGAAGTAGAAGCCAGAGAAAACCGTAAGGTAGAGAAGGCTGAGAACTAATTTCCAAGAAAGTAGAGGATAGATGTGAGCAGACCGGAGAAACATCCGGGAAGTACGCACAGAAAAGACGGGGAGCGGCAGAGACAAGGCGGCTCCCCTCGTCATACTGTGGAGAAAACCGGAAAAAGGGAAAATAGAAAAACCAATGGAAAAGCCGACTCAAAGAATGGGGGCAGCCACGAGAATTCTGTGAATTCTGCAAGAAGAGAGGCAAGGCGCAGACAGAGAAGAAAGAAGAAGATTTTGAGAAATGTGATTCTTGTGCTGTTAGTTCTGCTGATTGCTGCGGTAGTGGCTGGAGTTGGATTGCTGATTAAAAACGGAAGTAAAAAAGTTTCCGAAAGTGATAAGAATAATACTGGAAACGTAGTGACAGATGCTTCTGATCAAAACGTGGCATCTGCTGACGGCACAGGCGCGGATGGAACAGATGCAGAAGGAAACAGTTCAGATGAAGAGGATGCAGATGCCTCAGGGGAGCAGACAGATAACCGGAAAGTGAAAAATACGGCAACAGAAGAGCATCATAAGACGAACGGTCTTGCAATCTGCATGTATCATTATGTGTATGATGAGGCAGATCCACCGGAAGATCTGAACAATAACTTTATTGAAGTGCATGCGCTCGAGGAAGAGGTAAAATATCTGGTAGATAATGATTACTATTTCCCGACCTGGGAAGAAGTGAAGCAGTATGTGGAAGGAGACCTGCTTCTTCCAGAGAAGAGTGTTGTACTGACTTTTGATGACGGAGCGAGAAGTTTTCTGGATTTAGGACTGCCAATCTTTGATAAGTATCAGGTTCCGGCAACGTCCTTCCTGATTACAGCTAATGATGGGGAAGAAAAAGTGGCGGAATATCAGAGTGATTATGTGACATTCCAGTCTCATTCCGATAATATGCACCGCGGTGGAGGAAATATCGGACATGGCGGAATCTTTACGGCTATGAGTCATGATGATGCGGTTGCAGATCTTCAAAAATCCATTGAAATTTGCGGCCATGGAGATGCATTTGCTTATCCGTATGGAGATTATACAGAAGACTGTGAGACGGCTGTAAAAGATGCGGGATTCTTATGTGCTGTAACTACAGAGAACCGCAGGGCAGAAGTGGGAGATGATCCGCTGTTACTTCCAAGAGTAAGAATGCTGATGGGACAGTCCCTGGAGGGATTTATCAGTCTTGTGGAGTAAGTTGAAACAGAAGATAAGGAACAAGCAGGCATAAAGATAGTTATCGAATCATAAGTGTGCTGTATAGGCAGGACGGGACAGACAGTCGGTTCTTTGAAGCAGGATTATCTGAAATATAGAATAAATATAAAAAGAAAATGCAGTTATAACATAGAACAAGTAAGAGAGTGTTCTATAGTTGTAACTGCATTTTTGATTATTTTGCAGATTGTAATGTGAGTGTACAAATAAATGTTACCACTCACATCAATTCATAAAGAAATTCATTTCGAGATATTATTTTACAGATTGTAATATTTAGCGTAAATTCCATTCTTTTCCAAAAGTTCTTCATGGGTGCCGCGCTCAGCGATTCCATCTTCTGTGATGACAATGATTTCATCTGAATTTCGAATCGTGGAAAGACGATGCGCGATGGTGATGGTGGTTCTGTTTTTGGAAAGTTCATCCAGACTGTTCTGAATCCAGCGTTCGCTTTCATTATCCAGTGCACTGGTAGCCTCATCAAGAATCAGGATCGGAGGATTCTTCAGGAACACGCGGGCGATGGAAATACGCTGTTTCTGTCCGCCTGAGAGGCGTGTGCCGCGTTCTCCGACATAAGTGTCATACTGATCCGGGAGTTCCATAATAAAATCGTGGATGTTAGCGCGGCGTGCCGCTTCTATGATTTCTTCATCGGTTGCATCCGGACGTCCATAGGAAATATTATCTTTAATGGTTCCGTCAAACAGATAGACATCCTGCTGTACCATACCAATCTGGCTGCGCAGACTTTTCAGAGTCAGCGAACGGATATCCTGACCATCGATGGTAATGCGTCCGCCGGTTACATCATAAAAACGCGGCAGCAGTGAGCAGATGGTTGTTTTTCCGCCACCGGAAGGCCCAACCAGAGCAACCGATTTTCCGGCGGGTATCTCAATGGAAATATTAGAGAGTACCGGAGTATTATCATCACTGTAGTGGAAGGAGACATCCTCATAGCAGACACGACCTTTTACATCCCTCAGAGGTACGGCATCCGGGGCATCCTGAATTTCAGATTCTGTCTCCATTACATCCAGAAATCTCCGGAATCCGGACAGTCCCTTCTGCATCATTTCCACCAGTTCAACAAGAATCTGGATCGGACTGATAAAGATTCCGATATATAATGCATACATGGCAAGATCAGCTGCCTGCATCTGTCCTCTGGCAATCAGATATCCACCGTAAACCAGTGTGACCAGATACATCATTCCCTGGAAAAACAGATTGGAGCTCATAAATGATCCCATGCAGTGATAATTGTCCCGCTTTGAGAGAAGAAATGCATGGTTACTTTTTTTAAATTTATGGTGCTCAATCTCTTCGTTTGCAAAGGACTGTACAACCCGGATTCCGGAAAGCGTATCTTGAAGACTGGCATTTACATCACCGATTTTCCGGCGGTTCTCCATAAATGTTTCCTGCATCCGTGCATTCTGGCGGAAGGAGAAGACAAACATAAGGATTACAAGCAGAATCAGCGGCAGAGCCAGTTGTTTATTGATGAAAAACAGGAAAATAAAGGAGCCGACAATCTTTACCAGAGAGATAAAAAGATTCTCAGGTCCATGGTGTGCAAATTCGGAAATATCAAACAGGTCGCTGACCAGTTTACTCATCATCTGACCGGAATTATGCTGACTGTAATAAGAAAAGGAAAGTTCCTGATAATGGTCAAATAACTGTTGACGCATATCCCGTTCCATGTAAGCCCCCATCATATGTCCCTGATAAGTGACATAATATTTGCACAGGCTTTGGACGATATACATGATGAGAAGAAGCAATGCAATCCATGGCAATGCATGGAAAATCATCTGTTTATCCTGTGTGAAAAGTGTTTTTGTCATGGTACGGAGAATCTGTGGATAGGCAAGATCGACAAGACTGATGATTGCCGCGCAGATCAGATCAATGAAAAAGACAGCCTTGTAGGGGCCGTAATAACTGATGAATTTCTTTAGTGTTTTCATGGTAGTCCTCCAATGTTGTTAGTTATTGTTTACAGATTGACTGTGAACAGTAATGATGGTTGGTTATAATTTTTTATATGGTTAATGTTATCACATTGGAAATTTCTTGACAAGAAGGTGTGTCTATGATAAAAAGAAATGATATGTGCTACTGTTTACAGATTATCTGTAAACAGTAACGCATCTCGTCATTTAGAATTGTCTGCGACGATGGGCGAGATGCATTCAGGCCAAAACGTGCATCCTCCCTGTCAATCAGCAAAGTGATTGACAGGGGAATGGACAGTAACGCAAAGTGATTGATACGAGAGCAGGCAGCTATGTCGACGGATAAAATTTTGGAGGACGAAAGATGAAATTATACCTTGCACCTCTTGAGGGGATTACAGGTCATATATACAGAACGGCACTTTATGAATGCTTTGGTGGATTTGACAAGTATTTTATTCCATTTATCAAGCCAAATCAGAAGGGGCATTTCAGTACAAGGGAAAAGAAAGATGTGCTGCCGGAACATAACCGGGGAATGTATGCAGTTCCGCAGATCCTTACAAAAGATGCGGAAGATTTTCTGAGAACTGCGAAGAAATTGCAGGAGTATGGATACGGGGAAGTGAATCTGAACCTGGGGTGTCCGTCGAAGACTGTAGTATCGAAGGGAAGAGGGGCAGGATTCCTTGATCGGCCGCAGGAACTGGACCGTTTCCTGAATGAGATTTTTGAAAAATGCGAGATGAAGATTTCGATCAAGACAAGACTTGGAATGGAAGACGATGAAGAGTTTGAAACGCTTTTGAAGATTTATAATCAGTATCCGCTGGAAGAGCTGATCATACATCCGAGAGTTCAGAAAGAATTTTATAAAAATACACCTCATATGGATGCATTTGCGAGAGCGTATAAAGACAGTAAAAATGTAGTGTGCTATAATGGAGACATAAGAGCAGTCGAAGATCAGAAACGGTTGGCAGAAGATTTCCCGGGACTGGATCTCTTTATGATGGGACGCGGAGTGCTGGCAGATCCGGCACTTGCAAGAAAGATCAAGGGTGGTGCTCCGGCAGAAAAGGAGGAACTGAGAAGATTCCATGATCTGCTCTATGCGGCATATTGCGAAGAAATGTCCGGTGACCGAACGATTTTATTTAAAATGAAGGAACTCTGGTTCTATTTGTCGGATAGCTTTACAAATGGAAAGAAGCAGTTCAAGAAGATTAAAAAGTGTGAGAAGTGCACGGCTTATGAAGCAGTGATCAATGAGCTTTTTATGACGGAGGATGTGATATGTTAGATTCATTGATACAGTTGGATCAGAATATTTTGTTATTTATTCAGGACTATATCCGACAGGACTGGATGAACTGGTTCTGGAAGGGAATCACACATCTTGGAGATGCGGGGATTATATGGATTATACTGACGGTACTTCTTTTGATTCCGAAGAAGACGAGAAAAGCGGGAATGGCTGCGGCATTTGCGTTGCTGATCAGTCTGGTGATCACAAATGTCTGCATCAAAAATGCAGTTGCAAGAATCCGTCCTTATGAAGTGATTGACGGATTACGGCTGATGATTGAAAAACAGAAGGACTTTTCATTCCCGTCGGGACATACATCTGCTTCCTTTGCAGCGGCCTGTGCGTTTTACCGTACATTACCGAAAAACTGGGGGATTGCAGCAATTGTGCTTGCGGCTCTGATCTCTCTTTCAAGACTATATGTAGGAGTACATTATCCAAGTGATGTACTTGGTGGATTGATCATTGGAATCTTTGCCGGATGGGCGGGATGGAAACTGGAAGAAGCGGTTTATAAGAAATATGCAGCAAAGCATAATAAAAATTAGAGTGTGTATTGTATATATTTTGCAGATTTATAGGAATAGTATAAGAATAAAATATTGTTTCAGATGAGATAATAAAAGTTCTGATATCAGAGGGTAATAAATTTTACTGATTTGATATCAGAACTTTTTATGTGAAATGAGAATTACTAGATTTCAGAATTCTGTTTTTTCAAAGCGGCCTCAACAAATCCTTTGAACAGAGGATGCGGTCTGTTTGGTCTGGATTTCAGTTCCGGATGAGCCTGTGTGGCGATAAACCATGGATGAGTAGGAATCTCGACCATTTCCACAATACGGCTGTCTGGAGACAATCCACAGAGTGACATACCATTCTGTTCAAGAACTTCACGGTAATCATTGTTTACCTCGTAACGATGGCGGTGACGTTCTTTGATCTCTTTTGTTCCATAAAGTTTGTAAGCAAGAGAGTCATCTTTCAGTACACAAGGATAAGCTCCAAGTCTTAAAGTACCACCGATATCTTCTACACCGATCTGGTCAGGCATAATGTGGATGACCGGATGTGTTGTCTCCGGGTTGAGCTCCATGCTGTGTGCGTCTTTGTATCCGATGACATCACGTGCAAACTCAACGATTGAGAGCTGCATACCAAGGCAGAGTCCGAGGAAAGGCACATTGTGTGTACGCGCATATTTGATCGCTTCAATCTTTCCTTCTACACCACGGTGACCGAAACCACCAGGTACAAGGATACCGCTTACATCACTGAAAACCTCATCTGCATTTTCAGCGGTAACGGTCTCGGAATCAACCCATTTGATATTTACTGTTGTATGAGAGTAGATACCGCCGTGTTTCAGGGCTTCTACAACACTGATGTAAGCATCATGAAGCTGAATATATTTTCCGACAAGGGCTACGGTTACTTCCTGTGTCGGGTGACGGAGTTTTTCTACCATCTCTGTCCAGTCTGTAAGATCCGGTTCCGGACAATCCAGATGGAGACATTCGCAGACTACCTGTGCAAGGTGTTCTTTTTCCATTGCAAGAGGAGCTTCGTAGAGATATTCCACATCCAGATTCTGGAGCACATGGTTGGCCGGCAGGTTACAGAACAGAGAAATCTTGTTCTTCATGCCGTCATCCAGTGGATATTCAGAACGGCAGACAATGATATCCGGCTGGATTCCCATTCCCTGCAGCTCTTTGACGCTTGCCTGAGTCGGTTTTGTCTTCATTTCCTGAGAAGCTCTTAAGTACGGGATCAGTGTTACGTGGATCAGGATTACGTTCTCAGATCCGCGCTCGTGCTGGAACTGACGGATGGATTCAAGGAAAGGCTGGCTTTCGATGTCACCGACAGTACCGCCAACTTCGATGATTGCAATCTCTGTGTCTTTTGCAGCTGGATTGCGATAGAAACGGCTCTTGATCTCATTTGTAATATGAGGGATTACCTGCACGGTTCCTCCTCCGAAATCTCCGCGGCGTTCTTTCTGAAGAACGGACCAGTAGATTTTTCCTGTTGTAACATTTGAGTTCTTTGTCAGGCTCTCATCAATGAATCTTTCATAATGTCCAAGGTCAAGGTCTGTCTCAGCGCCATCGTCTGTAACGAAAACCTCACCATGCTGTACCGGATTCATAGTACCCGGATCCATGTTGATGTATGGATCAAACTTCTGCATGGTAACTGTATATCCACGTGCCTTCAGAAGTCTTCCAAGAGATGCTGCTGTGATACCTTTGCCAAGGCCGGATACAACTCCGCCTGTAACAAATACATATTTGACTGCCATAATGTCTTTCCTCCTCCGTAATATATTTGGGTTAATAAAGTGATTTTATACCTAGGAAATCGGTGGATTTCACAGGGAAATAAAAAAATACTTTCAAAGTATACACCAATTCAAAAAAAAAATACAGTACTTTTTTTCAAACACGAAAAAAACATCGAATGAAACAATTTCAGCAATGTGATACGGCAAAGCACCTTGAAATACTTTGTTGAAATTGTTGAAAATTTGACGAAAATACCAGTGATTTTTTGAGAAAAATGTTAAGGAAAAATTGTCTGATTGGCGGAAATATTTCCCCATCGAACTTTGTGTCATCGATGGTAGAATCGAACATGCTTCAGGTAATTGTAATGGCGGTTCTTCTCGGATTTGCGATCATTATGAGGGGAGAGAAAAAAGAAGAAAGACTGGCTGGAAAAGGAATTGTAAAATAAAAGAGAGAGAAATAGAAGAATCCCGGTTGAGGGTGAATTCTATTTCTCTCTTTCTATTTTTACAGTGAATCTGTAATCTGTATTCGTCGACTTTCAAATCTGCATCCCGCCTATCACCGCAGGCGATTTCAAATGGTGAGCGGTATATTTTGTCTTCATTCGGTTGACATAGCCCGCTACGCTGCCCTTATTCAAACAAAATCTCCCACAAATTGTGACATATATCTTGCAGAAAGCATTTTTCAGACACGCTCTAGGCTTCTCCGACTAACAGATGTTCATTGACCGCTTCGCATGTAAGCTGTACACCCAGTTTCTTAAATGTCTTAATATCGACGCTGGAAAGCATAACAGAAGTATGTGCCTGGCATCCTTTCAGTTTTGGAAGCTGGGACAGGGCAAGCTCTGCGACCGGATTAACTGCGGCACTTGCGGAAAGTGCGATCAGAATCTCATCTGTGTGAAGGCGTGGGTTCTTGCTCTGCAGGTAAGCAACCTTCAGTTTCTGAATCGGTTCAATGGATTCAGGAGAGATAATGTGTACTTCATGATCGATTCCGGCAAGCTCTTTGAGTACATTTACAAGGAGAGCGGCGGAAGCACCGAGCAGGTTGGAAGTCTTTCCTGTGATGATGCGTCCGTCTTCCAGTTCCAGTGCGGCAGCAGGATCACCGGTTTCTTTTGCGCGTTCCAGGGCTTTTACTGCCACTTTGCGATCAGCAACAGTGATTCCTTCCATGTTCATCAGAAGTTCGATCTTTTCGGCTTCTTTTTCGGAGGCATCTCC
Organism: uncultured Mediterraneibacter sp.; assembly: GCF_934309415.1. GTDB lineage: Bacteria > Bacillota > Clostridia > Lachnospirales > Lachnospiraceae > Mediterraneibacter. The sequence continues at coordinate 105,065 of NZ_CAKRDI010000004.1, forward strand.
TTTCAGCAGCGCATTGAGTGCGGCGTAGTAACGGCGGATGATTTCCTGACGGGAGGCTTCACGGCATACGTCATCGTCACAGATACAGTTTCCTGCCATGTTGACACCCATGTCTGTTGGGGACTTATACGGGCTGGAACCGTAGATCTTTTCGAAGATTGTATTCAGTACCGGGAAGATCTCTACGTCACGGTTGTAGTTGACGGTTGTCTCACCGTAAGCTTCCAGATGATAAGGGTCGATCATATTTACATCATTTAAGTCTGCTGTAGCTGCTTCATAAGCAAGGTTTACAGGATGTTTCAGCGGAAGGTTCCAGATTGGGAAGGTTTCAAATTTTGCGTATCCCGCATCGATTCCGCGCTGGTGCTCCTGATATAACTGGGAAAGACACACAGCCATCTTTCCACTTCCCGGTCCAGGTGCAGTTACAATTACCAGTGGATGAGAAGTTTCGATATATTCGTTCTTTCCATATCCGTTCTCACTGACGATCAGCGGAATATTGGATGGATATCCAGGAATGTTATAATGAATATAAACAGCAATTCCAAGATTCTCAAGACGATGCTTGAACAGAAGGGCACTTTCCTGTCCGGAGAACTGTGTGATTACAACGCTTCCTACAAAAAGTCCCTGCTCACGGTAAGTTCCGATTAGACGGATGACATCGGAATCATATGTGATGCCAAGATCCCCACGGATCTTATTCTTTTCGATATCTTTTGCGCTGATGGCAAAAACGATCTCAGCCTGATCGCTGAGTTCTTTTAAAAGTCGCAGTTTGCTGTCCGGTGCAAATCCTGGAAGAACACGGGAAGCATGATAATCATCAAAAAGCTTTCCACCGAATTCCAGATATAACTTTCCTCCGAATTTTCCGATTCTTTCGCGGATGTGTTCGGACTGCATTTTCAGATATTTGTCGTTGTCAAATCCTATTTTCATGTTAAGGTCCCCACTTTATCTTTCTTCTTTTTGCATACCAGTCACTGTTTTTTGTTACTGTTTGCAGGTTATCCTGTGACCAGTAACAGTATCGTGACATTACCGTCTAAAGTATACTATAAAACCTTGTCGTTTTACAATATTTTCATAATCTTTTTATTGATTTATGGAAAACCTCTATTTATAATGAAAGATAGTTGATTTTAGGAGGCAAACAATGGATAAGAATAATAAGAACAATGGACCGGGCAATAACCGGCAGGGGTGGGGACTGATTCTGTTCACCACATTACTTGTTACGTTTGTTGTCATGGGTCTTTATTCTCTGATGCAGGGATCAAACCCGGAAGAGATAAGCTATGATAAATTTCTGAAACTGGTTGATAACGGGAAGGTTGAATCTGTGACCATGAGTGGATCCCAGATCAACATTGTCCTGACAGATGAGGCCAGAAAACAGAAACAGCAGGGAAAACTGACAGAGGTCAAAGAGTCAGGGAAATCATCTGCAGATCATACAGAAGACACTTCCTCTGCCCAGACGACAACAGGAGAAAGCAACTCTCAGAGTGCAAGCCTGATCGAACAGCTTCAGAATCAGGTGCAGGGAACAACATCCAGACAGAAAGATCCGGATTATTATACAGGAGTTGTATCAGATGATACACTGGTTCGCAGACTGGATAAAGCGGGCGTAGAATTCCGCTCAAAAGTACCGGATACAGCAAGTTCTCTGATCATGGAAGTAGTGATCACAGTCATTCTTCCGGTGGTACTTCTGGTATTTATGTTCAGCTTCCTGATGAAGAAGATGTCAAAGGGTGGCGGAATGATGGGCATTGGAAAGAGCAATGCCAAGATGTATATGGAAAAACAGACCGGTGTTACTTTCCAGGATGTAGCTGGTGAAGATGAGGCGAAAGAGTCTCTTCAGGAAGTGGTTGATTTCCTTCATAACCCGGGTAAATATACGGGAATCGGGGCGAAACTTCCAAAAGGTGCTTTGCTGGTAGGACCTCCGGGAACCGGTAAGACACTGCTTGCAAAGGCAGTTGCAGGAGAGGCAAAAGTTCCGTTCTTCTCACTGTCCGGTTCTGCATTTGTAGAGATGTATGTCGGAGTCGGTGCATCCCGTGTGCGTGATCTGTTTAAGCAGGCACAGCAGATGGCTCCGTGTATCGTATTTATCGATGAGATCGATGCGATTGGAAAGACCCGTGACACAGCTATGGGCGGCGGAAATGACGAGCGTGAGCAGACATTGAACCAGCTTCTTGCAGAGATGGATGGATTTGATACAAATAAAGGACTTCTCGTACTTGCTGCAACGAACCGTCCGGAAGTACTTGATCCGGCACTTTTAAGACCGGGACGTTTTGACCGCAGAATCATCGTGGATAAACCAGATCTGAAAGGCCGTGTAGAGATTCTGAAAGTTCATGCGAAAGATGTAAGAATGGATGAAAGTGTAGATCTGGAAGCGATTGCGCTGGCTACCTCCGGAGCAGTTGGATCAGATCTTGCGAATATGATCAATGAAGCTGCGATTAATGCAGTAAAACATGGAAGACAGGTGGTAAGCCAGAAGGATCTCTTTGAGGCAGTGGAAGTTGTACTCGTCGGTAAAGAAAAGAAAGACCGCATTATGAGTCCTGAGGAGCGCAGGATTGTTTCTTATCATGAGGTGGGACATGCGCTTGTTACCGCACTTCAGAAGAATACAGAACCGGTGCAGAAGATTACAATTGTTCCGAGAACAATGGGAGCACTTGGCTATGTAATGCAGACGCCGGAAGAAGAGAAATTCCTGAATACGAAGAAAGAGCTGGAGGCTATGATCGTTGTAGCACTCGGCGGACGTGCGGCAGAGGAGATTGTATTTGATACAGTTACAACCGGAGCGTCGAATGATATCGAGCAGGCGACCAAGATTGCCAGAGCGATGATCACACAGTATGGTATGTCAGAACGCTTTGGTCTGATGGGGCTGGAATCTGTGCAGCATCGTTATCTGGATGGACGTGCAGTACTCAACTGTGGCGAGGCAACAGCGGGAGCGATTGATGAAGAAGTGATGAAGATGCTCAAAGGTGCTTATGAGGAGGCAAAACGTCTTCTGTCAGAGAACCGTGAGGCACTGGATCAGATCGCGGCATTCCTGATTGAAAAAGAAACGATCACAGGAAAAGAATTTATGGAGATCTTCCGTAAGGTGAAGGGAATTCCTGACCCGGAGGAATCTGGAACCACTGAGAACGGTGCACAGCATCAGGAAGGCCGAATCATGATGAAAGAGACGGCACAGACAGAGCAGAGCCTGGAGCAGGCAGATTCCTGTGTAGAAAAGGCAGAAGAGATGCAGACTCCGGAAGTGAAAGCAGCAGAGAACACAGCGTCTGTAATGCCGGAAGATAGCGCAACAGAAGCGAAGGCTGAGGAAACAACAGCATCAGCGGAAGTGGCAGCAGTTCAGGAAGCGCAGGAAACAGAGGAAGAGTAAGAGGCAGAAGAAAGAGAAATGATAAAAGCGGTAATTTTTGATATTGATGATACACTTTACAATTATATGGAAAATGACCGGAGAGTGAAGAAGGAACTTCAGGAATGGTGTGCGGAAAAGCTTGGAATTTCAGCAGAGGAGTATCAGGAGTATCTGAAGAAAGGTGAAAAGTATGCCAATGATCGTGCCGGCTGGGGATATGCGGTGAACCATAACCGACTGGTACGTTATCAGACGATGTTGGAACTGCTTGGAAAACCAGTTATTCCGTATGCTTACGAGATGTATGAGCTGTACTGGGATTCACTGATTTCCCAGATTGTTCCGAATCCGGGTGTTGTGGAGCTGTTGCAGGGTTTAAAGGTCCGGGGAACTTATATAGGACTCGGCAGTAATATGACTGCAGACATTCAGTACCGAAAGATCATGAAGCTTAGACTGGGAGAGTACATAGATGGAATTGTGACCAGTGAAGAGGCGGGAATTGAAAAGCCGGATGCCAGACTGTTCAGACTGTGTGCAGAGAAGGCCGGTGTGGATGTGTCAGAGTGTGTGTTTATCGGAGACAGCGTGAATCATGATGTCCGTGGTGCACAGGCGGCCGGAATGCCGGTGATGCTGTATGATCCAGAAGGAAATGTGACAGAAGATTACGGATGTCCGGTACTGCATCATTTCTCAGAATATTTTGAACTGGAAAAAACATTATAAAAGAAGACGATTGGATACAGGGAGACTGTAGAAGAGAGTGAGAATGAAAGGGATGCTGCGGATGCGGCATCCCTTGTTGGATTCTGCTCAGACTATAGATAAGCACTTTTTATCGTTAAAGGCGATTCAAAATTTCAGATTCGCTTCTTGTTCTTTTTAAGGGAAATGTTTATAATAAAATGTATGGAAAATAATAATTTTGATATACAGGAAGAACTGAAAAAACTTCCGGGACGACCGGGAGTATATATCATGCATGATGAACAGGATCACATCATTTATGTGGGAAAAGCGATCAGCCTGAAGAATCGTGTGCGCCAGTATTTTCAGACCAGCAGAAATAAAGGAGTAAAGATTGAACAGATGGTCACGCATATTCGCAGGTTCGAATATATTGTGACGGATTCAGAACTGGAAGCGCTGGTGTTAGAGTGCAATCTGATCAAAGAGCACCGACCAAAGTATAACACGATGCTGATGGATGACAAGACGTATCCATTCATTAAAGTTACCACGGGAGAAGCTTATCCGAGGGTCCTTCTGGCAAGAAGAATGCTGAAAGACAAGGCAAGGTATTTCGGACCTTATACGAGCTCCCAGGCGGTGAAAGATACGATTGATCTGCTTCATAAGCTATATCATATCCGGAGCTGCAACCGGAATCTGCCGAAGGATACGGGAAAGGAACGTCCGTGTCTGAATTATCATATCAAACAGTGTGATGCTCCCTGTCAGGGATATGTTTCACAGGAAGAATACAGAAAGTCAATTGATCAGGTCATCCGTTTTCTGAATGGAAATTTTGAACCTCTGTTAAAAGAGCTGGAAGAGAAGATGCAGGAGGCCTCTGAGGCACTGGAATTTGAAAAAGCCATTGAGTACAGAGAACTTTTAAACAGTGTGAAGAAAGTGGCGCAGAAGCAGAAAATCACGGACTCCAGTGGGGAGGACAGGGATGTACTTGCGGTTGCCTGTCAGGAAGAAGATGCAGTAGTCCAGGTATTCTTTATCCGTAATGGACGCCTGATCGGAAGAGACCATTTCTATCTGCGTATCACCAATGGAGAGAAAAAAGCGGAGATACTGGACAGCTTTATCAAACAGTATTATGCAGGAACACCATTTATCCCAGGTGAACTGATGCTGAAAGAGGAGATGGAGGAAAAAGAACTTCTGGAGACCTGGCTGAGCGCAAAGAGAGGGCAGAAAGTAGTGATCCGTGTTCCCAAAAAAGGAACAAAGGAAAAACTGGCAGAGCTGGCTGAAGAGAATGCAAGGATGGTACTCAGTAAAGACAAAGAACGTCTGAAACGGGAAGAAGGAAGAACCATTGGAGCCGTAAAAGAGATTGAGAAACTGCTGGATCTGAAAGACATTGTCAGAATGGAAGCATTTGATATTTCAAATACGAATGGATTCCAGTCGGTCGGTTCAATGGTTGTTTATGAGCGGGGAAAACCGAAACGGAATGATTATCGTAAATTTAAGATCAAGAGTGTCAAAGGTCCGGATGATTACGCAAGTATGAGAGAAGTTCTGACCAGAAGGTTTACCCACGGCCTGAAAGAGCGGGAAGAGAATACAGAAGCAGGGAAGTTTACCATGTTCCCGGATCTGCTCCTGATGGATGGAGGAAGAGGCCAGGTGAATATTGCACTGCAGGTATTGGAGGAACTGCATCTGAATATTCCGGTCTGCGGAATGGTAAAGGACGATTTCCACCGGACACGCGGGCTGTATTATAACAATGTCGAGATTCCCATCGACAAGAATTCAGAGGCATTCCGCCTGATTACAAGAATACAGGATGAAGCCCATCGCTTTGCAATCGAATTCCATCGCCAGCTCCGTGGAAAGAATCAGGTACATTCGATTCTGGACGATATCGAAGGAATCGGTCCTGCAAGAAGAAAAGCATTGATGAGACATTATCTCAGCCTCGATGCAATTCGGGAAGCCAGCATCGAAGAACTCGCAAAAATCCCCTCAATGAACGAAAAAGCTGCCGAATCAGTGTACAAGTTTTTACACTAATGGTATAATGAACGCATAGCGACGAACGCAGTTGAAATAGTAAGGCTGCGAACCATTTATGGTTCAGCAGACTTAGTATTTCAACTATGTGAGTGCAACGAACAGCGAGAGGGAGCGAAGCGGAGTCGAGCGGAGTCGAACGCAGCGTTCGGAGCGTTCGGAGCGATAAGAGAAAAGGAGAAGTCAAAATGGAAGGTGTAAGATTAACGGAATTTGTTGAAAAGATGAACTTAAAAGTACTCACTCCGGGAGTAGATTTAACAGATAAAGAAGTTGATGTGCCGGAGGTTAACAGGCCGGCTCTGCAGCTGACAGGATTTTATGATCATTTTGCATCAAACCGTGTTCAGATTATGGGAAATGTAGAATATGCATATGTACAGACACTGTCAGATGAGCGAAAAAGAGAGGTATACGATAAATTACTTGAACATAAAGTTCCATGCATCGTATTCAGCAACAATCTGAATCCGGGTGAAGGATTTCTCAGAGCTGCGGAGAAAAATGACATTCCGATTTTCGGAACCTGTCAGAATACGTCTTCTTTTATGGGAGAACTGATCCGCTGGCTGAATGTAAAACTTGCACCGTGTATTTCGATTCACGGCGTGCTGGTGGATGTATATGGTGTTGGTGTACTGATCATGGGAGAGAGTGGTATTGGCAAGAGTGAGGCTGCTCTGGAGCTGATCAAGAGAGGACATCGTCTTGTAACAGATGACGTTGTTGAAATCAGAAAAGTCAGTGATGAGACACTGGTTGGGTCTGCACCGGATATTACAAGACATTTCATCGAGCTTCGCGGTATCGGAATCGTGGATGTAAAATCCATGTTCGGTGTACAGAGCGTAAGAGAGACTCAGAATATTGATCTCGTAATCACTCTGGAAGACTGGAGCAGAGAGAAAGAATATGACAGACTTGGTCTGGAAGAGGAGTACACAGAATTCCTTGGAAACAAAGTAGTTTGCCATAAGATTCCGATCCGTCCGGGAAGAAATCTTGCAATCATTGTAGAATCTGCAGCCGTTAACCACAGACAGAAACAGATGGGATACAATGCAGCACAGGAGCTGTATAAACGTGTACAGGAAAATCTTGCCAAGAAGAGAAAATAAACGTTACTGTTCACTCCCATGTCAATCACTCCGCTGATTGACATGGAGGATGCACGTTTTGTCCTGAATGTATCTCGCCCATCGCCGTAGGCGACTCTAAATGGCGAGATACGTTACTGTTTGCAGGTTACCTGTGAACAGTAACAACAAATAAACAGGTGGCAGGAGCTTTCACAGAATGAAAAAATGCACACCGCATTCTCGTTACTTTAGTGATGAGTTAGGTGTGCAAAGCGGACCAACATCTGATCTGGCTGGATCAGATGTTGGAATAAATAAAAAGATAGAAAACGAATTAAGAGAAACGGAGAATGAATGACATGAGTTATTGTTTTGGTGTCGATATCGGCGGAACAACTGTAAAAATGGGACTTTTCAACGGAGCTGGAGAGATCGTTGAAAAATGGGAGATCGTAACACGCACAGAGAATGAGGGAGAGGCGATCCTTCCGGATATTGCATCTTCCATTAATGCAAAAGTTGCTGAGCACAAGATTGCAAAAGAAGAGGTACTGGGAGTGGGCGTCGGCGTTCCGGCACCTGTAACTTCTGAGGGAATTATCAATGGAAGTGCAAACCTTGGATGGAAGTATAAAGAGGCAAAGAGAGAGTTGGAAGAACTGACAGGATTAAAAGCTGAGTTCGGAAACGATGCAAATGTTGCCGCTCTTGGTGAGATGTGGAAAGGCGGCGGAGCAGGCTGCAAGAACATGGTCATGGTAACACTTGGAACCGGTGTTGGCGGGGGTGTGATTATCAATGGAAAGATCCTTGTAGGTGAGAATGGAGCAGGTGGAGAAATCGGACATCTGTGTGTAAATTATGAAGAGACAGATCATTGCGGATGCGGAAACTGTGGATGTCTCGAGCAGTATGCTTCTGCTACAGGTATCACACGTCTTGCAAAGAAGAAATTAGCGAATGAGACACGTCAGACAATGCTGAATGCAGAAACAGTGTCTGCAAAAGAAGTATTTGATGCTGTGAAAGTAGGAGATGAAGTAGCCAAAGAAGTGGCAGAAGAGATGGGAACATATCTTGGACATGCGCTTGCAAATCTTGCAGTTGTTGCTGATCCGGCCGTATTTGTAATCGGTGGCGGAGTATCCAAGGCAGGAGAAGTACTTCTTCCATATATTGAGAAACCATATCAGGAGAAAGCATTCTTTGCCAATAAGAAAGCGAAATTCACACTTGCAACACTTGGAAATGATGCAGGAATCTGTGGAGCTGCGAAATTAATTTTGGAGTAGAATCTACATTTCAAAATAAACAGGTAAAAACATAAAAGGAGATATTTTGTCACCGATGAGAGTTTCGGACAGAATATCTCCTTTTTGCAGAATAAAAATAAGATGACGGAAAATAAACAGTCCCATCATCTTATTTTGCATCTTGTATTATCGTTTACTGTGCTTCTTCGCCGCCACCTTCGGTTGCACCACCATTGTCAGTGCTTCCATCTGAACCGGCATCTCCGGTGCTGCTTCCGTCTCCGGAACCATCAGATGCAGATCCATCACCGGAAGTATCTGTGGAAGATCCGTCGCTGTTTGTTCCATCAGAAGCCTCATCTTTCTTTTTATCATCCTTTTTCTCTGAGTCATCATCATCGTAGCTGTAGGATGGTGCTACATAATGACCGGAACAGCTCTGTGTCGGAGCATTATCTGTAGCAAAATATTCAGTCAGTGTCGGACAGCTGCTGGTTGCAAGAAGTCCGGTTCTTGTACAAATTGTTTTCTCTTCCACGGAAGAAGGAATTTCGAAATCTTTGTATTCCAGCCCTTTGTCTTCCTGAATACGCTCCATAATATTCTTCCAGAGCTTCTGGTGCCAGTTCTGGCTTAAATTCGCCATGGTCTTCTGCTCATCATAACCGCCCCATACAGAAGCTGTATAATACGGTGTGAAAGCGGAGATCCAAAGGTCGTTACTTTCCTGGCTGGTACCGGTTTTAGCTGCAACAGGCATGTTATCAAGAGCAGCAGAATGTCCTGTACCGCCGGAACCGTTTACTACGTCTTCCATTGCGCTTGTCAGAAGATAAGCAGTGGAATCTTTGATCGCCTGATGTGTCTTCGGCTGGGTGTTGTCCAGAAGGACATCTCCGTTATGATCCAGAATCTGAGTATAAAGGATCGGTTCTGTGTAAGTCCCGCCATTGGCGATTGCAGCATAAGCAGCGGTCATTTCAATATTATAAACACCGTTTGTGATACCACCAAGTGCTTTCGCCTGTGAAGTTTTATCATCGTCTGTCAGAGTAGTGAAAGCAAAGTTCTCTGTCAGGTAATCATAACTTTCAGTTTCACCGACATATTCTGTCAGTGTCTTTACAGCAAGAACGTTCATGGAATGTTCGATTCCGTAACGAACTCTGGTTGCACCGATGTGTTTGTTATCCCAGTTTCCTACTTCCTGCCCGTTTTTGTACTCATAATATTCGTCATCAATCGTTGTGGCAAGTGTAATCTTATTCTCATCCAGTGCCGGTGCGTAAGCTGCAAGAATCTTGAAACAGGATCCCGGCTGTCTTGCTGAATCTGTTGCACGGTTCAGGGAAAGACTGGATGTCTTTTCACCACGGCCACCGACGATGGCTTTTACCTGTCCTGTGTACTGATCCATAACAACAATAGATGTCTGTGGCTGTGGTGTAAGATCAATACGCTCGTCCACGGTATCTCCGGCTTCTTCATTAATGTTGAGCGTACTCTTATATTCATCGATGGCATTCTGTGCCAGATCCTTTGTGCTGAATACGAGCGGATATTTGTCACCGGTCTTATTCTGAATATAAGAAGCAAGCTGTTCTTTGCTGTAGTTATCAGATGTACCGTCCTTGTGATGTACTGTCAGTGCATAATCAAGTCCCCATTCACTGCCGTACAGATAATCATCTACATTATCAACTTCCTCATCACAGATCTGCTGGATATCCGCATCCTGTGTGGCGGTAATTGTAAGACCGCCGCTGTAGATCAGGTTATAAGCCTGAGTCTCTGTATAACTCTTCTGATTTACGAGATCTTTTACAATCTGCTGGATCAACGCATCTACAAAATAAGTGTAAGGCTTGCTGGTCTCTGTGTTAGATGCAGTTTCCAGAATCCGGTCATATACATTATCGGCCATTGCCTCTTCGTATTCGGCTTCTGAGATAAATTCGTGCTTTTTCATATTTTTCAGCACTTTTTCACGACGTTTGGCATTATCCTCCGGATGATTTACCGGATCGTACCCGGTCGGGTTCTGAGTGATCGCCGCGATCACAGTACATTCAGATAAAGTAAGATCCGCAGCGTCTTTGTTGAAATAACGTTTGGATGCTGTCTGAACGCCCAGACATCCCTGCCCAAGGTTGATCGTATTCATATAAGCTTCCAGGATCTCTTTCTTACTCAACTGTTTTTCAATCTTGAGTGCCAGATACTGTTCCTGGATCTTACGTTCGATACGTTCGTATTTGGTCTCATGTATAAAGTTCGGGAATACGTTATTTTTAATTAACTGCTGTGTGATCGTACTGGCACCCTCGTTGAAATGAAATCCGTTCATCACACCATTGACTCCGGCACGGATGATTCCCTGAATATCGATTCCGTTATGCTGGTAAAAACGCTCGTCCTCGATCGCAACGAATGCATCTCCCATGTACTTGGAAATCTCATCGTATTTCTTATAGACACGGTTGGAGTCGGAATCTTTTAACTGTTCCAGTACAGTACCTTCCTGATTTACAATGGAAGTTGTGTAGCCCTGAGGAAGAATATCCTCCGCCGTTACTTCCGGTGTGTCATCGATTACTTTCTTGACGATGACGCCTGCGCCGACAATACCGATCACTCCCAACAACAGAATACAGATGATGAGAGATTTAAAAATCCGGACGCCGACACGCTTCTTTTTCATTCTCCTTTTTGAAGAAACTTTTTTCTTCCTTCGCTGGAGATTCGACTTTCCGTAATTCACGAATAAAATCCTCCTTTATTAACTCTTATGATTATACCAAATTTAACATTTTAAATAAAGAGGAAATTAAAAAGTTATTACTGTTCACAACATAGTTGCAGACAGTAACTTAGAGGTACTGTTCAGACCATAGCTAATCACTTTGCTGATTAGCTATGAGGATGCACGTTTTGGACTGAATGTATCTCGCCATTTAGAATCGTCTTTAAAGAATTATTAAGAAAATCTTGCAGTCATGATACTGGATAGATTATAGTATTGATAGATACCATAGCATTGGAAGAGTGGGAAACGTGATGCGTAATTCATTACTGCCGGCAGCGATGTCGTTTAAAGTAATGCTTTGTATCACGAGGAATAATTTTGGATACATTCTGATGCAATAGATAGAGCGAAGGAGAACAAGGTGGACAGTTATCGTATTATTTATAAAGGCGGCAGTGGAGAAATCGTTGAAAAGAAATCGCGTTTTATAGCGGAAGTGCATCCGGTGACGGAGGAAGAGCAGGCTATGCAGATTTTGGAAGAGACAAGAAAGAAGTATTGGGATGCCAGACATCATTGCTGGGCATACATACTCGGCAGAAACCCGGCGGCAGAACGTATGAGTGATGACGGAGAACCGGCGGGAACAGCGGGGAAACCAATTCTGGAAGTCATCCGTGGACGGGAACTTACCAATGTTCTGGTGATTGTGACACGTTATTTTGGAGGAACACTCCTTGGAACAGGCGGACTGGTAAGAGCATATACAGCGGCTACAGTGGAAGGGTTGAATCAGAGTGAGAGTATTACAAAGATTCACGGAGTAAAATTGAAAATGGATACAAATTATACAGACCTTGGTAAAATTCAATATCTTCTGGGAAATCGAGGGATTCATCAGTTAGAGCCGGTTTATACAGATAAGGTGGAGATGACCGCACTGGTTCCGACCGAGGAGATGGGAGCACTCAGAACAGAACTGATGGAGGGGACCAACGGACAGATCCGGATGGATGAAACTGTAGAATGCTGGTTTGCGGATACGGAAGATGGACTGAAAGTTTTTGAGGAGTGGAGTAATTAAAAGAAGAAAAATGTATCCATTACCGGATAACATGAAAAAGCGTAGATAATTGGTTACTGTTCACTCCCATGTCAATCACTCCGCTGATTGACATGGAGGATGCACGTATTGTCTTGAATGTATCTCGCCCATCACCAAAGGCGATTTTAAATGGCGAGATACGTTACTGTTTGCAGCTATGCTGTGAACAGTAACGATAATTGTATCCAATGCAAAGCACTTATGGTAAAACAGTTAGATCTTTTGTGAGATTTATATTAAAATGTGACTGACTAATCATCCGATTTGTCTATGAATAAATCGGAAAGAAAATATAAAAACACACCGGCAGGGGATGTAATCTGCCGGTGTGTTTTTTCGATCGATCAATCGAAATCAAATGTTCAAATCGGATGATCTGAAACTGATCTTTATTCTTTATGAGAATTCAGGCTCGATCAGTCCAAAGGAGCCATCTTTTCTTTTATAAACTACATTTACTTCATCTGTTTCTGCATTAGAGAATACGAAGAAGTTATGTCCCAATAATTCCATCTGGATGCATGCATCTTCAGGGAACATTGGTTTAATTCCGAATTTCTTTGTACGTACGATTTTAATCTCATCATCTTCAACTGTCTCTTCTTCTGATTCAAAAAATTCTTTTCTGAAGCTGTTTCCTGTAGATGCGTAAGATGTTGGATGTCCCTGATTACGGGCTACCAGTTTGTTTTTATACTTACGAAGCTGGCGCTCGATAATCTCTTCTACAAGATCAATGGAGACATACATATCGTCGCTTGTCTGTTCGGAACGGATGATATTTCCTTTGACTGGAATTGTTACCTCAATTTTCTGGCGTCCCTTCTCTACACTGAGAGTTACATTGATTTCTGTTTCAGGAGTGAAGTACCTTTCAAGTTTTCCTAATTTCTGTTCGATAGCATCCTTTAATCCCGGTGTTACCTCGATGTTTTTTCCGCTGATAATAAAATTCATGCTGCTCAACTCCTTTGTTCAAATTATACAGAGAAAGTAAAGATGTTCCTCTGTAGTATGGTCATATTATAACACGAAAAGTAGTTGATGTACATACGGAATAGTATAAAAAATGTGAAAATTATTTCATAATTCTAAATAATTCAGAAAATACAGGTATCTGCCATGTTAATCAGTGGAATGACTGACATGGGAGTGAACAGTAACAGGGAGTAAGTTTTTACAAATAATAAACATGGGAACAGTGGATGATATAAGACAGAAACAGCATAATGGAAGCAGAGAAGAAGATATAAAAACAGCCACACAGATTGACATGCAACCTGTATGACTGTCGTATAAAATAAATTATTTATTTAATGTGCTGCGCTTTCTCATTCTGGAATCAAGGATCTTCTTACGGATACGAAGATTTTCCGGTGTTACTTCCAGAAGCTCATCTGTATCGATGAAGTCAAGTGCCTGCTCCAGACTTAAAACACGCGGAGGTGTCAGACGAAGAGCTTCGTCAGCACTTGAAGAACGTGTGTTAGTCAGATGTTTTGTCTTACATACGTTCAGCTCGATATCCTCTGCTTTACCGTTCTGTCCGATGACCATACCGGAGTAAACTTTCTCACCGGCTCCGATGAAGAGAGTACCACGCTCCTGAGCACTGTACAGACCATAAGTTACAGACTCACCTGTCTCGAATGCAATCAGGGATCCCTGTTTACGGTACTGGATATCTCCCTTATATGGAGCATATCCTTCAAAACTTGTATTAATGATACCATTTCCCTTTGTATCTGTCATGAACTCACCACGGTATCCGATCAGTCCACGTGCAGGAATCAGGAACTCAAGACGTGTATATCCACCGTTGGATGGAGCCATGTTGCGGAGTTCCCCTTTTCTCTGTCCGAGTTTCTCAATAACAACACCTGTGAATTCATCCGGTACATCGATGTAAGCAAGCTCCATAGGTTCAAGTTTCTTTCCATTCTCATCTGTGTGATACAGAACCTCTGCCTTACTTACAGCGAATTCATATCCTTCACGACGCATGTTCTCGATCAGAACAGAAAGATGAAGCTCTCCACGTCCAGAAACTTTAAAGCTATCGGCGTTCTCAGTCTCTTCCACACGAAGGCTGACATCTGTGTTCAGTTCGCGGAACAGACGATCACGTAAATGACGGGAAGTTACGAACTTACCTTCCTGGCCTGCAAACGGGCTGTCATTTACGATGAACTGCATGGAGATCGTAGGCTCGGAAATCTTCTGGAACGGGATTGCATCCGGTTTCTCAGGGGAGCAAAGAGTATCACCGATGGAAATATCAGAAATACCGGATACTGCAACGATTGCTCCGATGGTAGCTTCTTTTACTTCTACACGGTTGAGTCCATCGAACTCATAGAGTTTACCGATTTTAACACGTTCCTGTTTGTCCGGATCATGATGGTTAACAAGAACCATATCCTGGTTTACGGAGATTGTACCGTTCTCTACTTTACCAACTCCGATACGGCCTACATACTCGTTGTAGTCGATTGTGCTGATCAGCATCTGTGTCGGAGCTTCCGGATCTCCTTCCGGTGCCGGGATATAGTCGAGGATTGTCTCGAACAGCGGTTTCATATCCTGTTTCTCATCGGAAAGATCCAGTACTGCAACACCGGCTTTTGCGGATGCATATACGAATGGGCATTCCAGCTGGTCGTCTGATGCACCGAGGTCGATCAGAAGTTCCAGTACTTCATCGATCACGTCATCCGGTCTTGCTTCCGGACGGTCAATCTTATTGATGCAGACGATCACCGGCAGTTCCAGTTCCAGTGCTTTTCTCAGAACGAATTTTGTCTGTGGCATAGCACCTTCGAAAGCATCTACTACAAGGATAACACCATTTACCATTTTCAGAACACGTTCTACTTCTCCACCGAAGTCAGCATGTCCCGGTGTGTCGATGATGTTGATCTTTACACCTTTATAATTAACAGCAGTGTTCTTGGACAGGATTGTAATACCACGCTCACGCTCGATATCATTGGAGTCCATGACACGCTCTGCAACTTCCTGATTCTCACGGAATACTCCGCTCTGTTTCAAAAGTTCATCTACCAGTGTTGTTTTACCGTGGTCAACATGGGCGATGATGGCAATATTTCTTACATCTTCACGTTTTGTCTTCATAATTTAACACTCTTCCTTATTATATATCTGAAAATATCCTATAGCTGTAACTTCATTATTTTATCATAAAAAATGAAATTTACAAGAGAGAAATGAAATTGCTTTGATTAAAGAACATCTGTTGCTGTTCACAGCATAGCTGATCTGCCATCACTGTTCCGACCATACAGAATTACTTTGCTGACTATCTATGAGGATGCACGTTTTTGGATAAACGCATCTTCCGGCGAATTCTGTCGAACATTTCCAGCTGTTTCGCTGTTCTATTTTTGATCAAAATGTCATATATTTTGTAGTGACTTGAAAATACCAAACAGAAGAAGGGAGAACTACAATCATGTCAGATAAGATTATTGAAAACAACCAGGTAACAGTGATCGGAGAGGTGGTGTCTGAATTTACATACAGTCACGAAGTATTTGGAGAAGGATTCTATATGGTAGAATTACTTGTAAAACGTCTGAGCAATTCCTGTGACCGTATTCCGGTCATGATTTCAGAACGCCTGATCGATGTATCTCAGGACTGCCGTGGAGAATGCCTTATGGTATCCGGACAGTTCCGGTCTTACAACCGGCACGAGGAACTAAAGAACCGCTTAGTATTGTCTGTATTTGCAAGAGAAATTGAATTTATTGATGAAGAACCAGATGGGGCTAAGACAAATCATATTCTGTTAGAAGGATATATGTGTAAACGACCGGTATACAGAAAAACGCCGCTGGGAAGAGAAATTGCGGATTTGTTGCTGGCAGTAAACAGACCTTATGGAAAATCAGATTATATACCATGTATCTGTTGGGGAAGAAATGCAAGATTTGCTTCCGGCTTTGAAGTGGGAGAACATGTGCGCGTGCTTGGCCGCATCCAGAGCAGGGAATATGTGAAGAAATTTTCAGAAACAGAGACCGAGACAAGAATCGCATATGAAGTTTCGGTCAGCAAACTGGAATGTATGGACGAATAAAAATCAGATCGTTGCTGTGGACAGTCCCCCGGACTGGTTATACGAAACCACAGTTTCAGATTTGATTTGGCAGAAATAACGGAACAATAACACTGTATATTCTGCAAAACAAGAGTGTTAAAAGGATATCATATATTGAGATAACCTCTCAAATGTGGTATCCTTTTTGTATCTGAACGTACTAGGAGGACAATAGAATGATTAAAATATTAATGCATGGTTGCAATGGAAAAATGGGAAGAATGATCACTGAGCTTGTAAAGAACGACAGCGCAGCAGAAATCGTAGCCGGTGTGGATAAATACACAGCAGTTCCAAATGACTATCCGGTGTTTGAGAGCATCACGGCATGTGACGTGGATGCAGATGTTGTCATTGATTTCTCTAATGCAGGAGCAGTGGATGAACTTCTTGCTTACTGTACAGAGAAGAAACTTCCTGTAGTTCTCTGCACAACAGGACTTTCTGAAGAACAGCTGAAGAAGGTAGAAGAGAGCTCTGAGAAGAGTGCAATCTTAAAATCTGCCAATATGTCCATGGGTATCAACCTGCTTCTGAAACTTTTAAAAGATGCGGCAAAAGTACTTGCACCGGCAGGATATGATATTGAGCTGGTAGAGAAGCATCACAATCAGAAACTGGATGCACCGAGCGGTACAGCACTCGCACTGGCTGATTCAATAAATGATGCACTGAACAACGAATATAACTATGTATATGACAGAAGTCAGGTGAGACAGAAGAGAGATGCAAAAGAGATCGGTATTTCTGCAGTTCGTGCAGGCACGATCGTAGGAGAACATGAAGTACTGTTCGCAGGAACAGATGAAGTGATCGAGTTCAAACATACAGCATATTCCAGAAGTGTATTTGCAAAAGGCGCTGTAGAAGCTGCGAAATTCCTGGCAGGAAAAGAGACAGGTATGTATGATATGGGGGACGTAATTCAGTTCTAGAAAGGAATCTGAAATGAAAGATTTGGAGACAAGATACCTGGAGCGGTTATCAGATCTGTATCCGACGATCGCAGCGGCATCGAC
Source organism: uncultured Mediterraneibacter sp. (assembly GCF_934309415.1). Classification (GTDB taxonomy): domain Bacteria; phylum Bacillota; class Clostridia; order Lachnospirales; family Lachnospiraceae; genus Mediterraneibacter. Next base: position 122,583 of record NZ_CAKRDI010000004.1, read on the forward strand.
AGAAATTATCAATCTACAGTCAATTCTGAACCTGCCGAAAGGAACAGAACATTTCCTGACAGATGTGCACGGAGAATATGAAGCATTTTCTCATGTGTTAAAAAACGGATCAGGATCCGTAAGAAGAAAGATCGATGATGTATTCGGGAATACGATGAGTGTGAAAGACAAGCGTTTTCTGGCTACACTGATCTATTATCCGAAAGCAAAGATGGAGAAGGTAAAGCGGACAGAGACGAATATGGATGACTGGTATAAGGTGAATCTGTACCGTCTGATCGAGGTGGCAAAGCGCGCCGCAAGCAAATACACCCGTTCGAAAGTCAGAAAATCACTGCCGAAAGATTTTGCGTATGTGATTGAGGAACTGATCACGGAGAAAGCAGAGGTCAGTGATAAAGAGTCCTATTATAATGAAATTATTACAACGATGATCCGGATCGGCAGAGCAGAAGAATTTATTATTGCTATTTCAGAGATGATTCAGCGTCTGGTTGTAGATCATTTACATATTGTGGGTGATATTTATGACAGAGGTCCGGGACCACATATCATCATGGACAAGCTGATGGCGTATCATTCTGTTGATATTCAGTGGGGAAACCATGATGTACTCTGGATGGGGGCAGCAGCCGGACAGAGAGGTTGTATTGCGAATGCGATCCGTATCTGTGCGCGTTACGGTAACCTGGATATTCTGGAGGACGGTTATGGAATCAATCTGCTTCCGCTGGCGACATTTGCACTCAGAGTTTATAAAGATGATCCGTGTACCTGTTTTAAGCTGAAAGTGCCGGAGCATCCGGATTCTTATGAGATGCAGATGAACCTCAGGATTCATAAGGCAATCTCGATTATTCAGTTTAAGGTAGAGGGACAGATTGCTCAGAGACAGCCGCAGTTCCATCTGGAAAACCGTGCATTACTGCATCTGATCGATTATAAAAAAGGAACGATCAAGCTGAACAATGGAAAAGAATATAAGCTCCTGGATACGAATTTCCCGACAATCGATCCGGAGAATCCATATGAACTGACGGAAGAAGAGGAAGATATTATGAATCGCCTGGAGCATGCGTTCATGGGATGTGAGAAACTTCAGGAACATATGCGTTTCCTTTTGAATAAAGGAAGTCTTTATAAAGTTTATAATAATAATCTGTTGTATCATGGATGCGTTCCGCTTACAGAAGAAGGAAAGCTGAAAGAAGTCAGTGTCTTTGGAAGAAAATATAAAGGGCGTGCACTTTATAATGTCCTGGACAGCTATGTACGAAAAGGATTTTTTGCGCTGGATGAAAAAGAACGTCAGGATGGAAAGGATATCATGTGGTATATCTGGCTTCATCCGGATTCACCATTATTTGGTAAAAATAAAATGGCTACATTTGAGAGATACTTTTTAGCAGAGAAAGAGATGCATGTGGAAAAGAAAAATCCATACTATGCATTGCTTGAAAATGAAAAAGTAATCGATGGAATTCTCAGAGAATTTGGTCTGGATCCGGCAGAGGCGCGCATTGTCAACGGACATGTTCCGGTGCGGAAGAAAGATGGGGAGAATCCGATCAAATGTAATGGTAAGGTAATGGTCATTGATGGTGGTTTTTCCAAAGCATATCAGAAAGAGACAGGAATTGCAGGGTATACGCTGATTTTCAATTCCTATGGAATTCTTCTGGTAGCGCATGAACCGTTTGAATCGACAGAAGCAGCCATTGAAAAAGAAAATGACATCCATTCAGAAATCATGGTTGTAAAGCGTGTGATGGACAGAATTCTTGTAGGTGACACAGATATAGGAAAGGATCTGAAAGAGCAGATCCATGATCTGGAGTGTCTGCTGGCAGCATATAGAAATGGTGAGATTATAGAGAAAGCCTAAAATTTTTAATCAGATTCTGAATATGGTTAAAATTATTTTCTACTGGATGTATGCCGTAAAGTGCGAAATATGTCCGACAGAAAGATTGAAAAAAGACAATCTATATTAAGTGAATAAATGACAGAAGCTACGGTACTCACAGAAGTAGCAAAGTGGAGAAGCTGTTGCTGGTTGCAGGATAGCTGGAAACAGCAACGAGAAGATTCACTTTACGAAAGGCAGGAAAGGTGAATACATGGAAAAAGAATTAAATATCCCGGAGGGAACAGAAGTAACAGAACCGTTGAAGATCTATTTGAATGAGATCGGACAGATCCCGCTTCTGGATGAGGCAGAAGAAAGAGAACTTGGGAAAAGAAGTTCTGAGGGAGACCAGGAAGCAAGAAGAAAACTCGAGGAGGGTAATCTGCGTCTGGTTGTATCACTTGCAAAACATTATACAGGACGGGGAATTCCACTGATGGATCTGATCCAGGAAGGAAATATCGGACTGATGCGTGCGGTAGAAAAATATGATTTTACAAAAGAAAACCGTTTTTCCACGTATGCATCCTGGTGGATCAAAGAGGCCATGCAGCGTGCCATTGACCAGCAGTCCAGAGAGATCCGCGTGCCGGTTCATGTGGCTGAGAATATGAAGAAAGTACAGCGGATTGCAAAAGAACTTCAGCAGACACTTGGAAGAGAGGCAACACCGGAAGAGATTGCGGAGAAACTGGACGGAAAAGATGCAGCATATGTAAAAGAGATTCTGTCTTATCTTCAGAATCCGGTATCCCTTGAGACGCCTGTCGGAGAAGATGGAGAGAACAATCTGGGTGATATGGTGGAAGACAAAACAGAGGCAACACCGGAAGAAGCGATGAATCAGCTCGTACAGAAAGAGGAAGTCAGCGAGCTTCTGGAATCTCTGACTGAGAGAGAGCGTCAGGTTATCCGGCTGCGCTATGGCCTGGAAGATGGAAAACCGCATACACTGGAAGAAATCGGAAATGAACTGGACGTGACAAGAGAACGCGTGCGTCAGATCGAAGCAAGAGCGATGGAAAAGCTTAGAAACAAAGCGGAGAAAGAATAAGGAACAGTGTGTTCTGTGGTGATTGTTAAGAGAGCGTATGAGCAATAATATCCTGTGTTCCTGTTTCAATGAGCAAGAGAGACAGATCTGTGTATAATAAAAATTAAGCACCAATATTGAAAGATAAGATGTATAAATTTTCAGAGAAATGCAAATAGTAAGACCGAAGAAAATTTATACGGAAAGGGAGACTGACATTATGAAAATAGTGAAAAAGCTCTTGGTGCTTATGACATGTACATTGGTACTTCTCGGTACAGCAGCATGCGGAAACACCACAAATACGGATGACAACGCAGCGAATCAGACAACACAGGACAGCGCAATGGACAATGCCGGTAACAATGTGAATGATGAAAATGGAACAGGAAATACGACAGGTGATACTGCGACAAATGACAACAACGGAAATTCCAATGTCAATGATGCAACGAACGGAACGGATAGAAATGGTATTATGAATGATGCAGTTGACGATGTAACAGACGGTGTGGATGACGTGACAGATGGAATTACCGATGGCGTGGATCAGGCAGCAGATGATCTGACAAGGGATGAAAATGCAAGATAACTGCTTTTTATAGTCAATGTCTGTTGTTGTATAAGTGTGAAAAAGTCATGCAGAATTAATCTTTTACACAGGGTAAAAGTGTGTGGAGATGGGCTGGATGTATGAAAAGGGAATGACATCAGACAGGCTCTGGAACAGAATAGAACAGAACAGATACCGCGGGTCAGTTTGGATTCTGCGGTATCTGTGTATAAATCAGAGTGTATATGAAAAATTATTTCTGTAATTGGCAGGTTTTGTGGCGCGTTTTACATTTGTTCGGTTGATACGATACGTTATATCCACTTTATTCGGACAAAATCTTTCATGAATTGTGACATATATTATATATTAGACGGAGTGCTTTTTTGGATATAATAATTTTAGCAGAAAGGATATAGAGGAATGAGATTCAGACCATGTATTGATATACATAATGGAAAAGTAAAACAGATCGTAGGTGGAAGTCTGAAAGATGAGGGAAGCCAGGCGGACACGAATTTTACATCAGAGCTGGATGCGGCATGGTATGCAAGGCGTTATCAGCAGGACGGATTAAAGGGAGGACATATTATTCTTCTGAATCCGGCTGGCTCTGAATATTATGAAGCGACGAAAAGCCAGGCGATGCAGGCACTGCAGGCATATCCGGGCGGAATGCAGATCGGCGGTGGTATCACAGCTGAAAATGCACAGGAATATCTGGATGCAGGGGCAAGTCATGTGATTGTTACTTCTTATGTTTTTAAAGATGGAGTCTTCCATGAAGAAAGATTGAAAAAACTGGTTGATGCAGTTGGAAAAGAACACGTGGTTCTGGATCTGAGCTGCAGAAAAAAGGATGGACAGTTTTATGTTGTGACAAACAGATGGCAGAAATTTACAGAGATGGTATTGTCACATGAAGTGCTGGATCAACTATCCGGATACTGCGACGAATTCCTGATCCATGGGGTAGACGTGGAAGGAAAGGGTGCAGGAATGGAAAAAGAACTGGTGCAGATGCTTGGAAGCTGGCAGGGAGTACCGATTACATATGCCGGTGGAATCGGATCCCTGAAAGATCTGGAAACATTCAGAAAAGAGAGTGGCGGCACAGTTGATTTTACCATCGGAAGTGCGCTGGATCTGTTTGGCGGTAAGATTCCGTATGAAGAGATTGTAAAGTAGTTAAAACAGTAATATAAATGATAGGAGTGTCAAGAGGATGAATGGATATGAGGCAACAAGAAGAATCCGTGCACTACAGGGAGAAAGCGCAGGAATTCCGATCATTGCCATGACAGCCAATGCATTTGAAGAAGACCGCAGAGCCGCTTTTGCAGCGGGAATGAATGAACATGTTGCCAAACCGATTGAGATCTCCAGACTGATGGAAGTGATGGGGATGGTGCTGAAAAAACAGATGTGAAGCTACTGGATTTATGCTATGATATCTTCATGAACAGGAAAGGGGTGACAGCAAATGGGAAATTACCTGAATCCGGGAACAGATTTATTTGAGATGTCACTTGGATCGGAAATTTATGTGGATAAAAGCAGATTGATAGAACAGACCAATCGTTGTGTGAAAACACAGCAGAGATTTATGTGTGTCAGCAGACCACGAAGGTTTGGAAAATCAATGGCAATTGATATGCTTGCAGCTTATTATAGTAGAAAAAATAATACGGAAGAACTTTTTGAAAAGCAAGGAACATAGCTGTAAGATTGAAAAACTGGAGATTTAAAATGAAAACCTTGTCTGTTGTGGAGTTATATTTTGCAACAGATAAGGTTTTTACTGATAAGAATAGCATTGTTACTGTTCACTCCCATGTCAATCACTTTGCTGATTGGCATGGAGGATGCACATATTGTTTTGAATGTATCTCGCCCATCGCCAAAGGCGATTCTAAATGGCGAGATACGTTACTGTTTACAGCTATGCTGTGAACAGTAACATTGCATTTCCTCCTAAATGTTAACAGTATATGAACTTATTGAATTCCCCTCCGGTTAGTGATAAAATGGAAAACAGAGTGGCGTCGATTATGCTATTTGATGTCAAATCAGATTCAGATAAGGAGTAAATTGCGGAATATGAATATTATAGAAAAGATTTTCGGAACCCACAGTGAGAATGAGCTGAAGAGGATTTATCCGATCGTAGACCGAATTGAAGCACTGGGGCCGGAGATGGAGGCGCTGTCTGATGAAGAACTTCGTGGAAAAACGAAAGAATTCAAAGAGCGTCTGAAAGAAGGAGAGACACTGGATGATATCCTTCCAGAGGCATATGCAGTTGTCCGTGAAGGTGCATACAGAAGCCTTGGTATGCGTCATTACAGAGTGCAGCTGATCGGTGGTATCATTCTTCACCAGGGACGAATCGCAGAGATGAGAACCGGTGAAGGTAAGACACTGGTATCTACACTTCCGGCATACTTAAATGCCCTGGAAGGTAAGGGAGTTCATATCGTTACAGTCAATGACTATCTGGCAAAACGTGATGCAGAGTGGATGGGAAAAGTTCACGAATTCCTCGGACTGACTGTTGGTGTGGTTCTCAACAGTATGGAAAATGAAGAGAGACGTGCAGCTTATAACTGCGATATCACTTATGTGACAAATAACGAACTCGGATTTGATTACCTGCGTGACAACATGGTCATTTACAAAGAACAGCTTGTACAGAGAGGACTGCATTTCGCAGTTATCGATGAGGTTGACTCTGTATTGATCGATGAGGCACGTACACCGCTGATCATTTCCGGACAGAGCGGCAAATCCACTGCGCTGTACGAGGCATGTGACGTACTTGCCCGTCAGCTGGAACGTGGAGAAGCCAGCGGTGAATTCTCCAAGATGAACGCCATCATGGGTGAAGAGATTGAAGAAACCGGTGATTTCATTGTTAACGAAAAAGAAAAGACAGTCAACCTGACAGAAGATGGTGTGAAGAAAGTAGAGAAATTCTTCCATATCGCGAACCTGGCGGATCCGGAGAATCTGGAGATCCAGCACAATATCATCCTTGCGCTTCGTGCACACAATCTGATGTTCCGCGATCAGGATTACGTGGTAACACCGGAAGGCGAAGTTATGATCGTCGATGAATTTACAGGACGTATCATGCCGGGACGCCGCTATTCCGACGGTCTGCATCAGGCAATCGAGGCAAAGGAACATGTAAAAGTCAGAAGAGAGAGTAAGACACTGGCTACAATTACATTCCAGAACTTGTTCAATAAATATGACAAGAAGAGTGGTATGACAGGTACAGCTCTGACAGAAGAGAAAGAGTTCCGTGATATTTACGGAATGGACGTTGTTGAGATCCCGACAAACAAACCGGTACAGAGAAAAGACCTGGATGATGCAGTATATAAGACAAAAGAGGAAAAATACAAAGCAGTTGTTGAGGCAGTAAAAGAAGCTCATGCAACAGGACAGCCAGTCCTGGTGGGTACAATCACAATCGAAGTTTCTGAATTGCTGAGCAAGATGCTGAAAAAAGAAGGAATCAAGCATAACGTACTGAATGCAAAATATCATGAGATGGAAGCAGAGATTGTAGCAGATGCAGGACAGCACGGAGCAGTTACGATTGCAACGAACATGGCAGGTCGTGGTACAGATATCAAGCTGGATGATGATGCAAGAGAAGCAGGCGGCCTGAAGATCATCGGTACAGAGCGTCATGAGTCCCGCCGTATCGACAATCAGCTGCGTGGTCGTTCCGGACGTCAGGGAGATCCGGGAGAATCCCGTTTCTACATTTCTCTGGAAGATGACCTGATGCGTCTGTTCGGTTCTGAAAAACTGATGAGTGTATTTAATACACTTGGTGTGGAAGATGGCGAGCAGATCGAGCATAAGATGCTTTCCAGTGCGATTGAGAAAGCGCAGAAGAAGATTGAGAGCAACAACTTTGGAATCCGTAAAAACCTGTTGGAATATGACCAGGTCATGAACGAGCAGAGAGAAATCATTTACGGAGAGAGACGCCGTGTACTTGACGGAGAGAGTATGCGTGATACGGTTTACAATATGATCACAGAATATGTGGAGAATATGACAGACCGTTTTGCATCTACAGAGACAGATCCGGAAGAGTGGGATATTACAGGTCTGGATATCAATCTCCGCAATACAATCCCGATGCTGCAGCTTCCGACTGAAAAAGAGTGTCAGGATATGAGCCAGAAAGAACTGAAACATCTCCTGAAAGAGCGTGCTGTAAAAGCGTACGAGAACAAAGAAGCAGAGTTCCCGGAGCCGGAACAGCTGCGAGAAGTAGAGCGTGTCGTACTGCTGAAAGTCATTGATGCAAGATGGATGGATCATATCGATGATATGGATCAGCTCCGTCAGGGAATCGGACTTCAGGCTTATGGACAGAGAGATCCGCTTGTAGAATACAAGATGATGGGATATGATATGTTCGGCGAGATGACAAATTCTATCGCCGAGACAACAATCCGTACACTGTTCCACGTAAATGTAGAACAGAAAGTGGAGAGAGAAGAAGTAGCGAAGGTGACAGGCACAAACAAAGATGAGAGTGCCGGACGTGCGCCAAAGAAACGCGAAGAAAAGAAAATCTATCCAAATGATCCATGCCCGTGTGGAAGCGGTAAGAAATACAAACAGTGCTGTGGACGCAAGGTAAAATGATTTTATGAAATATTAAGATATGAAAGAGGTGATTAAGGTGGTTTTATTAGATGAATTAAAGTCAAAATTAATGGCATATGAAGAACCGCTGAAAGATTTGAGGGATTCACTTTGACATCGCTTCAAAGAAGCTGAGGATCGAAGAACTTGAAAAAAGACTGGAAGAGCCGGGATTCTGGGATGACCCGGAGACTTCCCAGCAGGTCATGAAGGAATTAAGAGGACTTCAGGACTCTGTAAAAGAGATTGAGCAGCTGTTTGCCAGCCATGAAGATATGCTTCTTCTCATTGAGATGAGCGCAGGGGAAGAGGACGAGCAGGAAACAGCAGAAGAAATTGAGGAAGAGTTACAACAGTTTGAAGAAAAGTTCGAAGAACTGCGGATCAGTACTCTTCTGATCGGCCCGTATGACCGTGACAATGCAATCGTTACATTACATGCAGGTGCCGGTGGAACTGAGTCCATGGACTGGACCGGGATGCTTTATCGTATGTACAGCCGCTGGGCTGAGAAGAAAGGGTATGACGTAGAAGTACTGGATTACCTGGAAGGCGATGTGGCAGGAATCAAAGGTGTTACTTTTGAGGTGAAAGGCGAGAATGCTTACGGCTATCTCCGATCTGAAAAAGGGGTGCACCGCCTGGTTCGTATTTCACCGTTCAATGCAGCAGGAAAAAGACAGACTTCGTTTGCTTCCTGTGATGTGATTCCGGACATTGAAGAGGACATTGATGTAGAGATCAATGATGATGATATCCGTGTAGATACTTACCGTTCCAGTGGAGCCGGTGGTCAGCACATCAATAAGACATCGTCTGCGATCCGAATCACGCATCTCCCGACGGGAATTGTGGTTCAGTGTCAGAATGAACGTTCACAGCATATGAACAAAGACAAAGCGATGCAGATGCTGAAATCCAAACTGTATCTTCTCAAACAGCAGGAGCAGGCTGAGAAGATGTCAGATATCCGAGGAGAAGTCCGGGATATCAATTTTGGAAATCAGATCAGATCATACGTTATGCAGCCATATACTATGGTAAAAGATCACAGGACAAATGCAGAAATCAGCAATGTAGGCGCTGTAATGGACGGAAATATTGATCCATTTATCAACGCATACCTGAGTATGGATGCAGAGGCACAGAAAGGAAAGAGAGAATGATAAACGTAGCAGTTATGGGATACGGCACGGTCGGCTCAGGAGTTGTGGAAGTAATCCGCACAAATCAGGAACTGATCAATGAGAGATCCGGAGATGAAATCAATGTAAAATATGTACTGGATCTCAGAGAATTTCCAGGAGATCCTGTAGAAAAGATTCTGGTGCATGATTTTGAGACAATTGTAAATGACCCGGAAGTCAATATTGTTGTAGAGACTATGGGAGGTATTGAGCCGGCCTATACATTTGTAAAGCGCTGCCTTGAAGCAGGGAAATGTGTGGCAACGTCTAATAAGGCGCTGGTCGCAAAACATGGTGCAGAACTTCTTGATATTGCAAAAGAGAAAAATATCAACTTTATGTTTGAGGCAAGTGTAGGCGGCGGCATTCCGATCATCCGTGCGTTGAATTCTTCTCTGACAGCAGACAGAATCGATGAAGTGACAGGAATTTTAAATGGAACAACAAACTACATGATGACAAAGATGTTCTTTGAGGGTGCAGACTATGCAGAAGTACTCAAAGAAGCACAGGATATGGGATATGCTGAGCGTAATCCGGAGGCGGATGTGGAAGGACACGATGCCTGCAGAAAAATTGCGATCCTGACTTCCCTGATCGCTGGACGTCATGTAGATTTCGAGACGATCCATACAGAAGGAATCACTAAGATCACAGCAGAGGATATGAAGTATGCGAAGAAGATGAATATGGCGATCAAGCTTCTTGCAACAAGCAAGAGAGTTGGAGACACATTCAGTGCGATCGTTGCACCGATGCTTCTTTCCAAAAGTCATCCGCTGTGCAATGTAAATGATGTATTTAATGCAGTCTTTGTACGCGGAAATATGCTTGGTGATGCAATGTTCTACGGAAGTGGAGCAGGAAAGCTTCCAACAGCAAGTGCGGTTGTAGGTGATGTGGTAGATGCGGCAAAACATCTTCACAGAAATGTAATCATGAAATGGGATGGCGAACTGCTGAATCTTGTTCCAAATGCAGAGGCCAAGAGACGCTTCTTTGTCAGAATCCAGGGACAGAATGACGATGTGAAACAGCGTGTAACCGAAGTGTTTGGTCAGGTTGAGATGGTTATGACAGACGAACTGGAAGACGAATTCGGTTTCATTACAGGAGTTATGTCAGAGGGAGAGTATGCGGAAAAAGCTGCAAAATTCCCGGAGATGATTCACATGATCCGTATGGCAGAATAAGAAAAGAGATTTAGGATATAAAAACAGGACTTTGATAAACCATGATGAGAGTTAGAGTGTGTCTGAAAAATCAAAGTCCTGTTTTTTATGTTAAAGAATAATCTATGTAATGTATTGATCTGCACCTGAAAATGCTGACTGTAAGATCCATAGCACGAAATGTGGCGTACAGATTACAGGAATAAGTTTCAGACAGAATCAGGTATAAATTGTAACAAATGCAATTTTGTGTCTGAGAGAATTATTCATCAGGCAGAGTATTGCTGTCTTCCGGCAATCCAAGAATTTTCTGCGTAAGTTTTCTTTCTTCCTCACTGGCATCGCGGAATCGGAGGAGAAGTTCTGTTTCTTCTTCTGTAAGGAAGAGCGTATCACCGCTTGTCATGATAATTCCCGGACGATAAGGTCTTTTTTCTTCTCTGATCGCACCATTGATGTTACATGGCTGTGTCAGAAGCTGCTCCAGAGGGATGCCGTAGATCTCAGACAGTTTCGTCAGCATATGAATGTTAGGATCCCGTTTTCCATGCTCATAATAAGAGTATGCCTGATGCGTAATATTCAGTTTTTTACCAAGTTGTTTCTGTGTATAATTATGATCTTTTCTCAGCCTGAGCAGATTTTTAGCAAGTTGAATATTTGCCACTGTCATATCTCCTTTTACAAAAATTGCCAAAAACTTCCTTTTATTATATCAATTTTTTAAATGGAGACATTGAAATGCAACAGAATATAGAAAAATAATAAAATTCAAATAACTGTTGCAAAATTTAAAAAGACATTTTCAAACATGCTCTAACATGCGCTTTATAAATAACTGTCTAAAATCAGCAGGCTAGAGTGTGTCTGAAAAATCATTCCTGCAATCTACATGCCCCACTTTACGGTATATTTTGCCTTCATTCGGTTGACGTAGCCCGCTACGCCGCCCTCATTCAGACAAAATCTCCCATAAATTGTGACATATATCTTGCAGAAAGCATTTTTAAGACACACTCTAGTGTGCAACAGTTATTTTGGAAAAGTGGCACTTAAAGTACTGTTGTGGTATCTGGATGAGTTGGTAACCTCCTCATCCAGCCATTCAGGCGGGCAGTAGGAAGTGGCAGATGTTTCATCTGGGAATTCAATTTCTGCCAGTACCAGAGGCGCAAGATCTCCGTGGAAAAGATCCAGTTCCAGATATAAAGCGTCTGAAAAAATGTCAGCTTCAAGCTCAGCCAGTGGAATTACATAACGTGTTTTAGTGATCAGTCTTCCGTCTATTTTTTCCTTCAAATGCAGATATCCATCTTCTGTGAGCGGAAGATTATATTCTTCGCGGATCATCAGCCCTTTGGATTTATAAGTGAGAAAGTACTGATCTGCATCTTTTCGGATCCGTACAACAGGTTCTGTGCACAGATATCCCTGCTCCAGTTCTCGATGCGGATAGTCTTCCGGGTGGAATGGTAAAGCATTCAGATCTTTGATTAAAAATTTACGTTCAATTTCCATGTGAGTTCTCCTTTTACATACAAATAGATTTCAAGCCAAAACGTGCATTCTTATGGGAATGCGCAAAAAACATCTTTCAGACACGCACTGAAGCTTGAAAAATAATAACACTAAATCAATGATAGTATACAAAGAAAAGAATGTAAACCATTGCAATTAAGTTTTGGATTTGATAAACTGAAAAACAAGTGAAAATAATGGCGTGAAACAATCAGTAACAAATTAAAATAGCAGACAGCAGGAGGATGGAAGAGTGAAAAAAGCGTGTGTATTTCTGGCAGATGGATTTGAGGAAATTGAAGGACTGACGGTGGTAGATGTGCTTCGAAGGGCAGGAGTGGATGTCAAAACTGTTTCTGTGATGAATACAAAGAGGATTGAAGGTTCTCACGGAATCATCCTGGAAGCAGATGAACAGTTTGAAGAGGCAGAGATGGAAGATGTGGATTTACTTGTTCTTCCGGGCGGACTTCCGGGAACATGGCACCTGAGAGATCACAAAGGTCTGACAGAACTGATTCGAAGTTTTGATAAAAAAGAGAAACGGATTGCAGCCATCTGCGCAGCACCAAGCGTTTTTGGAGGTATGGGATTGCTGAAGGGAAGAAAAGCATGCTCTTATCCATCCATGGAAGATCAGCTGGATGGTGCAGAAGTTGTTCATACTCCATTTGTGACAGACGGGCATATCACGACCGGAAGAGGCATGGGAGCTGCACTGCCATTTGCACTGGAACTGACAGCATTGCTGTGTGGCAAAGAGAAAGCAGACGAGATTGCTGAGTCGATTGTTTATGTGGGCTGAATTACAGATCTTCGTCAGAGCATGAATGACAGTTAGAAAATAGAAAATATCATAGAATCAGATCAGAAATATAAAAAAACAAAAGAAAAATGCATGAAACATTTGTGAAACAGAGAAAAAACACTGGAAAAATGAGGGGTTGTGTGCTATACTGTTTCAATGACTGCGAATGTGTGTCTTATCGAAGGTACAAGAATTGTAGGAATACTTTCAGATAAGTAATAATTTGCTTAATCAAGGAGGAAGAAAATGAGTTTACAGGTAGAAAAGTTAGAACATAATATGGCAAAGCTGACAATTGAAGTTTCAGCAGAGGAAGTGGAGAAAGCACTTCAGGCAGCTTACTTAAAGCAGCGTGGAAAAATCGCCCTTCCAGGATTCCGTAAAGGAAAAGTTCCGCGTCAGATGATCGAAAAGATGTACGGACCGGAAGTGTTCTATGATGAAGCAGCAAATCATATGATTTCTGAAGCATATGGAAAAGCTTATGATGAGTGTGAGCTTGAGATCGTATCCCAGCCGTCAATCGACATTGTACAGCTTGAGAAGGGAAAAGATTTTATCTTTACAGCAGAAGTTGCAGTTAAACCGGAAGTAAAACTCGGTGAATATAAAGGACTGAAAGTGGATAAGACTTCTACAAGAGTAACACAGAAAGAAGTTGACGAAGAGATCCAGAAAGAGCGTGAGCGCAACGCAAGAACAGTTGAAGTTACAGACAGAGCTGTTGAGGACAAAGATGAAGTAACTCTTGATTTCGAAGGATTTGTTGACGGAGAAGCTTTCGAAGGCGGAAAAGGTGAGAATTACCCGCTGACAATCGGTTCCGGATCATTCATCCCGGGATTCGAAGAGCAGCTGATCGGCGCTGAGATCGACAAAGAGACAGAAGTAAAAGTTACATTCCCGGAAGACTACCACGCAAAAGATCTTGCCGGAAAAGAAGCTGTTTTCAAATGCACAGTACATGCAATCAAAGCAAAAGAGCTTCCGGAGCTTGATGATGAGTTCGCTTCTGATGTATCTGAGAAAGCAGAGACAATGGATGCTTACAGAGCAGAAGTAAAAGCGAACATCAAAGCACGTAAAGAGCGTGAAGGAAAAGAGAAGAAAGAGAACCAGGCTGTAGAGCAGGCTGTAGCTAACGCTGAGATGGATATCCCGGAAGCTATGATCGATCTGCAGGCAAAACAGCAGGCTGATGATTTCGCACGTCGTATCATGCAGCAGGGAATGAGCGTTGAGCAGTACTTCCAGTTCACAGGTCTTACAGAAGAGAAGATGATGGAAGAACTGAAGCCACAGGCTGAGAAACGTATCAGAACAAGACTGGTTCTTGAAGCAGTAGTTGCAGCAGAGAACATCGAAGTATCTGACGAGCGTCTTGATGAAGAGCTTCAGAAGATGGCTGATTCTTACCAGATGGAAGTTGAGAAACTCAAAGAATTCATGGGCGAGAATGAGAAGAAACAGATGAAAGAGGACATTGCAGTACAGGATGCAGTTACTCTGATCACAGATGCAGCAGTAGAAGGCTAATTAGATTTCTGAAAAGGTGCGCCTGTCAGGTGCACCTTTTATCAGATTTATGAAAGAAGGATAGAATATGAGTTTAGTACCTTACGTCATTGAACAGACAAGCCGAGGAGAGCGTTCTTACGATATTTATTCCAGACTTCTCAAAGAGAGAATCATTTTCCTCGGAGAGGAAGTAAATGATGTGTCAGCGAGCGTGATCGTAGCACAGCTTTTATTCCTTGAGGCAGATGATCCGGATAAAGATATTCAGTTATACATTAACAGTCCTGGAGGATCTGTTACAGCAGGTATGGCGATCTATGATACAATGCAGTACATCAAGTGTGATGTATCCACAGTTTGTATCGGTATGGCAGCCAGCATGGGAGCATTCCTTCTTTCCGGTGGAAAGAAAGGAAAGAGATTTGCTCTTCCGAACGCAGAGATCATGATCCATCAGCCGTCAGGCGGAGCTCAGGGACAGGCAACAGAGATCCAGATTGCCGCAGAGCATATCCTGCGTACAAAACAGAAATTAAATGAGATCCTGGCAGCGAATACAGGAAAACCGCTCGAAGTGATCAAAGCTGATACAGAGCGTGATAATTTTATGTCAGCAGACGAAGCAAAAGAATATGGTCTGATTGACGAAGTAATAGCAAGCCACTAATGGTTTGTGGTATGAGGTGACAGAATATGGCAGGAAAAATGACAGAAGATATCGTGAGATGTTCGTTCTGTAACAAGACACAGTCACAGGTTCGCAAGCTGATTGCAGGTCCGAACGGAACTTATATCTGTGATGAGTGTGTCGGTATTTGTTCAGAGATTATAGAAGAAGAACTGGATTATAACGACAGAAGAGCTCTGGATGATATCAATTTGCTGACTCCGGAGGAGATGAAAGCATTTCTGGACGATTATGTAATCGGACAGGATGAAGCGAAAAAAGTACTTTCAGTTGCAGTTTATAATCACTATAAAAGAATTCTTGCAGAGCAGGATCTGGGAGTCGAACTTCAGAAGAGTAATATTCTGATGCTTGGACCGACCGGATGCGGAAAAACACTTCTGGCACAGACGCTTGCAAAGATTCTGAATGTTCCGTTTGCAATCGCAGACGCGACAGCACTGACAGAGGCCGGTTATGTAGGTGAGGATGTTGAGAATATCCTTCTGAAAGTAATCCAGGCCGCAGATGGTGATATTGAACGTGCAGAGCATGGTATTATCTACATTGATGAGATCGATAAGATCACAAGAAAATCAGAGAATCCATCCATTACACGTGATGTATCAGGAGAAGGCGTACAGCAGGCACTCCTGAAGATTATTGAGGGAACCGTTGCATCTGTTCCGCCACAGGGTGGAAGAAAGCACCCTCATCAGGAGCTGATCCAGATCGATACAACAAACATTCTGTTTATCTGTGGAGGAGCTTTTGAAGGAATTGACAAGATCATAGAGACACGTATTGACAGAAAGTCCATCGGATTCAATGCAGAGATCGCATCCAAGCATGAATATGATATGGACGTACTTCTTCAGGAAGCACTGCCGCAGGATCTTGTAAAATTTGGACTGATCCCTGAGCTGGTCGGAAGACTTCCGGTGACAGTTTCACTGGATCTTCTGGATAAAGATGCACTGATCCGTATTCTGACAGAGCCAAAGAGCGCGATCGTGAAACAGTATCAGAAACTTCTGGAACTGGATGGCGTAAAACTTGACTTTGATCAGGAGGCACTGGTTGAGATTGCAGAGACGACTCTGAAGCGTAAGACCGGAGCCAGAGGATTAAGAGCAATCATGGAGAATATTATGATGGATACAATGTTTAAAGTACCATCTGATGAGACAATTAAAGAATGCCGTATCACAAAGGAAGCTGTACTTGGTACAGAAGAACCGAAATATTTGCGTGACGGTGAAGAAAGAAAGTCGTTCCTGACATCAGAGAGCGCATAAAAGAAAGGCGGGCGTGATGAGTGTGATACCATCAGCCTGCTTTTGTATTTATATATTTTATCATAATCATAAAACAGAGGAGAGAAAGATGGACAACGTAGATAATGAGTTTAAAAGTCTTCCCATGGTTGCACTGCGTGGAATGACGATCATGCCGGAAATGGTCGTACATTTTGATGTGAGCAGGGAACGGTCTGTTGCGGCTGTACAGCAGGCCATGGTAGAAGATCAGAAGATATTTCTGGTTGCCCAGAAATCAATAGAAACAGAGAATCCGGCACAGGAAGATGTGTTTGAAGTCGGAACGATCGGAACGATCAAGCAGATTATAAAACTTCCAAAGCACATTGTACGTGTGCTTGTATCCGGAGAGAGCAGAGGAATTCTGAAACGAATCGAGGAGACAGATCCGTATCTCAGAGCCGAAGTTGAGGAAATTGACGAGAGTGGAATTACGATCCCGGATGATCTCAACGGCGAGGCAATGGAGCGGGGACTGAAAGATATGCTGGTGGATTATGCGGCAAAGAATGGCAAGATGTCAAAAGAGGCAGTTGCCGAACTTCTCGATATCAAGGACCTGAAGAAACTGGTGGATGAGATTGCAGCAGGAATTCCGCTTTATTATAAAGATCAGCAGGAACTGCTGGATGAGACAGATTTCTGGAAACGTTATGAAAAGCTCTGCTTTAAACTGGTCAATGAAGTACAGATCATGGATATTAAAGCAGAGATCCAGAAAAAGGTGAAAGAACGCGTTGACAAACACCAGAGAGAATACATTTTAAGAGAGCAGCTGAAACTGATCCGTGAAGAGCTGGGAGAAGATTCTACGGTCTCTGACGCAGATGAGTTTGAGAAGGCTATGAACGAGCTGGAAGCACCGGAAGAAGTAAAGGAAAAACTGAAGAAAGAGATCAGCCGCTTCAAGAGCACACTGGGATCTCAGGCAGAAAATGGAGTGATCCGTACTTATATTGAGACACTGCTTGAGATGCCATGGGATAAGGCAGCGGAGGATAACAATGATATTGAATATGCGAAAGAAGTTCTGGATGAGGATCATTATGGTCTGGAACAGGTCAAAGAACGTATTCTGGAATTCCTTGCAGTAAGAGCACTGACAAAGAAAGGGGAAAGCCCGATCCTCTGTCTTGTAGGACCTCCGGGAACAGGAAAAACTTCTATCGCCCGTTCTCTTGCAAGAGCCATGAAGAAGCCGTATGTGAGAATTTCTCTTGGCGGTGTGCGTGATGAGGCAGAGATCCGCGGACACAGAAGAACCTATGTGGGTGCAATGCCGGGAAGAATTGCAAATGGAATCCGTACAGCAGGTGTAAAAAATCCAGTTCTTTTGCTGGATGAAATTGATAAAGTCAGCTCAGACTATAAAGGAGATACATTCTCTGCACTTCTGGAAGTTCTGGACGGAGAACAGAACAAGAAGTTCAGAGATCATTATCTGGAAGTACCACTGGATCTGTCGGAGGTTATGTTTATCACAACTGCAAATACTTTACAGACGATTCCAAGACCGCTTCTGGATCGTATGGAGATCATTGAGATCAGCAGTTATACCGAGAATGAGAAACTGCATATTGCGCAGGAACATCTGATTCCGAAGCAGCTGGAAAAGCATGGACTGACAGCAGATCAGCTTACATTTAGCAAGCACGCAATCTGGAAAATGGCGAGAAATTATACAAAAGAAGCCGGAGTCAGACAACTGGAGCGTGAGATCGGAAATATCTGTCGTAAGACAGCAAAAGAGATTCTGACGACAGACCGGAAAAAAGTGGCAGTGACAGACCGCAATATTCAGAAATTCCTCGGAAAAGAGAAATTCTCTTATCAGATGGCCAATGCAGCGCCGGAAGTTGGTATTGTACGTGGACTGGCATGGACCAGTGTGGGTGGCGATACACTTCAGATCGAGGTCAATGTGATGCCTGGAAAGGGCGAGATCATGCTGACCGGACAGCTTGGCGATGTGATGAAGGAATCTGCGAGAACCGGAATCAGTTACATCCGTTCTGTGAGCAAGAAATATGCAATCGCAGAAGATTTCTTTGAGAAACATGACATTCATGTACATATTCCGGAAGGAGCAGTGCCGAAAGACGGTCCATCCGCCGGAATTACAATGGCAACAGCCATGCTTTCCGCAATCACAGGAAAGAAAGTACGTGCGGATCTTGCCATGACAGGAGAAGTGACACTGCGTGGAAGAGTTCTTCCGATCGGCGGACTGAAAGAGAAACTGCTGGCAGCAAAAAATGCCGGAATCCATACAGTGCTGATCCCAAAAGAAAACAAAGCAGATGTGGATGAACTTTCCACAGAGATCACGAAAGGTATGGAGATTCTTCCGGTGGAGACAATGGAAGAAGTCTTGAAGAAAGCATTGACTGGTACATCGTTTTCAAAATAACTGCCTCATACACTTGCCTGCGAATCCGATTGCTCAGTTGAAAAAGCCTCGACGTAGCCCGCTACGCCTACGTTTTTTCAGCTGAACACTCGAATCCGCATTCTGCGTGAATGAGACAGTTATTTATGAAACGATGTACTAGCTGAGAGCCGGTATGAGCATGGAAACAGATGACGGTTTGGCCATGAAGCTCGAAACCGCCACTTTGTGGCTGCTTCTCGCTTAAGGGCGTCAGCCCTATGTCTGAACTGTTACAAAATTGGAAGAAAGGAGAATCATCCGTTTTTTCTTAAGTGAGAAAGAATGGATGATATGTAACCAATATGGTAATAAAAAATATAAATCTGGAAACAGTATGTGGTATTACAAGTGTTCTTCCGGAAAATGACAAAGCGGAGATTGCATTTGCAGGAAAATCCAATGTAGGAAAATCTTCCCTGATCAATGCACTGATGAATCGAAAATCTTATGCGAGAATTTCCGCTACACCGGGAAAGACACAGACGATCAATTTTTATAATATTAATGACGAGATGTATCTGGTGGACCTTCCGGGGTATGGATATGCGAAAGTATCCGAGCAGGAGAAGATCCAGTGGGGAAAACTGATCGAGCGCTATCTGCACACATCACAGCAGTTAAAGGCAGTCTTCCTTCTGATCGATATCCGTCATGCTCCGTCTGCAAATGATAAGATGATGTATCACTGGATCCTGGATCAGGGATACCAGCCGATCATTATTGCGACGAAACTGGATAAGATTAAGAGAAGTCAGGTACAGAAGTGCATCAAGATCCTGAAAGAAGGACTGGAGCTTGTACCTGGAACAAAAGTAATTCCATTCTCATCCCAGACGAAGCAGGGAAGAGATGAGATCTGGGATCTGATCGAGACAGAATATCTTGGATGCGGCGGGGAGGCGCAGGATGGAGAATAATCGTCCTTATTGGAAGGTAGCTGTAAGTCTGTTGTTCAGTATCATTGCTACGGCAGCTTTTATTGTGATCGGGTGGAAATTGATTGAATTTCTGATGCCCTTTGTAATCGGCTGGTTTATTGCATCGGTGGCAACGCCGCTGGTCAACTGGCTGGAAAAACGGTTGAAGATTGTGAAGAAGCTGGGGTCTGCACTGATTGTTGTACTGGTGCTTGCCCTGATGGTGCTACTTGGATATTTTGCGATCAGCCGGCTGGTCACAGAGATCACAAATGTAATTCAGGATTTCCCGGATATGTACGGACAGCTGGAAACGGGACTGGGACAGATTGGAAAGACATTATCCGGTGTATTTAACCGTCTTCCGGATGGAATTCAGAAAGGTTGGACTACGACAGTAACAAATCTGGATGAATATATGGGCAATCTGATGTCGAAGATCAGTGAACCGACTGTGACAGCAGCGGGAAATGCAGCAAAAAGGATTCCATATTTTCTCGTTTGCTTTATTGTGACGATGATGTCAGCATACTTTTTTATTGTTGACCGTGAGGAAATACTCCGTTGGATGAAAGGTGTCGCACCAGAAGCGATAACCAAGCGTATGACGATGGTCATGGACAATCTGCGGTATGCCGTGGGTGGTTATTTTAAAGCGCAGTTTAAGATTATGGGAATTGTGTTCCTGATCCTGGCAGTTGGACTTGGATTTTTACGGATTCATTATTTTCTGCTGGTCGCATTTTTGATCGCGTTCCTGGATTTCCTTCCGTTCTTTGGAACAGGAACCGCTATGATTCCATGGGCGGTCTATAAGATCTTCATGGGAAATTATAAGATGGCGGTGGTACTGCTGGTCATTTATGCAATTACACAGATCGTGCGTCAGCTCATTCAGCCGAAGCTGGTCGGAGACAGTGTGGGACTTAATCCGCTCGTGACCTTGCTGTTGCTTTACATCGGTTACAGAATGGGCGGAATCCTCTGGATGATTCTGGCAGTGCCGGTTGGAATGGTGATCATCAATATGTGCCAGGCAGGTGCGTTTGATTACATTATTGATGACGTTAAGATACTGATTGCCGGGATATTGAAACTGAGATGATACTGTTCAGACCATAGCTAATCACTTTGCTGATTAGCTATGAGGATGCACGTATTGTCTTGAATGTATCTCGCCCATCGCCAAAGGCGATTTTAAATGGCGAGATACGTTACTGTTTACAGCTATGCTGTGAACAGTAACACACTGAGATGATAGGCAGTTAGTGTTCATAATTTCCTGATTGAAAAAAGAAGTTATGTATGCTATGATGAAACAAGAAATGGGAATTTTGAGTTCTCTGAAAGTAGAAGAGTAATCTGTTGGATTCTAAAGAGAAAAGGACAGAGATGACCGCTGCTCCCCTGATAGTATTTAGGAAACAGCGGTTATTTTAATGTTTGCAAAGCAGATAGAGCGGTAAAATGAGACAAAAAAAGAGCAGATGATCAGTTATGGCGGGTGATTAAAAATAGTGTGAGACATTGCCGGTTACGGTGGATCGTGAGCAGCAAAACAGGAATCAGGCAGATGAATGGAAATGGAGGATATTACATGAGTAAATATGATGTAATTATTATTGGAGCAGGACCGGGTGGTATTTTCGCCGCATATGAACTGGCAGAGAAGGCTCCGGAACTGAAGGTAGCAGTATTTGAAGCAGGAAATCCGCTGGAGAAGAGAAAATGTCCGATCGATGGAAAGAAGATTAAAAGCTGTGTAAACTGCAAGACCTGTGCAATCATGAGTGGATTCGGAGGAGCAGGTGCATTTTCTGATGGAAAATACAATATTACGAATAATTTCGGTGGTACATTATATGAATACATCGGAAAAGAGACAGCGATCGATCTGATGAACTATGTAGATGAGATCAATGTGAAATTTGGCGGTGAGGGTACAAAGATGTACTCTACATCCGGTACACACATTAAAAAGCTGTGTATGCAGAACAAGTTGAATCTTCTGGATGCATCTGTCCGTCATCTCGGTACAGACATTAACTATGTAGTACTTGAGAACCTGTATGCAAAACTGAAAGATACTGTTGAATTCCGTTTCAACTGCCATGTAGACGATGTAGAGACGATCGAAGGTGGATACCGTGTGATCACAAAAGACGGAACAGACGAGTGTGAGAAATGTATTGTTTCTGTAGGACGAAGCGGAAGCAAATGGATGGAGAAGGTATGTGAAAACCTTGATATCACTACAAAATCCAACCGTGTGGACATCGGTGTGCGTGTAGAGCTTCCGGCTGTAATCTTCTCTCACCTGACAGACGAACTGTATGAAAGCAAGATTGTGTACAGAACAGAGAAGTTTGAGGATAAAGTAAGAACTTTCTGTATGAACCCGAACGGAATTGTTGTAAATGAGAATACAAACGGAATCGTAACTGTAAATGGACACAGCTACGAAGATCCTGCAAAACAGACTGAGAATACAAACTTTGCTCTGCTTGTTGAGAAGCATTTCTCCGAGCCGTTCAAAGACAGTAACGGATATGGTGAGAGTATCGCACGTCTTTCCAACATGCTTGGCGGCGGAGTACTTGTGCAGCGTTTTGGAGATCTGATCCGTGGAAGAAGAAGTACTCCGGCACGTATTGCCGAGAGTTTCCTGACACCGACACTGTCTGCTGAACCGGGAGACTTAAGTCTTGTGCTTCCAAAGCGTATTCTGGACGGAATCATTGAGATGATCTATGCA
Source organism: uncultured Mediterraneibacter sp. (assembly GCF_934309415.1). Taxonomy (GTDB): domain Bacteria; phylum Bacillota; class Clostridia; order Lachnospirales; family Lachnospiraceae; genus Mediterraneibacter. The sequence goes on from NZ_CAKRDI010000004.1 coordinate 145,047, forward strand.
CTTGATAAGATTGCTCCTGGAACAGCCAATGATGATACACTGCTTTACGGTGTAGAGGTTAAGTTCTACAACATGGAAGTAAAACTGGACGAGCATCTTGAGACAAAACACAAAGGTTTGTATGTGATCGGAGATGGTAGTGGAGTGACACATTCTCTGTCTCATGCATCTGCAAGTGGTGTGTTTGTGGCAAGAGAGATTGCGGAGGAAGTATAGTTTGTATTTTAAGTAAAAGTTGAAAAGGGAAAGTGATTGACTGTTATTGAAAGCACAGAATGTGTAAATTTTGATTGTTACAGTCAATCATTTTTTTATATTTGGTGTAAAATATCTTTGTTTTTACGCCAAATGCATATCTTATGCAAGAGTCCCTTTCCATGCTTGCGTTCACCAGAGTTGGAGTAGAAGGTGAAGGGGGAAAGGTACTGGATTTGTTTCTTGTGTTTTGATTATGTTGTTTTTAAGAAATAAAGAGTTGAATTTTGTTGGATTTGCAAATGTAAAACTTGCGTTTTGTTGGAATGTTGCTTGACAGATACTCTGGCAGATAGTATTATTTAAAGTAAGAGATTTTCAATATATTTCTGAGAAAATGTATAAAAATATAAGCGTCAGAGCATATTTGAGGAAGGCTTTCTGTAAGTTGTGCATTGCAGGACAGGGCGTGTGGATGATGGAGAGTTCTGGAATATGCTTTGGATAGAAGCAGTTTGAATTTATGCGAAAGAGAGGAACTGACAGATGGCAAATGATCATGGAGAGCAGATAAGAATTGTACAGGAAACTGTAGCCGGCAAGGAGATTACATTTGCGCATGTAATGGGAGGTCCGGCGCCGATTATTTATCAGAAGCTGGGGCTGGATCCGCATCTGGATTACAGATCATCTGCGATTGGAATCATGAATATGACACCACCGGAATCTGCAGTGATCGCATCGGATATTGCGGTGAAGAGTGGAAATGTTTATCTTGGATTTGCGGATCGTTTTACAGGGACGTTGATTATCACGGGAGAAATCTCAGATGTTACTTCTGCACTGACAGAAGTTGTGGATTATTTCAGAGATTCTCTTGGATATGTAGTCTGTGATATTACAAAACGATAGGAAGTGCGGTTATGGAGCGGATAACAAGAGAAGAACTCATGGAGCGTCTGTTTCAGGATGATTATGAGAATCTGAAAGGGAAAAAGCTTCGCATGACGCGGGTGAGAGTTCCGGGCAAGGAAGTCTGTATGGCGCATGTGATCAGTACTTCAGATACTTGTGTTTATCAGAATCTGGGACTGCATATCGGAGTGCATGAGGGAGAAGACCATACAGGAGAATCGATTGGTCTGCTCAGATTTACGCCATGGGAAGCGGTTGTAGTGGCGGCAGATGTTGCATTCAAGAGTGCAGATGTGGAAATCGGATTTATGGACCGGTTTTGTGGTTCACTGATTCTGACCGGAGGATTGTCACAGGTGCAGACCGCAGTAGAGGAAGTTGTACGGTTCTTTGATGAAAAATTAGGATTTAAGACATGTGAGATTCACAGAAGCTAGAGTGTATTTGAAAAATGCTTTCTGCAAGATATATGTCACAATTTATGGGAGATTTTGTTTGAATGAGGGCGGCGTAGCGGGCTACGTCAACTGAATGAAGACAAAATATACCGCAAAGTGGGGTATGTAGATTGCAGGAATGATTTTTTAGACACACTCTAGGACATCGTTTTCGAATAACTATACCACTCACTTGTCTGTACGATTGGTATAGTTATTTATGACACGTTCAGGGAAGGTATAGGATGAAGAAGATATTTTTGATGGGGAGAAGTGAAGCTGGTAAGACGTCTTTAACGCAGGCGCTGAAAGGTGAAGAGCTGCATTATGTGAAGACTCAGTATACGAATACCGAAGATGACACAATTGATTCCCCGGGAGAATATGCAGAATCGAAGCATTTCAGTGTGGGACTTGCATGCTTTTCATTTGAGGCAGATGTGGTTGCCATGGTGCAGGCGGCAGATGAGCCGTTTAATCTATTTGGACCGGGCAGCAGATGTTTTATTCAGCGTCCGTTGATCGGGATTATTACGAAAGTAGATTCCCCATATGCGAATATTCCGATGGTACGTCAGTGGATGCGTAATGCCGGATGTGAGCGTATCTTTGAGGTCAATAATGTGACGAGGGAAGGTATTGCTGAGCTGATTGAATATCTGGATGAGCCAATTGAGAAACTGACTATGCAGCAGGCAGTATTCAAGCAGTCATTGGGATTAAATGACTGGGATCCGTTACCGGAAGGTGTGCAGTATCCGGAGGGAATATAGAGAAATTAAAGTGAGATGAAATGACAGGAGAGAAGACAGGATCGCCTGTCCAAATAATAAAACAGAAAATATCGTCAGCTATGTGTTATGGCTGGCGATATTTTTTGTATTTAGAGTGTGTCTGAAAGATCAGATAAAAATGCCAGGTTACTGTTCACAGGTAATCTGTAAACAGTAACGTATCTCGCCATTTAGAATCGCCTGCGGCGATGGGCGAGATACATTCAAATAAAAACGTGCATCATCCATGTCAATCAGCAGAGTGATTGACATTGGGTGTGAACAGTAACAATGCCAGTATCTCTGGCAAAAATATTAGACGTTCCGGTTGTAATTTAAAATCAATTCATATAAACTAATTCAAAGCATATTTCTAATGAATTCTAAAGTGAATTTCACGATCTATATTCTATATCACATTTCAGAAGTCTATGCTTTTATCCAACATAAAATTTAGAATGCAGGAGAATGAATCTGTAATGAAACTATATAGTTTCATGTTATAGCCTGGTTGAAAAATCAATGCTGCAATCTACATGCCCGATTTTCAGTATATTTTACTTTTATTCGGTTAACGTAAGCGGCTATTTAGTCCTTATTCAAACAAAATCTTTCACAAATTGTGACATACATCTACAGTTGATAAGGCAGGTATACATGTTAGATTTAAGATAGTTTGTTCCATTACAGCAGATAAATTTTCCTGCAAAGAGAAGGAGATGGAAGAAATGTAAGAAAAAAGAGTTATAAAACTGTCAGGAAAAGAAAATGAATGAAAACAAAAGTGTAGGAGGAACGAAATATGGTATGGTCAAGAATTGAGTTAAAAAACAGTGCCAAGGATTTACTTCAGCGAGATTACTGGAAGAATGTGCTCGCAGGGGTGATCATTATGATTGCGTCGGGAACTGCGTATTCTGCAGTGTCATCGCGGATTGCAAGTCTCAATAAAGGGAGAATCCGGCTTGGATTTTATGGAATCAATTTCATGATGTTGTTCGCATCACTGGGAATTATTTTGGTGTCATTTCTGATTGGATTGTCGATCAGTATCGTGCTTTCGTATTTTATCTGGGGGCCTTTGGAGGCAGGAGGAAAAAGATATTTTCTGGATCAGGGAGAGTGTGGCTCGGAAATAACGGACATTTTTCTGATGGTAACAGAAGAAAGCAGGAGTCTGCGTATTGCCATGTTGATAAGAAGAGTCATCTGTATTGCCGGAAGCATGCTTCTGATCGTGCCGGGAGTAATCAAACATTATGAATACAAGATGGTTCCGTATTTGCTGATCGAATATCCGGATATGAAGGTGGAAGAAGTATTTAAAGTGAGTAAACGGATGATGGAAGGAAATAAGTGGGAGGCATTTATCTTGGACTTGTCCTTTTTCGGATGGCATGTGCTGGGGATTGCCACATTTGGAATTGTAGAAGTATTTTTTGTTTCACCTTATGTGCATCTGACAGAGGCGGAGTTGTATCGGGCGTTGAGAAATACTGTCTAAGTTACATTCAAATAGCCATGTGCATCTTTCAGGTCAATCAGTGTAGTGATTGGCCTGAGAGGGAACTGGTTTCTATGTTTTATTTTTCAAAATTTGTCTTGAAAAAATGCACACCGCATTCTCGTTACTTTAGTGATGAGTTAGGTGTGCAAAATTCTATTATTTCAAAATAGAACATACGTTTACTTCTAGTTATACATATGGTACTATATATACATGGATAAAGATTTATTTATTATTAAAGAAAACAACCTTTCATGTGGTAGAGGATATGTATATTCTTTACAGTATCATCTGGTTTGGTGCACAAAATACAGAAAACAGGTGCTTAAGGATGGATTGGATGACGAATGTAAAGAAATGCTGAGTGATCTTGCAGAGGAATATAAATTTCAGATAGTAGCAATGGAAGTTATGCCGGATCATATTCATTTGCTGGTGAATTGTAAGCCACAGTTTTTATTTCAGATAGGATTAAAATTATGAAAGGAAATCTTGCCCGTCAGCTGTTTCTTTCCCATCCGAAATTAAAGAAAGAGTTATGGGGAGGACATTTATGGAATCCTTCCTATTGTGCTGTTACAAGTGAGTGACAGAAGCCGTGAGCAGGTATTATCCTATATCGAAGGACAGAAGGAGAAAGAAAAGAGAAAGTGAGAGGTCTGCATGCAGAGTATATCCAGCTATGGAGTAGAAATAAACAAACAGAACCTTCCAATCTGCCATACGCTGAAGGTGTACCGGCAGGCAGTGAGTTATCTGATTCGGGCATATGCCCAGGCGTGGGAAAGTCTTTCAATAATCAGTAGTCAACAAAAACGATTTAATAAAGCAGAACATCTGGTGCATGGAACCAAAAAGAATCGTGCACAGTTTGATTTCGACCATGTTTTTCCGAAGATGCCGTCTTATTTGAGGAGATCTGCAATTCAGCATGCACTCGGAAGTGTCGGTTCCTATAAGAAAAGAATGGAATTATGGGAAAAAGGAAAACTTTCAGGAAAGCCGAAACTGGTCAGTGAAAATCATGCAATGCCAGTATTTTACCGGGATGTAATGTATAGGAAAACAGAGGGAGAAGAAGATGCAGCGGATTTAAAATTGTTTGATGGACATGACTAGAAATGGTTTCGGGTAAAGTTAAAACATACCGATCTGGAGTATCTGAGGAGAAAATGGACGGGGAGAAAAGTTTCAGCTCCAACGTTGGAAAAGCGTCACCATAAGTATTTTCTGAGATTTTCCTATAAAGAAGAGGCTACTTTATCTGAGACTCCTGTGAAGGAACAGATTATCTGCAGTGTTGATCTTGGAATTAATACGGATGCTGTCTGTGTGATAATGCAGTCAGATGGAACTGTCCTGGGGAGAAAGTTTATTAATTTTCCCAGTGATAAAGACCGGATGTACCGTGTATTGGGACGCATCAGCAGATTTCAGAGAACCTGTGGCTCCAAACAAATTCAAAGCAGATGGTCGTATGCCCGAAGAATGAATAAAGAACTGGCGCAAAAAATTTCATCGGCAATTACAGAGTATGCAGGACAGAATCACGCAGATGTGATTGTTTTTGAGCATTTGGAAATGAGTGGGAAACAATCAGGAAAAAGAAAGCAGAGACTTCATCTATGGAAAAAACAGGATATTCAGAATCTGTGTGAGCATCAGGCACACAGGAAAGGAATCCGTATTTCCAGGATTTGTGCCTGGAATACAAGCAGACTTGCATATGATGGAAGTGGAACTGTGGTACGTGATCCAAAGAATCACAGTCTTTGTACATTTCCTACAGGAAAACAATATAACTGTGATTTATCGGCAGCATATAATATTGGGGCAAGATATTTTATCAGAGAATTATTAAAACCCTTGCCGGCAACGGAAAGGTCTTTGCTGGAGGCAAAAGTTCCTTCAGCAAAGCGTAGAACCTCATGTGTTTATGCGGATTTGCTGCAACTTGCAAAAAGAATGCAGCTAAGAGAATCTGTATAAATACAGGCAGCTATACAGCGGACTACCTGTAATGTGGAAACCAGCCGTATCCGGCATGGTAGATGCGCATAACTGCGCCAGATTCTAAGTTACAGGCGTATCCGCCGATAGTTAGTCTTGCCGCTTAAAGCGGCTGAGAAGCATGTGACTTTAGTCATGTGAGGTTCACGAAATTGCAGATGAATTAGAACAGGAGTGTTCTGTGATTCAGAAAATAGTTGATGAATTGGAAAGAATAAGGAAGGAAGACGAATAAGGCTTCTTTTCTCATTCCATTCTCTATTCTATTTCTTAGATCTATGCTATGATAGTAATAGAAATAGATGGGAGGGTGAGAGATATGATGTGGACGAGAATTGAATTAAAAACCAGAGCGAAAATGTTGATACGGCAAAACTACTGGAAGAATGTAATTGCAGCATTGATTCTTTCGTTTATAACAGGATCAGCGATTTCTTCAGCATCGTCACGTGCATCAAATGCATCGAATGAAAATACGTCGATAGATATAACAGGAATAACTCCGGGAATAGTCTTTGCAGGGATTGCTGCTGTGAGTGGAATTCTGTTAATAATGCTGGCAGTCCATTTACTGCTTTCCTATTTCCTTTGGGGACCGTTGGAAGTTGGAGCCAGAAAATATTTCATTGACTGTGAAAATGGAAATGCAGATTTAAAAAGTATTTTTCAAATGGTAACAGTGGGAAATAACACAATGCGTACTACAATGTTGCTGAAAGAGGTGTTTTGTGTATTATGGGGTGTGTTATTTATCATTCCGGGAATTATTAAATCTTATGAATACAGGATGATTCCATATTTACTTGCAGAGTATCCGGGAATGGACAGAAAAGAAGTATTTGCAGAGAGCAAACGTATGATGGATGGAAATAAATGGGATGCATTTGTTCTTGATCTGTCTTTTATTGGTTGGCATCTTCTTGGAGCAATTACATTAGGAATTGCAGAAGTGCTGTATGTTTCTCCTTATACTTATCTGACAGATGCAGAATTATATCGGGTATTGAAAATTAGAGCTTGATTTAATTTAAGAAGGGATTGTGAAATCATTTCAAGAGAGAAAAAGAAATGATTTTGCAATCCCTTTAAATATACTCAGTAAAATATTCTAACAATCATTCAATACGGAAAAATTGTGCGGCCATTTGGTTGGAAGTCTTTTCAGACAGGTGGAAAACGAAATGTTTTCCAGGCAAATGCATTTAAATAAAATATTTTTGCAGACGAAGTCTCTTAGAACATATTAGTCACATTCGCGCTGTTGAGCTTCATCTGCTGAATTGCTTCTGCGGCTGCATCTTCAGTTGCGTATAACTGCTCTTCAGCCAGAGTAAGTGCTCCGCAGGAACCAATCAGCTGGATGATATAATTATCGCCCTGTTTTCTGGCAACTTTGGCTTTGCGGATCACGGAGTTATTTTCAATAATAAATACAACATCATCTTTATTAAACATTATTTTACATCCTCTTCATCAAATTCCAGGGTGATGTAGTTGAACCGATCGTCTTTCCATATTTTCACTACTTTTCCCTTACGTGTCTTTAATCGTTCTCTGTTCTTATAATTCGTACTGGCCCCATAAGCATGCTCGAGCATGTACCAGTAGGAAGTAGGCAGCTCGTGCTCAACGACTTCCAGATAATCACCAACATTACAGCAATCGGTCTGTTCTGTTGTGAAATCCATGGTTCTCAATTTCTCATCCCCTTTTTATTTATTCTTGTTTGTCTTCGTATCAATAGCAAAGTCTATTATACTCAGAAATAAGAAAGAATGCAATGTATTAAATCAGAAACATGTTACTGTTCACAGCATAGCTGTAAACAGTAACGTATCTCGCCATTTAGAATCGCCTTTGGCGATGGGCGAGATA
>NZ_CAKRDI010000005.1 GCF_934309415.1 uncultured Mediterraneibacter sp.
AACCATGTATCCAGTGTATCCTCATCCTGTGTGAAATGTGTACATCCACAGTGTGGGCATTTCTCCGGTGCTTCTTTCGCAACTACGAATTCACCACACTCATCACAGTAATAAGCTGGAATTCTGTGTCCCCACCAGATCTGACGGGAAATACACCAGTCTTTAATATTCTCCAGCCAGTGAAGGTAGATCTTGTCAAAACGCTCCGGTACAAAACGCAACTCACCAGTCTTCAGTGCATTGATCGCCGGTTTTGCAAGCTCATCCATCTTTACAAACCACTGCTGTTTGATCAGCGGCTCAACTGTTGTACCACAACGGTCATGTGTTCCTACTGCATGCATGTGCGGAACAACCTTTACAAGGTATCCCTGCTCATCCAGATCTGCTACGATTGCCTTTCTGGCCTCGTAACGATCCATTCCAGCATATTTTCCACCCTTCTCATTAATTGTTGCATCATCGTTCATGATGTTGATTTCCGGAAGGTTATGACGCTTTCCTACCTCGAAGTCATTCGGGTCATGTGCCGGTGTGATCTTAACAGCACCTGTTCCGAATTCTTTGTCTACATAATAATCCGCAACGATTGGAATCTCACGGTTTACAAGCGGAAGGATTGCCATCTTTCCTACGATATCTTTGTATCTCTCATCATCCGGGTGAACAGCAATTGCTGTATCTCCAAGTAATGTCTCCGGACGTGTTGTTGCAATCTCAAGGAAACGATCTGTTCCGGCGATCGGGTACTTGATGTGCCAGAAGTTTCCGTCCTGATCCTCATGCTCTACCTCTGCGTCTGACAGAGATGTCTTACACTTCGGACACCAGTTGATAATTCTGGATCCTTTGTAAATGTATCCCTTGTTATATAAATTAATAAATACTTCTTCTACAGCCTTGGAACATCCCTCGTCCATTGTGAAACGCTCTCTGTCCCAGTCACAGGAAATACCAAGCTTCTTCAGCTGGTTCTCGATTGTTCCTGCGTACTCTTCTTTCCACTGCCATGTTCTCTCAAGGAATCCCTCACGTCCGAGTTCTTTCTTGTCGATTCCCTCTTCTTTGAGCTGGTTTGTAACCTTAACCTCTGTAGAGATTGCTGCATGGTCTGTTCCCGGGATCCACAGCGCATTGTATCCTTCCATTCTCTTGTAACGGATCAGGATATCCTGCAGTGTGTTGTCAAGTGCATGTCCCATATGCAGCTTACCTGTAATATTCGGTGGCGGCATTACTGTTGTGAATGGTTTTTTACTTCTGTCTACTTCAGCGTGAAAATATTTGTTCTCACACCATCTCTCATACATCTTTTCTTCGATCTGTTTTGGATCGTAAGTCTTAGCAAGTTCTTTACTTACAATTTTCATGATGTCCTCCTTCTTTTTTCAAAGTGATTTTATTTCTTTTTGATTGTTGTCGCAGATTAGATTTTCTAAATATAAAAAGCCCTTTACATACTTAATTATGTAAAGGGCGAATCTATCGCGGTACCACCTTAAGTTCATATACAGGTTTCCCTGTATACCTCTTTGTTTTGTAACGTAAACAACCACGTGATATCCTACTTTGACTTGTTCAGATATCCAATTCCAAAGCTACCTTCTGTAATTCTTTTTCGTAACCGTCTTCCAGCCCGTGGACGGTTTTCTCTGATGATCACTGGAATGTCAGAACCTGTCTGAAAAGCACTCCTGCAATCTCTACGGCAGTAATTACATACTCCTCTTTGTCTCTATCTTTACTACTTATTTTAAATAAAGCCGGAATAAATCTTCCAACGCACATTATACTATAGCTTTCAAGCCGACTTTTGTCAAGATATTTGCCTGGTAAATATCTTAGGAATATCTTAAGACATGTTACTGTTCACAGGTAACCTGCAAACAGTAACGTATCTTGCCATTTAAACATGTTGAAAAACATTCCATTTGCAGAAATATTTTCAAATCTCCGACAATAGCTTCTGTATCATCTTTGCAATATCATATCCGTAATTCTTCCCCGTCGCCCAGCCAACTCCTTCCGGGTTTTCCTGCTGTCCAAGCCATTGTACATAGGGAGCTGATGCTTTTTTCACATATTCATATCGTTCATCTACACATTCCTGATTCAGAGGTTCTTCTGTTGCGTATGCTTTCAGATGCTGAATCTGAGCCCGTATTCCGGTCTGTACATCCGGATATGAATTTCCCGGCACACCATTTCCGGTTGTACCGATTCCTGCAAAATTGAACTGCTCTATGGAAGCATCACCGCCATACTGTAAAAATCCTGTTTCTTTCATTGCCTGTGCAAAGGCAACTTCAGGTCGAATCTCTTCTGCGGCTGCCTCATCATAATACATCTGACAGAACGTCTCTATGCTGTCTGCTCCTCCTTTTGAAAGTTCTTCTGCAGGATATTTTTCTCCCGACTCATTAAAATAGGAAATCAACTGCTCTACAGTTACAGTGCTTTTTCCCACAATCTGATACTTGCCTGCGGGAGAAAACAGCTCTGCTGTTACAGCCGAACTGTCTGCCTGATTTATCTGATCTGTCGATTCTGTCGATTTATCTGCACCTTTTCTTTCTGTTAAACCCGTTGAAGCCACTTCATTTTTACTCTGAGTTAATGAATCTTTCTCCATTTGTTGATTCTGCTCTGTCGGAATTTTTCCAAATGTTCCGGCGCATAATAAAATACTCAACAATATTGCTGCCATACTTGCTTCTATATAAACAGACCACTTTATAGCTTTGAAACGCATTCACTCATCCTGTATTCCTGTCTTCTTTTATAAATCTTATTAATCTTCTCCCTTTCTTATACTCATTCAAAACAATTTCTAAAGCTCAATAACCTCCGTTCCGACATTCATCTATGTCTGAAAATACTTTCTTTAAAATGTATGTCACCATTCATAAAAAATTTTAACCGAATGAAAGCATATCCATCAACCGAAGGGAGAAAAATATGTTACTGTTCACTCCCATGTCAATCACTCCGCTGATTGGCATGGAGGATGCACGTATTGTCTTGAATGTATCTCGCCCATCGCCAAAGGCGATTCTAAATGGCGAGATACGTTACTGTTTACAGCTATGCTGTGAACAGTAACAAAAATATTCCTCAAAGTAAGGCATACAAATTGCACGAATGCTTTTTCAGGTATATCTTAAAAACGGTTATAAAGAAAGCCGGTTGAAATCAATATTCATGATTCCAACCGGCTTGTTACCATTTACAGATAATTTGTAAACAGATTTATCTTTACTGAGATTTAGGAGTTATATTATTTATTTCCACAGTTTCTTATAAATGGCGATGACTTCCTCTTTATCCGGCACTCTCGGATTAGTTGCTGTACAACCGTCTTCCAGTGCTGCATCTGCCATGCTGTCGATGGCATTAAAATATTCCTCTTCTGAGATAGTTCCCATCTGGGAGATTGACAGCGGAATATCCATCTCTTTAAGCATAAACTGTACCCAGTTTACAAGAGATCTTACTGTCATGATCTCATTGTAGCTGCTCAGTCCGAGGATCTGTGCTACTGTGGCATAACGTTTTACTGCCGGAAGGTATTCCTTCTGGCTCTTACTGTGCTTGTTGATATCACTGTTAAACTCAATGATATGTGGAAGCAGCATTGCATTCGCACGACCGTGTGGGATATGGAACTTTGCACCTAACTGATGCGCCATACCGTGATTCAATCCCAAAGAAGCAGAATTGAATGCCAGCCCTGCCAGACAGGATGCAGAATGCATCTTCTGACGTGCATGAGTATCATTTCCATCCAGATAAGCTCTGAGAAGGAAGACTCCAATCAACTCAATGGCTTTTTCTGCCAGTGCAGTAGAGAAATCACTTCTCTCAGTACTTACGCAGGCTTCCAGTGCATGTGTAAATACATCCATTCCTGTATCTGCAGTTACAGCCGGCGGTACACTCTTGACAAGTTCTGCGTCAAGAATTGCCTCGTCCGGTGTAAGATTCCAGGATACCAGCGGATATTTTCTCTGTTCAGCCGGATCAGATACAACTGCGAAAGAGGTAACCTCTGATCCTGTACCGCTTGTTGTTGGGATTGCGATCAGTCCTACATCTGCATAATGATCTACTCTGAGTGCAAATTCACGGATTGACTTGGAGGAGTCGATTGCTGAACCACCACCAACTGCAACAATAGCATCCGGCTTGTATTCCAGCATCTTTTTCACACCCAGACTGATCTTTTCAATCGGTGGATCCGGAACAATATCCTGAAAGATATCAAATTCTTTTCCTGCTTTTCTGATCGGATTCAGAATCAGTTCCAGATTCTTGCTCTGTGCCATAAACGGATCTGTCACAACAAGAATTCTTTTGTATGGAACTTCTGCCAGACGATCCAGCGCCTGATCTCCGAAATTTATTCTTGTTTTAATCTGAAAGCTCTTCATAACTTTCCTTTCTTAACACTTACGGATAAACACATATCTGTTCTGTACCTTCACTGATATGCCCGCAAGTCCATGAAAATCAGCTTCGCTGATGGGACTTGCTCATCACAATTGTATGTTTTAATCACTACGGATAAACACACTTTACACCAATCTTCTCAAACTCCTGAAGCCATCTTGACTCCGGCTTTTTATCGGTGATTACTGTCGTTATATCAGACAGTGAACCTATCTCTGTAAATGCTATCTTATCAAATTTACTGCTGTCAATTGCAAGAATCTTCTCCTTTGCAGCCTTCAGCATTGTCCTTTTATTGTTTGCATGCAGATCATCTGAGTCTGTAATCCCTGCACTCACATCGATTCCTTTGCTTGAGATAATCGTCTTGTCAACATGATAACATCTGAGCATTCGATCTGTCTGGTGTCCTACCAGTGCAAAAGAACCATCTCTTGATTCTCCTCCGGTAGAAATTATCTTCCAGTCCTGCACATCAAAAAGCTCAATCACGATTTCAATGGAATTCGTTATGATCGTAAGATTCTTCTTTCCTTTTTCCTGAAGTCTCTTTGCAATATATACTGCAGTGGAGCTTGCATCCATCATGATACTGTCTCCATCATTAATCATATCACTGATCAGTTCCGCGATATGCTGTTTTCCAACGATATTGCGATTCTTTCGTATATTGAACGGAAGATCAATGTTCATGTTCTCATTGATCACAGCTCCCCCATAACTCTTTATAGCAAAACCATCATTGACCAGTTTTTCCAAATCTCTTCGGATCGTCTCCTCCGATACATCATAGATCTGACTCAACTCACTTACTACTACTCTTCTGTCTGTCTGCAGTTTTTCTAATATCTCATTACGTCTTTCTATCGCAAGCACAACTCAAACCTCCCGTCTGCATACTGGTATTTAAATATTACCATTCACGCCCACATCAATCAATAGGCTATGAATCCGTATACCAGAACAGACTCTCCGTTAGTTACTGTTCACATATAACCTGCAAACAGTAACGCATCTCTTTTACTTCAGTACAGCGGACTTCTTCCGCAAGGCTGTAAGCAGTGTCGGGAGAGCCTGTGCATTCTTAGATTTTTGTAACAGCTCAGCCCTGCAGGAATTGGGTATTTGCCAAGCACTACGTGCGACAAGCTTCCCTCATAGTTGCTGAGCCGTTAATACTTTTTATAAAATTGCGTCGCGGATCTGAGCATCCGGATGAGCAATAACTGAAGAATCGAGGAACATGCCTCTGTCTTTGATTGCTTCCTTCGCTTTGTCGATTGCCGCCTGTACTGCTGAAACTTCCCCGGTCAGCAGCATATATGATTTTCCGCACATACCGCGTGCGATACGAAGCTCGATCAGATCAACGATTGCCGTCTTCGCAGCCTCATCGGCAGCCACAATAATTGATGATGCATCATAAGTCTCAAGGATTCCAAGAGCAGATACATTCTCAATCTGTGCGGCACCGTAAATAGCCGGGAAGATGGATTCGTGCGGATTACCAAGCACAAAACTGTCAATCAGATGAAGGCCATACATCTCTTTTGCATGATCTACCGCTGCTTTCACGGCACTTAAGTCACCTGTAATGATTGCAATATATTTGCCCGGACATACCGTCTGTGCTTCGATTATACTGACTTCAGAAGTCTTTACCATAGCATCTGCTGCGGTAATTCCTGCTGAAACAGTTTTATATTCTACCATTCCAATTGCCTTACTCATTGCCTGCACGTCCTTCCTGAGATTCTATGACGATATAATTCTCATTTACTTCTGTAACCAAACCATTCACGGATGCATGGATTCCCACACTCAGTCCCTTTCCTGGTTCAGCGATCATCTGTCCTCTGGTTACCATGTCGCCTGCTTTTACAACCGGTACTGCCGGTGCTCCGATATGCTGTCTTAACAGAATTCGTACTGTCTTGACCGGCACACAGGATTCATCCAACGGTGCTTCCCTGTTGTATTTTGTAAGATCCAGACGAGCCATCAGTCTCTCCATCGGAACTTTTCTGTATTCCCTCTCAGAACCTACAGGTTTTGCCTCTACCTTCGGTGGACGGATGCCATTCGCTCTCAGTCCGCCTTTGTATTCTGCCATCAGACTTCTCGGTGAAAGTCCCTGGAAACAAGAATACATCTCACACAGTCCGCAGGATGAGCAGAACAGTGTGTTAACAAAGATATTCGGCTCCTGTACATCCTTGCATGTTGCTGCAAGCATGAATTTATTTGGTTCAATCGGATGTCCGAGAAGATGTCTTGGACATAAGTCAGTACACATTGTGCACTGGCAGCAACAGGCTGCTGCACGTTTCATATCGATTGAATTTTTCTTTAATTTCTTCTGAATGATATAATGATCTTCCGGAAGTACCAGAATTGCATTCGTTGTCTTTGTGACAGGCTGCGCTCCGGTACCGATATTTCCCATCATAGGACCACCAACAAAATAAACCGGATTCTTTGTTGTTACCCCACCGGCAAGAGCTACCACCTGATCCAGTGGTGTTCCGATCGGAACACGAACCGTAACCGGATGCTCTACCTCTGCTACAACTGATACCAGTTTATCCTGAACAGGAGTCTTTTCATTCAGAGCTCTGTATACATTATATACTGTTTCTACGTTAAATACAGCTACTCCGCTCTCAATCGGAAGTCCACCTGGTCTTACAACTTTTCCTGTTGTCTCATAGATAAGAACTACCTCATCACCGGCCGGATATACTTCATCCAGCAGCCCAAGTCTTACTTCCGGATACTGTCCCATAACAGCTTTTACAGCTTCAATCGTTGCTTTGTATGCTTTTTTAATACCAATCACAACTTCTTTTGCGCCAACAGCCTCACCGATCATATGAAATGTATCGATGATCTCTTTCGCATATTTCTCAAGGAGCTGTCTGTGAAGACGAAGCAGCGGCTCACATTCTGCACAGTTCAGAATGATTGTCTCTGCACGTTCATCCAGCTTGGCATATGTAGGAAAGCCTGCACCGCCGGCACCAACGATACCGTTCTGCTGCAATATGCTGCTTAATTCTTTCATATCCATAATTTCACTACTCCAGTCCTAATCCTTCGTCAATAATTCCTACGATCGCAGCATCTACAGGTGCATCCGGCATACCGCTTCCGATTCTTGCCGCACTTCCCTGAGCTACAAGAACCCACTCTCCGATTCCTGCGCCGATCTTATCAATTGCGATGAGCTGTTTTGCTCCGGTACGCATATGATCTGCCACTTCTATAATCATGAATTTATTTCCAACCAGATTTTCGTTTTTACGTGTTGAAACAACGCTTCCAACAACTTTTCCCATTAACATGATACGATCCTCACTGTATCTCCAGTCTTAATCTTTGCTGCATTTGCTTCATCTGTATCGATATGCATCTCAAGTGTGAAACTGTCATCTACACGGATCTGTACGTTATTAAACACAGTTCCTCTTTCATTATCTGCTTTCACGGATACGATATCTCCATCATGAACTCCTGCTGCCATTGCATCATTTGGAGCCATGTGGATATGTCTCTTTGCGACAATACATCCTTCGTTGAGATAGATCGCACCTTTCGGTCCGATTACTGCAATTGGCGCACTTCCTGCCACATTGCCAGACTCTCTGATCGGTGCATTCACACCAAGACTGATAGCATCTGTTGCAGAGATTTCAACCTGTGTCTGCTTTCTGACAGGACCAAGAACTCTTACATTCTCGATGGCTCTCAGTTTCAGACCAACGATCGTTACTCTTTCATTTGAAGCAAACTGTCCGCCCATCAGCTCTTTTTTCTTTGTCAGCTGATAGCCTTCTCCGAACAATGTCTCTACATGTTCCTGTGTAAGGTGAATATGTCTTGCAGATACTCCGATTGGAACAAGATAACCTTCTCCTGATGAGGATTTCTGTTTTTCAACTGCTTCCAGAACCAGTTTCGTAATTAATTCCACATTGCTGTTATCCATATTTCCTTCTCCCTGTAAAGCAGGAATGCATACTGTTCATTCCTATCACAATCACAGTAAGTTTCTTCCTACTTTCGTTGATATACATTCAGGAAACCTGACAGTAGCTGCCGGTTTCCTGTAAACAATAACCTTTTGTTTTCATCTGATTAGATCTGTGGAAGGATTTTCTCTACATCTGTATGTGGTCTTGGGATTACGTGTGTAGCTACGAGCTCTCCAAGTCTTCCTGCTGACTCAGCGCCAGACTCAACTGCTGATTTAACAGCTCCTACGTCTCCACGAACCATAACTGTTACAAGTCCGGATCCGATCTTCTCTGTTCCTACTAATACAACATTTGCAGCTTTTAACATTGTATCTGCTGCCTCGATTGCTGCTACAAGTCCTCTTGTTTCAACCATTCCTAATGCTTCCTGTGACATTCTGCGTTCCTCCTTCTGAATTACCGGTTCTTCCTGAACCTTTGCTTTTTTCTGTACCGTTTCTGCCTTCTGCGCCGTCTTTCTTACTCTGCGTACAGTTTTGGCGGGCGCTTTGGCTGTCGTTTTCTTTTCTTTTTCCTCTGCCATCTGTAACTGCCTCCTAAACGACCCGGTTTACACTTGTGCTGATAATTCTTAATATCTCCTCATGGGGATTTGGAATCACAACATAACTTACGGGTTTTTTAATTCCATTTTGTGCGGCAGCTTCAATGGCCTGCGTAACTGCGGATACGTCACCGCGGATGATCACTGTTACGAGTCTTCCTCCCAGTTTTTTCTCCCATGTAACAAACTGAACATCTGCTGTCTTACACATAATATCCACGGCAACGATTGCTGCTGTTACACTCGGGATTTCAAAGAATCCATATGCCTTTCCCATGAGACTGCTCCTTCTATTCTATTTTCTGATTAGATCTGTGGAAGGATCTTCTCTACATCGTTGTGTGGTCTTGGAATTACATGTGTAGCTACAAGCTCTCCAAGTCTTCCTGCTGCATCTGCACCAGTCTCAACTGCTGCTTTAACTGCTCCAACATCTCCACGAACCATAACTGTTACAAGTCCGGATCCAATCTTCTCTGTTCCTACTAAAGTAACCTCTGCTGCTTTTGTCATAGCATCTGCAGCCTCGATTGCTGCTGTAAGTCCTCTTGTTTCTACCATTCCTAATGCAAGCTGTGCCATTATTATATCCTCCTAAATCTCTTCAACTTCTTCTTCACTGATTTTATGTGGTGTTCCTTTATCAAACGCGTTGAGCTTTAACATTTTCTCTGTATCCTCTGTCGGTCTGGAAATCTTGTACTTCGTCACGACTCCGGTCATAGATTCTGCTTTTTCGCTCGCTGCTTCCAGCGCTGCTTCCACATCTGATACCTGACCGCGGAACTTAATCATTACAATCAACGGTACAGGCAGTTCATCCGCATTCGCCGGTTTATTTTTATCGAAGTTTTCAAGCCTGACATTGCCAGCTTTGCATCCAGCGTCTGCCGCCGCAAAGGCTGTAGCAAGCCCGAACACCTCCAGCATGCCTACTGCTTCTCCCATATCAATTCACCTTATTTGTTGATAATTGCAATCTTGAGTCCTTCCATCGCCAGGTTTGTCTGGTGAGCTTCATTGATCTGCTCTAATGGGAACTCATGTGTAATCAGGTCATCCATCGGAAGTCCGATTGCTTTTGCTCTCTTCAGGAAATCAAAGGTTGTTGCATAATCTCTCAGAGTGTATACCCATGATCCAACCAGTGTAATCTCTTTAGAGCAAAGATCAAAGTGTGGATTGATTGTTGCATCTCCACCATTGATGAAGAATCCAAGTTCGCAAAGTCCTCCGCCGTTACGGATGAATTTGTAAATATTGGAGTGAGCAACCGGTGATCCTGTACACTGGAATGCAAAGTCTGCTGCGTGTCCGCCAAATGCATCTTTTACTCCCTGTGCCAGTGCATCGATTCCCTGGAAATCTTTAAAGTTTACAGATTTCTCCGCACCCATTCTCTTAGCAAAATCAAGTCTCTTCTGCTCTCCGTCTACAGCTACGATATTCTCAATACCCATTGTACGAAGAACTGCGATACAGATCAGTCCGATCGGTCCACATCCCTGAACAACAACTCTGCTGTTGAATCTTAAGATTCCTGTTGTCTTAGCTCTTTCTACTGCATGTACAAGTACTGCACATGGCTCGATCAGTACACGGGATTTCAGATCCAGATCACTTACATTGAATACTGTAGATCCCTCACGGATCAGGATGTAATCTGAGAACCATCCGTTCAGATGAATATCATCATCCGGGAGAAGTCCGTATACATCAGCTCCGCCAACATTCTTCTTATTCAGGTCGAACATTTCGATCTCCGGATCATCATGGAAGATCATACATGTAACAACTTTGTCTCCAACGTTCAGTGGTTTTCCTGCGCTGTCCACTTTTACGTTCTTACCCATTTTCACGATCTCACCTGTTCCCTCGTGTCCGAGTGCTACAGGGATCAGTCCAAATGGATCTCTCTTGAATTCATGTGCATCTGTTCCACAAACGCCACATCCTTCAACTTTTACAAGAATATCTCCGTCTCCAACTTCCGGGATCGGGAATTCTTTAATATCATAATGCTCCAGTGCTGTCAGCATAGCTACGTGTGCTGTCTTTGGAATTGCATTTCCTGCTTCCGGTGCCTTTACTGCCGGAGCTGCTGCCGGGATCTTCTTATCCAGCATGCTCTCCAGTACCTGTTTTACAACAGCTTCTACATTAGCAGAATTCATTTCCATTGTCTATACCTCCGTTATCTGATACACAGGCTGTCTGTCATTACGCAACGTCTTCTCTTTGTGAATGTGCTTGCGCTTGTAAGTCCTTCCCCGGTTCTGCTGGCAATTGTAAATGTACAGAAGCCTTCGCCTCCGAATCCAAGTGCCGCATAGGACGGTCCGTTCTTTACAAGAATTGCTGTGTCAATTGCTTTTGCATATTTTGTGATGTTGTCCACATTCTTGGAATGGATGTGAGCGGAATGTCTGTTGCCATGCTCAAGCCATACAGCCTGCTCTACAGCATCGTCAAAATCTTTTGCTCTTACCACACCGAGGATCGGCATCATCAGCTCTGTCGCGATCAGCGGATGTTCCTTCGTTCCTTCAAATGTAATACATCTGATATTGTCCGGAACACTGACTCCGATCATACCAAGCAGTGTCTTTGCATCTCGTCCAACGCATTTTCTGTTCAGTTTTCCATCTTTCAGGACAACTGCTGTCAGGGCATCCTGTTCCTCTTTGGAAGCAAGGTAGCATCCCTGCTCATTAACCATATAATGCATCAGTTCGTCAACAACAGAATCAACTGCAACGATCTCTTTCTCAGCGATGCATGGAAGGTTATTGTCGAATGTACAACCATTTACAATATCTTCTGCTGCCTTGCGGATATCTGCTGTCTCATCAACCAGTGCCGGTGGATTACCGGCTCCTGCACCGATTCCTCTTCTTCCTGATGAAAGTACTGCTGTAACAACTCCCGGTCCGCCTGTTGCGGCGATGAGCTGAATTGCAGGATGTTTCATCATGATGTTGCTTGTCTCAAGTGTCGGATGTTCTACAGTACATGCGATGTTATCCGGTCCTCCAACCTCTACAGATGCCTCGTTCAGAAGATTTACTGCATAGATGGATGTTTTGATCGCTGCCGGATGTGGGTTGAATACAACTGTATTTCCACCTGCGAACATTCCGATCGTATTACAGAGAACTGTCTCACTTGGGTTTGTGCACGGTGTGATCGCACCGATTACTCCAAACGGTCCCATCTCGATCAGTGTAAGGCCTCTGTCGCCTGACCACGCCTGTGTTGTGATGTCCTCTGTTCCCGGAGTCTTCTCAGCTACAAGCTGGTGCTTTAAAATTTTATGTCCGACATTTCCCATGCCAGTTTCCTGTACGCCCATGCGTGCAAGGATCTCTGCATTCTCCTTAATCTTTTTACGGATATTGGAGATGACTTTCTCTCTGTGATCCAGGGACATTCTTGCAACGATCTTCTGGGATGCTTTTGCTGCCTCAATGGCCTCATTCATATCCTTGAAGACTCCTCTGTCGCCTGATACATCAGAAGCAATCTTCATCTTTGCGACTACTTCCTGTACGATGTCCTGAACCATCTGTTCATTTACAGACACTCTATTACCTCCTTAAAGACGCTTTTTCCGTAAGCTGCAAGTGCCGTGTCCTGTTCTGCCGTTCCGCCGCTGACTCCAAGAGCTCCCACGATCTTTCCGTCTGCTTCGAGTACTTCTCCGCCTCCGAAGATCACGATCTTCCCGTCATTGGTGAACTGGATGCCGTACAACGGCTGTCCAGGCTGGCTTAAAGTTGCCAGCTCAGCCGTGGACATCTTAAGACTTGCGGAAGTATAGGTCTTGTTTAATGCAATATCAAAGCTTGCTATGTAAGCATCATCCATACACTGAACAGCTACAGGTCTTCCTGCTTTATCTGAAACTGCCACAACCGCATTCACTCCCACGCGGGCTGCTTCTGTCTTCACCTTCTCGATCAGTGCATTGGCAAGTGCCAGTGTCATCTGATGTTTCTTGCATTTACAGACATGCTTTTTCTGCTGTGGTGCAGCTTCCTTCATCTGATTCAGTACTGCCTGAACTGCATTGGAAATTTCCTGTTCATTCATAGCATTGCTCCTTTTATTTTTCTGTAATTACAGGCCTAACTGCTCCATAACTTTCTTTGTAATAGAAGCTACAAGATCGGCATCTGCTGTCGGCTCTGCTGCTGCAGCTGCTCCACAGTTTCCGCCACATGTATGGCAGCTTGGTTTTCCTGATTTTGCATTCGGACAAAGATCAGCCGGGTGTTTTCCTTTCAGACCCATCTGTCTTCTGATCTCATACAGTCTCTGAACCTGCTCTTCGTTCAGTTCCTGAGGTCCGCCGATCTGCATTGTCTGCCATAACAGACGAGCGTAGAACTCTACAGACTCCATCTTGTGGTATGCATTCAGAAGGCTGTCTGAATAAGCAAGTGCTCCGTGGTTCTCAAGGAGAACTGCATCGAAATGCTGAAGATATGGCTCAACTGCATCCGGAATCTCCATTGTAGAAGGTGTACCATATTTAGCAATCGGAACACATCCAAGTGCGATAACTGCCTCTGGCATGATCGGCTGTGTCAGTGGGATACCAGCGATTGCAAATGTTGTAGCATACAGTGGGTGAGCATGAACTACTGACTGAACGTCCGGTCTCTCTCTGTATACACGCATGTGCATCTTAATCTCTGAAGATGGTCTGAATCCTTTGTTAGCCTGAATTGTATTTCCGTTTTCATCTACTTTACAGATGTATTCTGGTGTCATAAATCCTTTGCTGACACCTGTTGGTGTACATAAGAATTCATGATCATTCAGTTTTACAGAAAAGTTACCATCATTTGCTGCAACCATTCCACGGTTGTAAACTCTTCTTCCGATTTCACACATTTCTTTTTTGATTTCGTATTCGTTTTGCATTGTTTCTCCTCCTTGGATTTCTGCCAAAACAATTTTGTTTTGTGTTGTTTCTGCACTAATATTACCACATAATCCCACACACGTCAATTAAATGGCGTGTTGTTTTCATTGATTTTGTGTTATTTTTGTTACTGTTTGCAGCTATGCTGTGAACAGTAACTTATTTTTTGATATTTTTCCTGTATTTACATTTCACAGCGTCTACCGCTACTCAGCTTCTCTTTTTTTCATCTCGTATTTCTGTTGAGGCGAATCTTTTTTGTTGCTTTTTCATCCACCGATCTGGCACTCAAGTCCTGAGGCATTCTTCGCAGTTTCAAGCAGGCGTTCCATCTTTTCATTCGTCGGTGGTTCCACATCTCCCATCAGATACGGGCGATTCAATCCTGCATACTTATCCTGGCCAAGTCTGTGATACGGAAGCAGATGCATCCTTTTTACATTCCCGATTTCTTTTGCATATGCTGCAATGGCACGGATCTCTTCTTCTGTATCATTGAATCCCGGAATGACCGGAACACGGATACTCAGTTCTGTTTCATGTGAAGCTGCAATCTTCCTGGCATTCTCCAGCATCAGTTCATTAGATCTGCCTGTAAACTCTTTGTGCTTTGCCGGATTCATGTGTTTGATATCCAGCAGATACTGATCCAGATAAGGGAGAATCGATTCAATCACTCTGTAATCTGCACACCCCATACTTTCCAGCGCAGTTGTAATCCCTGCATCCTGTGCAGCCCGCAGCAGATCTCTCGCAAATTCCGGCTGACAGAGACTCTCCCCGCCGGAAAGAGTCAGACCGCCACCGGTTCTTCTATAATAAGGACGGTCCTTCTCTACAATCTTCATCACTTCACCTACTGTGATGTCTTCACCGATCACTTTCGGCTCACCCTGTACCATCATGGTCTCAATGTCATAATTCTGCGACTCGGGATTACAGCACCAGCGACATCTGAGCACACATCCTTTCAGAAATACGATCGTACGGATTCCATTTCCATCATGGATGGAATAACGCTGGATATCAAAAATACGCCCTCTGGTCTTCAGATACTCTTCCATGCTGTGTCTCCTTTGTATTTCCTAAAATCCCTGTTCTGTTCTGCGGATAATATCATCCTGCAGTGATTTGGACAGAGTAGTAAATAATGCACTGTATCCTGCCACACGGACAACCAGATGCTTGTACTGCTCCGGATGTTTCTGGGCATCCAACAGCGTCTCACGGCTGACAACATTGAACTGCATGTGACTTCCCTTCTGATCGAAGTAAGACTGAATCAGTCCCACAAATTTCTCAAGTCCCTGTCTTCCGCTCAGTGCTGACGGATGGAACTTCTGGTTAAACAGTGTTCCGTTGGATGCAATAAAGTGATCCAGTCTGGATACGGAGTTCGCAGCCGCTGTCGGTCCATTGACATCCTTTCCTGCTGACGGTGAAACGCCATCGGCTACCGGCATATGGGACAGACGTCCGTCCGGTGTTGCTCCTGTCTGGGCACCAAGTGGTACATTGGCAGATACCGGATAAAGTCCTGCCTGGAACATACCGCCGCGTGGATTCTTATATTTTTCCATCGGTCTTGTGTAGGTATATGCCACATCTCTTGCAAATGCATCAACTTCCGGAATATCATTACCAAACTTTGGCACTTCATCAATGAGTTTCAGAATTCTCTCACCATTTGCTTTTACCTGTTCGGATTCTGTTGCTGCAACTACTGCTTTCAGGATCGCTGCAACTTCTTTCTCGCCAACAGCCTGTCCCGCTGCTTTGAGTCCCGCTGCAACTTCTGATACAACTGCTGTGATATCTTCCTGATTCAGTCCTTTTCCATAGTTCGTATTCAGGGCTTCTTTCAGTTCATGCATCGTGATCTTTTTCTCGTCATAGACAAGTTTCTTCACTGCATAAAGAGAATCTGCCATATTGGCAACGCCAAATCCCTGAGGGCCTGTAAAGTTGTATACGGCACCTCCCTGTTCCAGTGTCTTTCCTCTCTTGATACAGTCATCGACCATACATGCCAGGAATGGAAGTGGTGCTCTCTCTGCATGTGCCATATCGATCGCATTATCTGCATTTACGAGAAGTGCAATCGCATATTCCATCTGTGCCTTATAGGCGTCATAGAATTCATCAAATGTCTTCATATCCTCGACATTTCCTGTCTTAGGCCCAATCTGAACACCCTTGTCCTTACCATTGGAAAACACCAGCTCCAGCGGGCGGCACATATTGAAGAATGCGGCATCATGCCATCCGTTTGTCTTTCCTGCTTTCTGCGGTTCTACACATCCAATGATGTTATAATCTCTTGCATCCTGCAGTGACAGTCCGCGGCTTTCCAGTGACGGAATGATAACCTCGTCATTATAGTAAGCCGGAAGTCCGATTCCGGTTCTTGTAAGCTCTGCTGCATAGATCAGGAAATCATGTGGTGAACCATTCCATACACGCACGGAAAGTGACGGCATCGGAAGGAACACATGCATGGATGCAGTGATACACATAAAGGACAGATCATTGGTCACATCAATGCCATCTGCATTCTGTCCACCTGCGATCAGGTTCTGGAACAGGCTATATCCCGCGAATCCTTCTGCGGAAGCTGCATCACGACATTTATTCAGGTCATTGAGTTTCACCCAGATACAGTCCATCAGTTCCTGTGCAAATTCTCTGGTGATCTTACCGCTCTCGATATCCTTCTGATAATAAGGATACATATACTGGTCAAATCTTCCCGGAGAAATGGAATGTCCGCTGGACTCGATCTGCAGAAGTTGCTGTACAAACCAGAAAGACTGACATGCCTCATAAAATCCTGTTGCACCTTTTTCCGGTACATTCGCACAATTCTGTGCAATGATAAGCAGTTCTTTCTTTCTTGCAGGATCAGAACATGTTTCTGCCATCTCCAGAGCAAGCTTCGCATAACGACGTGCATAAGTGATCGCTGCATCGCAGCTGATCATAACCGCCTCGAGGAAACGTGACTTAGTCTGATAATTTCCATCAGACACTTTCATGGATGCAAGTTCATCCTCCGCCTTTTTCCTGATTCCCGCAAATCCGATCTCCAGCACTTCACCATACTTGACGGTCACATGTCCTACACCATTATAGAAATAGTTTCCCGGTGTAAAGATATTGTGTTCAATGTCAAGTAATGTCTCAGGCTCCATGTACGCTGTCGCCAAATCACTGGTTGTTTTTCCCTTCCAGTAAGCATTCGCTTCTTTCAGTTCTTTCTTGGTCTGTTCTGAAATATAGAACGGATCTGCTGATCTGGTCTCGACTGTATCAAATTCAGCCTCCAGCCATTCATAAGAATACTCCGGATAAGTCTGGCATCCTCTCGGTGCAAGCGTTGTGCTGCCTACAACCAGCTCCAGATCACGGATCGTGATCGGAATATTCTCAAGGATATGCTGAAATGCTTTTGCACGACGGATCACGATTGGCTCATTCTCTGTTTCTTTGTAAGATTCAGTAATCAGGATTGCTCTCGCTGACTCGATCTCAGGCATCTTCGCATACAGATTTTCCACCAGTTTCGGGATTCTGTCTGACTTCGGGATGGGAGTACTGTCATAAGTATAAAGTCCCATTTTGCTCTTAACTCCTTTCTTCCAATAATTAGTATTATTATACTTCATACAGGACCTCTAGTCAACGAAATCCAACATATCCCACAACTTTTTAACCTGTTTTTAGAACCAATCTCACTATTCACACCGTTGTTTTTTCGTTGTTTTCAGACTTTTTCATTGTTTTTTGATTGACTTTTTGACTAAAATCGCACATACTGAAAGTAGCGTTATTTTTATCAGATACGATTGTTATTCTTACGGTTCAGTCTGTGCATTTACCACAGTATATCTTAAAAATACTTTCTGTAAAATATATGTCAAAATTTATGGAAGTAAGTATATCGCAAAGTGGGGCTTGCAGATTAACAGAATGATTTTTCAGACATTCTCTGGAATGTAGGGCACTTTCATTTTAATATAACCACAACTCTCAGATGACAAATGGACTCGTAAGAATAAAATCAGGAGGAGACTCATATGACTTCGTATGAATTTGATGTACATACACATACCATTGCAAGCGGACATGGTTCCAGTGCTACAATGACTGATATGGCAAAGGCTGCACAGGCTGCCGGTCTGAAGATGATCGGCATCTCAGATCACGGTCCGAAGACATTGGGCGGAGGACGTGTCTCTTATTTCCGCAGTCTTGCATTTGCACAACCGAAACGCCTTGGAGTGCGGATGCTTTACGGTGCCGAAGCTAATATTCTGAATATAGAAGGGAAACTGGATCTGGAAGATTCAATTCTTGAAAAACTGGACTATGTGATTGCAAGTATCCATCGTCCTGTATTCAAATGCGGTACAGAAGAAGAAAACACTGCCGCATACATTCACGCTATGGAAAATCCTTATGTAAATATCATCGGGCACTGTGATGACCAGAAATTCCCGGTGGATTATTTTACACTCTTTCAGGCTGCTATGAAGAACCACGTATTACTTGAGATCAACAACAGTTCTTTAAGTCCGGACGGCTATCGTGGCGACACGCGTTATGCAGACCTGATACTGCTGAATCTTTCCAAACACTTCAATTATCCGGTCCTGTTTTCCAGCGACAGTCACGGGACAAAACATGTGGGAGATTTCCGTTATGCAGAGGAACTGGCAAAGCTTGCTGAGGTTCCGGATGATCTGATTCTGAATTACTCAGTTCGTAAGTTTATGGGATTTCTTGGAAATGTTTGAAGGTTACCTGTGAGCAGTAACTATAGTTACTGTTCACTCCCATATCAGACACTTCGCTGATTAACACGGCAGATGTATGTTTTATCTCATAACAGCATTTCATCAGCTGTTTTTTTTATGTATTAAACGAGAATTTTTAGGGGAATTATCTATGAGTAACGAAATAATACAAAAGAAGAATGCAATTCAAATGACTGAGGGATCCTTGTGGAAAAATATCTTTCGATTTAGTGTTCCACTGATGTTTTCTCAGATTCTTGAAGTCATGTTCAACCTCAGTGACGTAGCTGTTGTAGGGCGTTTCGCCGACTACAAAGCACTCGGTTCTGTTGGTTCTACTACTTTGCTTGTCGCATTATTTACAGGACTTCTGATTGGTCTTGGAAGTGGTGTTAATGTTCAGGTCGCACACACGCTTGGCGCCGGTGATAAAAAAGCTACAAAGGATACTGTCCATTCCGCTTTTATCATCTGTGCGATTGCCGGTATTCTGGTTTGCCTGATCTGTCTGTTTTTTGCAGAGATGATGCTTTCTCTTATGAATACCAAACCTGAACTGATTGATCAGGCGATCCTTTATATGAAAGTTTTTGCACTGGGTATGCCTGCCAATGCGATCTATAACTTTGGTAACGGAGTTCTCAGCGCCCGCGGAGATACTAAGCGCCCGCTGATTTATCTTACGATCGCCGGTGTACTCAATGTGATCCTGAATCTGATTTTTGTTATTGTATTTCACATGGCGGCTGTCGGTGTTGCCGCTGCCAGCGCAATTGCTCAGTATGTATCCGGTGCGCTGATCCTGATTCATCTGCTTCGCAGAACAGATGAATGCAAAGTGTCCTTCCGTAAAATGCACTATAACCGTCAATGTGGAAAGGGCGTTCTTTTTCTTGGAGTGCCTTCCGGACTGCAGAATGCGATTTTCGCGCTTGCGAACCTGTTTGTTCAGGCGGGTGTGAATTCATTTGATGCCATTATGGTTTCCGGGAATTCTGCTGCTGCTAACGCAGACAATCTGATCTACAATGTTATGTTTGCTTTCCACGTAGCATGTTCCAGTTTCATGAGTCAGAACTGGGGTGCCAGAAATAAAAAGCGAATGTTGAAGAGTTATCACGTAGCACTGACTTATTCTTTCTGCGCCGGTGCCCTGCTTGGTGGATCACTTTTCTTTTTCGGAAGGCAGTTTCTGTCCTTATTTGCAACAGAAGCCGCTGTGATTGCTGCCGGGATGCATCGAATCAGAATTATGGGATTCTCCTATGCGTTCAGTGCTTTCATGGACTGTACCATTGCAGCCTCAAGGGGAATTGGAAAAAGTATTACTCCTACCGTGATCGTAATCATGGGGTCCTGTGTATTCCGTGTTATATGGGTATACACTGTATTTGCTTATTTCCATACAATTCCGTCACTGTATCTGCTGTATATCTTTTCATGGAGTCTTACGGCGATTGCGGAGATTATTTATTTCAGGATTAGTTTTAAGAAAGTGTTGAATTGATTTTTGTAAGAATCGAACAGTTTAGTTTTGTCAAAAACTCCGACTTTAATATTCTACTTCTATGTAGACTTAAAGTCGGAGTTTCTTCATTTATAGTTACAATCCAAATTCTTTCAATAATTTTTCCTGATATTCCTTATTTGCCGCCGCCTTTACAATTTCATTCTCACGTCCCAATTCAGACAATTTAAGGATTAACTGATTGATTCTGTTTTCTCCATTTTTCTCACCTTGTAACAGTCCTTGCTGCATTCTTTCCTTTGATTTTTCCTCAACAATTTCATCTATCTCTTCTTTCATCAAATCCAATAATGCATTACACATACCACTTTTTTCCTCCTTAAACTGAGTCTCATTTGCCTTAACTATTATCTCCATTGCTGACTGATATAAATGATTTTCTTTATTCTCTTTATAATCATCAATAAGCTTTCTTCTCACATCTGCTTCATTCAATGAATCTGTTAAACTATACAGCCACAAATTCTTCTTTGGAGACATTCTGCCTGTAACAAGAATCTGTATAGGGATAATATCTCCAATTACATAATAAATTCCTTCTTCCGGATTTTCAATCTTGTACTTCCGAATTTCCTGCAGATGTTTTATCAGATTTCTTGGATAACGTTTTGATACAAATGTAATCGTCAGATCCTGTATTGAAATTTCGTCTGCATTTCCAGTATCTGCTTTATAAAAACAAGTGTAACCATACACTTTATAAAAATCATCTATAGAAAGAGAGTCTGTCGGAGATTTATATTCGATTACATTATATTTACGAAATATTCGTCCGATATTTTTATAAATCGGTTCTTCCGTTGTCTTCTTGACCACCAGAACATCGATCGCCATGGGTTTTGATCCCAGCTGATACTCATTCTTAAATTCCAATTTTCTCTGCTCCTCTTTTAATTCAATCTGTAGATCCGCATAAAATGCAGGGTGCCACTGTAGCATCTGTTTTTCTACAATCTGATCTTCTGACAATGGTTCTTTCTTTCGTTTCATCCAGAGTCCTCCTTGTACGATATTTCAGAAGTCCTCTCCCCATCCGAAAACTCCTGCTTTTGTCTAATATTGGATATTCAAAGCATGATTTTTCTGATAGGACAGGCTGCCATCTTGCCTGTAATGAAATCTTTATAGAAATTAGATAATTTTAGAAAATATGCTTTCACACATAATAGCATATTTTGATACAAATTTCAATAGCATTTTTTGTACCTCTATTCTATTTATGACAATAAAAATATCTCCTATATTATCTTGCCATTCCTTTGGTTTTCAGCGAAAAAAATTGCCTGACAGATAAACACCCACCAGGCAACTTTTTTTAACCTTTTTTTCTACAATACAGTAGATAAAAATAACTCTTTTATTCGATTATCTTGTTACAATATCAACCGGTACATTGAAGATCTTTGCTACTTTCAGGATTGTATCGATATGTCTTCCTGTTGCAGCTGCCATATGATGTGTCGGGCCTGCTTCACTCCAGCGATTTACAAATTCTCTTGCTCCGCAGGAGAAACGTGTTCTCATATTTGTATCTCCAAAGGAAAGGATCTTTCCTTCTTCGTTCACACCTTCAGCTACTACAAACTTGAAGCGTCCGTCAGCATCCTGTGTGATTGCAAGATATGTAACCGGTCCTGTATATGGATAGAACTGTGTCAGATATCCGCCACCTGTCTTACCATGGAATACTTTTACAATCTTCATTGTTGGTTTCTTGTCAGAAATATCAGCATCTCCTGATCCACTGTGTCCAATGATGCAGATATCATCGTTAAAGTCGATGGAATACATCTCAGAAAGCTGTCCTGTTCCTGAAATTGTCTTTAAGATACTCATCGCCATAGCAACTTTCATATCTCCTTCGACGGCACATGCTGTTCCCTGTTTGATCAGCATGGAGAATGCCGGGATCAGCATACTGTCAAGGACACCTGCCTTACCCTGAGCAAATCCGTCATAGTGAGACGCGATCATTCCAAGATGCTCATCTTTTACCCACTGCTCAAAAGCTACAACATATTTTGCCATATCCCATACTTTTTCGATTGTTCCGCCGCCTTCGATATCAAATGTATCAAGGATATCCTGAGCTTTTGCGCGGATTGCTTCTTCATCTGTGATATCATCAGCGATTGCCCACATCTTCTCCCAGTCAAACTGTTTTGTATAAAGGAACATTCTATTATAAAGGTTTGTCTCATCAATATAAAGATCCATCATACCCGGATATGGTCTTCCGATCTGTGCGATGTTTGTATCACGGAATCTTCTTCTTACCTGAGCAGCTTTACACCAATCTTCAATCTCAGCCTGAACTGCCGGATCTCCGCCTTCTACTACACCTGTAATTACGGCATGTCTCTTACCAGCTCTCTCGAGGTCAGCAACAGCCTCACCTACAGCACCACATGCATATCCTTCTCCAAGCCAGGAAGCAATGTCTGTATGATCGTAATCCAGTGCTTTTAATTTCTGAACGTTTACAAGTACAATCGGGACATTCAGATCACGGATTGCAGGAAGCATATTGTAAGATGTTGCATAAGTCAGCATCTGAAGAAATACAAGGTCAACGTCTGCTGCACGGAATTTATCTCCTGCTTCCATAGACTGCTCTTTTGTAGTTACCATTCCTCCGTCGATGATCTCTACTGTATCCGGAATTGTCTTCTTGAATGCTTCATACTGAGCTTCAAACTCTGGTACCAGTGACGGGAACTGTGGGAGATATGCTCCTAATGCGATGGAAAATACACCAACTTTTGCTTTTGTGTTTACTAACATAATAAATCCTCCGTTTCTTTTTTTATAAGGTTATATTGTTAATTTTATAATTACTGTGTTACTGTTCACTCCCATGTCAATCACTTCGCTGATTGACATGAAGGATGCACGTATTGTCTTGAATGTATCTCGCCCATCGCCAAAGGCGATTTTAAATGGCGAGATACGTTACTGTTTGTTTTCATTTTTTTTGCACTCTCTTATTCACAGTAAATTATAAGCAGTAACAAATTTTTACTCATACATTTTCACATCAAATGATTTTCCAATGCATGTTCTTGCTTCCGGCAGGCTCTTGAATGTACCGTCATGAAGCATCTGTACTGTAATATTTCCGATTGCTGTCGCTTCGGAAGGACCTGCTGAAACTTTCTTTCCTGTATATTTGGCAGTCAGTTCATTCAGATAACCGGCATTTGCTCCACCACCAACTACATAAATTGTAGAGTATTTCTGACCTGTCAGCGCTTCGATTTCTTCAATTGTATCTCCATAGCATTTAGCAAGGCTGTTATAGATAACTGCTGCAATCTCGCCCACTGTCTCAGGCACCTGCTGCTCAGAATCACGGCAGAATTTCTTTACAGCTTCAATCATGCTCTTCGGAGCAAGAAAGCAGTCATCATTGCAGTCTACGATAGATGGAATCGTCTCTTTGGATGCCATCTCGCAGATTTCTGCAAAAGACAGATCCTCTGTAAATTCCTTTTTCACAGACTGGATCATCCAGAGTCCCATGATATTTTTCAGAAAACGGAAACGATGGTCATATCCACCTTCATTTGTGAAGTTTGCCTGCATACTTCTCAGTGAGCAGTCTGCTTCTTTCCTCTCAATTCCCATCAATGACCATGTGCCGGAGCTGATATAAATGGCATTGTCATCATTCGTTGGAACTGCAAGCACTGCAGATCCTGTATCATGTGTCGCCGGAAGAACTACTGTACAGTTAAATCCGACTTCTTTCTGAATATCCTCTGTAAATTCACCTACAACTGTTCCTGGCATAGATACCGGCCGGAACATCTCTTTGTTGTATCCAAGCATCTCGATCAATTCATAATCCCAGTCATTTGTTCTCGGATTTACAAGCTGTCCTGTTGTCGCATTTGTATATTCATTCTTTTTCACGCCTGTCAACAGGAAGTGGAAATAATCCGGGATCATCAGGAGTGCTTTCGCCTGCTCCAGATATTCAGGATGAATCTCCTTCACTGCCATCAACTGGTAAATTGTATTGAAGATCTGTTTCTGAATTCCTGTTCTTTCATATAAAGCGGAAAGTGAAATCTTCTCATATACTTTTTCGTCCATTCCGTTTGTACGGCTGTCACGATAGCCTACTGTATCTCCGAGAATCTGATCTTTCTCATCAAGCAGAACATAGTCAACTCCCCATGTATCAATTCCCATATAGGAAGGAATTTTCCCCAGTTCCTTACATTTTTTCAGACCATTTTTAATCTCTGTAAAAAGACGTTCCACATCCCAGCAAAGTGTTCCGTTCTTGTTGTCCATTCCATTCGGGAAACGGTAAACCTCTTCCAGTTTCATCTTTCCGTCTTCCATGGATGCCAACATATGACGTCCACTGGATGCACCGATATCAACTGCCAGATAATATGTAGCCATTCTAAGTTCCTCCTTGTTTTTGTTCTTATCTTTTTCACCTGTACCTGATCATTTCTTATGTATTGTCAGTCTTTCGTCTCCTCGCTCTTTCAAAAGTGTGTTTCGCAATAAATTTTAAATCAGAGACTTTTCAGTGATGTTCTATTTTCTCTTCGTCTATGGTTTAATTATAATTTTTAATTTTATATAAAAAAAGGACGTCATTTATATAAAACAACGTCTTTTTTTGCACTCAATTCTTAATTCGAGGTTCTTTCTTGCATTTTATACAAATACAACCAGTCTTTTTTGTCTATATTGCTATTTATATTTAAATGCGATTTTCATGATAAGAATCAAACAGATGAATGCCTTCCTCTCTGAAGGTATATCTGATTCTGTCACCTTTTCTTATTTTTGTATCTGCATTTGTGCGTATTGCTCTACTCTCTCCTTTATAGTCAAAATACACATATGCTTCTGATCCAAGCATTTCGTAAACATTTACCGTTGCCTCTAATCCCTGCTCAGATTTTTCCGGGAGAATCATCATATCTTCTGGTCGGATTCCAACAATCACATTCTCTCCCATATATTCTTTTTCACGAATTCTCTCTGCCAGTTCCTGTGATACATGAAATGTCTTCCCTTCGATTCTGACAACCACACGCTTTTCGTCATCGATACCACATTTTCCTTCAAAAAAGTTCATCTGAGGTACCCCTATAAAACCGGCCACGAACAAATTGGCAGGCTGATTATATAATTCTTCCGGAGTTGCGATCTGCTGAATCTCTCCTTCTTTCATAACTACAATTTTCGTTCCCAATGTCATGGCCTCTGTCTGATCATGTGTTACATAAATAAATGTTGTATCCAGCTGTCTGTATAACTTCATGATTTCCACGCGCATCTGATTTCTTAATTTTGCATCCAGATTCGACAACGGTTCATCCATGAGAAATGCTTTCGGCTGACGAACGATCGCCCGTCCCATAGCAACTCTTTGTTTCTGTCCACCTGATAGCTCCGCCGGTTTACGTTCCAATACCTGAGTCAGTCCCAGTATTTTTGCGACTTCTTCTACTTTTTTCCGTCGTTCTTTTTTCGGCACTCCCTTGATTCTCATACTATAAGCCATATTTTCCGCAACTGTCATATGAGGATATAATGCATAGTTCTGAAATACCATAGCAATATCTCTGTCGTAGGACGGAATATGATTCATCTCTTTTCCATCAATAAAAAGCTTTCCCTGAGAGATTTCTTCCAGTCCTGCAATCATTCGAAGTGTTGTAGACTTCCCACATCCTGAAGGTCCGACGAAGATCACAAATTCTTTATCTTCTATCTGAAGATCAAAATCACTGACCGCTGTCACACCATCATCAAAATTTTTATATACATGTTTTAACTGAATTTCTGCCACAGTACTTCCTCCTTAACTGGCCCTGTCGTTCTTCTCTGCTACAATTAATCTTTCTTTTCTATCTTGTCCAATAACGCCGGGATTTCACCTACTGATCTTAAAATATAATCCGACGATGTTTCAAAATCCTTTTTACTGCTTACTCCACTCAGTACAGCTACTGAAATACCACCACATCTTTTTGCAAACAGCATATCATTAAATGTATCTCCTGTAACCATAATCTCAGATGGTAAAAACTGATATTTACCGGCAAATTCCTGAAACATATCTTTTTCCGGTTTTGGTTTCCTCTTCCCGTCATCAGCACCTATATAATCAAAATATTGCATGATATGAAGTTTTTTCAGACAGCTTTCCGCTGAAACAGGCGTATCTGCTGTTGCCAGTCCTATTCTGATTCCTCTGACTTTCAGTTCTTTCATCAGCCACTGTAAATCTGCTGTTTCTTTATAAACTGCCACATCACTCTGCGCATATTCACTAAACAGACGCTCTAACTGTTCTCTTATCTGGTGCCTCTCAATTTGGATATTCTTTTGATTTAATGCGATACAGATATCTTCTGCTATTTCAAAATATGTCTTATATGCAAGAGCTCCCTCCGGATCTACATATTCATTTCTGACTCCGATTGTTTCAAGAATATATTGTTCCAGCTCCCGGGAAATATCATTTTCTTCCAGCATCCGCGGCACAGCCCATTTTGCTGCTCCCAGCCATAATTCATAAAAATCAATCAACGTCCCGTCTTTATCAAATAAGATTCCTTTTACCATGAATCCGTTTCCTTTTTCTCTGTTTTTATCTCATTAGTGTGTATCTGCAGATTGCAAAAATACATTTTGCAGAAGCCCTTCCTGGTAATCCCTAATCCAGCCTGTCAGCAATTTCGCCGAATGTTGTATACTCAGGTTCTTTTTTCCCCTGATATACCGGATTAACATAGCCCAACAGCTCTCCTGCCTGAGTTCTGATCTCCAGGCGAATCCATTGCCATTTTCCATGCTCTAATGCGATACATTCCTGTATTTCATAAGTTCCATCTGGTTTTTGTTCTACTGATAATTTTGTTTTGCTTCCATTCTTGATCATATAAACCAATGGTTTCTCTTCTACATCTCTGATCAATGCATGATAAATAATTTCACTTGCCTCTCCAAGGTCCTCACCCGGAAGATATTCTTTTTCTCCTGACATAATATGCGGTTCTACCTGAATAAATCTCGTCACGCAGACATGTCCTTCTTTTACATTTTCCATCAAATGAGCTGGAGTTAATTTATCACAGAATACATAAGTTCCAGGATCTCCTGCAACAGATGGAAGCGTTGCACCTTCATAGCGTTCATCGATCAGATTATGTGAATCACTTCCACCCACACCAATTATTTTATGTCCGTCATTCCACAATTCGTCAAGAAAACGAACCGCTTTATCATTTGCCTGTGGCGCATCCGGATATGTTGGATCATTTATAATCTCCAGACAGTCAATTTCATCAAGCAACGTATCTTTATATCTCCAGCTCCAGATGGTAAGAAACGGATGATTAATACTTGTAAGCCAGCCTTTTTCTTTTGCTCCACTGATTATTTCATCTACATAGCCTGATACTTTACTTTTCTTTCCATTATCCGCCACAATATTCAAAATACGTTCCGGGAATTCCGTGATTCCAAAGAGATTCATATGTCCAAAATCCGTTGTTATTTCTACTCCCGGAAGAATGCATAAAGACGTATCACACCAGCCAGTATGGATCAGATTGTGTTCTGTAGGCACATAAAAATCCATCTTCATATCTTCCGCTTTCTTCATCGCATTTGTAATCGGTTCTTTTCCATCTGACAAACGTGTATGTGTATGAAAATCTCCTTTATACCATCTGGCTCCCTCATGATAGACTTTCTGCCAGTCATAAAGCTCCGATGAAATATGCAGTCCTTCTTTTACCCAGCATGCTCCCAGAACCGGATCCGATATTTCGCCCTGTATCTCTGCTTTTTTTACTGTATTCTCTTTCTCATTTTCGTGTACTTCCGTAATGGTAATACACAGTTCTTCTACATTTTCTCCTAAGACCTGTGCAACATATTCCGTGAATATCCCGATTCCAATCTGCCATGTTCCTGACTGGATTTTCCCCGGGACACCACCTATAGATGTTTCTTTTGTTGTCAGGCCAATCCCCAGCTTCTGTTCTCCATGGCCAAGAAGCTTCTGGAGTCTGATGACTCCTTCCGGATCCTTCACCAGAATAAATGCCATACAGCGGCATTTCTCCGGTATATCTGCCTGAATCAAAAGACCGGATGTCATACTGGGAATCTTTATAGATTCCCAGTGAAGTTGCTCTTTCTGATGACTGATTTCATACTTTATTTGTTTACTCATTCTCTTTTCTCCGGCAAATGCTGCTTTCTGTTCTTACACTTTTATTGTCACTGTTCGCAGGTAACCTGTAAACAGACCTTTTACTTTGCCACCGCATCCAGGGCTTCCTGTGCTGTCTTCTGAGCCTCATCCAGCGCCTCCTGTGCAGATACATTTTCAAGTTCCACTTTATCTGCAGCAACTTTTAATGCATCGGTAATCTTTCCGCCTGTTGGATCAAGCAATGCAGATGTGCCATGTTTTGCCTGTGAAAATGGTACCAGAGCCTGCGGATTTTTCTCTGTATAGTCTTTGTACTCCTGAACTTCCTGTGTTGATTCACGAACCGGAATATATCCTGTACTCATTGACCACTGAGCCTGACTTTCTGCAGATGTAAAATACTTCATAAATTCAAATGCACCCTGTTTTTCTTCATCGGATGACTGCTGAAGCATTACAAGCTGAAGAGCATCTGCTGTCGGTGCCGAAGCATTATCATTAAATCCCGGCTGCTCCATTGCCTGTACAATGGAAAAATCAAGATCGGCCTGATCTCCTGAGGATCCTGTATAACCACCGGCTTTATTCTGAAGCACATCATCAATCGTTGTATACCAGTACTCCCATCCCTGTCCACCGGAATTGACTTTCATAATTTTATCATCATGAATCCATGTACGGAAACTCTCCCATACATCTACCCATTCTTTTGAGTTAATAAGACACGTTTTTCCATCTTCACTCAGAAGAGAAGCACCGTTACTTAAAGATGCATCTACCAGGTTCGCATATCCCCACATCGGCTCCCATCCGATAAAAGATCCATCCGTACTGGTCATTTTTTTCGCTGCATCCGCAAGATCCTGCCAGGTCTTGATGCTTTCCGGATCAATTCCCGCATTCTTAAATGCTTCCACATTGTAATATAATACCTGTGTTGTTCCATAAGCTGGCAGTGCAAATAATTTACCATTCTCATCCTTTCCCTGATTATAAAATACTGGAAGGAAATCATCCGCATTGAAATCTGTGTCTGCTTCGACATAACTGCTTAAATCTTCAATCAGATTTTTCTCAGAAAGATTTCTTGATTTATCCACATCCAACAATGCCATGTCCGGTGCATTATTTCCTGCAATTCCCGCCTGAAGTTTTTCATAAGTCTCTGTATAATCTGCCTGAGTTGTTGTCTTAACTTCATATTTATCCTGAGATTCATTAAATTCATCTACAATGTCCTGTACAACATTTACAGCTGTTTTTCCACCCGAATACCAGAAATCAACTTCAACTTTTCCATCCGCAGTCTTTGTTGCTTCTGCCTGTTTTGCTGTTCCGCATCCTGAAATAAGGGAAACTCCCATTGTACAAAGTAACAGTATTGATACAACTTTCTTTTTCATAATTATCTCCTTTTAAATCTTCTTTTTTACTTTCTTTTCTATAGTAAGAGGGTTCATTTATCCCTTCATACCCGTATCTCCGCCGATTCCATTGATAAACCATTTTTGCGTAAATGCAAACATGATCAACAATGGTAATACGATCAATGCACTTCCTGCCATAACAAGAGGCCATTCCGTACCATAAGCTCCACCTTCAATAAAGAACTTCCTCAGTCCCTGTGAAACCATCATTTTAGAGTCATCATCCGTAATCAGAGATGGCCACATATAATTGTTATAACAACTGATAAAACTCATTAATCCAAATGTTATAAACGAGGATTTGGTCATTGGGCAAACTACTTTCCATAAGATCTTCCAATGATTGGCTCCATCGATTCTCGCCGCTTCGATCAGTCCTGTCGGGACCTGCATAAAAGCAGTCCTCAGTAAAAATATTCCAAAGATACTGACACAGTTTGAAATGATCAATCCTGCAAATGTATTCAGAAGATTCATCTTTGACAGAATAATATAACTCGGAATATAAGTTGCAGCGGTCGGAAGCATATAAGTTCCCATAACCACCATAAATAACAGATTTCTGCCTTTGAATTTCATAAATACAAGTGCATAGGTTATCATCGCTCCTGTTAGCAATTGAATTGCAATCGTAACTACCGATATAAATAAACTGTTTCCCACATATTTCAAAAGCGGTGATTCAAATATTACCTGATAAAAATTGTGCCACTGAAAGGTCTCCGGGAAAAATGCACTTACATCCATAATTTCCTGTTTTGTTTTCAAAGCACTTAAAAGCATCCATATAAATGGGAACACTGTAAACAGACTGAATATAAACAATACAATTGCCTTTCCTGCTCCGCATAGTCCCTTTCGTATTTTTATTTCCATAAATAAAATTCCTCCTAATAATGAACCCATTTTTTGGACGCAGTAAACTGCACTGCTGATAAAAGAACAGTTATAATCACCATGATCACCGCCACCGCAGTTGCCTGTCCCATATTAAATTCCTGGAATCCAAGCTGATAATACATATACAATAAAGTTCTTGTACTTCCGGATGGTCCTCCCTGTGTCAGGATCTGAATCTGATCATATGCCTGAAGAGATGTGACCATTGTAATAATTACCAGGAAAAAAGTGGTTGGTGAGATGCACGGAATTGTTACATCACGAAATCTCTGCCATCCTTTTGCACCGTCCAGTCCACTTGCTTCATAAAGTTCTTTTGGAACTTTCTCGAGTGCTGAAAGATAAAAGATCATTGCATATCCCAGACTTTTCCAGACAGTTACGATAATGACTGCCAACATGGCTGTCTGGGAGCTTTTGATCCATTGAAGCGCCGGCAGATGAAAAAAATTCAACACCGTATTCGCAATTCCGGTTCCAGGATCATAAATCCAGGTCCACACAATTGAAATCGCAACAGTTGGTGTGATCCATGGAGAAAATAAAATAAATTTTACAATTCCACTACCTTTAAAAGATTTCTGGAGTAATAAAGCCAGAAGCAATCCTAAAACAATTGTTGGAATCAATGTTCCCAAAGTAAATACCAGTGTGTTGGTCAGTGCACTATAAAACCGGGCATCATGAAACAACGTTCTGAAATTATCTAAAAACACAAAATTATAAGTCGGGGACATGTAATCCCAGTCTGTCATACTGATATAAAAAGATCTCAAAATCGGATAGATCCAGAAAACGATCAATGGAATCAGTGCCGGGAGCACAAACAGCCACACACTGCCTACCCGTTTCAATTTTATTTTGTCATTCATAAATTACCTTCCTCTCGTATCCTTTTATTTCCTGTCATCCCCGCTTTAAAAAGAAGGAACAGAAGATTCATCATAGCTGCAGTTATCGGAAGTGATACCCAGATTCCATTGATTCCAAGCAATGCCGGAAGCAAAAACAATAATACCGGTGAGATTACCAGACTTTCTATGTATGTCAGACTCGTAGCAGCCCGGGTATGCATTGTTGCATTCAGTGACGATAAATTAAATCTTGACACTCCGATGAGTACAAATGCACATGCACTGATCTGCATTCCTTTTCCAAAATAACTTTCTGCTTTCTCAGATAATCCAAACCCTTTTGCCAGACAGGCGCTTGACACCATCGCTCCGGCAGTCGCACATATTCCCAGAACAATTGCTGATATATATGCAATCTTTTTGATCTGATCTACTTCTTTTTTTCTTCCTGCTCCATTATAATAACTCAGCAAAGGCTGAACTCCATCACCAATCCCTGTCAGCAGATATTGAACTGGAAAAACAATATAAGAAATAACTGCATAACAGGCAACTGCTGCATCGCCTCCATATCGAAGGCACTGAAAATTAGTAAAGATCAATGTAATTGTAGGTGCCAGGGAAATTCCAAATGCTGTCATTCCAATCCTTACAGTTTCAAACACAATTCTTTTATTCAGATACGCGTGAATCTGTACTGTTTTTCTCAAAATCAGCATACTGATGACAAGCACCAGAATCTGTGCCGTTACCGTTCCGATTGCAGCACCCCGGATTCCCATTCCCAACTGAAACATCAGCAAATAATTGACAACAATATTGGTAATGAATCCTGCAATCATACAAAGCATTGCTTCTATGGAAAGTCCCTGATTTCTAAGAATCGGAAGAATCCCAGTAGCTGCTACCTGAAAGATTGCCCCTGCTGTGATGATTCCCGCATATCCTTCTGCCTGTTTAAACACTCTGCCTTCTGCCCCCAATAACATAAGAAGCCGGCTTTCCGTAATGCCAAACAAAATCAGAATCAGAATACCGGCAAGTAACAGGCAAAGCAGCGTGTTATTAAGAATCTTCTGACAGGAATCCGCATCACCTTTCCCTTTATAATTGGAATAGAGAACACTTCCCCCGGCTCCAATTCCAATCCCAAGAGCCGTGATCACAGCCGGTACAGGCCATGCTATATTAATTGCAGCCAATCCCGTATCACCTGTTGCTTTCCCTACAAAAATCCCATCAATCACGCTATATAACCCTGACATGGTATAGGACAAAATTGTTGGAAAAGCATCTCTGTACACTTTTCTGACCATATTAAATTTTCCTTTCCGTGTTCGTTCTGGAACATTTTCCGAAAAATTATTCCTGAACTCTGCATGACACACTTTGCAAAAATGCAGATTACAAAAAAATATTTTTCAGACACGTTCTAAGCACGCAGCCATGTTCAACGAACATTTGGAATGCTAACAAAATTCTTTAAAAAAATCTTCAAAAGCAAGTTAAAGAATTGTAAACCCGATTTTCATCAAAAAATGTAAAAAAAAGAGACTTCGGAGTAAAACTCCGCTTTCTCTTTTTTATGTCTTCCGTCATTCAATGAACAATATCTTCTTCAAATTCACTTGCAGATTGTGTAAGCATCTTTCCAAACTTTTCTCTGTCACTATCTAAGATTGCAGCACACAGAGCATCCACAAATGCAATTTGAGAAATTCTGGATGAAATCCACCGGCTCACTTCACTTGTATGTCGGACCGGTGTCATAAAAACATAATCTGCATCTTTTGCCAGATCTGATTCTTCTTCTGCTGTTACCGCTATTGTTACTGCCCCCGCTTTCTTTGCAGAATCCAGCGCCTCGATTACTGCCTTTGTTGAACCCGAACTGGAAAATCCTATTGCAACATCTCTCATTCCCAGATGCCCTGCACTGATTTTCTGAAAGAAAAGGTCTGAATAATTTCTGCTTGCAAGTCCAAGATGAAGAAGTCTTCCCGAGAGTTCTGCTGCAGCATTGGCCGAATTATCCGTTCCATATACATCAATCAATTTTGCTTTCTTAATAATTTTTACAACTTCTTCCAGCTTCGACATTTCCAGACACATTGTCATGTCTTCAATCATAGCCAGATCATTTTCTATCACATGATATACAGATGCATACTTTTTTATCTTTGCATTCTCTGTTCTCATTTCATTTTCCCTTTTATCCTGGCTTCTGTATTTTCTGCTTCCTTCTTCCTTCCATATTGTCTTCTGGAACTCAGCCCACCCACCATATCCTGATTTTTCAAGCATTCTTAATACAGTAGCCTGTCCGACTCCTGCCTTTTCTGCACATTCTTTTAACGTCATTTTTCCTGCTTTATCTTTTTCCCGAAAGAATAAATCAGCAACTTTTTTCTGATTTCTACTCAAATTGGAGTAATAGATTTTTAATTCATCCTGCCACATAATCTTCCCTCGTCTCATTTCGGAGTATCACTCCGCTTTTTTCTTTTTTCTTCTGTCTGCAACTTTTTACATTATAAAAAAACGTCGACAAAAAATGCGACGTTTTACAAAAGTTTAACATTAAATTTTTCACTTTAAACAGAATTCTTGCGATATTCTTTCGGACTCATCCCATATTTTTCTTTAAATTTCCGATAAAAATAGCTTGTATTATCATATCCTACCGATTCGATAATATCTGTCACCGGAAGGGCTGAACTCGTAAGAAGGTAAACTGCCTGCTTCATTTTTCTTTCCTGAAGCAGTTCTTTATATGTTTTTCCGGATTTCTTCTTGATCTCTCTGCTCAGCCAGTATATATTTACTTTCATTTCTTCTGCCAGTTCTGAAAGTTTTCCTTCTTTGTAATGATCTTCTATATAACTTAATACGGTGGCCATGATTTCCGTATCGTATTTTCTTCCACCTGCTTCCATCTTATCCATATAATTTAAAAGCTGTAAGAAAAGAAGCCCCATTGTAATCTGATTGCAGCTTCGCTTATTGGAGGAATTATAAAAGATGGTCCAGACCATATTTTCGATCAGATTCTGTACCGGCAGTACATCTGCAATATGAAAATATAAATAAGATGTTTCCTCATCCCTGTCACACAAAGCACCTACCAGAAATTCTTTCAACTGATTGTCCTCTGCCCCCATCATAGAAAATGCCGTATTAAAGAACTCTGGAAGGACAATAAAATTTACCGCTATATCATCTTTTCCTGCCGGGAGAATCTCCTGCACCGCATTCTGATTCAGAAACAGCAGATCTCCCTGCTCAAGAATCACTTTGTTTCCGTTCACAATATGTGTAGTCGATCCCTGACACATATAAATCACTTCTATATAATTATGTGTATGAGGCGGGAAATGCACAAAACGGGTATGCGGTCTGACCTGAATCAGTTTTCCTTTTTTCAAAAGTTTGCTGCTGTCCACGATCATTTCTTTCTTTTCGGTATAAATCTGCTGATCGATTTCACGTCTTCCATCCAGAATTTTCTGTTCTTCTTCTGTGATCACCGCCAGCTCCTGTATCAGTTCCTGATGCATCTCCGCCCCTCCTTTCTTTAAACATTGAAAAATGCTTTCTGTGAGATGTACGTCACAGGATATCAAATATTCTACTCCAAAGACGTGTCAATTTCCTTCGTCAGCTCCATATATTCTTTCGCACTTCTGCTGCTCTTCTTATATGCGATCACCGGCATAT
This sequence comes from uncultured Mediterraneibacter sp., assembly GCF_934309415.1. GTDB lineage: Bacteria > Bacillota > Clostridia > Lachnospirales > Lachnospiraceae > Mediterraneibacter. The sequence continues at coordinate 35,386 of NZ_CAKRDI010000005.1, forward strand.
TATTATCCTGTGACCACTCAATTCCGCTATCCACACGAATATATGTATCAAACACTTTTACATCATCCAGTTCACGCAATGTCTCGATCGTCTGTTTAAAATAATTCTTTCTTGCATCAACTTTCGTAATCACGATTCCGCCAAACTTCAATTCCGGCGCAATTTCTTCTACTGTATCAAGAAATTCAAACATATTTCCAAGTCCAAACAATCCCCACGGAGAAGCTTCCACCGGAAGAATCACATAATCTGAAGCACACAGAATATTCATCACCCAACCGCCAAGAGTCGGCGGTGCATCAATCAGAATATAATCATAAGTTTCTGATTCCCTGATTTTCTTCAGGCTTTTCTTTAAGATATATTCTCTCTGCCATTTTGTAAAAAGTTCATACTCAATAGAACTCATCAAAGTAGAAGATGGAATCAGATCCAGCTCTTCATACTTTGTCTTTACAATATAATCTGTCAGATCATCCTGCTTCTTGATTGCTTCGTACAGATTCTTATTGCTCTGTGCAAATGCAAGCACCGTATCTTCATCAAACAGGGAAAGAGAAAGATTCAGCTGCATATCTCCGTCAATCATAAGAACCTTTTTTCCAAGTTCCCGCAGACCAAAACCTACATTAGAACAGGTTGTTGTTTTTCCGCTGCCGCCTTTATTATTTGTAAAACAGATTACTTTTGTTTTTGCCATCGTTCCTGTTATTCCCCTTTCCGCTTTTATCTCAATTATTTATGAATACACTTTTGTCATGCCAATTTTTACCTAATAAAATCTTAGCACATCACCTCTGCAATAACAATCATAAACACACTACCAAAATGATATTGTTTGGTTACTGTTTGCAGGTTACCTGTGAACAGTAACGTAATTATAGCGGTGCTTTGGGAAATTAACAAATCTGGTTTCCACCAGTGGCAGTTCATGTTATACTTGAAAAAGATATTGTTTTATTATGATCATTATTCAAATTATATGAACGAGGTTTACTCTATGAATAAAAAAACTGTTCTTGTAACCGGTTCTTCCCGCGGCATTGGACGCGCGTGCGCCATCGCTTTTTCAAAAGCCGGTTATCATGTATTTTTAAATTGTAATCATTCCATTGAAAAACTGAACGAGACCGCTCAGGAGATCTTATCTCTGGGCGGAACATGTACCCTGCTTCCCGGAAATGTTGGAGATCCGGATATAGTACGACATTTATTTGAAGAAATCCTGAAAGAATGTGCCGGACTGGATGTACTGATCAATAATGCAGGAATCGCATGGTTCGGACTTCTGACTGATATGACCGATGAAGACTGGCAGACTATCCTGAACACAAACCTGTCTTCTGCCTTTTACTGCTGCAGAGCTGCAATTCCACATATGGTCTCACAGAAAGCAGGACATATCATCAATATTTCCTCTATGTGGGGAACCTGCGGTGCTTCCTGCGAAGTGGCATACTCTGCAACCAAATCCGGAATTAACGGACTGACAAAAGCTCTCTCCAAGGAACTGGCACCAAGCAATATCCCGGTCAATGCAATTGCTTGCGGTGTCATTGATACAGAAATGAACGGTCGGCTGAATGAGGAAGAACGTGAAGCTCTGATGGATGAAATTCCTTCCGGAAGATTTGCTTCCCCGGAAGAAGTTGCCAGACTTGCTCTGATGCTTGCTGAGGCTCCGGCTTACATGACCGGACAGATTATCGGAATGGATGGTGGATTTATATGATCGATGTAAATAATCTTAAAAGTATCCCTATGGACTGTTCTCTGACGGAATTTGTCGGTACAACTGTACTGGACACAATCGGACTTGTAATCCCGGGTGTTGATTCCTCTCTTTTAAAACAGATGAATCTGAAGAAATCTTATAAAAGTCTCGGGCTGATCAGTTCCCGTACCGGTGCCGCCGGTCAGATCAATGCAGCAGACGAAGCCGTCAAATCAACAAACACAGAGATTGTTTCCATTGAACTTCCACGTGACACGAAAGGCTGGGGCGGACATGGATGCTTCATCATCTTCGGAGGTGACAGCGTGTCTGACGTACGCCGTGCAGTTCAGATTGCACTGGAATACATTGAAAAATATGCCGGTGAAGTCTATATCAGCGATGCAGGGCATCTGGAATTCACTTATTCTGCCTGTGCAGATAAAGCACTGAATCTGGCATTCAACGCACCCGTCGGAAAACCATTCGGCTTCTTCTGCGGTTCACCGGCAGCCATCGGACTGGTCATGGCAGACCTTGCAGTAAAATCCTCCCCTGTGGAAATCATCTCCTACATGACTCCCGACCACGGGACAAGTCATTCCAATGAAGTCATCGTTGCAGTAACCGGAGATGCTGACGGAGTGAAAAATGCAGTTTTAACCGCACGCGAAGTAGGTCTGCAACTTCTGATTTCCATGGGAAGTTACCCTGAGACACCTTCCAGACCATATCTGTAACGACTCAAGGAACTAGATTTTTGTATTATTTACAAATGAAATAAAGAATAAATCACTAAAGAGTTTTTGAAAATGCTTCTTTCAAAATTAAAGCTCCCACATACAGAATAATTCCATATATAGGATATTCATTCTGTATGTGGGAGCTTTTTTCTTACATTTCGATTTTCTGTCTTTGTCGCTATTCACATATCCTCTGTATCTTCTGTAAACGGCAACCTGGCTTTTCTAATCTTGTCAAGCGGATATTCGCAATCCGCTTCGCTACTTGCTCATAACCGAATAACTGCTCCGCAGTTTATCAGAAGGAGCTTGCACTCCTCCTGATACAAGCAAGTCCCCACCCACTGCTTATTGCTTTTCGCAATTGAAGCAGGGGACTTACTTGATTCGGTTAAATGCATGTTCAAAACTCACTGTTTTTATTCTGCTTTCTGTGAAGCCAGATACTGTTCTGTCAGTTCAACCGCATCCGCAATACACTGAGCACATGGAACGAGTGGAGTTCCGGTCGCAACACCTTTCAGTTCTCTGCAGTAGAATGTGCTGTTCTTCTCTTTGAATTTCTCTGCATATTCTCTTGCTTTCTTATAAGTATCGCCTTTACTCGGTTTGTTTCCATCCAGATTTCCAACACTGTTTTCCATACCGATCACCATCAGCATACCTGTGACTGCTCCACACATGTCCATCATTCCCATCCCAAGACCAAATGCCTCTGAGATCTTGAACATTGTCTCCTGATCTACGCCAAATTCATCGCAGAAGGAACAGGCTACCGCCTGTGCACAGTTATATCCTTTGTCATGAAATGCCATTGCCTGCTCAACTTTTGTACTCATCTTTTGTTCTCCTTGCCTTTCCAGACTTTTTATATTTTGTTTTCCTTATTCAGCATATCAATAAGTATAGATTGTTTATTTGTACAAGTACAAACGAAATTTATACTTTTGACACTTTGATAACGGATTGCTACGTGCTCTGCACTCTCTCAATCCTTATCTTAATATTATAACCTCATTTTACTTCAGAAACAATTACATTTCCCAGCTTTTCTTCAATCCGCAGCAGACGATTGTATTTTGCCACCCGCTCTGATCTGCATGGCGCCCCTGTCCTTATCTGTGCAGCTTCACACGCAACTGCAAGATCTGCCAGTACTGTGTCTTCTGTTTCATCTACCGCATGTGCTACAAAAAGATACACCCCTGCCTTTTGTGCTTCCTTCACTGTCTGGAACAGTTCCGTCAGTGTCGTGTTCTGGTGCATTCTGATCAGAATACTGTTCCCTTTTTCCTGTTTGATCCATTGTCGTAATTTCACTGAATCATCTGAGAATTCACCACCGCCAAGAAGATATAATTCGTCTCCCAGTTTTTCCGTTAACTTTTTCCAGCCTTCATCATCTTCAGATGAAAGCGGATTTTCCAACGAACAGATTGCATACTGCGCAGTCAGTTTCTCATAATATGCAATCAGTTCCTCGCTGCTCTTCTCAATCCTTCGTCCCTGTTTCTTTGCTTCACCCGGTAAATGATAATTTCCTGTTGTATGGTCATAAAATCTGTGCGCTCCTGCATCCACTGCAAACTGTACCTCCCGGCCACATTCATACCCGGCCTGTTCTACCGCGTATTTCATAAGCGAAAGTACTTCTTCCACCGACTCTTCCACCAGCACGAACCCTCCTTCATCTCCCTTTTTCGCACTGATTTTATCCTCCTCTAACTTCTGTTTCAATGCATGATAGATGGCTGCCCCTGCCTGAAGCTGATTATGAAATTCTGAAATTCCCGAAGGTACGATCATAAATTCTCTAAAGTCAAGAAAACTTCCATTCTCTGTGCCTCCCTGAATCAGATTCATCACAGGAACCGGCAGCTTTACAGCCCGCATTCCTCCCAGATAACGGTAAAGAGGCAGTTTCAACGCCTCTGCTGCTGCAAGTGAAGCTGCAAGAGACACCGGCAGTGCCCCTTCTTTCTGAAATAAAATCTGATCAATCACTTCCTGTGAAGCAACATTGATCCCGATCAGTTCCGGCGCAATCTGACTGTTTATATTTTCAATTGTTTTCTGTATTCCTTCTCCATTTTTCACGGCTGTCACCGCAGCACGTCCGACAATCTCTTCCCCGGCAAGCACTTCTGCTTCAATTGCCGGATATCCTCCTGAATCAAGGATTTCTCTGGCGTATATATCTTTAATCGGAAGATATAGATCCATGTCATTCTCCTTCTGCTTCCTGCTTGAGGATGCACTGTTTTTTATTAATGATCACATTCACTGTAATCTGGAACTTTTTGTTACTGTTTACAGGTTACATGTGAACAGTAACAACTTTTTTACTCAAAGTATTCCCTTATTTCATAGCTTAATGCGTTGACTTTTTATATTCCAGTGTTTACAATTTAAAGGGATTTTTATCCAAAAGAAAACTGGGGGTTCTTTTAAAATGTCAGAAAAAAACATAGCAGAGAAAGGAAAACATTTTCTCCTGATGACCGGCAGTACATTACTTATGGCTGTTGGTACTTATTTCTTTAAATTTACAAACAACTTTACATTCGGTGGAATCACAGGTCTTGCAGTACTGGTGGCTAAAACCGGGCTGATGTCTGCCAGTGATTTCAACTTAATTGCCAGCATGCTTCTGCTTATTATCGGAATGATCATACTTGGTAAAAAGTTTGCAGCCAAAACAGCTTACTGCAGTATTCTGCTCTCTGTCACACTTTCGGTTCTGGAACGTGTCTGCCCGATGAATCATCCACCGACAGATCAGCCTATGCTGGAACTTTGTTTTGCAATCGCTCTTCCCGCAATGGGATCCGCTGTTTTATTCAACATTGGTTCATCCAGTGGTGGAACAGATATTATCGCAATGATCCTGAAAAAATATTCCAGTTTTGATATCGGACATGCACTTCTTGCATCTGATGTGCTGATTACTGCAGCAGGCTTCTTTGTCTTCGACGTGAAAACCGGACTTTATTCACTCCTCGGACTGACGGTTCGTTCTTTCATGGTCGACAGCTTCATCGAGAGTCTGAACCTGTCCAAATATTTTAACGTGGTCTGCGATCACCCTGATAACATCTGCGATTTCATCGTGCATGATCTGAATCGAAGTGCCAGTGTATGTCATGCCAAAGGAGCTTATTCCGGACAGGATAAATATATTATCCTGACTGCTCTGAACCGTGCACAGGCTGTACAGCTTAGAAACTTTATCAAAAAGGAAGATCCGAATGCATTTATCCTGATCTCAAATACAAGCGAGATTATCGGGAAAGGATTTCACAGTATTTAGAATAGAGAACGTCTTTTTCCAATATAAAAAGACTGTAGATAACACATCTTGTATAGTAAACATTTGCCAGATTACTTCTGAGCAACTACTCAGTTGCTGTTCACAGTATCCTGTAACCAGCAGCCTTATTTACTACACTTTGTGTTATCCACAGTCTTATTCTATTTTCCTGCAGTTATTCACCGTTTTTTATAATGTATGGTAATAAAGGATAATATCTTCATAAGTTCCATCTTTCAGGTATCGCAATCTCCAATTCTTGAATAATTTAATCAATGGAAGAAATGATCTCCGATCTGCATTCCATATCCACCTGTGCTGAAGTATAAGCAGTCTCCTACCGGATTACTTCCTGCCAGCGCATCTTCTGCCGCCTGCATCGCGGAATCTGTATAGCCCCCACTTGCACGTACTGAATCCAGCCATCCGGACATTGCCGGTGAAAACTGTCCTGACTGATAGATTACATCTGAGATGGAATCCGGATAAACACCACTGTTCACACGATTCATCACAACTGCTCCCACAGCAACCTGTCCTTCATAAGGCTGGTTTCCTGCCTCACAGAAGATCAGTGCAGCAAGCAATTCTCTGTCTGCTTCGTGTACTCTTGCAAGTGCTTCCTGACGTGCAGCCTCCTCAGCAGCTTTCTGTTCTGCAATTCTCTTTGCTTCCTCTTCTGCTTTACGTCTTGCTTCTTCCTTTGCTTTGCGCTCTGCCTCCAGTTTGGCCTCATAAGCTTTTTTCGCCTGTTCTGCTGCTTCTTTGGCATCCTGAACAGCCGCCAGATGCACTCGCTCTGCAATCTCTGATGAATTCCATCCTGTATTTGTATTCTCTGTATCCGTATCTTCTGTATTTACATCTTCTGTATTTTCTGCGTTTGTAGCTTTCTGTTCTGCTGAATTCTGAGTTTCTTTCTCATTTTTCTCCGTTTCCGCAGAACTATCTGTGTTCTCAGCTTCTGCAATCACAATCGCTTCTGTAACCTCTGTGTCAACCGCTGCTGCTTCTGATCCGGATGTTACTCCTGAAAATCCGGTCAGAAGCATTGTACTTACCGCTGTTACACACACTGACATTAAAATACGTTTATTTTTATTGAATTTCATAACTTCCTCCTCGTAGCTTATTGCAATACCTTTACATATCTCTTATTAAATTTATGCAATAATTTTCTTTTTTATTACAGATATTACAAAAATGTTACGAGCGCTATAGTAACATAAATTTATATTCTTGTCAACTTTTTTATTTCATCCTCATTTTTCCAATAAATCATGGCATTCTTATTCGCAACCTAATTAAAAATTCTCTGTTTCATTTAGCAAAATCCACATATAAACAAATATATTCTGTAGTTATTTTCACACTTGAGTATATCCGAAAAAATTTCTGTAAAATACATAACACAAAAATAGCAGTAGAGCAACTTCTCTTCTAAGTTTGCCTTACTGCTATTTTCCTCATCTCTATTTTTCTATTTTCTTAAAATACTTTAAACTATATCTGAAAACAACTCTAATGCATTCTGAAAATCGGACTGATCTTTTTATAAATCAAGAAAACTACTACGGATACAAGCACACCTTTCACAATGTTAAACGGTACTACTGCAAACAGTACAAATGTTGTCAGATTTGTAATATGTGAATTCACTGCTGTTCCCATTCCAACCAATGCATCAATTGGCATTCCGAATGCTGCTGCGTAAGTTGGAAGAAGTACAAATGCATTGATAAATCCACCAATTACAGCCATAAGAACTGTTCCTGCAACCATACCGATCAGAGCGTTCTTTCTTGTTCTGTTACTTCTGTAAATCAGACCTGCCGGTACACAAAATGCACATCCAATGATAAAGTTTGCAATCTCTCCAACTCCTGCTGTTGATGTTCCTGTCATGACAAAGTTCAGAAGAATCTTTACAAGTTCAATTAATGCACCTGCAAATGGTCCCATCGCAAAACATCCTACCAGTACCGGCACCTCACTGAAATCAAGTTTGTAAAATGATGGTGCAAATGGAAGTGGAAGTTCAAATAACATCAAAATTACTGCAACTGCTGCCAGCATTCCAATCTGCACGATTGCTTTTACTCCTAATTTCGGCTGAATCTGTGTCTGTGACATTGTTTTTGTTTCTGTACTCATTTCTTTTCTCTCCTTTTTCTTCCCGCATTCTTTTCTCACCTTTCTGCTCTGTATCACATACTAACAAGCGTTTTTTATCTCTGTCATTTAAAACTTCTTACCTGTTCTTATTCACAGGCAAGAAATAAACAGTACACTTATATTCCCTGTAATCAACGATACTTATAGGCTCCTGCGGATCTGTTCTTTTGAAAAAGGTAATCTTCCCGGAAATTCTCTCAAGCTGTTGAAGCATTTACACAATCTTTAAAATTATGAGAAACACGATTTACGAATTTCTCAGGTTATTACTACAATCGCCAGCGTTCAAACTTTGCCTTACTGTTTGTGTAAACAAAAAACCCGGAAGGTTTTCACCATCCGGGGGGTATGTTCTGCTTCTTACGGCACTTGAATTTCTTCTCTCATCCAGACTTTACTGTCGGTACCGGAATTCCCTTTCTGTAATGCCATCACAGAAGAGTCACCAAGTTCAGCCGCATATCATGCGGGTCGCGGACTATACCGCCGGTTGGGACTTTCACCCTACCCCGAAGATCAATTCCTTTTCATAATTATAATTATAACTCTCTTTTCTTCAAAAATCAACCTTTCTTTTTGAAAATTATTATTATAATAAAACTTTATGTATTACTGTTCGCAGGTAACCTGCAAACAGTAACGTATCTCGCCATTTAGAATCGCCTACGGCGATGGGCGAGATACATTCAGGACAAAACGTGCATCCTCCATGCCAATCAGCGGAGTGATTGACATGGGAGTGAACAGTAACTGAAATAACAACAGATAATCAATTATTTTTATTTATCCTTGCAGATGCATTAGTTCTTATGTTAGGATACTATCTAAGGAAAGTACCCATGACAGGGCGTTAAGCGTCCGGGGGACGCTTGTTTAGCGCCGACCGGAGCGGAGCGTAGAGGTAGCCTCCCGAGTTTTATGATACCGGGCAACCGGAATACATAGGAAGGGAGGTGGCGCCGATGACGGCTTATGAGATCATTTCGATTTTCATTGGGATATTAGCATTGTTGATGTCCTTTGGTAGCTTGATTGTAGCGTTGCTTGCCTTTCTCGATAAGAGAAACAAGCGAAAATAAAAATGCCTATCCTGTCTGATCCACAGGATAGGCGGTGTCCTTAAGGACATTCATTAACCTAAACTCGGAGCATCCACCTTTGGAGTGGGTGCTTTCTGTTTAATTAGATATTATCATCTTATGTCTGATAATTCAATAGGTTTCACTAATTTGGAAAAATTTTTACAGTAACGTATCTCGCCATTTAGAATCGCCTTTGACGATGGGCGAGATACATTCAAGACAATACGTTCATCCTCCATGCCAATCAGCGGAGTGATTGACATGGGAGTGAACAGTAACTTTTATTCACAATCAATTAAAAAGTTGAACACAGTTTTTTCACAACTTTCTTATATACTATAATTGTTCTTAAGAAGAACACTTTTTCATAAACTTTTTCCCCCTTTGAGCCGCAGAGATGTGGCTCTTCCTTTTTTATAAGAATAAAAGGAAATCGAATTTCCCACGTAACTTACCCCAGAGTTCTCTCTGAACGTAATCATATGCCCTATCATAGATCAAAAACAGAATCTGTCCGGCAACAATCACTGCTAAAATCATTATTCCTTCAAGTGCCTTTGCAAACAGCAACTCCTGGAAAAGAAATACAATTGGCAAGTACACAAGATTGAACAGTCCAAATTTAGCTGCCAGAAGCACTTTCTGTCTCTGTGTCCATTCCGGATGCCTGCTCATCCAATACCACACAGCTTCTCTTCCCAGAATATAGAAGCCCATCGCAGCAAAGGTAATTACATAAAATTTATTCGGTGCCAGAATCACACCCAGTATCACTGCAGCCAGATAAAAAGCAAGTCCGGTCTTAAGACCGAACTCACGAATTACAATTCCCGTAAAATAAGAAGCTGCCGCAAGTAAAAATAATGTATTTGTCTCAATTACACTTCCAAGCGCCATACAGATTACTGTCAGCGCAAGAAGAAGTCCGCCAAATGCCATTGTCTTTGCCTTTACATGCATGCGCACAAATCTCCTCCCATACATTCACAAAGTGAATCTGCCAGCCACAGATCACAACAAAGGTTACCTGTTCCGCAGGAAGAACCGCTTCCCGGTGCATAACCGCCGCCGTACGGACTGTTCTGATACCGTCTGCTGCTGAAATCAAGCTGATTCAACAACTGACGATACTGCAGATTATTTGGTTCCATATTTACTGCCTGTGCGGCATGATCTCTTGCAAGGATATTATTTCCAATTCCTGCATTCGCACATCCGCTCAGATAATACCACATAGATGAACGCTGATTTACCTGATCCAGCGTATTGAGTGCTTCTCTATAACGTCGGTTATTAATATAATTGGCCGCTGCCTGAAGTTTCGGATCTAACTGGCCTCCCGCATAACCTCCGTTTCCATAAGAAGAATTATTGTCATATCCATAATAAGAACTGCCACCGGATGAACTGTTTCCATAGGAAGAATTACCATAAGAGTATCCTGCATTTCCTCCATTCGCGCGTTCTTTCATAATAATATCATATGCTTCCTGTACTTCTTTGAACTTCTCCTCTGCAAGATCTGCAAGTGGATTGTTCACATTCGCATCCGGATGATATTTTCTTGTCAGTTCACGGTATGCTTTCTTTATCTCGTCATCTGATGCACCTGGTGCCACACCTAACACATCATAGGGACTTTTATTCATGATTTCTGTTCCTCACTTTTCTTCATCTGAATCTGATTATAACGATTCCAGACTCCATCATACAGTATATTTCTCAAAATGTCCACATCTACCAGACAGGGCAGCTGTTCAAACCTCGCCGTACTCTCTGCAATCATCATCCTCAGAATCTGCTGCATCTGCAATTCATAATCTGCACGTTGTGCCAGTGTTTTCAACGGATTATAGCGGTTCTTCTTTATATCCTCCGAAAGATCTTCGTATGCATCCATAATATAAATGAATTTTCCCATATAAAATCCAATTTTCCGAAGCGTCTTCGCCCAGATATCCTCTTTGTAGACAAAGATCTCCGCCATCAGTTCTCCAAAGCACCCTGCTGCACGGTCTATATCCTGACTTTCTTCTTTCTCACATGCGGAAAGTTTCTGTAAAGATTCCCTGATCACACGACTCTGTTTTGGATACTGTTCAATAATCTTTTTTGCTTTTCCCTGAATCATATTTTTAGTCAACAGACTGCTTACTTTTCTGTCATCCTGCCAGTCGTCTTCCATATGATAATATGCCAGCAACACATTCATAGCCGCTGCATAAGATGTAATCTCATTCCGAAGCATCGGCTGTTTCTTCACTGGATGCACCTTACATCTGTGCATCTCCACCTCAGCAATACTTTCATATAAAGAAGAAAGTAAAATGACAGCAAATGTCATATCATAAGTCAGAGTCATCTGCCCCATAAATCCATATTCCTCTTTCAAAGTCCTGCACAGACCACAGTAATACGCCTTATATTTTCTAAGATCTTTTACCTTTAATTCAGGCTCGCAAATCGTTACATACCCAAACATTGTAACCTCTTTCTTTCATTCTTACTATCCATAAATAAATCTTGTCCGGTAATAAACTTCATAAGTTTATAATCATTTCTATATTCATCCTATAGCGTGTCTTAAAAATACTTTTCAAGCATACTTTAATGATATAAAATATCTTTATTTTTTCATTCTACTCTATTTTCCTGTTTTTGCATATTGTAAATTACATACTTTATAATTTCTTTATCTGTAGATTATTTCTATTTAATTGATTTCTCTCCTCTAACCAAAATGTGTCTCAAAAAGCCTTATGTAAAAGATACGTCACAATTTGCAGGGAATTTTGTCTAAATGAGGGCAGCATAGCGGGCTACGTCAACCGAATGAATGCAAAAAGCATGCCCCTTACCGAAACACCAGGGAATACCTCATCCAAAAGAAGTCTGTGTCCGGTATAAGTTCATGCTTTTTTCTTCTTATACTATTTTCTTCAAACTACTATTTTTTCTTTTTCACATGTGCAAAGATTGCCTGTAATACAATGAAGAAGCACAACAATGCTGACAATGTAATTCGTACCCACCAGCTTGACAGTGTTCCCTGAGTTGTAATCAGACTGGAAATCGTTCCTTTGATCAATACTCCGAACAATGTTCCAAACGGAGCTCCAACACCACCGCTTAACAGTGTTCCTCCGATAACTGCAGATGAAATCGCATCCATTTCAAGACCTTTGGCCTGCTCTACGAATCCTGAACAGCTGTTCAGGCAGAATAAGAAACCACCAAGACCTGCCAGGAATCCATCTAACACATAAGCGTTTGTTCCATGATTCTCCATCTGATTTGCAAGAACCATACATACAAGAGCTGTTACATAACCTACTGAAATATCGATTCCCGCTGCAATCATTACAATTGTCTGTCCCATTGCAATCACAAGAAGTCCTGCATTAGAAATGAATAAGTTCAAAAACATCTGTGGTTTTGCAAAATATTTCTTTACTACAGGACTTTGCAGTGTAACAATGATTACAACAACAATTGTTTTATATACCGGGAGCTGATCCGCTGATACATTCATCGCATATAAAAATGTTATTGGGACCCAAACCCTGTCCCCAGTGGCTCACGCTATTATATGATTTTAGCTATCTCTTCTACGGATTTCACCAGGTAATCTGCCCCATCCAGTTCTCCCTTCTCACCATAACCATACAGACATCCGATAAACGGACTTTTACAGGATTTGGCACATTCCAAATCCTGTCTTCTGTCTCCGATCACCAGATAAGAACCCGGATAGTCCCTGATAACTTCCTGCACGATCTCCGTCTTAGGGCAGAAACCATACGATTCACAGTCATAAAACCGTTCAAACCATCTTTCCATCCGGAATTCTTCCCAATGTACTTTGCGATATGCCGCCTTACAGTTGCTTAAGATCACAAGATGATATCCTCTGTTCTTCAAAGCTGTGAGCATCTCTTCCGCTCCCGGATACCACACTGCCCGGTGCTTCCTGATCTGCCTGACCATGGAATCTCCCACGATCGCACTCGCCTGATCTTTGTATCTCTGATCTAATTCCGGCAGAAATGTATCCCACATTTCTTTGCTGTTTAAGCCCAGCCAGCCTGCGATCTGCGCCGTCTCTATCTTCTGTTCCTCTACAACATTCTGTTCTGACAGCCACTGATAAGCTTCCCTGAACGCCGGCTCATAGATTCCAAGAGTATTATGTATCGTTCCATCATAATCAAAAATGATTGTTTTCACCATCGGCTGCACCTGATTAAAGCTGCTTCATCAGATTTACCATCTCAATTGCGGACAATGCACAGTCATATCCTTTATTTCCTGCTTTACTTCCTGCACGTGCGATAGCCTGTTCGATATTCTCTGTTGTGATCACTCCGAATAATACCGGAATTCCTGTTGCAAGTTCAACCTGCGCGATTCCTTTGGCCGATTCATTACACACCAGATCATAATGGGAAGTATCCCCGCGGATAACTGCTCCCACGCAGATGACTGCATCATACTTTCCGGACTGTGCCATCTTCTGTGCAGTCAGCGGAATCTCAAATGCTCCCGGTACCCATGCAGCCGTAATGTTCTCTTCTTCTACCCCATGTCTTACCAGCCCGTCGACGGCTCCGCCCAATAACTTATTCACAATGATCTCATTGAATCTGGCAGCCACGATTCCGACTTTCATTCCCTCAGGTGCTACTACTTTTCCTTCTACTAAATTGATCTGTCTCATGATTTCTTCCTCCTGTCATTCATTAAATCTTTTTATAATTCTATTTCTTTGAAAATGTGTCCCATCTTTTCCTGTTTTGTCTTCATATATTTCAGATCATACTTCTGCGGTGGGATCTCCAGCGGTACTCTTTCATTGATCTTCAGTCCGAACCCACCAAGTCCATAGACTTTGTCCGGATTATTGGTCAAAAGTCTCAATGACTTCACTCCGAGATCCGATAATATCTGCGCTCCGATCCAGTACTCTCTGAGATCCGGTGCAAATCCTAACTTTACATTGGCCTCTACCGTATCATATCCCTGCTCCTGCAGTGCATATGCTTTGATCTTATTGAGCAGCCCGATTCCTCTGCCTTCCTGTCTCATATAAAGAATGATTCCTCTGCCTTCTGCTTCTACCTGATGCATTGCTGTCTGAAGCTGCAGACCGCAGTCACATCTAAGGGAACCAAATGCATCACCTGTCAGGCACTCCGAATGTACCCTGCAAAGTACATCTTCACCGTCTCCGATATCACCTTTTACCAGCGCAAGATGATGTTCTCCTGTAATATCATTGATATATCCGTGAAGTCTGAAATCTCCATACTGTGTCGGAAGGTCTGCAACCGCCTCTTCTTTTACATGTTTTTCATGGATTCTCATGTAATCCTGAAGATCACGGATCGTAATAAATGTAAGATTATGCTCTTTTGCAAGTTCCCACAACTGTGGTGTACGCATCATTGTGCCATCTTCTTTCATAATCTCACAACACACGCCGCATTCTTTCAATCCAGCCAGTCTCATCAGATCAGTCGTTGCCTCTGTGTGTCCGTTCCGCACCAGGACTCCACCTTTTCTGGCAATGAGCGGAAATACATGTCCCGGCCTTCTGAAATCTTCCGGCTTCGCATCTTCATCCACACATTTCATGATTGTATAGGAACGTTCTGCTGCCGAAATACCTGTCGTCGTATCAACATGGTCCACTGCAACGGTAAATGCTGTGCTGTGATTATCGGTATTCTCCGCAACCATCGGAGGCAAGTTAAGCCTTGCTGCAATTTCCGCACTCATCGGTGTACAGATAAGCCCTTTCGCATAAGTCGCCATAAAATTAATATTCTCCTGTGTCGCGAACTCTGCTGCACATACCAGATCTCCTTCGTTCTCTCTGTCCGGATCATCTGTAACCAGAATAACCTTTCCTTCCCTCAGATCCCTCAGTGCCTCTTCGATTGTATTGTACTGATTGTTTTGTGACATTCTATTTATCCTCCTGTTCTAAAATCCGAATTCCTGCAAAAATTCCATCGTAATTCCGGATTCTTTTTTCTCTTCTTCACTCTTTCCAAGGCCTAACAGCCTTTCTACGTATTTTCCGATCACATCATTCTCCAGATTCACCGGATCGCCCGGCACTTTTTCCAAAAGCGTCGTTTCTTCTCCTGTATGCGGGATAACCGATACCTGAAATCCCTCTTCATCTACTTTTGCCACTGTCAGACTGATGCCGTCTATACAGATGGATCCTTTTTCCACGATCAGATGTAATATCTGCGGCGATGTTCCGATAGATACCCAGACGGCATTCTCCTCCCGGACCAGAGAGCGGATCACTCCGGTTCCGTCAATATGACCGCTTACGATATGTCCTCCGAATCTTCCGTCTGCCGCCATTGCCCGTTCCAGATTCACCTGACTTCCAGCTTTACAGCTTCCCAGACTGCTTCTCCTGATGGTCTCTGCCATCACATCTGCAGTAAATCCATCCGGCTGAAGTGATGTAACGGTCAGACACACTCCATTGACTGCGATACTGTCACCGATCTTCGTTCTTTCCAATACCTTCTTCGCCCTGACTGCCAGAACCCCTGACTCTCCGGTCAGCTGTATATAGCGGACCGTTCCTTTCTCTTCTACGATTCCTGTAAACATGGCCCCTCCTGTTCTTTTCCACATACCTGACAGATTATCCTGATATCTTCACCGATCCGGCAGATATCCGTACATTTCAGTTTCAATGCTTCTGAGGGAAGTCCGATGCCGAGTCCTTCCACCGGTGTCTTACTGTTCTTTCCGCCAAATAACTTTGGTGCGATAAAACAGTGTACCTCTTTTACTATTCCTGCCCGCAGTGCACTGTCATTCAGCGTGCCTCCGCCTTCTAGCAGAATGCTGTCAATGCCCTTATTTCCAAGATATGTCATCAGCTTTTTAAGGTCTATCTGACCTTTTTCATCCGGACAGCAGACGGTATCTACGCCTTTCGCATGTAACTGTTCTATTTTTTTTGTTATTTCTTCGTTCTCTTCCCGTCCTGCATAAACCACGATTGTCCGGTACTCTTTTGCACTTCTTACGATCTGGCTGTCAAGCGGTATCCTAAGACTACTGTCGCATACTATCCTGACCGGACTTTTCCATCCTTCCACCCGGACATTCAACATCGGATCATCCGCAAGTACAGTCCCGATACCTGCCATAATACCCATATAGCGGTGCCGCATATGCTGCACTTCCTGTCTGGCCGGTTCTCCTGTGATCCACTTCGATGCACCTGTCTTTGTCGCAATTTTCCCATCCAGTGTCATGGCATATTTCATCACTACATACGGTGTCTTTGTCGTAATATAATGAAAGAACACCGGGTTCAGACGGTCACATTCTTCCCGCATAAAATCCTGAACTACTGTAATTCCCGATTCACGCAATATCTGTGCACCTTTCCCTGCTACCTTTGGATTCGGATCCCTGGAACCAATCACCACTTTTTTAATCTTCTGTTCTATGATCGCTTCCGTACACGGCGGTGTCTTGCCATAATGACAGCATGGTTCCAGCGTAACATAGATTGTCGCACCCTCTGCCGATTCTGTAAGCGATGCGATCGCATTGCGCTCTGCATGAAGTTCTCCGCATTTTTTATGATAACCTTCCCCGATGATCCGGCCGTCTTTTACGATCACCGCACCTACCATCGGATTCGGATTCGTCCATCCTTCTCCTTTTTTTGCAAGCTGGATTGCCCGGAGCATGTATTCCTGATCCGTCATTTCTCTTCCTTCTTTCTTAGTTATACAAAAACCCCTGCAGGATACCTACAGGGGAAATGATCTGTTACATGTAACTGACAAATGATCTGTTAACCAAAAAAGCTCTGAAATGGATCACCATCTCAGAGCTCAGACACTACATTCATCTATTAAAACAACTGTACCATCATCTTCTTTCATCCAGACTATACTGTCGGCTCCGGAATCACACCGGATCATGCCTCTCGGCCCGCGGGCTTTACCGCCGGTAGGGAATCACACCCTGCCCTGAAGATTTCGTTTTTTTTATCATAATACTTTATATATCATTTGTAAAGCAAAAATTTGGAAATGGCAAACTCCAAAATAAATGTAGAGGGTCTGATTGCTCAAAACATTGAGCCAATCAGACCTGGAAGAACCTTTCCACGACAACATAGGTTTAAACTTCCAATGAGTTTTTGTTATCGACACTAACAAACCACCCATAACTCATACTATATTCCATCTCCAGACAAATTTCAATTAAAAATTGATTTTGTCTTTTTGTTGTACCTACAATTCGAGTAATATGTCTATTAAATGCACGGTTTTATATTTTGAGGATAATTCCTTTTATTCTTTCAGAGTATTTTTCGCTTAAGTTGACTCATAAAATAATTCATTTATTGTAAATAAGCTTAAGTTAATGACATTGGGAGTGAACAGTAACAACACCAACGCAAATTGTTAACCAACTTGTATTTTATAGTTGACAATCAATTCTTTATGCTTTATACTAACGAAGAACTAAAAGAGATTTAATATAAAGGAGTTTATGAAAATGTCAGAAAACAACGCATCCGGCAATGTTGCCATAAACGCACAGACAGCACGCACCAAAAAAATCGTACTGATCGGACTGATGACAGCCGTTACCTGTATCCTTGGACCTCTGTCCATCCCGCTTCCATTCAGCCCGGTACCGATTTCCCTTACAAATTTTGCTATCTTTCTTGCCGTATTTATCCTGGGAATGAAAGATGCAACAATCAGCTTTATCATCTATCTCTTGCTCGGAGCAGTTGGTGTTCCAGTTTTCTCAGCTTTCAGTGGCGGACTTGGAAAACTTGTAGGACCTACAGGTGGCTATCTGTTCGGCTTCATCTTCCTTGCTCTGATCATGGGATTTTTCATGGAACATTTTGACAGAAAAATCGTTCCGACCATCATTGGTATGATCATCGGTATGGCAGTCTGCTACATCTTCGGAACTGTATGGCTTGCCAAACTCATGAGCCTCTCCTTCAACGAAGCTCTTGCACTCGGAGTTCTCCCATACCTCGCCGGAGATGTTGCAAAAATCATCATTGCAGTCATCATAGGTCCAAGACTCTACGCAGCAACCCTGAAAGTAAGATAAACTGGATTAACGTATTGCAGAAGGTGACAGTATGATGCTGGCGACTGTTCTGTAGAGTGTGTCTGAAAAATGCTTTCTGCAAGATATATGTCACAATTTGTGGGAGATTTTGTCTGAATGAGGGCGGCGTAGCGGGCTACGTCAACCGAATGAAGACAAAATATACCGCAAAGTGGGGCATGTAGATTGCAGGAATGATTTTTCAGACACACTCTAGGGTTAGAAAGTCTTAAAGAACTGCATATTATGTTAAAACAGCATTTGGAAGCTGTCCGAAGCGGAGCGAGTTTTCCAAATGCTGTTTTGTTTTTAATAATATGTAGTTCTTGCTAGACTTTCTAACCTGCAGAACCCAGAGTCAGCATCATACTGCTCACTTCTGCAAGCCTCCTTAATCCAATCCTCTCATCGTCAACTGAATCCTTTTTTTCTTCAGATCCACGCTCATTACTTTCACATCAACAATATCTCCAACACTGACTGCCTCCAGCGGATGCTTGATAAACTTGTCTGTAATCTGAGAGATATGCACCAGACCGTCCTGATGAACCCCGATATCTACAAACACACCGAAATCAATGACATTTCTGACGGTTCCTTTCAGGATCATTCCTTCTTTCAGATCCTTCATCTCAAGTACATCTGTACGGAGAATCGGCTTCGGCATCTCATCTCGTGGATCACGTGCCGGCTTTTCAAGCTCTTTTACAATGTCTCTTAATGTAATCTCACCAATTCCAAGTTCTTCTGCCAGTTTCTTATAGTCTTTGATCGTCAGGGAAAGACCTGTCAGATTATGTCCTGTAACATCCTCTGCTTTGTATCCCTGTTTCTCCAGCAGTTTCTCTGCTGCTTCATAAGATTCCGGGTGAACTCCTGTGGCATCCAGCGGATTCGTGCCACCCTGGATTCTCATAAATCCGGCACACTGTTCAAATGCTTTCGGCCCCAGCTTCGGAACTTTCAGAAGTGCTCTTCTGTCCGCAAATCTTCCGTTTTCTTCACGGTAAGCCACAATATTCTTTGCGATCGTACTGCTGATTCCTGAAATGTAAGAAAGCAGCGGTGCAGACGCTGTATTCAGATCTACTCCGACTTTATTTACACAGTCTTCAACCACTCCACTTAAAGATTCTCCAAGCTTCTTCTGGTTCATATCATGCTGATACTGTCCCACTCCGATGGATTTCGGATCGATCTTAACCAGCTCTGCCAGCGGATCCTGAAGTCTTCTCGCGATCGAAGCAGCACTTCTCTGACCCACATCGAATTTCGGGAATTCTTCACTGGCCAGCTTGCTTGCAGAATAAACCGATGCACCGGCTTCATTCACGATCACATACTGTACTTTCTCCGGTATCTCCTTCAAAAGCTCTACAATGAACTGCTCAGACTCTCTGGATGCAGTTCCGTTTCCAAGCGAAATCAGAGAAATATTGTACTTCGGAATAATCTTTTTAAGCAGATCTTTACTTGCCTGAATCTTCTTTGGTGTCGTTGGTGCAGTCGGATAGATTACAGTGGTTCCAATCACTTTTCCAGTCTGATCTACCACCGCAAGTTTACATCCTGTACGGAACGCCGGATCCCAGCCAAGCACTACTTTTCCTGCGATTGGCGGCTGCATCAGCAGCTGATGGAGGTTCTTTCCAAAGACTTCAATAGCTCCGTCCTCTGCTTTTTCCGTCAGTTCATTCCGGATCTCGCGCTCAATGGCCGGTCCGATCAGACGATTATAACTGTCTGCAACTGTATCCTTTAAAACAGGTGTTGTATATGGATTTTCATTACGGATTACTTTCCGCTCCAGATATCTTAAAATGTCCTCTTCCGGTGCTTCAATCTTCACAGTCAGGAATTTTTCTTTTTCTCCACGGTTCAGTGCCAGAATTCTGTGTCCTGCAAGTTTTGCTGCCGGCTCTTCAAAATCATAGTACATCTCATATACTGATTCTGCTTCCGGATCCTTCGCTGTTGAGATCAGTTTTCCCTTTTTCATCGTTGTATTACGGATCCAGCTTCTGTAATCTGCATTGTCCGAAATGCTTTCTGCGATAATATCCATCGCTCCCACAATTGCATCGGCGGCAGATTTTACTTCTTTTTCCTCTGACACATATTCTTCTGCAATCTTTTCCAACGGCTCTGTTGTCTTCTGGAGTGTGATCATTGCTGCCAGCGGCTCCAGCCCTTTTTCCCTGGCAATTGTCGCACGTGTTCTGCGTTTCGGTCTGTAAGGTCTGTACAGATCCTCCACAGAAACCAGTGTCTCTGCTGCAAGAATCTGCGCCCTCAATTCTTCTGTCAGCTTTCCCTGTTCTTCGATACTTGAGATCACCTGCTCTTTCTTCTCTTCCAGATTTCTCAGATAAACCAGTCTCTCATACAGTTTTCTAAGCTGTTCATCGTTCAGGGAACCCGTTACTTCTTTTCTATATCTTGAAATAAATGGAATCGTATTGCCTTCATCGATCAATTTCACTGCCGCATCAATCTGCCAGCGTTTCACATCTAATTCTTCTGTCAGTCTCTGATTAATGTCCATAATTTCGCTTATATCCTCTCATTTGCTATTTGCAATGGCGTATCTTCTGCAGGAATGATTTTTCAGACACACTCTAGTCTTTCGTCTTCTCATACGCATCTCTCACCCGGTCTGTCAGTTCCTGTCCACCATTCGCATACCATTCTACCACAAAAGTATCGAAATAATCTACCGGTTTCTCTCCTGCAATAATCTGCAGGAACGTCTGCGACTGTAGTTCCTGCAAAGCCTGCGGGATCTCACCATTTTCCTCTCCCATCGAGACTACCTGACGCGGTTCTCTTATCGAATCAGCCAAAAGTCCCGCTGCTTCAATTCGAGAGGCATATGCCGCCCAGGCATTCGCTGTAGTAAGATTTCCATTCAGATAAGAACAACACGTATCATAATAAGATTTTTCAAGCCCTGTCAGCTCCGATACACTCAGCTTTTTGTCCAGCGCAGCCTGAATATTCTGACTGGCACGATAAAGCGCATCTATATAATCCACATTAATATTCAGCGGACGAGCCGTAGGATCTACATTCAGTGCAAAATACTCATTGATCTCCGTTGCATTCTCGTCTGTATATCTGGCGTAATCAAAGATGGTACTTACATATTTTCCAACGATCTCCGGATGTTCATATCCTTTCCGGACAACCACATACATCCAGTCATCATAAGATTCAAAGGTCCTGACTTTTCTGCCCTCATTCTCCGTAACCAGATATGGCTTCCAGTCCGCATTTTTATCTGCTGCATAAGAAAAACTTAACGGATTGTTTGGTGCCCACCAGCGGCCAAAGATTGCCCCACAGTGTCCTGATCTGACAAGCTCATCTATATTTTCTGTTTTTCTCAGAAGAAATCTCGAATCCAGAATCCCCTCTTCATATAACTCATGCAGATAACCAAGTGCCTGTTTCGTTTCATCCGTCAGTGAACCATAGACAACCTCATTCTCTTCATTCAGAATCCATTTCTGCGGAACTGCACCAAATTTTGAAAAGACAGCATCCACACCATAAGTATCTCCGGTTCCCGCAAAGATTCCTGTACTGCAGGCTAACCCGATCGTCTGCCCGTCACCGGCCATGTCATGTTCCACAAATGCACGGATCACTTTCATCGCTTCTTCCATTGTCTCAGGTTCTTCCATCCCAAGTTCCCGGATCCAGTCATCCCGCAGCCAGAGCAGCATTTCACCATCATCAATCGCTGTATTGGGAAATGCATACAATTTTCCATCTACACTTGCAGAATCCAGCAGTGCACTTCCATAACTGCCGTACATCTCCTTGATCGTATCTGTTGTACACTCTTCATAAACTGTTGTGAGATCTTCTATCATTCCACTTTTTACCAGATTTATCAGGTTCTCTCTTCCATTTACAACCAGAAGATCCGGAATCTCCTTATCGGCAATAGCCATGGCCACTGCTTCATTGTAAGCTCCATTATCCTCCAGTTCAATGAGATTCTGATTCTGAATATTCAACTGTTTTTTCAGATATCTGGTATACCCATTATTTTCATATGTATTTCCTACCGGGAGGAAAGAATGGTCTGCTCCTGACATTTTTCCAAGCGTGTAGGTCACAGTTTCCGGATATTTTCCCATCGGAGTATGCTCTGCCTCTTCCCATTGTTCTGACTTTGTTGCCGAGCTCTGCTTTCGACTGTTTTTACTTTTTCCCGTTTTTTCATCCTGCTTTGAATGATCTGAATCCTCATTCTCTGCTTCCTGTTCTCCACTTACAGCATCCTGTTCCTCATCCATTTTCTGTTTGTCTGCAGAATTTCCTGTCAGATGCCCTGTTCCAGACCAGATATTCCATCCAACTGCACTTCCGACCAGGAGCAAAAGCAGCACTCCCACTATTATTTTCTTTTTATTTTTCATTTTTCATCTCAGCCTTTTTCGGAATTCTGATATATACACGGGTTCCTTCTCCCGGAACACTCTCTGCTTTCATCTCACCTTTTTCTCCATAAAGCACATGGATTCTCTCATAGACATTGCGTACTCCATATCCTGAAGATTTATAAGTAAGAATCTGCTCTGCTTTTTCCTGTTCCATTCCCACTCCGTTGTCACGCACTTCGAAGAAAATTGATTCCTTCTCGTCACGCACTGTGATCCAGAGAATCTTTTCCTCTTTTTCAGATACATCCAGACCATGGTCAATCGCATTCTCCACCAGTGGCTGAAGAATCAGTTTCGGCGTACTATAATCTTCCAGCCCTTCTGCTATCTCTTCTACCACCTGAAATTCATGGTCATGCATGATCAACTGTATCTTCAGATAAGACCGGATATTATCAATTTCCTTTGACACGGTTGTCATCGTTTCACCACGGTTCAGGCTTGTCCTGTAATAAGTAGACAATGCAAGTGTCACACGGCTGATCTCATCCTCTCCTGCTTCCAGTGCTTTCCAGTTAATAATTGAAAGTGAATTATACAGGAAATGCGGATTGATCTGTGCCTGTAATGCCTTCATCTCACTGTTCTGAAGCTTGATCTTTCCTTCGTAAACTTCTGTGATCAGATGGTTCATCTGATCCATCATCCGCCGGAAGGAGCGGATCAGAACACCAATCTCATCATTGGAATCACTGCTGACCGTTACTTTCCGGAAGCCGAGATGGATCTGGTTCATATTTTCCGTCAGACGTTCCAG
The DNA here is from genome assembly GCF_934309415.1 of uncultured Mediterraneibacter sp. Lineage (GTDB taxonomy): Bacteria > Bacillota > Clostridia > Lachnospirales > Lachnospiraceae > Mediterraneibacter. Next base: position 58,759 of record NZ_CAKRDI010000005.1, read on the forward strand.
CCCTGAAACCATCTTTTTAGAAAAGAAATATCCAAATAAAATCAAGAGTCCAACACTGATCACCACAAGCGGAATATTGCGCAGAACAAGTCTTGTCGCCGATTCTGTAATGATCTTCGTTGGACGGTACATACAGAATTTCCATCCGGTACTCTCCATCGTGCTGACGGAACAGGTATAATTCTTCTGAAGATAAGTCAGAGATTCTGGTTTTTCCGGACGATATTTCTCATCCATTGACTCTGAAGCAAACACTACATTTCCCTCATCATCCAGGATAATTCCACCTGTATTTTCTGTAAGCTGGCTTGAAAATGCTTCCAGCACCTTGGCATACTCCAGCTTCATAGCCAGAATTGCGCTGATATCTTCACTGTCATAAAACTTTCTGCTTGCAACAATCGCAGGATTCCCACTTCTGATTACACTCCACTGCATAATGGAACTGTCATCCAGTCTGCTATACCACTGCTGACTCTGTGCATCCGAAAGAGGTCTTAATTCTGCTCCGTGAGCCACCTCGATCGTTTCTGAATACAGCGTGATCCCCTCGATCTCCCGATGATAGATTGCCGGCATCTGAAGCAGCGGATCTGCCACATTCACATATTTCAGATACATCTCGTAATCAGAAGATTTATCTGGTTCCAGAATCCCTCGCAGATCCTGAGAATAGGAAAGATAATTGACCAGATTTTCATAGATCTTTGCCTGATTTTCAATGCTTTCCACAGACTGGTTCAACGTCTTTTCCATGTTACTGATCTCATTCTTCTTCAACTGATGCATCATTCCATACTGCATATAGACCGTGATGATCAGAACCGGAACCAACCCTGCCACAAGAATCAGAAGTGTCAGTTTATAACGATATTTCAGATTTTTGTATCCTGTAACCAGATTTCTATACCACTGTCTCAATCGGTTCATCTGTCACTTTTCCTTTCCTACAGGACTCCGGTGTATCTCCGAAAAATTCACGGAAACTCCGGCAAAAATAAGAACTGTTGGAAAATCCGATCTCTTTTGCAATTCCTGTAATCTTCATATTGGTCGTCTCCAGAAGTTCCTTCGCCTTATTCATCCTTACCTCACGGATAAAACGGTTCAATGTCATACCGGTTTCTTCCTTAAATACGGTACTGAGATATCCCGGTGAGAGGAATACCATCGCCGCAAGACTCTCCACTCCCAGCGTCTTTTCTGAATAATGATGATAAATGTAACTTTTTACCTTTGTGATTTCCTCGCGGAATCCATCTTCCTGCTCTTTCGTGCACCGTTCAAATTCCTCCAGAGAGTTTGAAACAATATCAATGACATCCTGAATATTTCTGCATCGATATAATCGATCCACTTTTTTAGAAAATACTTTTTCATCCAGTCCCGTAGTCTGTTCTGAAAGTTCTTTCAGAATCCCTGAAAATACAAACTTGACATACATATCTGAAAACTGACGGTCGCATCTGTATTTCTGTTCCAGCTTACAGAAATCCTGTCTCAGATGCGCCAGATCTTTATACTGGATATCCTTCGTAATCTGCTCCATCAGTTCCGAATCCTCCGCCGGATTTTCATTCGTTTCTTCCACTGCCTCACCATTCATAAAGATATGCTGCCCCGGCTGGTAAAACTGTTCTTCCAGAAGCCGTTCCAGCTCATGAAATTCTTCCGGAATCTGTGTATAATTTTCCAACGGTCTGCTGACCGCAAAATAACATTCACTGTTATACTGCTGAGAGAAAAAGCGGTGCATCTTTTCTGCAAGCATCTTATAATCGGTATATTGTTCATAGAAAAAGAAGACTGATTCATTCGAATTCAGGTTCAGATAATACACTTCTCTCTGAATCTGTTCCCTGAGATTTTCCAGAAAATGTTCCTCTTCTGTTTCAAAAAATCCGCTCACTGCACTGACCAGCATCAGTCTGGCACAGCGTTTCAGATTCTCATCTGTATTCCCCGATACTTCCAGCATTTTCTGAATATCTGCTGTTTTTCCACTGTACAGATAATTCATCAGGAAATATTTTTTCAGATAATCTCCCTGCAATGTCTGCTTTTCTTCCTTCTGTGCTTTCTGCTCCAAATGCCCCAGTACCCTGGTGTATGTCTTGTGAAATTCTTTCGGATCCACTGGCTTTAATACATAATCCACCACGCCATACCGAAGTGCTTCTCTGGCATATGAGAAATCATTATATCCGCTGAAGATCACAATCTCCAGATCCGGATATAATTCTCTTGCCGCACTGGTCAGTTCCAGTCCGTTCATATAAGGCATCTTCACATCTGAAAAAAGCAGATCCACCTGATTGGATGCAAGTATCCCCAATGCATCCTTTCCATTGGAAGCTTCCAGAATCCGAAATTCTTCTTTTTCTCTTTTCAGAAGAAACTGAATTCCCTTGCGCTCCAGTTTTTCATCATCAACGATCAATATTGTCAGCATTTTTCTCCCATTCCTTTTAACGTCCGAAAACAGCAGAACACCACTTATCTATGATAAGCTGCGCCTGCTGTTGTTACCTGCCTTTTGCTGTTTACTGGTTCTTATATTCGAAATCTTCTTTTTCCCGTTTTCTACATATCAACCAACTAAACACCTAAAAAACAGAGTTACAATTTTCTTTTATTTTAGTGCATCTGTACTGTGATGTAAAGTAAATGTCTTAAGCTCTGTTACTGTTCACAGCATAGCGGTAAACAGTAACGCATCTCGCCATTCAGAATCGTCTGTGACGATGGGCGAGATGCATTCAGTAACTAAACTCTAACCTTTTACAGCACCTGCAACCACACCTTCAATGATGTATCTCTGACAGAACAGATAGAAGATGATGATCGGCACGATTGCGAGGACAAGAGTTCCCATCATGGCGCCCATGTCCACCGCTCCGTAGCCTCCTTTTAAATACTGTACCGCCATCGGAACTGTTTTATATTTTCTCTGATCCAGCACAAGAGAAGGCAAAAGGTAATCATTCCAGATCCACATCGCCTGAAGGATTGTGACAGTAACGCATGTAGGCTTTGCGATTGGAAGAACTACTTTAAAAAATGTCTGAATCGGCGTACAGCCATCGATCATTGCCGCTTCCTCAATCTCCAGAGGAATGGATTTCATAAATCCGGTAAACATGAAGACGGAAAGACCGGCTCCAAATCCCAAATAGATTACGATCAGTCCCCATGGATTTCCCATTTTTAACATATTCGCAATCTTGGAAAGTGTGTACATTTCCATCTGGAACGGCACTACCATGGCAAACAGACAGAGTACATAAAGAAGTTTTGTAAATTTTGTCTTTACTCTGCAAATATACCATGCACACATTGAACAGCAGAGAATAATCACTGCTACAGAAAATATTGTGATAAATAAACTCCATCCAAATGCTTCAATCAGATTTGTCTGTTTGATACCACGTACATAGTTTTCGATTCCCACAAACATCTTCTCTGTCGGGATCTTGAATGGATATTTACTGATATATACCTTTTTCTTAAAGGAGTTGATAAATACAAGCACGATTGGATACAGATACAATACACTGAGCACTGCAAAAATCGCTGTCAGGATTGCTCCGTGCTTTACTGGACGTTTTTTCTCCATTACTGCTGTACCTCCTTTGATGTAGTAAGTTTATTCTGAGCCATTGCAATCACTCCGACAAGGATGAAGAAAAGGACTGCTTTCGCCTGTCCTACACCTTCCCATCCGGTTCTTCCGTAGAATGTGTTATAAATATTCAATGCAAGCATCTCAGACATCTTGTCCGGACCACCGTTGGTCAGCGCCAGGTTCTGATCAAATAACTTGAATCCATTTGTCAGTGTCAGGAACGTACAGATTGTGATCGATGGCATTACCATTGGAATTGTCACATATCTTAAAAGCTGTACTTTGTTCGCCCCGTCAATCTTGGCCGCCTCGATCAGTTCTCCCGGAATGTTCTGAATTCCGGAAATATAAATGATCATCATATAACCAATCTGCTGCCAGCACATCAAGATCACCAGTCCCCAGAATCCATAGACTTCTGAATAAGTCAGTGTCTTCTGAAAATAAGCAAGGATACCATTCAGAAGCAGCTGCCATACATATCCAAGTACGATTCCACCAATCAGGTTTGGCATAAAGAACACAGTACGGAACAGATTGGTTCCTTTAAATCCTTTGGTCAGAAGCATTGCTACTGTAAATGCAAGTATATTGATCACAAGTACTGTAACAATCGTAAATGCTGCTGTATACCAGAGAGAATGAAAAAATTCACCGTCTCCGAAGATCTTCATATAATTTTTTAATCCAATAAATTTTGCATCCGTTACCGTCGTGAATTTACAAAATGAAAGATAAATTCCCAGCGCAAATGGTGCCAGAAATCCAATTGTAAATGCAACGAGAGTCGGAAGTACAAAAATCGGGAAATATCTTTTTATTGCTTTTTCCATCTTTTACTTCTCCTATACATCTGAACTACAGCTTTTTATTACAATTGACAGACTCTCTGTCAACAGTAATACATCCCGCCATTTAAAACCGCCTGTGGCGATGGCGAGATGCATTTAGATTAAACTGTATATCCGTTCCTACTTCTCAGACGCTCTGTAGCCAGCAAGTCATTCCTTACTATTTAAAATTGCCTTTGACGATGCGTTTCTTATTCGTTGGCTGCCTGATACTCTGTTGCCCATCCGTCTACGAATGCTGTCTTCACATCATCCCAGGAACCTGTTCCCTGAGCGTATTTCAGAAGTGCTCCGCCTACGCCATTCTTCCAGTTCTCAGAAGGCATTGTTGTAAAGTTCCAGCTTACTGCTGTTTTTCCTGCTTCCTGATACTCTACATTTGCTTTTACAAGCGGGTTATCCGGAAGATAATCAGAGAATGTTGTAAATGGTGTTACAAATCCCATTTCCTGAGACAGCATCTCACGTCCTTCATCGCTCTCAACAACCCATTTCATGAAATCGAGTGTTGCCTGAATGTCTTCTTCGGATGCTTTCTTATTTACACACCAGTAGTTCTCAGATCCTGTACAAAGTCCCTGATCTTCTTCTCCGTCTACTCCAATGTAGATTGGAAGCATTCCCATGTCTTCATCTGCTACTTCATTGTCTTTGATATCGTTGTATGCCCATGTTCCATTCTGATAGAAGACTGCCTCTCCAAGTGCAAACTCAGAAGTTGCATCCTCTCCGGTCTTTGAGGAGATCATGGATGGTTCACATGTAGAATTATTCAGATACAGATCCCAGATCTGTTTGTAATTGTCAAGGTATGTTCCTTTGATCGCATCTGTAGATGTAATTCCATCTGCTTTGTATTCATAGTAAATTGGAAGGTTTGCAAGGTGTGTTTTGAATCTCCAATCTGAAGAAGAATCCATACCTGCGGATGTAAATGCACCTTCTACTCCAAGATCATCTTTGTGTGCCTGAATCTCTTCTGCAACTGTCTTCAGTGCTTCAAAGTTGTTCAGATCATCGATGGATTTTACAGATGCATCCGGTAATTCAAAATACTTGTTCAGTAACGCTTTGTTGTAGATCAGTCCATAAGTCTCGATTACATATGCAATTCCGTCTACTGCATCTCCATCTTTTAATACATAATCATCAGATGAAACATCTTTATAGACATCACTGCCTGAAAGATCATAGCAGTAATCTTTCCATGTAGCTAGTCCTACCGGTCCGTTTACCTGGAACAGTGTCGGAGCCTCATCTTTTGCCATCTCAGATTTCAGCTGTGACTCATAAGTACCGGATGCTGCTGTCTGAACATCTACCTGCACACCTGTCTGATCTGTGTATTCCTGTGCCAGTTCTACCCACTGGTCTGCCTGTTCTGGTTTGAAATTCAGGTAATATACCTTTCCTGTTGCAGCTTTTGTGTCTCCACTGTTGTCACTGCCGGAATCTCCTGAGCCTGAGCTTCCACAACCTGCCATCATACTGCCTGCCATCGCTGCTACAAGGATCATTGCAAGAATTTTTTTCTTTTTCATAAATCAGTTCCTCCTTTTTCCGATTCACTTTTTCTTGTTTTTCTTGTTGATGTTATTATAGGAAAATCTGTGGATTTGAGATATAATAAAAATCTCGGAAACATTGTACTTTTCTATGATTCTGACTATAAAAAAGTACAATGCCTGAAATAACTTTACAATGACACAGATAAATCTACATACACCACTGAAAATTAAGCTGTTATTCTCTTAAATATAAAAAACAGCTGTACATGATTTCAAAATCTACAGAAACGGAGATTATTATGGAACGAACCATAGAATATAGAATCAACTCAGATGCAGACGGACTGCGTGTAGAACAGTATTTAAGACATAAAGGATATTCTTATCAGAATCTGACTCAGTTAAAAAAGATGCCGGAAAGTATTCTGATCAACGGAATCTGGTCTTATATGCGTTCTTCTCTTGCCAAAGGAGATCTGCTGACCGTACACATTCAGGAAAACGAATCTTCTGAACATATTCCACCGGTAAAACTTCCTTTAAATATTATTTATGAAGATGAGGATCTGATCGTAGTCAATAAACCAGCCGGAATGCCCATTCATCCTTCTCTGAATAATTATGAGAATTCTCTGGCAAATGCGCTGATGTACTACTATCAGGAACAGGAGAAACCCTTTATTTTCCGCTGCACAAACCGTCTGGACCGGGATACCTCCGGTCTGACCGTCATTGCAAAGCATCTGGTCAGCTCCAGCATTCTCTCTTCCATGGGAGTAAGACATGAAATCTGCAGAGAATATCTGGCAATCGTCCGTGGCAGTGTCACACCGTCATCCGGCACGATCGATGCACCGCTTGCCCGGGCAGGCAGTTCCATGGTAGAGCGAAAAGTAGACTACGAACATGGCGAACGTGCTGTTACTCATTATAAAGTTGTGGATGAAAAAAACGGGCACAGCCTTGTCTCACTCATCCTTGAGACCGGCCGCACCCATCAGATCCGTGTACATATGCAATCCATCGGCTTCCCGTTAGTCGGGGACTACCTGTACAATCCGGATATGGAATCTATTCATCGTCAGGCACTGCATTCCTGGAAGCTGTCATTCATCCATCCAATTACAGGAAAGCAGATGCATTTTGAAGCACCGCTTCCTGAGGATATGGCATGTGTTCTGAATCCTAAGTAATTCATCGGGTTATTCATTTTTTCATACTTAGAGTGCATCTGAGAAATGCTTTCTATCAGATATGGGGTATGCCAATTCAAGCCCCAATTAACATCTCCGTGTTAATCAATCCACCAATTAACACGGAGATGCATTATCCACAGTTTTTATCTGTTATACACTCAGTTTTTTATCTGCCAGCCATCCACAGATTCCGAACAGACCCAGGCAGCTCAAAATGTAATATATGATACTCCACAGATCATAAAAGCAGTCACCATTTATATACAGTGAAATATAGTTTGAACTAAATCCATAAATTCTTTCAACTATAAATACAATAATAAAGAAAAGAACCACGGATAAAAATCCTGCTGCCTTTGAATTCAACAGTACTGTTCTGGAAAGAATCACTGCAAGAAATCCTGCCATAATAATCATAGTCCAGCCTACAAAACATAGCAGTAAAATCCAGCTGATCGTAGCTATGGCCTGTGGGCTCTGGAGGATATTCTCTGCAAGGTCCTGAATCAATGGAATGATTGCTTCCATCTGTCCCGCATACTGTACTGTTCCAAGAAGGCACAACAGTCCTACAATGGAATATGCTGCAAATGCAAAGAACATCTGCAGAACCTCCGCAATCCATTTCGCTCCAAGGATTTCCCATACAGATTTCGGAATCATCCAGAGCATATAACTCTGCTTTGTTTTCAGATCCCGGTTCAGGATCACAATACTTTCAATTCCCATATAAAACAGTACGAGCGGTGCTCCCAGCACTAAAAACGCCAGACTGGTTCCCAGCATCCATCCTTTTTCAAAAAATATTCCTGCTCCATACAAAAGTATTCCTATCACCAGCGTAATTCCCATTTGCATTCTGGTCGTATGCTGCTTTTTCCATTCATATTTTAATAATTTTCCCATTTCCTGCTCCTCCATTTTCAATCGTCTTAAAGCTGTTTGAAAAATCTTTCTTCTACATAAGCTGCATATAAATATCTGCCAGTGATCTTCCGCTGCTCATTCTTTCTTTTTCCAGATTGATCACATCGATCAGCTTTCCGCCTTTGATGAACAATGCATCTTCCACAAAGCTTTCAATCTCTTCGATTAGATGTGTAGACATCACAATGGTTTTTTCTTCATCTGCTTCTTCCAGAATCAGTGAGATGATCTCTTCTCTTGCCTTGTAGTCGATTCCATTCAGTGGTTCATCCAGCATACACAATTCTGCATTTCTTGCCAGTGTCGCAGCAATTTTCAGCTTTGCACTCATACCACTGGATAGCTCCCGGACTTTCATGTCCTTTGAAAGGCCGATTTTTCCAATGGTCTCTTCAAAACGAGTCACGTCAAAATCTTTGAAAAAATCACGATAATACTCTTCTACATCTTTAATATTCATATAGTTGTAATAGAATGGTTCTGTTGCCATATATGCAATTTTCTCTTTATCTGCATAACAAAGCGGATGTCCTTCAAAAAGAATCTTGCCGGATGTAGGCTTCGACAGTCCTGCGATCATCTTCATCCAGGTTGTCTTGCCACTTCCGTTCTCTCCCAGCAATCCGTAGATCTTTCCTTTCTCCAGTGTAACTGTCAGATCCGATATCGCTGTCTTTGTTCCAAACTTTTTGGTAATTCCTCTACACTCAAGCATTATCTCGTCTCCTCCTTATAATCCGCAATCTGATCAATAATGTCACCTTTTCCAAATCCCAGATCCTGCATCTCTTTCATAAAATTACGAAGCAGTTCTTCCGCCATCTCTTCTTTCATTTCCTGAAACATCTTCTCATCCTCCGATACAAATGTACCAATTCCACGTTTTGTGTAACAGTATCCCAACATCTCCATCTCCCGGTAGATTCGCGCCGCAGTATTCTGATTTACTTTAAACAGAACTGCAAGTTCCCTGTTTGACGGCATCTTGCTTCCCGGCTTTAACTCGCCCTGTATGATCATCTTCTTTAACTCTCTGATTACCTGAAGATAGATTGGACTTCCATTGTTATATTCCATATCAACCCTCCATTTTTATTTCTGTATTAGAATGTGCCTTAAAAATACGTTCTGTAAGATGTGTGTCACAATTTGCAGGAGATTTTTGACCGAATGAGGGCAGCGCAGTGGGCTACGTCAACCGAATAAAGGCGAAATCTACCGTAAAGCGTGGCATACAGATTGCATAAATGATTTTTCAGATGCATTCTAGTACTATAGTTAGATAGTACACTAGTTTTATAAGTATGTCAACACCATCTCATTATTTTTATGGAGTATATTTAAAAATTTAAATCAAAAAACACCCAGAATCTCTGATATATCTCTCTAATATATCAAATTTCTGAGTGTTTCTTATTATCTGAAGCTACTTATCTCGTTACTGTTCACAGGTAACCTGTAAACAGTAACGTATTTCGCCATTTAAAATCGCCTACGGCGATGGGCGAGATACATTCAGGCCAAAACTCGCATCCTCATATCTAATCAGCGGAGTGATTAGATATGGTGTGAACAGTAACCTTATCTCCATCTGTCATTCATGTCAATCACTATACTAATTGACATTCGAAAACTGCTGATTTACTGTGTAAATCGCTGCTTTTTCATCCATCAACTGAAATCAATTATAAGAACAGGATGTTCTATTCATTTCGAATCGCAGCCAGTGGGCTTAATTTCATCGCTCTTACTGCCGGGAAGTAACCTGCCAGCATTCCTACCAGCACCGCAAATGCCATAGACAGCATCACAAGCCAGACCGGAATGTAGGAAATATTTCCTGAAAATCCCATACTGTCTCCGGAAACAAACATATTGATCACTCCGGAAATCAACGCGCTCAGAAGATTTCCCGCAACACCTCCAAGGAAACCGATAAATCCGGCTTCGATCAGAAACAGCTGTCGGATATTCTTCAAACTGCATCCGATCACTTTCATAACTCCAATCTCTTTTGTTCGTTCATAAATAGACATCATCATTGTATTGGCAATTCCAATGGCGGCTACAAGAAGTGATACCGCACCGATTCCGCCAAGTACTGCCTGTACCATGGCAAACTGTGACTTCATACTGTCAATCAGCTCTACATTAGTCGTTACATTATATCCAAGTGCACGGATCTCATTTGCCAGTTCATCTACATTTTCCATGTCATCAGCCTGAACATTTGCCTGCGTATATACAAACATTTTGTACGGTTTTCCACTTGCAGTCGTCGGCTGGCCCGGAATTGCTCTTCCACGGAACTCTTTCTGAAGATAAGATTTCAGAACAGTCAGATCGCATAATACTGAATAGGAATCCGTATTGTAAGAATCCGTTCCGCCCGCAATCACACCACTGCCATGTACCACATATTTCTTCGCATTCCTCGACTGACTGGATGTTGTTCCACCGGAAGAATCTCCACCGGCATCTTTACTTCCGAAATCAGAACTGTCCTGACTGTTATAATATGTATCCGTATCCAGAATCAGGAACATCTGATCATTCATCAGATCAATATCCGGATACTCGCCGGTATCCCAGTATCCCATCCCCGTACTCTTCTCGCTGAAATTCATCAGCACCTGGTTACCGAAAATCAACTCCAGCTGTCCGCTCTTTGGATCCGGCAATGTTCCACCCGGCTCCAGCTTCAGATTTCTTCGTTCCAGCGCTTCCTGCGTCATACCATAAAGATCAATATAACCTTCGTATTTCCCTTTCAGAACAATTGCACTGATATTCAACACCGGATCTGCGCTTTTCACATGATCCAGTTGTTTCAGACTCTTGATCGTATCATCTGTAATATACTTTGATGCTTCCTGATTCTCTGAATCTGACGAGAAGGAATAAGAACCACCTCCAGAATCTTTTCCGGTCACTGTCAGGCTGGTCGTTCCTCCACTCTGTGCTACTTCTTCATACATAGACTGCTGAAGTCCCAGTCCAAGAGAAATCATGACTACAATCGAAGCTGTACCAATAATTACGCCAAGTACGGTAAGAAACGTCCTTAATTTTCTCCGCTTCAGACTACTTAAGCTCATCCTCAGAAGATCGCTCCACCTCATCAAACAATTCCTCCTCTTCGGCTTCTACTGCTTTCTTTTTCTTTCTCTTTTTATAAACTACGGTACCGGCAATCACCAGAATCACAACTGCAACCAGGGCTATGATTCCCTTGATCGGAGAAGAGCCTGTCTGTGTGTCTTCCGTTCCGCCCATATCAGAATCTCCCGTTGCATCCATTGCTTCTGACACAGACAGTGTGAATTCTTTTTCCACTGTCTGCACATTTCCCGCATCATCCTCATAAGAAAGGACAATCTTACAGTTGTTTTCATCCATCGCTTCTGCTGTCGCTGTTGCAATTGTATCAATCGCTCCTGTGCCGCCGGATTCAATATTTCCAAGGAACTGCTCCTGTCCGTCCACTGCATCTCCCTGAATCTTTGCCTTTACATTGTACATTTTCACACGTCCCAGATTGTAAATATTGCAGGTAATATTTACCTCATCTCCTACAGAGACCTCCTCCGGTGCCACAGTAATATCACTGAATTCAAATCTTGCCTCCTGCTTGATCGGAATCGCAAGACTGGAAGTTCCTTCAAACTGATTGGCACTGCTGTCCTCATATTTCATATCCATTGTAATACTGTAAGGCTTCTGAATCAGATCCGCTCTCGCATTTAATTTAATAGATATATCTTTCGTTCCATTTGCCGCAATCTTGTCCAGATAAATGGAACTGGAGCCTGAAGTCGGAAGAAATGCAGGCGCTTCTGCAGTCTCATCTGAGCTTCCAGAAGCCGGTGCCTGCAGATCGAACAGCATGTTGGAAACCGCTGTTTTCTTAGATGTATTTTTCAGATGAATCGTCAGTGTAAAATCAGATCCTGCTTTTACATTCGCCGGATTCGTATCAAATCCTGTAACGATCACACGTGGAACAGAGGCATCTGTAGAGCTGGAACTTCCACCGGATGAACTGACATCCCCATTGTAAACTCCGCCTCCATCATACGCATCAGATCCTGAAGCATCTGAAGAAGAACCACCGGAATAATCTGAATTACCACTGTTATCCTGCTGATTCTGATTGTCCTCTCCCTGATTCGTATCATCCTTTACATCATCTTTTGTATCATCTTTCGGCTGTTCCTTTGCAACTGTTTTTACAAAGACATACTTATCCAGTTCATAATTTTTCTCGCCATCATTATAAGAAATCTTGAACTGCAATTTATAAGACTTTCCTAACACATCGTCACGTACTGTCAGCTTCTCATCTCCGTCTCCCCATTTGGCAGTTCCCTGATTTCCTGCCGTGATCGTTCCAAGATCATGATCATAATTCAACTGGCTCACATCAAACGGCCAGTCATCCGTATTATTGATCACCGGAGTAATATTGACATTCTGGGCATCTACATTTCCTTTGTTCGTTACATTGATCTGAAGTTCTGCCTGCTCTCCCGCCTTATAAGTCGGAGTACTCTGTCCGTCACCCACGCTGAGTACGATCTGCGAAAGTGTTTTCTGTACTGCTCCATTCTCCTCTTCTGCCTGAACCTGCGGCTGATTCTCTTCCGCATATACTCCCTGCGGTACGGCTGTTGTTCCGATCAGTGCCGCTGCCAGAAGCACTGCCCCTGCTCTTTTTAACTTCATTCTGCTGTTCCTCCCTGTCTCTTCAATCTGTTATCTTCTATCTTCACAATATTTCCGTCAATAATATGAAATACACGGTCCGCATATTCCGCCAGATGATTATCATGCGTTACCATCACCAGCGTCCGGTTCTGCTCCCGGACAATCTGCTGCATCAGATGCATGACATCTTCAGACGTATGAGAATCCAGATTTCCCGTCGGCTCATCTGCAAAAATAATCTTCGGATCTGACACCAGCGCACGAGCCACTCCGACTCTCTGCTGCTGACCTCCCGACATCTGATTGGGCAGATGTTTCTTATATTTTGTAAGCTTCACCAGATCCAGCATATGGTTTGCTTTCTTCAATCTTACATCCCTTGACACACCGCGAAATGTAAGCGGAAGGGCTACATTCTCAACTGCATCCAGTGTTCCCAGCAGATTAAATGACTGAAAGATAAATCCCACATTCTCCCTACGGAACCGGACCAGCTGCTCCTCGTTCATCTTTTCTATGTGTTCTCCGTTGAGCACGACTTCGCCGCGAGTCGGTTTTTCCAATCCTGCCAGCATGTTGAGAAGTGTAGATTTTCCTGAACCGGAAGTTCCCACAATCGCACAGAACTCTCCTTTGTATATCTCAAAATCCACACCATTTAGTGCATGCACATAAGAATCCCCGACACGGTATAATTTATATAAATTCTTTACACTGATTACTTTTTCCACCGTTTTCCGATTTCCTCCTTCTCTTTAAAATCAATCTATCGTATGCTGCCTGATCTCCTGTTAATAACTAAATTGCTATTTTCCATGTTGATCCAACATAAAAATAAACTGTCACACTTTCATTTTCGGTAATTATTTTATCGGATAAATCAATCTATTTTCTTCTGATTTTATGAAGATTTTCTTAAAAACTTTTATTTCATTTTCCTATACTTTTCCTAGAGTGTGTCTGAAAAATGCTTTCTGTAAGATGTATGCCACAATTTGTGGGAGATTTTGTTTGAATGAGGGCGGCGTAGCAGGCTACGTCAACTGAATGAAGACAAAATATACTATAATTGTGCGCTTCACTTACGATATATTCCGAAATACAAAAACAGCCGTTTTCATGATACTTTAAAAACATGAAAACGGCTGTCAAACCTTAACTGTTTACTTTTACATCAATTATTTTACAATATAATACCCTTTACTCTTCCTCGTGTTTCGCTGCATATCTCTTTCCGAGAGCATGTACCCCGAAGAAATAGATCACTGTCAGAACTCCGGCAAGAATATAAGCAATTGTCATCGGAAGTCTGAATCCGATCTGAGCACTTAAGATGAAAGAGCTGATGATAAACATATAGAAACTTCCCGGAACAAGCGGTACAAGGAATACCCATTTTCCAGTACCCTTTTTCGCCATCAGATACACTGTGATTGCTGCAAATGCAAAAACAGCGATTGTCTGGTTACTCCATGCGAAGTATCTCCACAGGATATTGAATCCTTCTGCATTCAGTTTTGCAAATACAAGAATTGCAATAACCGGAACGAACATGCAGATTGTAAGGATTACACGGTTCTTCTTCTGTCTCTGATCATAATGAATGTAATCTGCAATCATCAGACGGCAGGAACGAAGTGCTGTATCTCCGGAAGTGATCGGAAGTACGATAACTCCGAGGATTGCGATCATTCCACCAACCGGTCCGAGGAGCTGTTTTGCAACTTCTCCTACAGCACCTGTTGCACCTGCTGTAGATCCACTGTTGTAAAGTCCCATAGCTGCTGCAGCCCAGATCATGGCGATCAGACCTTCCAGAATCATTGTTCCGTAGAATGTCATCTTTCCTTCTTTTTCGTGTCTTACAGAACGACCGATCAGTGTACACTGTGTAGAGTGGAAACCGGATGTAATACCACATGCTACAGTTACAAAGAATACAGGAATGAATTTTGTTCCCGGTGCGCTTGCTCCCTGAACATCTGCGAAATATGGATATACGTCAAAGATGCCTTTGATGCCGTGACTGAAATCAATGTTATCAAGCTGATATCCCTGAATGAAAAGACCAAAGAATACGCCAACCGCTGAGAGCAGAAGGATTGCTCCGAAGATCGGATAGATTCTTCCGATGATCTTATCGATCGGGAACAATGTTGCTACCAAATAATATACAAGGATGACTGCATAGATTACCCATGTCCATACATTCACTCCTTCAATACCACATATCTGACCTGCGAAAAGGTCTCCAGGTGTATATGTAAATACAGCTCCTACAAGAAGCATCAGGACACAAAGGAAAATATTGTATACCTGATATACTTTGCCACCAAGGAACTTATGGATGATTCCTGGCATCTGAGCTCCATTCTGTCTTAATGACATCATTCCGCTCAGGTAATCATGTGTTGCTCCACTGATTACACATCCGATCGGGATTGTCAGGAACGCGATTGGTCCGAACAGAATTCCCTGAATTGGTCCGAAAATAGGACCTGTACCTGCGATATTCAATAAGTTAATCAGCGCATTTTTCCATTTATTCATTGGAACAAAGTCTACGCCGTCCTCCAGTTTAACAGCCGGAGTCTGTCTGTCGTCTGGCTTGAAAATCCTCTCAACGAAGCTTCCATAAAAGAAACCGCCGACAAGAAGAATTACAAGACCGATTAAAAAAGTTGCCATGTTTCCTCTCTCCTAGACTATTATTCTACATAAGAATTTCTCATTCCCTTTGAACAGATTTCTGTATCAATTTCAATTCTCATGTGTTTCAAAAAGAGCAATTACAGAGTGTACTCTTTTTTACGTCACTTAGTTTAGCACTTTTTTTCGATTATTCAAGCTTTTTTCGATAATTTATTAACAAATTATAAAAAGATTAAAAAAGATCTATAAAATTGGTTTTTAACTTGATGTATTTTAATCTTTTAAACAATGATTGTTTTATGTTATGCAACATATTGTCTAGAATTCATCTAAAATGATTTCTAGACGTGTATTCCACATGTCAATCACTGAAATGATTAATATGGGAAAGAACAGTAACAAGGTAAGAAGCAATACAACAAACAACACTTATTCATGATTGACTTTCTACCTGTACAGGAATAGAATTAAGAGCAGTTTAATAGAACTAACTATTGTTGCATCTTCAGATTATAGAAATTGCTTTTCAAAAAACCTCTGACATTTTAATATTTTGACAAATGTTAAGAATCCATTTATGTTTTGCAGGGAGAAATGAGACTATGTTAACTTACTTGAGTTCAGAAAAAATCGATCCAAAACTTCTGGAGAAAATCCAGACATTTCATAATACTTATCCGGGAAGCGGGCAGAATACTGCTTCTGCTCTACGTTATCTTTACTATGGAAAAGAAGTCTGGGAAGAAGCACTCCATGCATTGCTCTGTGGAGAAAACCTGCTGCTTGCCGGCTCCAAGGCAACCGGTAAAAATGTTCTGGCTGAAAATCTTGCCTGTGTTTTTGACCGTCCCTGTTATAATGTTTCCTTTCATATCAATATGGATTCTACCTCTATGATCGGAACAGACACATTTAAAAATAATGAAGTCGTCTTTCGTCCGGGTCCGGTCTATCAGAGTGCTAAGACCGGTGGATTCTGCATTCTGGATGAGATCAATATGGCACGAAATGAAGCTCTGGCTGTTCTGCATTCCGTCCTTGATTTCCGCCGCACGATCAATGTTCCGGGATACGAACCGATCACCGTGCATCCTGCTGCCCGGTTTATCGCAACTATGAATTATGGCTACGCCGGTACGCGCGATCTGAACGAAGCTCTGGCTTCCCGTTTTGTGATCATTCATATGCCGGAGATTACTGAAGACAATCTGATGAAACTTCTGCTTCGTGAATTTCCTGATATGAAAAAATCGTTTGCAGCACAGTTTGCCGGACTTTTCACAGATATTCAGTTGAAATGTCAGGGTGGAGAACTGACTGAAAAAGTCCTGGATCTCCGAGGCCTTCTGGATGCCGTCCGCATGATCCACAATGGACTTGCTCCTTATGCAGCACTGGATATGGGTCTGACAAACAAAACCTTTGATGTGTATGAACAGACATTGATTAAAGATATTATCACTTCCAGGATTTCTAAAAAGACGGGGAGTGAGTCAATTTTTATATGAAAGTAGAATTACATCAATAGTGCCTATACTATTGACATAACTTAGAAACAGCTTTGCAAATAAAACTAATCTGAATCCATAAATTAAACGTAATACAAATAAACTGTACAATAAATTGAATGAACATGAACAACATAACTACTTTAAACAGACAATTAATCTCCCCTGCAAAGCGTGCAAAAAACCTTATATGGACCGCCGCACAGAATTATGATTTTGAGCCGGAATTTCTTGCTTTCTGGCAAGACGGTACTCCGGATTTTTATATAAATTCTATCATTGGATACGCACATAAATGGTACCATTCTGCCGCTTTCGATGAGTTTCTTCATTCACTGAAAGATACACTGCACAGCGAAACTTATGACGGACTGCTCTGGTTTGCACTGGAGCACTGTACTTTTCAGCGCGAAGTGATGCAGCGTCCTCTTTTAAAAGATCTCCGTATCGAATACGCACATCACTTTTTTGAACAGGAAAACAGCCGTTCCAGACAACAGTGGATGGCTCAGAACAGTCTGATCTATGCACTTCAGTCAGCCCGGTGTCGTGAAATTCTGGGAAAAGATCCGGGACTCATCCATCCACGTGAGAAAAAATTATATCAGGCACTTACTTTTTCAGAAAATATTACAGATCTGGAACTGATTGAAGAGCTTACCACTGTATTTAAAACTTATTTTCATTACACCGGACATCCCGATAAAATCACCACTCTGTATCGTCTCTGGAAAATCTTCTATCGCTTTGCTGTACGCTTTCTTCCGACCAGAATGGTTCGCAGTGACACTTTGCAGATTGGACAGGGAGCTGAACCAACTACCGGGAATCGCATCATTGGGAAATCCGGAATCAATCTTCCCAATTCTCCTGCCGCTTTGCAGGAAAGCCGGATTTATATCGAATCCTGTTTCGGAAAACCGATGTATTCTCCTGCTGAAGAACAACAGTTAAATCATCTGCTCTGCACCGGAGCACATCAGAACTGCCGGCTCTATTTTACAAACGGTGAACAACAGCCTTATACGCAGAAAGATCCTGCCATTTTACAGGTTATCAAAGATGCACGAAGACAGCAGAAGAAGAATGAACAGCATTTTCATGAACGTCAGCATCTGTATCAGAACATGATTCGAAAACTGACGGCTCAGATCCATAACGCCATTCTTGTCGCTCCACTGCCGCTTCCGGTCAGAGGCAGAACAGGGAAACTGGCCGTACCTGAACTCTGGCGTGCACTGCATCTGGATGATGACCGTGTCTTCTGGGAAAGTTATGAAGAAGAATGCCCGGACTTTTCCGTTGACTTACTGCTGGATGCTTCTGCTTCCTGCCTGGATTATCAGGAAACGATTGCTGCACAGGCCTATGTTCTCGCCCGCAGTCTCCAGCTCTGCAACGTTCCTGTACAGGTCAGCTCTTTCTGCAGTCTTCGGGGACATACGATCCTGCACCGTTTTATCTCTTATCATGATACAGATAAAAACGGAAATATTTTTCAATATTTTGCTGCCGGATGGAACCGGGACGGACTCGGATTGCGCGGAATCGGTCATCTGATGAAAGACAGTCCCTGTAAAAATAAAATTCTGATTATCCTGACCGATGCCAGCCCAAATGATGAGCATAAAGTTCCTGCTGATCTGGAACATGGTATTCTGTTTGCAAAAGATTACGCTGAAAAGACGGGAATTGAGGATACCGCTTCTGAAGTAAGAAATCTGAGAAAGTCAGATGTGAAAGTTATGGCCATTCTGAACGGCACATATGGAAATACGGAAGGAGCACGGAAAATCTATGAAAAAGATTTTGCCCGAATCGAAAAACTGGATCAGCTTTCCACTGCAGCGGGAACGCTGATCCAGAGACAGATACAGATGTTGAGCTAGAGCGTGTCTTAAAAATGCTTTCTGCAAGATATATGTCACAATTTGTGGGAGATTTTGTTTGAATGAGGGCGGCGTAGCGGGCTACGTCAACCGAATGAAGACAAAATATACCGCAAAGTGGGGCATGTAGATTGCAGGAATGATTTTTCAGACACGCTCTAAAGCTTACCATAAATATCCTGTGGCACGTATGCCTTGATTTCAATGCCCTCCGGCACATATTCTTCCGACAGAAGCTGTCCTTTACTGCGGATCAGCTGAATCTTTCCTGCTTCTGCGAAATCATACAGTCTTTCAATATAAATCTGATCTCTTCGTATGATTTCCAGAAGATCCTTCTTAAATTCTTCCAGTCCCATTCCTGTCTTCGCAGAAACTGCAATGGAATAATCCGCCTGAAAGTCTTTGTGCATTATCGGCTGTTCCAGTCTGTCCTGCTTATTAAACAAGGTGATAACCGGCTTTCCTTCGGCTCCAAGCTGACGAAGTGTATCATATACAACATACATCTGTGAATCCATCTGCGGATTGGATGCATCTACCACATGTACGATAATATCCGCATACTTTGCTTCTTCCAGAGTACTCTTAAACGCTTCGACCAGATGATGCGGAAGTTTCTTAATAAATCCCACGGTATCTGTCAGAAGAATCTCCTGTGTATTATCCAGTGTCAGAGCTCTGGTTGTTGTATCCAGTGTAGAAAAGAGCATGGCATCTTCCAGAATTCCTGCCCCGGTCAGTGCATTTTCAATGCTGCTCTTTCCTGCTGAAGTATACCCTACAAGTGCAGCCACTTTCAATCCGGACTGTGCTCTCTGGCTTCGGATCAGTTCTCTGTGCTTCTCTACATCTTTCAATTCTTTCTTCAAACGGCTGATTCTCTCACGGATCAATCGTCTGTCCATCTCCAGTTTTTTCTCTCCCGGTCCTCTTGTACCAATTCCTCCACCAAGTCTGGACAAGGATTTGCCAAGTCCTGCCAGTCTGGACGCTCTGTAACGAAGCTGAGCCAGCTCAACCTGAATCTTACCTTCCCCAGATACCGCTCTTGCAGCAAAAATATCCAGAATTAAAAGCGTACGATCCACCACTTTACAGGAAAGCACTTCTTCCAGATTTCCAATCTGTGCACTGGTCAGTTCATCATCACAGATAATCCCTGTACTTTCTGTTTCCCACAGAAGTTCTTTTAATTCAAGAAGTTTTCCACTTCCTATATAAGTTCCCGGATGTGCACTGTCACGCACCTGTGTCAACCGTCCGGCCACTTCTGCTCCTGCAGTTCTCGCCAGCTCCGCCAGCTCGTCCAGAGAATCCTGTACAGACTCTGTACCGTCCGTATCGATTCCAACCAGGATCACACGCTCTTTGACGTCATCCAATTTATACATAAGTTTGTTCTCCTATTTTACTCTTTAGAGCATGTCTGAAAAATACTTTCTATAAAATATGTGCCACAAAGCAGGGCATGCAGATTGCAAAAATAATTTTTAAGACATCTCTATCTCGTTCCTGATTCTATTAATCTTGATATAAAATAACTTGAATATTTCACAAATAACTATCTCATTCTCGCAGATCAGAATTTCAATTGTTCACCTGTGTTATCACTATCTCGTCTGCAAAAATTCAGCTTCTTTCTCCACTGATGTATCATTAGGATAGCTCTCCTGATATTCCAGCATCTTTGATTTTGCTCCATCCCAGTCTGCTGTTTTCTCCAGGCAGATAATCTCATTGTATTTCATCTCCTGGATCAGATCACTCTCAGAATCGTCCACCTTCTTCTCATCAGACTGATCTGTTGCATCTGCTTTCAGGGCAAGTCCTGCCTGAATATATTCCAGTGCTTTGTCATAATCTGCGTTTTGCATGGCAGAAATTCCGGCCAGATTGTAAAGCTGAATTGTCTGCTTCGCTCCCTGATCCAACGCATTCTGGAACGCCTCTTCCGCTTTATCATATTCTTTCTGCTCATAATATGCCATTCCAAGCCCCTGATAGCCTTCTGCCACTTTATCCTGATTTCCACTGTCTATCGCTTCCTGAAATGCAGTCACAGCATTGTCATATTCCTTTGCTTCCAGTGCTTTTGTTCCCTTTTTTACAATATTTCCACACCCAGACAGCAGACAAACCGCGCTTAATATTACAAATAAAATTTTTGCTCTGTTTTTCATCTTTATTCCTTTCCGAACAGAAAGACCAGATACAGAACTCCGGCCCCATACCTGGTCTTCCCAGCTTTATTTCGTTGTATCCTCTTTGAAATGAAGTTCCTTTTGATTTCTCTGATTTCCAATTACATCCCGGCAGACGCCATCCATCCGCTCTTTATTGCTGTTCTGTGCATTCTTTTCATTATTCTGCTGGCTGATACATTCCTGAATCGCCTCATTCAGTGAGAGCATCTTCTCATCCAGTTCAGAAACCATTCTTGCACATTCTTTCAGATCCTGACTGATAAATTCCGGTGCATTTCCTTCAAATTTGTAATAAATCTTATGCTCCAGACTTGCCCAGAAATCCATGGCGATCGTTCGGATCTGAATCTCTACCTTTGTATCTACCACACTGTCTGACAGGAAAATCGGAACCGATACAAGCATATGATAACTCTTATATCCGCTTTCTTTCGGATTCTTGATATAATCCTTGATCGAAAGCACTTTTAAATCGCTCTGATTTCCGATCATCTCTGCCAGTCTGTAAATATCTGACGTGAAAGAACAAATCAATCGTACACCTGCTATATCATTGACATACCGTACCATATTCTCGATGGAAGTCTCATAGCCGTAACGTTTTAATTTTTTCACGATACTTTCCGGCGTCTTAATTCTTGTCTTGATATGTTCAATCGGGTTATACTGATGTACATGTTGGAACTCATCATTGAGAATCTCCAGCTTTGTGCCGACTTCTTTCATTGCCGCATTATAAAGAAATATCACGGTCTTCCAACTATCGACATCCTCATAGCTTCTAAGTGCAGCTTCTATCTGCTGTTCACTTTTCATATGGACATCCTCCATTACTGTTTTCTAACGGTTTATCTCTGCAGCAACCAATTGGATTTCTGCTGTTTTTGCTGCATTTTCAAACCTTTTAAATATGTCTTCAGTATATCATATTTTCGTATTGCTGTCACAGTAATACGGGCTTTTTTATTGAATCTTAATACATTAAAGATATTTACAGCTCCAGCTTCATCTCACCAAATTTGATCCAGTTTTTCTTTCTCATGAATTCAGAAATTCCAAGTGTCAGAATTGCAGGAAGCACAAACTGGATTACAATGATCTTAATCAGAACGATCATTGGCTCCTCTGTCTGAATCATTACCTGCCAGGTCATGAGCGGACCCACGAGACCTGCTGTTCCCATTCCTGATCCAGTTGCATTGTTCGTCATATGAAGCAGCATCGTGCTCACAGGACCTAAAATTGCACTGGAGAGGATTGGTGAAATCCAGATCTGCGGATGTCTGACAATATTCGGCATCTGAAGCATAGAAGTACCAATTCCCTGTGCCAGAAATCCTCCGAATTTATTTTCACGGTAACTTGCTACTGCAAAACCAATCATATTACAGCAACATCCAACGGTAGCTGCACCTGCTGCCAGTCCTGAAAGATTCAGGATCACTCCGATGGCTGCAGAACTGATCGGCAGAGTCAGGAAAACTCCCATCAACACTGATACTACAATTCCCATCAGAAACGGCTGCTGTTCTGTTCCCCAATTGATCAGGGAACCAAGCCATGTCATAAACTTTGAGATCGGAGGTCCTGCAACTAAACCAACTACAGAACCAACGCCAATACATACCAGTGGAGTTAAAATGATATCCAGTTTTGTCTTTCCTGAAATCATAATTCCAAGTTCAATTGCAATATATGCTGCTACAAATGCTCCCAATGGCTCTCCCGGTCCTGCAAGTACAAGGTTGCCATCTACCAGAATAGTTCCCGCCAGTATCTTCGATGCAAATGCACCAATCATACCTGCCACTGCCGCAGAAACTGTCACAAGCTGCTGCGCTTCCAGTTTTCTTGCCACACCGACACCAATTCCCGCACCGGTCAGTCCTGCTGCTACTTTTCCCACTACATAAATCAAATCACCATAATTTCCACCAACCAGAAGACCAATCTGCTGAATGATCGTTCCTATGATCAGTGTTGCAAACAGCCCCTGCGCCATTCCGCTGAGGCCATCAATAAATATTCGCTTCATCACTTCTTCCTTCCTGTTATTGTTCTATTATTTTCTGTCTGTATTCTCTCTTATCCTGTTACGGTCACAATACTTACAGCCAATGATGTATCGTTTACTTTAACACTTGTCGATGTTTCTTTCGCTTTCCTGCTATACTTCTCTCAGAAGAACACCCCACTCTGTATCTTCCGCTGAATCTTCTACTGATACTACCGCACGTTCTACAGGATTGCCTTCTTCATCGCAAAGTTCAGGAATCTTATTTACAGTATCCTGGCGATAATCTGTCAGAAGCCAGCTTACAATATTTACATTGTCTTTACGTCCTGCTACCATCTCCGGCACCAGCATTGCAATCAGATTCTCCAGGAAATCAATATCTACCTGATTTTCCTTGCAATATAATAACAGATTCTTGTGAATACAGAGATAAACACCCTTGCATTTATCCTCTTCTACATCTGCATAAATTGACTGGAAAGAATGATCAAATCCATACTGCTTTATTAAAGAAAGCACTGTTCTTCCATAAGATTCATCACTTAAATATTCCTCCAGTAATGCGCTGTCTGCTGCTGTACACTCTCTGATCATATTAAACACTCCTGTTCTGTGATTCTTGTTTATCTGTTTCTTTAGCATTTATTTTCTTTTGTGTCCCTTAAAACAAATGCCATTTTTGCTGTTCAGATCAGTTAACCTAATAATTAACCTGGGAATGAACAGCACCTCTACTATAGCAGACTCTCGCTTTCAGCGCAAGATTGGCTTGTCCGAATTCTTGATTCATGCTATGATATCGATGTTGCCTGCAATGAATTTGTGATGCAGTGAATTTGTAAGCAAGCAAATCATCCATTACCGAAATCAGCAACTATAATACATCTATCATTTATAAATTTCTGTAAATAATATAACCTGTTCGATTCACGTCTGATTCTCAATTTTTATTGCGAATCAATGAATATTTAAGTTTAAGGAGGCAATTATGTTTCGTTTGTGGGGAAAAGAATTTAAAGATAACCGAATGCTGCGTGATACTGTCATCTGTGATGAAACAGACGACACCCGCACACATAAGATATTTAACGCATTAGATCAGATCTGCTATGAATTCGATCTGAGTAAGCCGATCTGGCTGGACTCTACGATCAATGAGTTTAAACGCCATGCCAAAGCACGGTTTTATCAGGATAATTTTGTGGATGAGATTGAATTTGATTATCTGGAGATACAGATTATTGAAGAGTAAGATTTCATAATTTTTCTCTGAAATACCGATGAAGAAAGGGTGCTATAAGATCAGCCAAACTGCGAATGATCTCATTAACACCCTTTTTTATTATACCTTTACTTTGTACCTTTCACCGATATGAAAACATATTCCTTTTCATAATTTTCTGGTAATAAATAATCTTATTACTCAAATTTTGTCTGATTCGGATAATTAAAAGCAATATAGCTCTTTCCACGGTTGATCGATAATTCATTGCCTGATTCATCCATAAAATGGAGTCTGTCTTTTTCATCATTTTCT
Organism: uncultured Mediterraneibacter sp.; assembly: GCF_934309415.1. Taxonomy (GTDB): domain Bacteria; phylum Bacillota; class Clostridia; order Lachnospirales; family Lachnospiraceae; genus Mediterraneibacter. Next base: position 83,383 of record NZ_CAKRDI010000005.1, read on the forward strand.
CCCTTATACCATTTTATCTTCTGCATTGCTCCATTTGAAATATAATATCCGACAGAATCGTCTCCACCATTCCAGTCAACCTTTTTATGTCCCACATCATCTCTGACCGAAATCGATGTCTCTAATACAAAAACATTCGTAAATGCAAGCTGATTTCCCGTCTTACCATCAATCTGCTTCTCACCACAGTTTTCTTTCTTGTAAGTATTACTGTCTGCATCATAAGTCAGTATTGCAGACTGTGCTCCAAAATCGATATTTACTTTCTTACATGCATCACCAGAAGGTTTTATCTGTTCTTTTAAACCGTTAAATTTAAATGCTGTACCTTTCTTATCATCCTCAAGATCTGTTCTTTTCCCCTGTTTTTTTACGACCTCTGCAAATTTTGTTCCGTCAAAATATCCTGTATGCTCTAAAGAATATCCCTGATTCTGACGATCTGTATCACGTCCAAAAAGTCCACCTGCATTGTAAATTCCATCATACTGATCCAGATTCAAAGCTTCCAGATACTCTGCAATACTGTCATCAATTCCCCAATTTACATAAAAAGCATCAAACCCCTGAGACAATGCCGGAAAATAATATCGGCAGCTTCGAATTGCACAGATTTTCGGAACAGTCGTATAATCTGCATAAAGTGCCATAAAACGAGTCTGGTCTCCTTCTACCGGAATCTCAAAAATAATATCTGCCTTCTCTACTCCATACTGTGGCATGGCTGCCGGAATATTATTCACCATCACCGCTACCGGACGTTTTCCGATAGCTTCGTCTGTCAGGTCTGGAAGACCTGTCAGCAAGTTCTGGTTTTCCGGGATTTTCTCTTCCGGTTCTTTTGTTACTTCTGGAGTCGATTCTGGCTTTTTAATTTCCTTTTGCTGCACGGGTTTTTCTTCCGTTTTCGTTTCCTTTTTCTTGGAACAGCCTGAAAGTACTAAAACAGACATTGCCAGGATCAACATAAGACACATTACCATTCTTTTTCCGATGCTTACTTTCTTGTTCTTTTCCATACACTTTTCCTCCCTTACTTCCAGCTTTACATCATTTTTACCAGATACTTCTTCATTTATATATCTGTTTAGCTTTTGCCAGCATTACCAGCACTAATTCTATCTATATATTACCATGAAACTCAATATCTTTGATACCTTCTTTTAAATTTCACAACAAATTTCCATAGAAAAATATATATTATTATTTTCTCAAAAAGGCCAGTCCTTCACGACTGACCTTTCTATATATAATACTATTTTCTATTTTGCTTTACCGTAAACATATTTTCCACCCTGACCAACAATTATTTTACCATCAGCACCTTTATGATATGGATAAACCCAATAGAAATTATACTCTGTCTTTGCGGCTTTCTTATCAATATAGCTTGTTTTAGAAGTCATTCCCATATATCCATAAGTTCCACTATCTTTCCTTCCATAGATTAAATAGCCATCGGCATCTGGAGACTTGATCCATGTAAGTTTTACAGAACCTTTCTGTCCTGTCGCTTTCAGATTGGTCACGGCTGTACAAACACCTTTTGCATAGACATATTTACATGATGTATTAATCGCCCTCTTGCCTGCTGAATCTGTCATATATGGATATACCCAGTAGAAATTATATTCATTGTCCGCTGCTTTAGAATCCGTATATGTTGTCTTAGAAGTCATTCCCATATATCCATAGGTTCCACTGTCCTTCCTTCCATAAATCACATATCCTTCAGCATTTGCTGATGCAGTCCATGTAAGTTTTACTTTATTCTTTCCTGCTGCCGCTGCTTTCAGATTTGTTACGCCTGCACAAATTCCTTTTGCATAGACGTACTTACATGATGTATTGATTATTTTCTTACCATCGTTATCAAGCTTATACGGATATACCCAGTAGAAATTATAATCTGCATCTAAAGCTTTATTATCTACATAATAATCGTTCTTAGTCGTCATACCGATATAACCATATTTGCCTTTAGAACTCCGTTTTCCATAAACAAGATAACCGTCTGCATTTGCTGATTTTGTCCACTGTACACGCACCTTATTTTTTCCATAGGCGCTTGCTTTTAAATTTGTAACAGCATCTACCTCTGGTTTTGAATCTTTATCATTTATCTCTAAATGATCTCCATCGCTATCTGCGATAGTAATTTCTTTCTCATCTGTATTAATCTCTGAAGATTTAACTGTATCATCATTTTTGCTAGCAATTTCTGCATTTTTTAAATTATCACCAGATAATTCAACGCCCTCTTCCGTTACCTGCATAGTAGCATTTTTCGTATCCGTTAAATCCAAAGCAACTGTTGGATACTGCCATTCATCAGATATTTCATTGCTTGTAACTTTTAAACTGACATTAGCTGCTTTATCACTTTCAACACTGATCTTTCCACTTTTATCATCAAGATCCACGCTGATATCTTCATCTGTTGAAATACTAAATGAATGATTATTCAATATTAATCTAATTTCTGCTGCTTCAGAATCTGGTTCTATCTCTATCTCATATTTACTGTCGGACTTTGGATTTTTTAAAAAATATGTTCTTGTCGTAGCATTTTTTTCTGATGTTAAATCGGACATTTCCGGATACGGACCATAAATATTTTCATTTAAAACAGTTTCGTCATTTATTTCCAATTGACTATTATTAACATTGAGTTTTACCTTTGTGCCAGAAGCTATTTTCAACATTGGATTATCGTATTTCACTATTGTTCTGCTTTTAGAAGTTTCTGCAAAATAATTTTTAAGATCCATTGTTTCAACTCCTGAAACATAATTATATAATACTGTATATGTATCTTCTTCTTTTTCCGCTCTGTCACTTCCATTATAATTAATACTTAACCATTTATTATCAGCCGCTTTGTTTTTATAGAGTAACATATATTTGAATGAATTCGGATAATTTGGATCACAGACTTTTATCTTGTAACAATCATCGGTTTCTTCTTGTACTCCTAAAAGAAGTACTGCATGTGCCCCTTTAATCTTTCCATTTTCAATACGCATAATTGCAACAATAACCGGATCCTCTTTTCTAATTTCATTAATCAATTGATTTAGAGCCTCTGTATAATTACTTTTTACCTCCTCCTCCAATTGCATTTCTCCATTAGCAACCTCCGGGAAATTATATAATAACTGATAAAAACTAATTACATCCTCTACATTTTCTGAGTCTTTAGCTTTAGGAAGACCGTTAGTTGTTGTAACATCCACTGGGAAAATCGATTTAATCGGTAATCTTGGCTCTTCAATAAACCGTATCGCCATCACCGCACTCATTCCATAACAAGAGCCTCCCCAATTTTCGAAATGTGTTTTATGATACAATTCCTCTTTTAGTGATTCGTCAAGTCCATCTACTAATTTATTATACGAAGACTTTGTTATCTGAATCGGAAAATAATCTTTTGACTCGGCTGTTTCTGAAGCATATTTTTTTCTTTTTTCCTCTTCTTTTGTACATTTTGTCCATTTTTTTAATTCATCATCATTAAGGAAATCTGCTGCTGAATTTGAAAAACTAAAATTATCTCTTCCTATAGTAAATTTCGAAGAGTATGCATATGCTTCATAAAATAAATTCTCACTATCACATAAAATTCTTACGTCTTTTCCTGAATTCGGAATTGTAATATTCTCTCCATCTGTAAAATAACTCAATTTATATGTCTTTTTGTCATTATTAGAAGTTACACTTAATTCACCAGTATCTTTATTCCATTCTTCAACTGTTCCTGATCCAACCTGTAACTTTTCAATTTTAACAACTTTATCATCATATAAATGAATAATACTTTTCTCCCCCTCTAAATCCGTAAATGCAGGGAGCTCACATTTTTCTGAAATAGTATATGTTTTTTCATTTATTGTAACTGATGAATCACTAATTTCTGTAATTTTTCCATAAATACTTTCGACTGGTTCAATACTAATTAAGTAATCAGAATCTACCATATTATCGTCTCTATCTTGTGTAGAAGCTAAAACATATTTTCCAACTAAATTATCAACATTTGTTTCAAACGAAGTATCCGTCTTATCTGTCACTGCACTTCCTAAATAGTCACTAGATCCCAAATAAGCAATTTGTTTTTCAGCATCCCATTTTGAAAAGTATAAAACTTGTTTCTCTGCATTAACTACATCATCTGACTCTTCTAGATATACATTCGACTTCTCACTTCTTGTATTTACAATTTTTTGTGCAAGTTCTTTTGAACAATTTTTGTCGTATTTTACTTCGAAATTTGAATTTGGTTCAGTTGAACATTGATAGAAACATTCTTTATAACTACTAATATTTCCAGAAATAGTGATGCTAGAAATTAGATTCACACATTCATAAAACATATATTGTATGTCTGTGACATTAGATGTATCAAAATTGCCTAAATTTAATATCTCTAAACTTCTGCAACTATCAAACATAGAAATCATACTTGTAACATTAGATGTATCGAAATTACTTAAATCTAATATCTCTAAATTTGAACAATACTTGAACATCATATACATACCTGTAACATTAGATGTGTCAAAATTACTCAAATTTAATTTCTTTAGATTCATACATCCAGAAAACATATATCCCATGTTTGTAACATTAGATGTATCAAAACTACTTAGATCTAATGTCTCTAAGCTTCCGCAGCTAGAAAACATCGAATTCATATCTGTAATATGGGATGTGTCAAAGTTACTTAAATCTAATGTCTCTAAGCTTGAGCATCTCTGAAACATTTTATACATATTTGTAACATTAGATGTATCAAAGTTACTTAAATCTAATGCCTCTAAGCTTGAACATTCCGCAAACATTTGGTCCATTGTAGTAACATTGGATGTATCAAAACTGCTCAAATCTAATATCTTTAAATTTTCACACTCCACAAACATCCAAGCCATATCCTTAACTTTTGATGTTTTAAATCTACTTAAATCTAATATTTCTATACTTGAACAACTATCAAACATTCTGTACATTGTCGTAACATTAGATGTATCAAAGTCACTTAAATCTAATGTCTTTAAACTTGAGCATCCCTCAAACATATAGGACATACATTTAACATTGGATGTATCAAAGTTACTTAAATTTAATATCTCTAAATTCTTAAAAAACGCAAACATACTTTGCATCGATGTCATTGATAAAGTATCTAAATCCTTAAGATCTACCTTGCGAATATCTTGTGCATACTTACACCATTCTGGCGTATAAATTCCATTATAATTACAATCACATGCATAATCTCCCTCTCCAGAAATAGACAATTTCCCGTTGCTATCTATTTGCCACTCCAAATCTCCTGATACCCCTGAATGTAGTATCTCTGCATCAGATTCATCACCGTTCTCTTCTATGACGGTACTATTCACTTCACTCTCTTCTTTCTCCTCAGCATATTCGTCATCAACACAAACTAAAGTTTTATCGTTACCAATGTCACTATCTATTGTCTCTGCATATGCCATACTAGGTACTTGACCCAATAATAATGTTAAACACAATACCTTAGCCGCCATTCTCTTCCATAATTTTTTCAATCTTTTTCTTCGCCCCTTTCTGCTATTAAGCAAATGTACTTTTCCTGCTTAATTATCATCTTTCATCATTTTGCTTTTCCATAAACATACTTCGTACTCTTCTGTCCCACAACTCTCTTCCCCTCAGAATTCTTATGATATGGGAATACCCAATAAAAATTATACTCTGATTTTGAAGCTTTCTTATCAACATAGCTTGTCTTAGATGTCATTCCGATATACCCATACTTTCCGCTTGCTGTTTTTCCATAAATTAAATACCCGGCAGCATCTGCTGATTTTGTCCATGTAAGTTTCACAGCACCTTTTTGATTCGCTGCTTTTAAATTGGTGACACTTGCACAAACTCCTTTTGCATATACATATCCGCAAGATGTATTGATTGCTTTCTTTCCATCTGAACCTGTTATATATGGATATACCCAATAAAAATTATAGTCTGTGTCTAATGCTTTTTTATCAATAAACGATGTTCCACTGGTTGTCATTCCTGCATATCCATATTTTCCATTCTTTTGTGCATAAATTATATAACCATCTGCTCCTGCGGCCTCATTCCACGTAAGCCTGACCTTATTTTTCCCATAAGATTTTGCCACTACATTTCTTACTGCATTTGGTTTAAATTTCCCAATCAATTCATACCGTACATTATTTTCTTTTGCCCATTGAATTGCTTTTTTTGCATCAGAATAAATATACGCTGTAAGTGATGGGCAATCTGCTACCAAATTCTTTTCCCATTCTGATAGATAATATGGCATATAAAGAGCTGTAAGATTTGTACACCTTTCAAATGCACCATAATCTATTTTAGTAATTCCATTCCCAAGTTTTAATGTCTTAAGTGAACTACATTCAAAAAATGCACGCTCTCCCAATAACGTAATTGAATCTGGAATATTAATATCCGTTAAATTTGTACAACTTCTAAACGCATACCTTGATATTTTTGTTGGCTGAGCTTTTATTTCTACTTTTCTTAACTTAGAGCAATACGCAAACATTTGATACGGAATTTCTTTTAATCCGCTCCCTATTGTTACGCTTTCCAAATTAGGGCACTCTGAAAATGCTGATTCTTCTATATCAGTTATTGAATTAGAAAGTGTAAGACTTTTTATTGCTGTGCCTTCAAATGCGCTGTTTCCTATGCATTTTAACTTTGAATTCCAATTAATATCTGACAAACTTGTACATCCTTCAAATGCATCGTCTTCTATCTTCTCTACATTTCCCCCTAATTTTAATGACCATAAAGCAGTATCTCCTTTAAATGCTTCAGCCGCAATCGTCATAACCTTATCTGGTATTGTAATACTTTTCAAATTGATACATTCCCTGAACGCCGCAATTCCAATACTTTTTAATTCTTTTCCCAAAGTTACACTACTTAAATTCGGGCAAGAATAAAAAGCTCTTGGTTCTAAAGTCGTCACACCATTTCCAACCGTTACACTGATTAAATTATCGCATCCACCAAAAGCCACTTCTCCTATCTCAAGTACATTATCTGGAATATTTACTGATTTTATATCTGTACCAGAAAAAGCGTGTCCTCCAAGTGTTTTTACACTTTTCCCAATACTGATATTTTCTAAACTGGAACATCCCCCAAATGCATATTCATCAACCAAAATTACAGAATTCGGAATTGTCACTTTTCGAAGTGCTGTACAACCATGAAATGCTGAATTCTTAATTTCTTTTAATCCATTTTCCAACGTTAATGTTACCATTCCATAGCAAGAATCAAAAGCTGCTGCTCCAATTTTCTTTACACTACCTGGAATACGTACACTTGTAATTGATCCTACATTATAAAATGCAGCATTTGAGATTTCTGTTACACCATCAGGAATTGTTACTGCTCCACCCGATCCTGTATACTCTTTCAAAACTGTTCCTTCAATTTTAAAAGAATTGGCTGCTTTTGCTGTTTGCACACTTACAGCATTCTCATCTGTTTCTAACTGCTCTTCTTGTTTTGCATCGTCTACTGAGTTCTCAATTTTCTGCTCTTCCTGCACTTCTTCATTTTCCGTCACATCGTCTGTCTGGATTTCCGCATCTTTCTCCTCATTATCTTTTTCTTCTAATTTTAAAGAATCATCTTGATTTTCTGATATTTCCAACTCATTTTCTGTTTCATCTGGCGCAAGTTGAGTTTCAGACGTTGTTTCAAACTCTTGCTCTGTTTCTGTTTCCTGTGATATTATCTGTTCTTCTGCAATCGTTGGAATCGTCATACTAATCGATAGCATACATGCTAAGCCAACACTAATTCCTTTTTTTAGTAATCTTTTTCTTTTCATCCTCTTTCCTCCCTTGGTAATTACTATAAAACAAGTTATTATTATATATAATAATATCAATATTGCTCTATACATTCAATCATTTTTATAAAACACATATATCTGTTATATGCTACCAAAATCATTAAAACGTCCATCATATAATTAGTTGTAAAAAATGGGATGGCAAAACCATCCCAATAATTTTACTTTGCTTTTGCATACACATAAGCTGTAGAACTTCCCAAAACACGGTTTCCATTATAAGAAAAAAGAACTGATATATGAAATAATTTCACACATCAGTCCTTTTCATTACACAGCCTTTATATCAAAACAGACTACTTATTGATTATAAAAGACTTATTATTTAGCTTTACCATATACATAGTTTGCGCTCTTCTGCCCTGCAACTACTTTGCCATTAGCATCTTTGTGGTATGGGAATACCCAGTAGAAATTGTATTCAGACTTAGAAGCTTTTGTATCAACATAGCTTGTCTTGGAAGTCATTCCAATATAGCCATATTTTCCACTTGCAGTTTTTCCATAAATCAGATATCCGTCAGCACCTGCAGATTTTGTCCATGTAAGTTTTACTGAACCTTTTTGGTTTGCTGCTTTCAGATTTGTTACGCTTGTGCAAACACCTTTTGCATATACATACTTGCAAGATGTATTGATTGCTCTCTTTCCAGCGCTGTCAAGTCTGTATGGATATACCCAGTAGAAGTTATATTCACTGTCTGCTGCTTTTGTGTCTGTATATGTTGTTTTAGATGTCATACCAACATATCCGTATTTTCCGCTTGCTTTCTTTCCATAAATGATGTATCCATCAGCATCTGCAGATTTTGTCCATGTAAGTTTTACTTTGTTCTTTCCTGCTGCTTCAGCTTTCAGATTTGTAACAGCTACCGGAGTTTTCTTTACAAGTGCATCAATTGCATTATTCAGATGAGTTGTAGCTTCATCTACAGCTGCCTGAGATTTCTTTGCTTCAAGTGCTTCTTTTGCTTCCTGAAGTTCTTCCTGCATGGAAGACCATGTCTCTGCTGTATAATCGCTTTCTTTCAGTGATTCAGCTTTTTTGATTGCTGCTTCAAGTTTGCTTGTATCCTGTACCGGATCATCTTTTACAATGTTATCACTTGTTGCCTCAAATTTGTATGTTACGTCATTGTAACCAAGTGCTGTAATTGTAATTGTCCAGTATCCTGTTCCATCAGTGTCTGCCGGGAGCTGGCAACGAAGAGAATCTGTAAGTCCAAGCTGGATTCCCATAGATTTGTGCATCCAGTTATCTGATGCGAACTTTGTTCCATAAGTTGCAAGTGCTTTGGAATATGTAGAATCATCTCCATAATATGTCCATTTGACAGCCTGCATATTTGCACCAAGATCACCATAATCTCCATTCAGGTCTACACGGATAAATTCACCGTAAGCACCTACATCGCTTCCTGATCTTACTGTCAGACCTACATCCTCTGCAGATGGAGCTGTCTTTAATGACTGATCTTTAATACCTGAAGCTGTTCCTGTTGCTTTTTCGGAGAAGCTGAAGCTTCCATCTTTATTCAATGTTGCTGTCTTAAGACCATTTGTCTCTGCTGTTACATCTGCAACGAGACCTGTATAACTTGCCAGTTTATTTTCTGAATATCCTCCTGAAAGAATACCACCATTTTCAACAACATTATAGTTTTTGCAGAATGCTTCGTAATCAGCTTTTGCCACTTTAACCGGTACATATTTCAGACCTGTGACGTCATATTCTGTCATCTCTGCTGTTGTACCGTCAGCTTCTGTAATTGTTCCTTTAGCAAACTGAATTGTACTTCCATCTGTAAGAACTGCTACAACTGTTTTTGTTCCATCTTCTTTTTCTACAGATTTCCAATAAGAAATATTGTACTCTTTTCCATTGTCAGCTTTGATTACAGCAGCACACTGGAAACTTCCTCTGTGAAGTCCATGATTTGTTGTAGCTCTTGATACTGTATCGAAAGCTCCTTTATCATGCTCTTCTCTTGTATCTACTTCATCTGAAGAAGATGCATCACCTGCTGCATAAACACCTTCTGCTGCCCAGTACTCTGCCCAGGAAAGTCCTGCATATACGTAAGTATATGGATCTTCATATTTGTATGTGAATTTGCAGTTATTCTCATAACCTGTTGCAGTTACTTCAATCTCAAACTCCTGACCTTCTTCTGCATTTGCGAATGGTTTGGCTGTTGTATCAATTGTTCCGTCTTCTTTGATAATTGTAACAGCACCTCTTCCTGATGCAGCATAGCTTGTACCATTTACAGATACGGATTTGATATTCTTAATATATGCACTCAGATCATCCTGGCTGTATCCATCTGCCGGAACAAGTGCTGCTTTATCACTGTTATAGGATGCAGGCATTGCCTCTGTAGTAAGTTCAAAGCTTGTGCTGATATCTGCATATTTTCCGCTCTTATCTGTGATATTCAGTGTATAGCTTCCAACTTTGGCACTGGCAGCATTAAATGTAAGCTCATTTCCTTTTACAGCTACATTCTCCAGACCATCAACGCTGTATTCAGCATCGTAATCTTCCGGAAGACTTACAGTAATTGCTGTTTTTCCTGAAGTGGCTTTCGCATTTTCTACTTTTAATCCGCTCTCAAATTTCACCGGAACATACTGTTCTACAGGAATTACATAAATTCCATTGTCTGTATAATATGTTACCTTGTTGATAGTCTGTCCCATCATATCAACATAGTTTTTGTAAGAAAGTTCACAACCGTGTGTCTCTGTTACAAATCCAGTACTCCATGCAAGCATGGACTGACGCCAGATATTTTCCACATGACGAAGTCCATAGTTCCCACCTTCTTCAGTACTTACTACAACACCATAAACTGTATTTACATCCGGTAATCCATTCAAATCTAACTGATAATCGCCATACTTTGTTTCTGTTGTAAAATCTGCTGTTACATCACTTAATGTCTGTGCTTCAACACCTTTTACTTCACCAAAACTCAGTGTCCCATCTTCGTTTACTGTAGCCTCTTTGTAATAGGACGGAGCATCACTTAAAACATAATAAGAATAAGAACTGCTCTCAAACAGTGCATCTTTTCCTTCGTATGTTGTTGTGCTTTCTTTTCCTCTGTTTGTTACAGTGATTGTGACACTGCTGTCATCTGTAATCTGAGTATACTTGTCTAATACAGAAGCATCACTAATCTTTACAGGGAAAGTAATACCTGTAATGTCAGATCCATCTGAATTTACATGGTATGATCCTGCTGCAAGATTAGAAGTTCTTGTCTTGTTCAGTGTAGCAGATGAAACTGCATCTGCTCCGTTTACTCCATCAGCCGCATAGAATTCAGCGTATGGAATGTTCATTAATACATAAACCTCTGAGCTGACTGCCTGTGCTTCTGCATCGTCTGCTGATTCCTCAGCAACCGGCTCTGCATCTGCTGTCTGCTGCTCTTCTGTCTGTGCTTCTTCTGCTACTTCTTCTGTAGCGTCAACAGCATTTTCATCCTGTACAGCTTCATCAGCAACTGTTTCTGCCATTGCCGGTACAGTTGGATACACACTTACTACCATTGCTGCTGCCATTGCTACTGCAAGTGCTTTTGTAAATTCTCTCCTTTTCATTGCTTCCTCCTTATAAATAAATTAGATTTATCTATTAAAAGTTAGGTTCCCCTAACCCTTAATCAAAAAATTAGTAACAGTTCAGCCAGTAAGCCTGATGCTGCTCTGCTGCACGGCTGAACTGTTACAGAAATCACCCCGGCTTATAAACCAAGCCACAGGCATAATCCGAGCAAAATTCCTGCTCGAATGATTGTAAAACCAATTTCACTTCCCTGAATCTGTTTTATTCCGCAATGGATGTTTTTCTTCGGGCATGTGTCAACACATTTCTGACACTGGAAACAGTCTCCTGAAACCTGAAGTGAACCATCCGCCGGAAGTTCTATTGCGGAAGGGCAGCCTTTTGTACATGCCCTGCATCCTTTAATACAATTCTCTCTGTTTCTGTGCAGTGAGAAAAACGGTAAAACCGGAAGTAGTGAAAAAATTGCTCCCATCGGGCAGAAAAATCTGCAGAAGAATCTTTCCTGTACACACATTCCGATTAACAGTAAAAGTAAAAGAACAGATCCTGTTATATAAGAACCCAGTTTAAAATTCCCTGCATGGACCATGGAAAACACATCCCATGGACTGCTTCCCTTTGCCTTATCATATACACCTGCAAAACACATGATCACGATTATTGTCAAAATTACATATTTCAGATAAGACAACTTCGCTGCTAATGTCTCGCTTAGTGTAACTGGTTTCTTTTTTAACTTCTTGCAGATTGCAACATAAATTGCTCTCATTGCATCCCCGAGTGCGCCAAATGCACAGGCAAATCCACAAAAGAAACGTCCAAAAACAATGGTATATGCACAAATGCAGATTAGCACTGTAACAAATGAAGTCAATTCAATCTGCTGTCCTGCTCCAAGTCTTGTAAATACATACTTTACACCTGAAAATGCTGCCGTATATACAGACGGGATAAATACAAAGAACAACAACTGAATTACAGCTCTGATCCAGGCATGGATTTTTTTTATATCTTTTCGTGTCAGGTTATGTATATCCATCTTCTTCATTTTATTCTCCTGCCTTCTCTAAAGCCTGCTGTGTCGCATTCCTTATCCCGGTAGAGCTAAAAGTTGCTCCACTGATTGTATCCACATCCCAGGTCTGTTGTTCAATAATTGTCGGAATAATCTCTTTCGCCATTGCCAGATAAGCTCCATCTTCTTTTTCAGCTGAAAGTATATTCACTTCCGTTACTTTTCCATCTTTAACTGTAACTGAAACGGAGATTGGTCCGCCGAATCCTTCCGCTTCACCCTCATAGGTTCCATCTTTATATCCAGACTCTGCACTTTCTTCTGTGCTTCCCTCGCTGCTCTCTACCTGTGCTTTCAGTCTGGCTATTTCGTCATCTTTTTCTCTTGCAGTAAGAACAGAATTATATCCCAGCAGCAACATAACTATTGCCACAAGACTTACTACTCGTATCCAAAACTCTTTCATTCAGTAATTTTTCTCCACTTTTTTCTCTAAAATACTGTAATTAATTCAATATAAACCCATTAACGTTTTGCACTGTCAAGTGCTGTCTGACATGCATCAATCAATGCTTTAGAACTACATGTTGCACCTGAAATAGTGTCAATCTGATCTAAATTGCCTGCTTCTGTAACCTGAGTGACAACTCCTTTCGTGCCTGAAGCTCCATTCATAGCTCTCTTCATGTACCAGTTGTTCGATTTATCAGACCAGCTTACATCACTTATCGATATAATCTTGTCATTGAAAACTGTGATTGCAAGTGAAACTTCATAAGGATCAAACTCTTCCTCTTCGTCTGGCTGACACTCCACGCTTGCTGTATAATCACCATTAATATAAACTGTTTCCGGCTCCTCTTCACCTTTTTTCACGAGACCGCTGATCGCTGCATTAACAGATGCTGATGCCTTATCTACTTTTTCCTGTTTATCGTCAGAAGTCAATGTTTCTTTCAACTGTTTTGCTTCCTGCAATTTTTGCTGTAAGACTGCCCAGCTTTCAGGAGTATAATCCTCTTCCTTAAGTGCCTCTGCCATTGCAATGAATTCATCCAGTTTTGTGATATCAATGGTTTCTTTGTTATCTTTATTATCCTTATTGTCAGTTCCACTTCCATTTTTGTCATTCAATGGCTTCTGACCATTTGTGATTCTCTTTGCATCTTCCAGTGCGTTGCTGACTGCGCCAATCAGTCCTTTTGAACTGTAAGTTGCCCCAGACACTGTATCCACATCTGTTTTCTGCTGCTCTACTATTTGATCCACAACATTCAGCGCTCGTTTAAAGAAGGTCTCATCATCTTCCTCTTCCGTTACAAGAATCGATGTGATTGTCTTATTCTTAAGGACAACCGCAACCGTAATATCTCCCTGATATCCTTCGGCAGTGCCATAATAAATTCCATCTTTGTACGGGAATTTTCCGGCTACGATATCTCCTGAGTTATGATTGCCATTGTTCTGGTTATTGTTTTGGCCATCGTTTTTATTATTCTGATTGCTGTTCGTTCCGGCATTCCCACTGTTGCCTGAAGAATCCACAGCAGCCTGGCTCAGCGCATCACGTACTGCTTCAATGATTCCAACAGAACTGTAAGTTGCTCCGGAAACAGTATCTACATTTGTACTCTGACTGGATACAATGTTACTGATCAATCCGGATGCTTTCTGAATAAAGCTGTCTCCATCATCTGTCTTTGTGATTTCAATAGATGCGATTTTTCCATCACTGATCACTACTCTTACAGTCAGAGGGCCTGCAAATCCTGTACCTGTTCCATAATAAGTTCCATCCTTGTAAGCAGCTGCATCTGATACTTTTTCAACGGTCTTTGATCCACCTGCTGCAGGTGTTGCCGCGCCGGACAGAGAAGCTCCTGTTGTGCCACTCTCTTTTTTCCCTGTCAATGCATTCTTCACCGCATTAATAATTCCATTAGAACTATAAGTCGCTCCGGAAACCACATCTACATCCAGCTTCTGTGACTGAATAATCTTGTCAATTACAGCTTTTGCACGATTAAAGAACGCAGCATCATCTGTTGTACTGATTACATTGATTGCAACAATTGATTTATCCTTAATCTGAACAGACACTGTTACATCACCTGAAAAGCCGGTACCTGTTCCCTGATACGTTCCATCTGCCAGATCAAAAGAGCCTTTTGCTCCCTGTATTTCTGCCTTCGTTTCTTTTTCTGTTGCTTTATCATTGTCTTTCTCTGTCTTGTCAGCTTTTACTGACTTATCAGAAGCATACACAGGAGCCTGATAACCACTCAGTGAAGATGCCACACATCCTGCCACAACAACTGCTGCCAGACCAGGTGTAAATGACCTCAACTGTTCTATTACTTTCTTTCTGTCCATCCTTTGGCTCCCCTTTCTTCTGTTTCTCTCATTTTTTCTTATCTGTCTCTTTATCTCTTATGTTACTGTTCACAGGTAACCTGTAAACAGTAACTCGCTTATTTCTTTATTACATTTACTTTATGTTCTGATTCAAACTGATCTGCAATTCCTTCAGACACAGAAAGTGTTCCGTCTTCTGCTTCCAGAATCATGTCGAACTCATCGCTGTGTTCTTTCCAGAATGCTTCTGCTTTCTCTTCTCCCATAATAAACAGGGAAGTTGAAAGTCCATCTGCCAGAGTTCCATCGCTGCTCACAATGGAGACTGAGATCAATCCGTTTTCAGCTGGATATCCCGTTCTTGGATCTATAATGTGATGATAGGTCTTTCCATCCTGTTCAAAATAGCGTTCATATCCGCCGGATGTAATCACAGCTTTATCCTGCGTTGTCAGGATTCCAAGGTACTCTTCTTCACTGCTTGGGCTCTGAATCGCTACCCGCCACTGACTTCCATCTGTCTTGGTTCCAAGCACCTGAACATTACCACCTAAATTGGCAAGTCCGCTCTCCACGCCATGTTCTTTGAAGATATCCATGATTCTTGCAGAAGTATATCCTTTTGCAATTCCACCAAAATCAATCTTCATTCCCTCCTGATCAAAAGATACTTTTTTGTTCTTCTCATCATATTGAATCTCAGACGCATCTGTCAGTTTTAATAATTCTTTTAATTCTGAATCTTCCGGTACTCTGTAATTCTGAGTTGTGAATCCCCATGCTTCCATGATCGGATAAATTGCTATATCAAACAGGCCATCTGTTTTTTCGTACAATTCCATCGAACGTTCCAACAAGTAGGACGTATCATCTGTCAATGAACCGCCTCCGTTTGCATTGATCTGTCCAACGTCACTGTTTTCATCTCCGGTTGAAAGTACTTCATCCAACCGTTTGATTTCATCTGCCGCAGCATCTACTGCTTCCTGAGCATTTTCACCATATGCTTTCAGACTCATGTATGTGTCCATGGCAAATAATTCAGTGGAAGCTTCCTGACTGTCTGCATCATCAGACTGTGTAGAAGATTCTGTGTTTTCTGTATTATTTTCTTTTGTTGCAGATGAATCTGCCTTTGACGTACAGCCAGTAAATAATGCTGTACAAAGTATGGCTGTGATAAGTAATACTTTTCTGTTTTTCATTAACTGATTGATTCTGCCCTTCTATATATTACTGTTGATTTTCAAATTAACAACACAATATTTTGTCTATATATTTTTTATAACGAAATATCTTTGTTATATTTATTATTGTTAGTCATTTCTCACACAAATAAGTTGTAACTACCAGTACAGTATTATATACTATATCTTTTTTAGTTTCAATTTATTAAGATGAGAATTTTTCTCATTAAAAGATGGAGCATAGTGAATATTATTTCACTATGCTCCATCTTTTTGTAGCCTTGTTTATAAATCAGATAATCTAATTTATTTGAACTAACCTCTTAAACTTTATTTTGCTTTTCCATATACATACGGTGCAGCTTCTCCGATAATTCTCTTTCCGCTTGCATCTTTATAGTATGGATATACCCAGTAGAAGTTATAATCTGTTGTAAGCGCTTTTACATCTGTATACGTAGCTGATGAAGTCATGCCAATATAAGCACGTTCTCCATTTCCACGTTTTCCGTAAATCAGATAGCCCTGTACTCCACTGGTCTTGCTCTTTGTCCAGCTTAACTTAACTCCGCCTGCAACTCCTGTTGCTTTCAGGTTTGTTACTGCTTCAAATACTTTTGCTTTTCCATATACATATGGTGCAGCATCTCCAACAACTCTGTTTCCGTCTGCATCTTTGTAATATGGATATACCCAGTAGAAGTTATAATCTGTTGTAGATGCTTTCTGATCTGTATATGTAGTTGCATTTGTTGTCATACCAATATAACCATACTTGCCATCTTTTCCATATTTACCATAGATCAGATAACCTTCTGCTCCAGCTGACTGAGTCCAGCTAAGTTTTACTCCGCCTGCAACTCCTGCTGTCTTCAGATCTGTTACAGCTGCACACTTTTTAGCTTTTCCATATACATAATTTGGTGTCTTACCTACAAATCTCTTTCCTGTAGAATCTTTGCAGTATGCATAAATCCAATAGAAATTGTATTTATCTGCTGCTGCATTCTTATCTACATATGCTGTCTGGCTTTCAGTCATTCCGATATAGCCATATTTTCCATCAGATCCGCGTTTTCCGTAAATCAGATATCCATCAGCATCGTCCATCTTATCCCAGGAAAGTTTTACTTTACCAACTGTTGAAGATACTTTTACATTCTGAACTACATCAAGTTTATTCTCTGCAAGTTCTATTTCTTTAGTGTCTTCTTTTGTATAAGAAGTACCGTCTGGTGATACTACTGTTGCAACGTAGTAACCTGCTCCCTTTGTTGTATATGTTGGCTCAATTGTTGTCTCAAATTTGATTGTTACCTCTGGTGTCTGAACATCTGTTGTGTCATTTGCACATGTAAATGTTGCTGTTGTTGTCCATGTTCCATCTTCTGCCTCTGTCCAGTCAGACCATACCGGCTCACCATAGTTGTGACCTAATGCATCGATTACATCTTCATGTGTATTTGTAATTTCATTTCCATTCGGATCTGTTGCAGTTGCTGTGTATACTTTCTTTCCTTCTGTTTCACATGTAGGATCTGTAATAACCGGATCGCTTACTTTTGCATCTGCAGTCTCTACATGAGATGCATCTCTGCTACATGTAAATGTTACAACCGGTGCATAGTTTCCGTCTGCATCTTTCTTATCCCAGTTCCATGTAGCTTCCCATACGTGTCCAAGAGCCGCAACATCTTCTGTCTTACTCTCTTCGTACTCTTTGCCATTGAATGTTACTTTTGCTGTGTAAGTGATCTTTCCAGCTTCTGTACATGTAGCACCGTCAGATTTCTCTGTTACTGTTGCATCTACAGTTTCTGTATGACTGTTGTCACGATCACATGTAAATGTTGCTGTTGCTTTATAAGTATTGTTGTCACCCTTTGTCCAGTTGAATGTTGCTTCATCTTTCCAGTCATGACCAAGTGCTTTTACTTCTACTTCTTTTGTATCCTCAGCAATTGTAACCTCTTTGTCATCTTTGTCTTTTGCTGTAACTGTTGCTACATATACATCTTTTCCTGCTTCTGTACATGTAGGAGCAACGGATTTTTCGCTATCTTTTTTAACTGTAACTGTTGCATTTTCTTCTACAGCTCCACAAACAGTACACTTGAGTTCACCAACAGTAACTGCTGCTCCCTCTTTCTGTTCTGTAGAGTAACCTGTAATGTTTCCATCTGCATCTTTGATCGCAGCTGCATCCCAGTTGAATTCTACATTCCCGTATGTATGCTGACCTGCTTCATTTGATACTTCTTCGGATACTAAATATTTAACACCATCTTCAGTTGTACCTGCTGCTTTATAAACATTTGTTACACCTTTATCACATGTTCCAGTACTGCTAACCAGTTTTGCATCTACTGTTACAGCTTTATCCAGTGTCTTATTGATAGAATCACGGTTTGCTTTATTTGTTGCATTATCGTCAGATGAAAGCAAGCAATCGAGCTTGTCAATTTTATCTGCACAAGATTCACATTTAAGTGTCTGGAATGTTACTGTTGAGTGATCATCACTCCATTTTGCATCTGTCGGTACATATGTATGACCTTCTGCTTCGTTTTTAATAGCTGCATCCCAGATAGCTTTTCTCTTCTCATATGTAGAGTTGGCCTGTTCGTAATTAGATTTAACAGGTTCTGTAATACAAGCACCACATTCCGGGCATACATAGTTATCTGCTTCGTTTTTAACACCATCTGTCTTTGTATAGTATACCTCATGGAATTTGATGTAATGATGTTCATGTGCTGTATTTTCTTTTTCTACACGTGTGCCATCTTTAATCAAACCACAATCAGAACAACGTTCCTCTGTAAATGCATCGCGACCACAGGTTGCAGGTACAGAAACTGTTTCATAGTTATGTGAAGTACCTGTGAGTGTCTTCAGATCAACAGTGTCTACAAAGTTAGCTGACCACATGAACTCGTCATTATCATTGTTCTGTGCACCCATGATCTGCTGATATTTCTTGTAGTTTGTATAAGTTGGGTTGTAATCTGTCTCTTCAAATTCATAACCGTAGCTTGTATGATCAAGGATATCACTCTTACCGGAAATGAATGCAAAGTTTGTACCGATAGAAACAACCAGATCATCACCTTTTACTGTTAAACCAGCAATCGGATGATTTGTAACAGTGAAATCTGCATTATCTTCACTTGTTGTTGTAAATGCCATACCACCAAACAACTTGGTTGTATCACGTTTTGCAGATACAGTATTGTATTCTTTCACTACAGCTACAGTACCATCTGCAGGATCATAAGAAACAATATCATTAGATACATTGAAATAAATCTTACCATCTGTATACATAGCTGCTGTCAGACCAATAGATGGATAAACGCTCTGCTCCTCTACAAACTGTGCATACAGTTTTGTCAGAAGATCATTCTTTTCCATCTTTCCGTCTTTCAGAACACTTACAAATGTATCGTCATCATCGCTGTTTTCCTTATCAGTAAAGTTAATCAGTGTCTCATAATCGCTGTCTCCATCCTGTGTGTCATCAGATGTCAGTTTGTGACGAACGATCTTATACTCTGTTGACTTCTGATTCTGGTTCATACTTGTTCTTGAGAACAAATCTGTAGAATCATACATGTAGTATGCATAGCCATCTGCATAGTATACATTACTTGCTGCACGTGCCATCCATGCAGTCTCATATGTCTTATCAGTTGCTACATCTTTATACAGGGACCTGATATCGCTATAGTTACCACTGTATAGGCTTTCTGTACTTGTTTCACTAAACAGGAAGAATGCATGGTTCATATCACCATCCGTCTCTACACGGTCACGACTCATAACCTCTGTGTATACATCTGCATAACATGGGTCAATATAGTACCATGTTTCTCCAACCTTCACTGCATTCCAGTAATGATCAGATGCAAAACCTTCCTGCTCCTCACCATACATTGTAACATCTGACTGGAATGAAATTCTTACAAGGTCAACTGTATAATTCTTAGTTGTATCAAGTTTTCCATCTGTATAATACAGTTCTTTTGCTGTCTTCCAGTTATCACATACTTCTGAAGTTGTTCCATCATCTGCTGTAACAGTTGTCTTACTGTCATAACCTTTCTCAGGATCAATCAGATAAATATCTTTATCCAAGCACTGAACAAGATATGTATAAGCTTTAGAATATCCAAGGCATACGGATGTTCCCATTCCGAAAGCTCCAAACTGTGAGCCTTCCCAGTAATTGATAACACCAGTTGTCATACCGTCTGCCGCCTGCTGTGCATAAATCGGAATTGCATCTTTAAAACTTGTGTCTTTTTCTCCATCATTATTCAAATCTAATGCAGGATCATCACTCTTTAACTGCTGCTGTGTCAATTCCTCAACAGTCATCTTATAACCTGGTGCATTTTCAGGGTCAACCTCAACACCATTTTCTTCTGCATCTTTAATAAATGCATCTGCCTGTTCTTTTAACTGATCTGCTGTATCATCACCAAAATTGGATCTTGCATATCCATCTGGATCAGCATCAATGGCATCTTTATTTGCTGTCAAATACGCTTCTGCCTGTTCCTGTGCAGCCTGTTTTTCTTCATCTGTTGCTTCACTTTCATCTTTGCCTAAAGCCTGCTTATATACCGCATTTTGGATTGCTTTCTCATAGAACTGAACACGAAGATTATCTTCAATTCCGGCAAAAATCTGATCATGAAAGTTCTGTTTAATCTGAGGTTCATAAACATTATAAATCTCTGTATTTACTTCTTTCTCATGCTCCTGTGGCTGAGGATCTTTGGCAATCATCGGCTTATCATCTTCTGTTTCCTTACCAGAGTTCATGATATAGGACATATCAAAAGTATTCTCATGAGCCAGCCAGTCATTCAAAACAAGAAGTTTCTGAGCCTTTGTCTGAGCGCCAGATGCCTCAACTGCTGCAAGAGCATCTTTTCTTGCATTCTGGACATCTGTACCATAGTACTTAATACCTAACTTATCACCATATGTGAAAGTGAAGATCATACCTGTCAGATCATCATAACTATATTCACCATTTCTTACCTGATCAACTGTCGCACCGTCCAATGCAAGCATCTCACCAAGGATTCCCAATCCATCCTTATCATCATTGAAATCAAGGAAGAAAGGATTCTGAACACCCAATACATTGGCATTGGCAGACCACTGATTCAGATACTGCTGATACATGCCGACAACAGTATTGATCTGATCTTCTGATAATTTTTTCTTTTCTGTAGTTTCTGTCTCTTCATCGGAATATGCTGCAATGGCATTGACATCAGAGTTTTCATCCTCCATGCCTTCTTCGCCGCCTACAATCTCAATATTCTCCAGTGCTTCACGCAGACTCTGAATTGAAGGATCAGATTCATCAATCTCTACATCCTTTGTCAGCTGTTCAGCTACAGCTGCATTAGCACCCTGGAAGT
Source organism: uncultured Mediterraneibacter sp. (assembly GCF_934309415.1). Taxonomy (GTDB): domain Bacteria; phylum Bacillota; class Clostridia; order Lachnospirales; family Lachnospiraceae; genus Mediterraneibacter. The sequence goes on from NZ_CAKRDI010000005.1 coordinate 104,870, forward strand.
TAATTGTCGGGATAGAAATTGTATAACCACCATCCACCTTAACTTCATTATCTCCTTCTTCAGCAGCCTGAGCATCTGCATCAGCAGCTTCATCTGCTGTATCCTGCTCGTCCGCCTCTTCAGGAGTCGCATCGTCTGCTGCTGTGGAATCATCAGCTTCATCTACTGCTGCATCATCCGCTACAGCATCAGCTTCATCTGTTGTTTCCTGAACAGCTGTGGCATCGTTATTCTCATCTTCTGCTACATTATCTGTCGGCTCTGCATAAGCAGGCATTGGAACAGATGTTGCTAACATAGCAGCTGAAAGCACGATACCTAAAAGTTGTGTTTTCTTCTTTTTCATAGCTTTCCGTTTTCCTTTCTCATACATTTCCAAAACTTTCTCCGTTAAAGTTTCTCTTCCCTCTTCTTTGCGGCTGCCATCACCTCTTTTTCATATTCGGACTTACACTCCTCCCTGTTTTTATGCATTTCAACTATAACTATTAGTATTTTTTTAGTATAAAAATAAATAGTAAGTCCATATTAAGAGTAGTATATCACTGAACAAATCTATAGTCAATTAAGCTGGTTGATTTTGACAGATTCTTAATGTTTTTGCGAATCTGCAAAGTGCCTCTTCCACTAAATACACTATATATAGTTTCTGACTCTGAATCCATTTTTCCTTCCAAATCAACTTTTTTTCATTTTCCAATCATTTTTCAGGCTGTAAAATATCTTTCCTCACTGAAAAACAGATATTATAATGTCTTTTCTTCCGTGATCGCTGTTATTCACAAAACATCTTCAAACGATAACCTGTGATCTTCACTTTAGTCTTTACACTATAATATCTGTTCTTATTTATTTCTGTTTCCGTGTTTCCCCCGGTTCTTTACATAAAGACAGAATATACTGTCCATACGGTGTCTTACGCAAACGAGTTCCTAATTTCTTTAATTGTTCTTTGTCAATAAATCCACGCTTGTATGCAATCTCTTCAATACAGGATACCTGCAGTCCCTGACGATTCTGGAATGTTGCAACAAAGTTAGCTGCATCCATCAATCCATCCGGAGTTCCTGTATCAAGCCATGCGAATCCACGTCCAAGCAGTTCTACTTTCAGATTTCCTTCTTGCAGATATCTGTTATTGATACTTGTAATCTCCAGTTCTCCACGAGAGGAAGGCTCTACTTCTTTGGCGTACTGTACCACTGAATTATCATAGAAATACAGACCCGGAACGGCATAGTTTGATTTTGGGACTTTCGGTTTTTCTTCGATAGAAAGCACATTGTTGTTTTCATCAAATTCTACGACACCATAAGCTTTTGGGTTCTTTACATAATAACCAAAGATTGTCGCACCGTCACGCTCATTTACTCTCTGCAGTACTGGTGAAAAACTCTGACCGTAAAAGATATTGTCTCCGAGCACGAGTGCTACATCATCATCCCCGATAAAATCTTCACCGATAATAAATGCCTCCGCTAATCCTCTCGGTTTTTTCTGAACTTTATATTCGAATTTCATACCGAGCTGTGATCCATCACCAAGCAATTCTTCAAATACACTGACATCTCTCTCAGTACTGATGATCAGGACTTCTCTGATTCCGGCTAACATAAGTACTGAAAGTGGATAATAAATCATTGGTTTATCATACACTGGTAAAATCTGTTTTGAAACTGCCTGTGTGATCGGATAAAGTCTTGTTCCTGATCCCCCTGCAAGAATAATTCCTTTTCTCTTTTTCATATTGTCTCCATTCGCGTTACTATTTACACATGATACATCTCTTTATAATAGTTCTGGTATTCTCCGCTTGTGATATTCTCCATCCAGTCCAGATTCTTGAGATACCATCTTACTGTCTTACGGATTCCAGTTTCGAAATCTGTTTCCGGCTCCCAGCCAACTTCTTTGCGAATCTTATCCGGAGCGATCGCATATCTTCTGTCATGACCTTTTCTGTCTTCCACATATTCAATCAGATCTTCATTGATTTTTTCTCTACGCTTATCATCTTCCGGAAGCACATCATAAAGTATCTTCAGGATTGTCTTTACAATCTGAATATTTCTACGCTCATTGTGACCACCGATATTGTAAGTCTCTCCCAGTCTTCCTTTTTCCTGTACCATGTCGATTCCCTTGGCATGATCTTCTACATACAGCCAGTCTCTGATATTCAGACCATCTCCATAAACCGGAATCTTTTTGCCATTCAGTGCATTATTTATGATCAATGGGATTAGTTTCTCCGGAAACTGATACGGTCCATAGTTGTTACTACAGTTCGTGATATTCGCCGGGAACTGATAAGTATCGATATAAGCTTTCACCAGCATGTCAGAAGATGCCTTACTTGCTGAATATGGACTGTGTGGTGAATATGGAGTAGTCTCATAGAAGAAAGAACCATCATCTTCCAGAGAACCGTATACTTCATCTGTTGATACATGAAGGAACTTTTTTCCCTCTTTGTAAGTTCCGTCTTCCTGCTCCCAGGCATTTCTCGCTGCATTCAGAAGAACCGTTGTTCCAAGGACATTCGTCTGAACAAAAATCTCAGGATTCTTAATGCTGCGGTCTACATGGCTTTCTGCTGCAAAATGTACAACTCTGTCAATGTCATACTCCTGAAAAATCTTATTCACAGCCTCTGCATTGCAGATATCCTCTTTAATAAAGATATAGTTTTCATTGTTTTCGAATTCTTTCAGGTTTTCAGGATTTCCTGCATAAGTAAGCTTGTCCAGATTGATAATTCTGATATCATTATATTTCTTGAACATATAATGAATGTAATTACTTCCGATAAATCCGGCTCCGCCAGTTACTAAATATGTTTTCATTTCCTATTTTCCTCGTACTTTTACTATTTTATCTATAATTCTTATAGGGTAATATCATCATATCATATATATTATTAATTTAAAATGGATATTTCTAATAATTACTTGGCTTTTTGCACAATTTCGCATACACAATTCTTTATTATCCTTGTTTTTTTCGCGCAATTCATCGTAATCAATTCTGATCCATATACATATCCTACAAAAAATTTTCTTTAATTTCAGGCATAAATTAAGTGCGATAAAAATTGAACAGGCTTTTCTGTTCTTATTTTTCGCACTCAATTTATTTTATTATAGAATTTTTAAACATATAAGGTACATTCTGTTCCAATATATCTAATCGCTCAATATAATAGCTGATTCTATATTCTATTTTGCTTTTCCATACACATATGGAGCCTTTTCGCCAACTACAATCTTGCCACTTCCATTCTTGAAATACGGATATACCCAGTAGAAATTATACTCGCTGCTTAGCGCATTCTTATCTGTATATGAAAGCTTACCTGTCATCCCAATATAACCATACTCTCCATTACTTCCATGTTTTCCATAAATCAGATATCCTTCTGCTCCATCTGATTTACTCCATTGTAAGCTAACACCCTTTTTCACTGAAGAAGCTTTCAAATTTGTTACGGCAGCACATTTCTTAACTTTTCCGTAAACATATTTATCCGGCTTTGAACTTATAATTCTATTTCCGGAAGCATCTTTCCGATATGAGTAAACCCAGTAGAAATTGTATTCATCAGTTAACGCATTCTTATCTGTATATGAAAGCTTACCTGTCATTCCAATATAACCATATTCACCATTGCTACCACGTTTTCCATAAATCAGATATCCTTCCGCTCCTTTTGATCTACTCCAGGAAACTTTCACATCTCCTACATTTGATGTTGCTTTAAGGTCCTGGACTTTCTCTGGTACTGAAGCAACTGTTCCAAAATCCATATTCAGATCAATTTTGGAATCAATTCCGTCAACTGTTCCATCCGCTGTACACTGCCACATTGTATATTCACCTTTATAGGTACAGTTTGAATTGTATTGTGCAACCCATTTATCCGCTTGATCAAAATAGGAGCCTGTAAGGAAATTATCAAACCAGTCTTTATTAGCATAAATTCCCACAGTATATCCTGCATTTTCTATAATGTCGCAAAATGTTTTCGCTACTTCTGCAATCTGAGCGGAATTCAACTTATTCCTTACAGAGTTTTCTTCCAGATCAAGATATATCGGATATGTCAATTTGTAATTTTTCACTAGACGCAATACATGTTCTGCTTCACTCTTTGCTGCCTCTTTACTGTCCGCATAAGAATAAATATATGCACCAAACGGAATTCCGTTTTGGGTACATGCATCTGCATTTATTTTCCAGTATGTATCATCCTGTGATGTTTCATTATTCCCATACCCGCAACGTATAATCGCATAATCTACATCTGTTGCCTTTACTTTATTCCATTTTATATTTCCTTGCCATTTACTGACATCTATACCTTTTGCAATAGCCCCCTGAATTTCCTGGCCTTGATCATTATAGAACTTTCCATCGACTTTGCTCCATGCTTTCGCAGCAGCTCTTGAATATCCCGACACATCTTCATAAATTCTTTCTCCGTCACTATATCTCCAGCTATTACTTCGATCGCCAATCTGTGCCTGCTGAGGATCTGATTCTGCTTCTGATCCACTCTCTCCATTCACTTCATCAGTTTCTTCTGTCATATCCTCATTACTCGGATTTTCATCACCTGCAGAATCTTCCACCATCTCATTCTCTGTATTCTCAGTCAATGTCTCCGGCAATTCTTCTGCTGTTGTATCCGCTGATATTATTTCCTCTTCTGCATAAATGGACGCTGGCATACCTCCTGTAAGAACAGCAGCCGCCGCTGCAATTGCCAAACATCTCATGCACACTTTATTTTTCATGATTTTTCCTTTCGTTTTCCTAAAGCGCATCTGAAAAATCATTCCTGCACTCTGCATCCCCCACTTTGTGGGAGATGCATCTTACAGAAAGCGTTTTTCAGACATGCTCCAGCCTGCAGTTTCTTTAATAATAACGTCTGATTGATTTTATTATCATATAATCTGCATCGCCAATCTGAATACCATTAATTTCTGTTCCATCCGATCTATATGCTGAAGTTGAATGAATAATTCTTCCATTACCTACGTAAATAGATGCATGACAAGCTTTTTCTGACAAATCATAACAGAAACAGATGATATCTCCAGGTCTTGCATTTTTCAAATCACGTCCGACATTAACGCCGGATTCTGCCTGTGCAGCCGCCGTTCTCGGAAGTGAAATTCCAAAATGAGCATGAACCTGTGATGTAAAACCTGAACAGTCTACACCTTTTCGCAAATCATTACCGCCCCAGACATAAGGTGTCCCTATAAACTGCCATCCATAATCCGCAATCGCCTGTCCTTTGCTATAATTCTTGGCTTTTCCATAAACATATGTATTCGACATGCCAATTACTTTTTTATTATTAATTGTACGATATGGATATACGCGATAAAAGTTTGTCTTGCTTTTAGAAGCTTTTGTATCTACATACTCAGTTCCCATTGTACTTGCAAGATATTCAAACTTTCCATCCCCCTGTTTGCGATAAATGCAATATCCATCCGCTTTTGCATTATTGTTCTTCTCCCACTGTACTCTTACCTGTCCAATCTGTTCATAGCTGTACAAATTGGAGACTGCCGGTATAGATGCTTTTCCGTAGACATAAGAGGTACACGGTCCAATCCGTTTTTTTCCATTTGCATCTAATGAATACGCATATACTTTATAAAAATTATATTCTGACATAGACGCTTTTTCATCTGTATAATAACGACTTACCCATCCGTCTTCTGCTTTAATAATATCGTGATATTTAAAACTTCCGTCATTTCCGACTTTTCGGTAGATAATAAAGCCATCGATATCAGTATTATAATTATCGTTATATTGCGTACTCCAATAGAGATTTACTTTACCATCCCACTGGTCTACTTCCAGCTCTAAGTCTGTCACCTGTGGAACTCCTACCGGCTTTGCATAAACATATTCTTTGGATTGACCAACACATCTTTTTCCATTTTCATCTGTATAATATGGATAAATCCGATAATAATTGTATTCCCCCTGCAATGCAGTATTGTCCATAAACGTTGTTCCACTCACCATATAACGATAGGTAAATGTATCTTCGTATGCAGTTTTTCGATAAACCAGATATCCTTCTGCTTCTTTTGATGCATTCCAGCTTAACTGAACATAATCTGAATACTGCAATGACGCTTTCAGATCTGTAACTGCTTCTGGACCTACACCTGGTTTTGCATAAACATACTCTGTTGAAGCACCTACAATCCTCTTTCCTGAATCATCTGTATTATATGGATATACCCTGTAGAAATTATAAACGCCCCTCTCAGCCTTTGTATCTTTGAATGAATTCCCACTTACCATATAACAATAAGAAAAGTTTTCTTCTGTTCCCGCCTTTCGATAAATCAGATATCCCTCTGCATCACTTTCATCCCAGGTAAGTTGTACCTGATTCCAGTTAACAATCTGCGCTTTCAAATTTGTAACTGCTTCCGGCTGCATGATATCTGTGCTTCTTGTCTCTTCCAAAATTTCTTCGTCTTCTGATTTCTCAGTATCAGCTATTACACTTTCTGCGCCTTCTCCACTCTCTTCTTCATCTGCTGTCGGCATTTCATCACTGATTACTGTCTCTGTCGTACTTTCCTCATTCTCCTGAAGTTCATACGCACTGACTGGCATAGTTCCTGTCAGAAGTATGGAACTAACAACAATTGCTGCAAGCATCTGAACTTTTTTCTTTTTCATGTTTAATCCCCCTTTATTTTAAAGCTTTTGTTATATTCTGTGCTACCCTTCCAATCATCTCATCATAATGTAATCCCTGTTTAATCTTTTCAATTATAATTGCGATTGCCAAACTCACACCAAGCAATGTAAGATAACTAAGCAATGCATTATGTGACCAATATATCATTCCCGGACAAAATGTATAAAAAAATGCATGTAGCATAAATATATCTCCTGAGTATTTTCCCAGAAACTGTAAAGTTTTGGTTATGTTTTTTCTTCTAAAATATTTTGAAACAAGTATAATAATTAAAAATGCACTGATAGCACTTACAACACTATTAATCTGCCACTGGTCAGTTTCTTTAAATTTATATTTAAAAGTGAGTAAAATAACAATCATCAAAAATTCTACTATGAACTCAATTGTATTTTTTGTCCTATTTTCTTTTACTTTTAAAACCTGATCAAAAAATTGAGTTTTCATGCAGATAACCGCCAGAATCACAATCAGGAAATAATTAGAATACTTTCCTCCATAAATTGACTGAATTCCGTCCGGCATATACTGTAACACCAAAAAGCCTATTATGAAACCTGCCGTCCCTAACTTTTCACAATAAATATAAACAATAGGCATTACTATAATCAACAGTTGGGCAAAGCACATATACCACCATACCCCTGTCAACATTGGTGTATGAAAAAAATCTGCCCATCCCATAAAATCCAGAAAGACTTTTTTCAGATCATTTTCATATACCTGCAATGGATTGCCAACAAATATTCTATATAGTATAAAGACTATGACATAAATAATCCAATATGACTTCATCAAAGAAATCCAATGCTTTAAAATAAACTGCATTGGATTTTCTTCTCCTTTGTGCCTTTTATACTGATACGACAGTCCATACGCTGATAAAAACACGAAAACCCACACACAGATTCGAGCTGCCGTAGCAACCGGCTCTATCAGCGATTCAGAAAGCAATAGAAATTTTATTCCACTTTGTTGTACACGTTCCGGACTGTAAAACAAATGATGAAACAGCAATAGCAATATTGCAATCCCTTTCACTTTTGTAGTTTCATTCTTATTAAACATCTCTCATACCTTGTATTTCTTTGTACCCTTATACATGGATAAAAATTAATATCCCCACTATAATTAACACATTTCCCAGTACCTTTTTTACTGTTATTTTCTCTTTTAAAATAATTCTGCTGAGTATCAATACAAAAACATACGTTGATGAGGCAATCGCATTTTCTTCTTTGAGATTCATAAACCCAAGCAAATATATATTAGTCACAAGAACAATTGCCAGAATCATATATGATGATATTACCCAGGGATTAAGATATTCTCTGATTTTATTTTCATATTTTTTTTCAGCACTTACATTTAATAAAATCTGTGAAACAGCTGATGCAAATGCTGTTGCCACAACCCCAATATAATACGGATTATTCATCTTGTGCCACCAATATTACTCCTGTGATAATAATCACTGCACCAATTATATTGTAAAGAGTAATCCTTTCATTAAAAATCAAAGCTGAAAAAAACATTGTCCAGATTAAAGAAACACTTTTATTGGAGTATCCTACAGAAGGCTTAAATCTTTTAATTACCTGCTGCCATAAGATTGCATAACTTCCCAGCGTTATAAATATTCCAGCAAAACAGATTAAATATTTAAAAGATAAAAACGGATATCTGGAAGCCGCTTTTGATAAAATTGATGTCATTGTGTACCATAAAATACACAAGTGCAAAAACAGAAAATCTTTCATTCGCTGCTGCTTGGTGTTTACCATAATTTCCATATCTCCATTTCTTTTACTGAATCAGGTTCATACAATGTAAAATAATCATTTTCATATAGCTTGGAATATTTATAAACATCCATAAACTCAAAGATCAGATCTTTCTTTCCCTCTGAATTATTCATTTCTTCTTTTTCTTTTAACACATCATAATTTTCAGAACTGAATCCTTCATACGGATTTGTCTTACATACTAAAATAATCGGGCGTTTTTCTCTTCTTCCTGTTCGTACCTGTAAATCACTATATAATTTATCATAAGTATACGATGTTCCTGACACCCATGGCCTCACATAAGAATCCATTCCGGTCAAATAATAAAAACCAACTCCATTTCCAACAACTAACAGTTCACGATCCTGGTCATCAAGTACATCCAATACACCATTAATTGCTTCTGCTTCACGCTCAGTTGTTCTTATATATTTCACTTTACCACTGTCTACTTTAGCTGTCAGCTCTGTTCTGTCTGTTGAATCAAAATTATTCGTTGTCAACACAAATCTGCCAAAACACATCGCTCCAACAAAAATCACTATCCCCAGTGTAACGTGCAAAGATTTCGCCGAAAGTTTCTCCACTGAAAATTTTTTAATTGCAGGGAAACAAATCTTTTGTGAGCCATAAAAAACTTCTTTTATTTTATTTCCAACAAAAGGAACAATAATCCACAAACCTAAAATAACATGCTTCGCTCTTGCTGCTGATCCTACAATACACAATAAAATTAATGCAATAGACATCAGCGCAATGGTTCCATCCTCAGCATATTTTCGTGTGGAACTAATAATTCCTTTAATTATATAATAGATGCTTATTCCAAAACACATTCCATACAGGAACCATGAAAAAGAGGTGAGCTGAATAAATGCCGGAGCCTGTCCAACCTTATAAATTGCTATATACATGACTGGGCTCATAAGGAGGATATACGCTGCAAGTGCAATAATCCTTTTTCCTCTTTTCTTCTGCATCCACTCATACAAACAGGAAAACCCTAAAATACAAAGAGTAAAAATCAATGCTGCAAGACCGCCCCAAAACGTATCCCGTATAAGATTTTCAAGCATAGAAGACGTTCCATAGGCTGCACTGCTTGTACTTCCAAGATCATTCAGTCTGAATAGTTCTCCTATGATTATCTCCGTCAACTGAAATACATATAAAAATACAGCTACGCAAATTCCTACAGCAACATAACCGCCTGCAAATGAAAAAATTCTTTTTACAAGTCCTTTTTTATTTTTTTCCACCCAGATATGCCAGTAAAAAATGCATAATACACACACCAGTGTCAAGATACTTGGCATACGACATGTTACCGCAAGTGCTCCCAGGCATCCAGAAACAAACAGCAAATAATTTTTCTTTTTTACTAATGCCTGATACATAAAACATAGCATCATACAGCATAACGCCATATTCAACTGATGATAATTGAATATGTTTACATATGTGCTGATACCACACATCGTTATAGCAATACCACAAACTGTTGTTTTTGAACCAAATCTTTCTTTAAAAGTTCTGTAAACTACAAGACATGTAAGCCATTCTAGTAAAATTTCCAATACATTCAGCCCCCAGAGTCCCAGTCCTGGAAATGCTTTTAACCACACCGCCCCAATCAGTGTTGCCAGATAAGTTGTGTATGTTCCATATACAGATAACGGCGTATCATACTGATACAGATAGTATCCTGTATCAACAAGATCCAGACCAAGGAAAGAATTGTATACCGGCCATACCACAATTGCTATAAAGCACAAAACTTTTACACTTATATCTATTATTTTTTCTCTCTTTATCTGTCTCATCACTTACCTTCCAGTATGTTTCGCATATCATATAATGCTTTTTTCAAAGTATAATCTGGTTCAAATCCCAACTCACTTTTTGCTTCCTCTCCAAGCATCAGAAAATATTCAATTACTTCCTTCTTATCTGTAAGGCACTGATAACCGGCTTTATTTTCAAACACTTCACAAAACGCCTGTGCAAGTTCTAAATTACTCGTAAGAGTTCCACTTCCAATATTGAATATCTCTTTTTCTGTTTTTGAATTAAGGGCACACATAATTGCTTTCGCAACATCTTTTACATAAATGTATTCTCTTCCCGCAATTCCTTTTCCATACACATTTAATGGTTCCTGCGCGAGACATCTTTGTTGAAAAATAGAAAGCATATAACCTCCTCTTTCTCCAACTCCCATTACCTGAGCAATACGTAACGATTTAATATTCATTCCGTATTTTCGATTAAACAGATGTGCCACACCTTCAATTGTATGTTTCATTGCCCCATAATTGCTAAGAGGTGCAACAGCCATTTTTTCAGTAAATGGTGTCGGAAGAGTTGAGTCATAAACTGCTGTTGATGATATATTCACAATATTTTTTATTCCAAGTTCACGGCATGCTTTAAATAGTTCTTCTGATACACGTAAATTATCTGTATAATTTAAAATACTTTCTTCATACTCCTTCGAAGATCTTTTTGCTCCTAAATGAACAACCGCTTCACATTCTGAAAAAGCTTTTTTAAAACCATTCTGATCATATTCTTCTGTTACATATGTAATATTGGGATGAGTATATAAGTCTGCACAATCTGCACGTGATGTAATTACAAAAAACTCATTTTCATCGCTATTTTCTTTTAATAGATATTGTCCAATAAATCCTGTTCCACCAGTTACACCTATTTTCATACTTTAACTCTCCATCTGTCATTTTTCGAATATCCGTATTTCTCCTTCTATTTTTAGAGCATTAATATTCTTCTATCTTATATCCACCTTTTTCCATATATCCATTTAATTTACGTACTGTATCCCCAGTCTGATAATACCAGTTTACATACATTGCATTTTCAATATCATATTTTTCACGATTGTATGTTTCTCCAGTTTTTTCACACATAAAAGCTAATTTCATACGTTTATCTGGAATCTCTAGTGAAAATATTGGTTTCTTACCCTCCAGTAAATAATCTAAAGATGCGCTTAATAAATCTACACCACAATAATGTTTAATTAAATTCCACATATGACATCCATCCAAACGTGGAGTAACCTCTAAAAGAACCGGATGAGTTTCCTCCAGCTTAATCTGCATATAAAGCGGTCCATTCAAAATCTCCATCTTTTCCGCTACACGCTGCACTAAATCTTCTGCTTCTTCAACACTTGCTGTATATTGTGTTGGCAATAAATGTTCTTTAATAATTCCACCCGGAAGGTTATCAAATACAATTCTGTCAGAAACAAGTGCAAATTCAACCTTACCATCTACCATAAAAGCATTCACAGAGATTTCCGGGCCATCAATAAATTTCTCTATGATTACTCGTTTCTGAACTGAATACGACATTGATTTTTCAAAATTCTTTCGGATATCTTCTACAGAATCAACTCTGAAGCATCCTCTCTGTCCCTGTGAATCTACCGGTTTCATCATACCAGGAAACTGCTCATATTTCTCTGCATCTTCAATATTTTCACATACTACAAATGGCGCATTCCCTTTAAAATCTTTGCCAAGCTCTGTTCTCATCTTATGTTTCGCCTGACACAAAGCTGCTGTCTTGGAAGAAATATAATGCGGTAATCCTAACTTTTCACTTACTGCCATTACAGTAGGCATTGCCAGATCAGATCCCACAGAATACACTACATCAATCTCTTCTTTTTTCGCATATTCAGCAATTCCATCTACATCCTTTATATCTAACTGAATAAAATGATCCAGCAACGGGATTCCTGGATCTGTATTTGTGTAGCTACAGCCATATACTGTATATCCCTTTTCTTTGCAGTATTTTATTGCATCAATCTGAGCATTCCCTGCTCCTAAAATCATCACTTTTTTCATTTCTTTTCATCCTCTTCATTAATCACTTCTCTAATTACATATCCAGGTTCATTATTAACGTTCAATGCAATTCTTCCAATATATTCCCCTACTATACCTATAAAGAATAAAATTACGCCACTAAAGAAAAATAGCGCTGACATCGTTGATGCCCATCCGACTGCTATCGCTGGATGTAATAATTTTCTTATAACTACACAGATTGCGCCTATAATGCCAACTGCTGCAAATACATTTCCAATTGTCATTGCAATTCTCAATGGAACAATTGAAAATCCCATAATTCCAGACCATAATTTAAATAATTTTTTCAAAGTATAACCTGAATTTCCTGTTTCCCTTGAAAAATGTTCAATCGGAACACATCCAATATTCTGTGTGGTGTGTAAAAACATGCCCTGCAAATAAGGATATAAAACTTTGTATTGCACTACGTAATCTCTGACAAAACTCTTCATTACCCAAAAACTGGAAGTTTTCAGTTCTTTCGGTTTTCCTATCAGGATTCTAACCGACCAGTAATTTAATTTGCTAACTAAATTTCTAAAAAAACTATGTTTCTTTTCTGGATAATAACCATAAACAATATCAAAACCTTCCTCAAATTTTTCAAACAGTTTCGGAAGCTGTGATGGATGGGTCTGAAGATCATCATCCATCCCTATGATCACATCACCTTCTGCATATTTCAATCCAGCTAATATTGCATGATGCTGTCCTGCATTTTTAGCAAAATCAATTACTTTTACATAAGGGTATTGCCGAGCCAGTTCCTTCAATATTTTTAATGTCTTCCCTCCATCAGGTGAACAGTCATTTACCAGTATAAATTCATATTCTTTTCGTCCCTCTGTCTCCATTTCTTCCGAAGTCAGTTCTACTACTTTTCTTATTGTATCTCCAGAATTATAACAGGGAATTACAAATGAATACATCATATCCCTTTTACTCTCCCCTCATAATTTTATTTTCCGTTGTAAAATGCTTTCACTTTATCTGCAATATAATCTACCTTTTCTTCTTCCAGTCCATAATACATAGGCAGACGCAGAAGTCTCTCACTTTCAGCTGTTGTATACTTGTCCTCGCCACGGAACTCTCCATATTTCACTCCAGCCGGAGCTGTATGCAACGGAATATAATGGAATGTTGCAGCAATCTCATTTTCTTTCAAATAAGCGATCAGTTTCTGGCGTTCTTCCAGATCTTTTGCTTTAATATAAAACATATGAGCATTATGCACACAATCTTCCGGGATAACCGGAAGTTCAATCTTTCCGGCATCCTGGAGTTCTTTCAGTGCTTCATAATATCTGTCCCATGTGTTCATACGGTCGTCATAGATCTCCTGCGCTTTCTCAAGTTGTGCCCAAAGATAAGCCGCATTCAGCTCACTTGGAAGATAAGACGAACCTGCATCCATCCATGTATATTTATCAATCTGGCCACGGAAGAATTTACTTCTGTTTGTACCTTTTTCTCTGACAATCTCAGCTCGCTCAATGTTCTCCGGGTCACGGATCAGAAGTGCTCCACCTTCTCCCATACTGTAATTCTTTGTCTCATGGAAACTGAAACATCCGTAATCACCGATGGTTCCAAGTGCTTTTCCTTTGTAGGAAGCCATCACTCCCTGAGCTGCGTCTTCGACTACTTTCAAATTATATTTCTCTGCAATCGCACAGATCTCATCCATGTTACAGGACACGCCGGCATAGTGAACCGGAACGATTGCTTTTGTCTTCTCTGTGATTGCATTCTCGATCAGTCTCTCGTCGATATTCATTGTCTCCGGACGGATATCTACAAATACCGCCTTCGCTCCCCTTAATACAAATGCATCTGCTGTTGATACAAATGTATAGGACGGCATAATTACTTCATCTCCCGGTTTGATATCCAGTAGAATGGCAGCCATCTCTGTTGCATGTGTGCAGGATGTTGTCAGCAGAGTCTTTGCTGTTCCTGTATTCTCTTCAATCCATTTGGAGCACTGTTTTGTAAATGCTCCGTCTCCACAGATCTTATGATTTGCAATTGCCTGCTTAATGTAATCAATCTCAGTTCCTACTACCGGTGGTACATTAAAATTAATCATTTCATTTCTCCCTTATTCTTTCGAAAATTTCCATATCTGATAACCATCTAGTTCGTTGTATAGCTCTGCTGTTGCTTCAGGATAATAACGCTCCTGTAAGTACTGTATTTTCTGGTCTAAAGTCTTCCATTCTGAATCTACAAGATATACATTTTTATTTACCAGTGCCTTCAACGGCTGTTCTGCATTATATTTCTTCAGTATCTCATTACAATCCGGAAAATTAGTTGTTACTCCTGCAAGATACAAAACATTATCAAATGTTCCCGCCGGAATCGCTTTCCATGGATTCCAGTCATAATACAAGACCTGCATCGTAGTCTGAAAATCCAGTAAATATAAATTTTCTTTGTGTGTTTCTATCTCATTGATCAGCTCTTCTGACTTGCTTCCTCTGTTAACTACCTTGCGATACTTGCTTGCAATGTAGTTCCATGATTCGTAAAATGTATTTTCTATATACTCTTTTCTCCCCCAACTGTCGACATCCTGATAGGATCTGTCCGGCAGATACAAAGGTAATTGTAAAAATAGACATACTGTACTTATTATAACACAGATTCGTCTACATTCAACGACTTCTCTCTGATTTTCGAATTCTGGTTGTTTCCAGAAATAAAGGATACATAAAAATCCACCTAAAAACACTGCGTATTCTGTTCGATACACCGTCCGTTCTATCAAAAAGAAATACACAATATACAGGAATCCAACTCCCCACGTTATCATTCCTGTCCAGCACCATTTTTTCTGAAATACAATTCCCAATACGGTAAGTACCACACAGGCAATAAATACCGGATATCCCTGTAAGCCACGATTCTGAATATTTTCCATAATTGTCTCTTTGGATATCTCAACGTTTTTGCTGTAATCTTTTATAATCTCAGCCGTTTTCTGCATGATATCCAGAGAATAAACTTCATTATCTGCAAAATTCCAGTTTCTCATCATTCTGTAGTCATTCTCTGAAACCCCCAGTTTCTGAAGTTCTTCCGCATAGGCTTCATAACCATAATCACTTGCATCTACAATTGCTGCTCTTGCTTCACTATATTCTCTGAAATATTGATATTCAGGATCCTTATTATAAGAGTATTGATCAAACGCTGCACATCCCACAGCCACAAGAATCAGCAAAATACCTGCTCCTGCAATTTTTCCAATTTGTTTAAAAAAGCTCCTGTGATTCGCATATGCTCTCCACATATGGACAATTTCTACAATAAGAATAAACATTAAAAAGCCACCGGCCAGATAAATAATATTAAATCTGAGCCAAGTTCCAAATACGCACAGAATCGCCGCCGATATCTCTATCCGCAGCGACTTTTCTTCAAACAATGCCCAAATAAAAACAATACTGCCTCCCATCACGGCGATCATGGCTGTCTTGGTAAACTGCACAAGAATATATGCATCACTGCCAAATACCGTCAAAAGAAGAACTATGATCATAATGGCCATTGATCTGTTTAATTTTTTCAGCACCATATATGAAACCAGTGTAAAGCTGAGGAAACAAAGCGCTAACTGAAAAACAAGATACCAACTGATCTGAGGGAAAACAGAATAAAAAGGAAGTAACAGATATCCCCACAGAATGTTAATAAAAATCAAATGTGGATTCAGAGAACTGCCATAAGCGCCTGACATAATGGCAGACATGATGAAATCATCAGAGACTTCGTATTTAACATTACACAACGCTAAAACAGATGCGAGAAAAAGAAGGTTAAGCAGCACTGCCAGCAAAATTTCTGACTTCCATACTTTCTTTATACAGCTTTTTTCAGTTATTTTATTTAACTTATCCATTCTCTCACCTTCTTCTCGCTTTCTCTATTTCCTGACTTCTATTTCCTTTTCTGCAAAGCGCGACATGCAAATTGTAGAAAATCATTTTTCAGAGGCACTCCGTAATGTACATCTTACAGTATTTTTCAAGCACACTTAAAATTTAAATCTACGCAATCTTATTGTTGCTGTTCACAGCATAGCTGTAAACAGTAACGTCTTATTTCTTTCTGATATAATTTCCAACAATCTCCCATACCAGCTTTTCTTTCATCACAAGCAGTACAATTCCATAAATTCCAAAAAACACACATGCACTGACAGCCAGCATTACAAACGACTGTATTTCCATACTCCATCCGGTTGCTGTCAGATCAACCAGTACTTTCACTGCCGCTCCGCCAATTGTTCCAAGCACGATTGCAAGTCCAATCTTCACACCACTGACATCTCTGATAATCTCTTTTAATATCTTCTTCAGATACACACACTGAACCAGAAGAACAATCAGTTCAGCCATTACTGTAGCAAGTGCTGCTCCTGATGATGCCATCTTCGGAATCAGAACCAGATTCAAAAGGAAGTCAACTACAGCTCCACACACAATGGAGTTCAGCACTTTCTGTTCCATATTCTGCGGTGTAAG
Source organism: uncultured Mediterraneibacter sp. (assembly GCF_934309415.1). Taxonomy (GTDB): domain Bacteria; phylum Bacillota; class Clostridia; order Lachnospirales; family Lachnospiraceae; genus Mediterraneibacter. The sequence goes on from NZ_CAKRDI010000005.1 coordinate 121,827, forward strand.
AATCTGAATTCCTGTAATATTGGACAGACCGATCAAAAGAACTGTCGGCATCAGGATCACCATCGGAAGAACTGCTCCCTGATATCCATCTCCTGCCAGAAACTGAATCGACTCCTCTGCATACATCATAAAATAAATCGTCAGAGGCAGTCCGGCTACTACCACAAAATTGACTGCTTTCCCAATCATTCTGAAAAAGTCATCTGTCTTTTCTTTTTTTACATAATAGGAAAGGCGCGGCAAAAGGACTGTACCGAGAGATGTGATCAGTGTAACAAGAATTGTTTTCACTTTGATTGCCGCATTATAGTATCCTACTTCTTCATTTCCCTGCATAAACCGTAACATAACAACATCCAGATTCGTGTAAACACTGGTTGCAGCCGACATGGCAAAGAAGCGCAGGATTGGCTTCATGTGTATGCGGAAATTATATTTCTCTGTTTTCTTAAAAGAAATAAATCTGGTTGCATACACAAAGTTAAACAGATAAGAAGCTGAACTGGCAAATACTGTAATCGCCCCGTATACAATGTAATCTTCCGGTTTCTTAACCAAAAGGAACATAAGAACCAGCGATACAAGTTTTACGACCATGTTGCATACAGTAATATATGCATACTGTTCCAATGCATTATACAACCATGTAATAGCAAACATGTTCAGCACCATTCCGATTCCATTAATAATATACAGCTCTTTCTCCGCTGCAAATTCCGGCACAAGTGCTACGGTAAATACAAACACAATACAGGTCAGGAACATGGTAACAGAGTTAATGATCAATAATTCCTGCACTGTTTTTGATAATTTTTCTTTATCATCTCTGACCTTTGCACATGCACGGATTCCATATGTCGGAATTCCGAGAGATGCAAACATATTGAAATAGGTTATGACAGCACTTGCCGCTGCCACTTTACCATTTCCCGTTGCCATCAGTACTCGGGAAATGTATGGGAATGTAATCAGCGGAAATACAATAGAAGATGCTGACATAATAAAGTTCATGATAAAGTTAAATTTGACGGAATGAATCTTCATACTGTTCCCTTTCCTTATCGATTACGCACCTTGCTCATACGAACAATCAGAGAATAGAATCTGAATCCTGTCTTTCTTAAAAGACGCAGCATACCACTGAACTCTCCGGATTTTTCATAAACATACGGACTCTTTGCTTTTACTTCTGCATCAAATTCTTTGAATTTTCTCTGTATTTCTTTGTCTCCCACCGGGAAGCTGGTAAACACATCCACCTGATTATGTGTCATCTCAGCAATTCTGCGTTCCATATAAACTTCTTTTAACTGATCGCAATCGTCTTTTTCTTTGTATGCATTAATATAATCCAGTACATGCAAAATTACATCAATGTGGTTCTGCATATGCTTCTGATATCCCAGCATACTCACACTCTGATTTACCTGTGCAAGACGATACATATAAACGAAAATATCAAAATAGATCACACTCTGCACATACGGGATTGGATACAGAATATATTCCACATCTACATAAAAGCAATGCTCATCCAACCGAATCTGATTTTCTTTCAGAATAGAGCTCTTTAAAACAAGTGAATGCATGGAGATTCTTGTCTCGTTTGCAATCATTTCAAATGGCATCTTTTCTTCTTTTCTGATTCCTGGAAATGTAACAGGATTTAATGCACCCGTCACATCATTAACTTCGTAATAATTGGTAAATACATAATCCACGTCACACTCTTTCAGACGTCGGATCAGCTCTGCAAATCCATCCTGATCCACCCAGTCATCGCCATCTACAACTTTGAAATATTTTCCTCTTGCTTCTTTGATTCCCCTGTTAATTGTAGAACCATGTCCGCCGTTCTCTTTTGAAATCACACGAAATGTATCCGGATATTTTTCTTCGTATTTCTTTCCTATTTCTGCTGTCTTATCCTTAGATCCATCATCCACGATAAGAACTTCTATCTCATCCAGCACTCTTGGATCAACAAATGAATCCAGTGTATTTGCCAGAAATTTTTCCACATTATATGAAGGCACTGTAATCGTCAGTATCTTTTCCACCATTTCTACCTGCTTTCCGTTTTATTTCTTATTCTCCATCTTTTCATATCCCTGATCTCAGAGTCTGTATCTCTTTGAATTATCTATATCAATTCCTAGAATTGTAATATCTGCTAACGCCTCATTATTCTAAAACTTTTTTACAAAATGCTCCATCCAGATACTTTTCTATTATCAGTGTTCTCCAGATACAATCCTTCTGGCTTTTGACAAAAAGATCATCATCCAATATTGCCTGTGTTTCAGTATCCAAAGATGAAGTTTGTCCTTTTTCCCCAGTTGGGCTATATACCGATTTCCCCTGATATTTCCAATTCTCTGTTCTGTATATTCTCTGTATTTCTGTAGATAAGTTCCATCCTCTCCTGCAAGTACCAGCTCTTTCGAAGGCTCGAAAAAGGCATTTGCAAAAACAAGATACTCCAGTTCTTCATGATAAAGATCATAATTTCCTGTCTCACGATATACCGCTAAGATGTGATCCAGTACTTCTATTTTATCATGACTGCTCTTTTCATAATTTTTACCAGTCATAATTGAATTCTCACGAATGATATAATAATATAATGGCATTTTCAAATAACTGATTCTTTCTGCTTTTAAGAAAAAGATCGGAGTTGTTGCCAGATCCTCGAAATAAAGACCTTTCGGGAAAGGACATTCTGCTTTCATATAAAATTCTCTGTTGAATAATTTTGTCCATGCGGCAGGCGGAGCGAGAAGTAACTGATGTTCTTCTCTTAACGAAAAGATCTTATCTGTTGGAAGCTGTGTCGTCCTTACTTCCTCTGTTCCATTCTCCACACAATAATAATCAAAAAGGACCAGATCGCATTCTCCTTTTTCTGCTTCTGCGACCGCCTTTTCGACAAGCTCTTTAGCAATATAATCATCACTGTCTACAAACAGCAGATATTTCCCTGTAGCAAATTTTACTCCCGCATTTCGCGCATCACTCAAACCGCCATTTTGCTTGTGAACTACCCGTATTCTATAATCTTTTTCTGCCAGTTCTTCACAGATTGCACCACAGCGATCCGGCGAACCGTCATTTACAAGTATGATTTCCAATTCCGGATAGGTCTGCTCACAAATACTTTTCACACAGCGTTCCAGATATGCTTCTACTTTATATACCGGTACAACTATACTTACCAGTTCCACTCAGTTTACCTCCTGTTGCTTCCTCCACTCAATTTGTCCTTCATTCTTCTCAACTGAGACATCAACACCATGATTCCATACATCCTGCACTGTAATAATTTCAAAAGGATCTTATCTTTTCCTGATATCTGCTGCACATAATAATTTTTATTCATCTGTGGGAATTTATTATATGCATAATTTCTGAATTTCTTAAGATACTCGCTTTTTCGGTCATTCAGTACAATTTCTTTCGATGGAACAAAGAACGTATTCTCAAACACAAGATACTCCAGTTCATTTCTATATGTCTCTGTAAGATTTTCCTTTGCAAAATATTCAAGAAGCTGATCAACAGCCCAGGTACGATCTTCGTAATTTTTTGTAAAGTTCTTACTGTGCATGATTGAGCCGTCACGCATGAGATAATAGTAATAAACCTCCTGCAGATATACAACCCGTTTTATATTTGCCATGAGTTTTGGGATCGTAGCCAGATCCTCATAGTATCTGCCCTTTGGAAATTGCAAACCACTATGATTCCAGACATCTTTGCGGATCAGTTTATTCACGGCAGAACAGGATTTCATAATCAGTTCCTTATTCTCTGATGCTTCAATTACCTGATTCACAGGGAAAGGAAATGTAAAACGATCCGTCAGATTTCCATCCTCCTCTTCTCCCATATAATCAAAGATCACCATATCTGCCTGATTTTTTTCTGCTGTTTCTACTGTATCTTTTACAAGATTCTCGTGAATTCTGTCATCACTGTCTACAAACAGAAGATACTTTCCCGTTGCATTTTCCACACCAACATTTCTGGCATCACCAAGTCCTCCATTTTCCTTATGGATCACTTTAATTCGCTCATCCTGATCTGCATATTCTTCACACATTGCACCACTTTGATCTTTCGATCCGTCATCCACAAGGATAATTTCCAATCTGTTATAACTTTGTCTGCATACACTTTGAATACATCTGTCTAGATATTTCTCTACATTGTAAACAGGTACAATCACGCTTACAAGTTCCATATTTCACTCCTGTACTTTTCCAAAAAATGGACCGTAATTTCTTTTATCATTCTACTTCAACCAATGCTCACCCTCTGCATTTCTGCTTAATAATTCAATTTCACATCAATCAAATGATAGAAATTTTTCATAGGCTATCGAATCAATTCCATCAATTCTTTATCCTGATTTGCCAGATCATACTGATCTGCATTATCCAAAAATCTTGCCGGCTTTCTCTCAGTTTTCTTTTCCAGTATCTCTACTGCCCATTGCTTTGCCCCTGCTTTCAGAGGAATAAAATAACAATTTTCAGTTATTCTGGACTCTTTTGTTATCTCATCACTCATAAAACACGGAAGCCCTGCCGACTGAGCTTCAATTCCTGCAATCGGAAGTCCTTCAAAATTAGACGGAAGTAAAAAGGCATCCATCCCCTGATACAGATAATCTGCATCACTCCGTCTTCCAAGGAGCTTTACCGCATCTTCCAGATGCTTTTCACAGATCAGTTTCTTTACCTGTTCAAATCTGACGCCATCCCCTGCAAGAAGCAGAATTGAATTCGGATTCTTTTTATAAACTTCTTCAAATACATCCAAAAGGAAATAATGATTCTTCTGGTAACAGAAGTTTCCCACATGACCAAGCACAAATTGATCAGTTATCCCCAATTTTCTGCGGATTTCCTCACGTTTTTCCACACTGTATTCGTATTTTTCTCTGTCTACAGCATTATGGATCACACTGAATTTTCCTGAATTTACTATTTTCTCCGGAAACAGCCATTCCCCCGCTTTTACTGAACAGCCATAAAATTCCGTTCCATACCGGTATAAAAACAGACGACAGAATCTATGGATCAGATTAAATATATTTCTTTTCAAAGCACTTTCACAGTCATTTCCACTGGAATGACTGTGGATTATTCTTCTTTTTACCCCTGCATGCTTTGCGGCAATTGCAGTAATACAGTCAATCGCTGTTGAAATATTCAGATACACTGCATCATATCTTCCTGCTTTAATAATTCTACGCACCTGTCGATACTGAGAAATTGGATGTTTCAGATTTGAGATTGCATAAAGATCGGAATGAAACTTAAGCAGTTCTTCTTTCAATTCCAGATCAATCTCATTTGTAAGGAAATCAAGCCTCACTTCTTCATTTGATACTTTCTTCAGGAAATTCAAAAGGTATTTATCAATTCCTCCTGCTTTCCCATCCATAATAAATCCTACAAGAATCCTTTTCATACCTTTTCCTCACTGCGTATCTTATATGTATACTGTACCAGATAACCACTGAATATCCACAAAATGCATGCGCTCGGAGAATTTGTATAGATTCCATCTAACAGAAACAACATACTTATAACTACTGCTCCTGCTGAGGCCAGCATTGTTATAAGATACAACTCAGCTCCATCATTTTTTCTGATAACCGGAAGTAAAACATACTGCACAATTCTAATCGTAATCAGAAGAAATAAAACAAATCCAATTCCTCCCTGAAATGCAAGCGTATTAAAGAATGCATTATGCATACTTGTGTAATTTCCCTGTTCATTGTTTACTGCATATGTATCCGGTACATTTTCTTTGGCATATGCAACAAAGGTGGAGTATCCTGCTCCGTATATCGGACTTGTCTGCCAGACTTCCACTGCACTTTTCCATAATGAAAATCTACCGTTTGTCGCATCTTTTTCAATATTCTGCTGCCGTGCAGTCTGAACATTGCTGCTTTTACTTTTCTGCTGTTTCGTTTTCTTTCCCACATTCGATGCAGAGCTCTGAGGATTTCCAGCTATAGCAGTATTCTTCTGCGCAGCGGCTTTCTGTGTTACTTCAGTCTGATATCTGATATTTTCTGTTTTCAGAAATGACTCTCCACAAACAGCCACCGCCATCACACAAACTACAATTAACAGGCTTTTCACATATCCTGCTGCTCGATACTTCGATCCTTTTCCTTTGGATTCTCTACGAATCAGACAGAAATACAATAAACACCCAACTCCCAAAACAAATGCAATCTCGCCTGTTCTTGAATCTGAATAAACTACATAGCCAAAATCGAATATAGCTGTAATGATATAAAAAAGTTTCCCGATTCCCTTCTTCTCAATCATGAAGAAAACCGACAGAATCACACCAATCACGCTGAAAACCGCACCATAATTGGGATCTGTGTACACGCCCCACAATCTGTCCCAGGTAAACCCAGTGACAATAAATTCTCCTTCCGGTGTTGTGAGGAACTGAGAATAAGACTGCGCAAGCATGATCAGACTGGCTGCTGCCGCAATTACAGTTCCAATAATCATCAAATGTGCAATAATGTCAAATTCTCTTCTGTACTTTTCCGTATCCCGTTCCACATCACAGACATACAGTGCAAAAAACTGAAGTCCCGTCCAGAGAATCCATTTTAAATTATCAGTCATACCATACTGTCTGTTCATAAATGTGCTAAGTAAAAAACTCAGACAAAATAAAATCATCAAGATCAGACATGGCATTTTTCTATATTTTTTCCAGTTAATGACTCGCACTAAAATCACAAGTGCTCCCAAAGCCAAAGTCAGTTTCACCAAAATTGGCTGTACCGGTGATATATAAATCACAGAAACGAATGTTGCGAATGACAGACACAAATAGCTGATTTTAAATACAAGTTCTAATATTTCTTCGTAATTCTGTTTAACTTTATCCATTAAATCCCCTTCGTAATTTATACTTCTCTTGTTTCAAAATGTGTCGTAAAAAAGGCTTTCTGTAAGATGTATGCCATAATTCGTAGAAGATTTTACCTGAATGAGGACAGCATAGCAGGCTACATCAATCGAATAAGGTTAAAACATACTACAAGGCAGAGCATACAAATTGCAGAAATACTTTTTCAGATACACTCCAGGTTTCTATAATAATTTAGTTTCTATGAGCCTGATTCTTTTCAATCAATCCATGAATCAACTCTTCAATCTTTCTGTAAGACTTCGGCCGGTCAAACTGCTCTTCTGCAATCTTTCTGGCGCGCTCCCCCATTCTTACTCTTGCAGCCTCATTTTTATAAAGCTTTTCAATCATATCTGCCAGAATCTTCACATCTTCCGGCATGATGTTTACACCGAATCCATCATTTTTAACCTTTGCACGGAATTCCGGACTCATACAGGTATTGATCATCGGTTTTCCGGCCGCCAGATAATCACCGATTTTTGTCACGATACTCTGCGGCGCTTTTTTTACAAAAGAATTTACCAGAATGTCTGATTTCTTCAAATAAGCTGCCATCAGATCATACGGCGCATATCCCACAAATTCCACATTGGCAATCTTTTTGGATTTCGCAAGTTCTTCCAGTTCCTCTTTCATCGGGCCACCACCCAGAATTTTGATCTTAATCTGTGGCATGCCACGCTTTGCAAGTTCTTCCCCTGCCAGAACCATCGTACGAATGTCGTAACTTGTTCCGATCGTTCCTGCATAGGATATCCAAAATTCATTGTCTTCCTTTGCGATCTCGTCCATATGCTGTGCAGCACCCTCATCAAATACTGCAAGTTCATTTCCTACATACACTGTTTCTCTCGGAATATCTCTGTCCTGTTTTTTAAAAGGACGATCACGGTATTCATCTGACGTACCAATGACACCTGACACAAGACTGTATACCTTTTCTGCATCACGAAGTAATGGATAAAAGATAATATCACTGGCAACCGGAATGTCCAGTACCATTCTCATAGCCTCCGGCCAGAGATCATTGACATCTGCCACAAACGGAATTCCTTTTTTCTTCGCATACTCTGCCGCTGCAAGTGCCACATCATTCGGAGGAATCTCTGCATATAAAAGATCATAATCTCCTTCTTTTTCAAGAAGCGCCGTCAAATTCTTTGCTGCGATCTTATGACTGCGGATTCTGCGCAGATCGATATTTTTCTTGTATCCCGGCTCATAGATAAATTTGATTCCGAATTTGTAATCATCTTTTTTAATCTTTTTCAGATCACGCTGTGCTTTTTCCCAATGCTGGAACGTTGTTGTGATCAGATCTACCTGATACCCTGCATCTGCAAGGAATTCACAGACAGAACGGAATCTTGTATATCCTTTTTCATCATTCAGACAAACGCCCATTGTGATAACTGCTACTTTATACATCGCTTTTCTCCCGTCTTATCTTAATACAGCAAACACTGTGTCAATCATAATCTTAATATCTCCCAGAGCACTGAATTTCTTCAGATATTCCAAATTGTATTTCATCTTATCAGGAAGGATGTGCTTCATATACACTTCATCCACACTGCTTCCTTCCTTTAAATACTTCTCCATGATCTCATCTTCGTCTTTATAGGCGATGCTTGTTCTTGAAGTAATTCCTGCCGGAAGGAGAAGTGTTGCCCACATCTCATCTGTATAGGCTTCTACATATTTCTTTACTTCCGGTCTTGTCCCTACAAAGCTCATATCACCTGCCAGTACATTGAACAACTGCGGCAGTTCATCCAGGCGGCATTTTCTGAGCAACAGTCCCATCCTTGTGATTCTGCTGTCACCACTTGTCGTTACCGCCGGTCCTTTTTTATCTGCACCTGCTACCATCGTACGGAACTTAAAGATTCGATATTCTCTTCCATACTGTGTAATTCTTGCCTGACGGAAGAAAACCGGTCCTTTACTGTCCAGTTTGATTCCAATTGCCAGAATGATCATTGCCGGAGAAAGTAATACCAAAAGAATGGATGAACAAATTACATCAATCAGTCGTTTGACTTTCATGCTTTTCTGCCGTCTCATCAGACATTCATAATATGGTCTTACACTTTCATTACGCATTCTTTTCGGAAGATCTTCCCATTTTACAAACTTCATTTTTCTTCCTCCGTTTATCTTCCTGATTTCGTTTTGGAATAAAGCATTGGCATACCGGTACGCACAATGTGTACTGCTCTTCCAAATGCTGTACATAAAACTGCTGAACGGGTATTCAGACATTTCAGGGCAATCTTAAGTGCCTTACTGTCTTTCGCCTCCGCCATAGGAAGAAGCTGCCGGAAAAGAGGATCACGGAACACTTCTTTACAAAATGTTCTTCTGTCTTTTGAATTCATTCCAGACTGTCGATCACAGTTTCTCTCCAGCGCAGAAAGAATGTAACGTCCATACAAACCTCCAAGCACTGCACAATGCTGCGGCGTATCTGTCTTCCAGTACTGTTGCTGTTTCAGCAGCATCTCTATTCTTCTTCTATGCAATGGATAATAATCCGGTACAAACTTAGTTGTCAGGCTTCCGGTCATTCTCTTCGCATAATGATATGGCGTGATGCTTAACAGATTCATCGAATCAATATCGTTGCAGTAATTAATATTAAACACAATATCCTCAATCAGACGAACTGTCTCATAGCGGAATTCATTTTCTCTGATGTAATCCAGATCATACATTTTATTCCAGGCATAACCATAAATTGTCTCCTGCTCCAGCCGGATCATATAATTATGAATCTCATCTGCATCCGTAAAGTATCTTTCTTCCGGCTGAATTGTATGTGCATAAGCGAAACTTCCATCCTCATTGTAGTATTCCTCAAGATGTCCAAATACAACCAGTCGTGCCCTGTTTTTTTCTAAAGATTCAGCCACCTGTTCCAGCAGATTGTGATCTACTGTATCATCCGGGTCCATAAACCAGATATATCTTCCAGATGCATGCTCTATTCCGGTATTTCTCGCTTCGCTGAGACCTTTATTCTTCTCATGATGCACTACCTTGATCCTTGCATCTGTCTCTTTCAATTTTTCAGCCAGTTCTCCGGTCTTATCCGGAGAGCCATCTTCCACAATAATCAGCTCCCAGTCGGAAAATGTCTGGGATTTGATGCTTTCTACCGCTTTTGTAAGATATTTTTCTACCCCATATGCCGGCATCACAACCGTAAACAGCGGACGTGTCTCACTCATATTCTGACTCCTGTTTTCTAACTTTTCTTTATAAGTATTTACAGAACTGCTCAATCACATACTCCTGCTGCTCATCTGTCAGACATGTATGCAACGGCAGTGTAATCTCATTCTCAAACTGTGCATATGCATTCGGATAATCTTTGATATCAAATCCAAGATTTTTGTATGCTGTCATCATTGGAAGTGGCTTATAATGCACATTTGTCGCCACCCCGGCTTCTGCCATTCCGGTAATGATCTGATTACACTCTTCTCTTGTTTTTCCCGGTAATCTTGTAATATATAAATGACCGCTTGATTTCGATCCGTTTCCGAAATGATCCAGAACCATCAGTTTTCCTTCCGGCCATGCGGCATCATACCGTTCGATCAGTTCACGACGGCGCTCCAGGATTCCTGGATATCGTCTCATCTGTGCAAGACCGATGGCAGCCTGAATGTCTGTCATATTACATTTATAAAGCGGTGCAACGATGTCATACTCCCATGCACCTGCTTTTGTCTTAGCCAGCGCATCTTTTGACTGACCGTGAAGAGACAGCAACATATATTCTTTGTACAGCTCTTCGCTGTCAATTCCGGCTTCTGTAATTGCAGAAGACCATGTAGCCGCCCCACCTTCTGCTGTTGTCAGGTTCTTAACTGCGTGGAAAGAAAAACTTGTAAAATCTGCAATTTCGCCACTCATTTTACCGTCTCTGGATGCTCCGAACGCATGCGCTCCATCAGAATATACCAGAATTCTTCCAACTGCTTTCTGACGGTCATTAGAAGGTTTAAACAGGCTCTTCTTTTCTTCTGTGATTTCAAAGATTTCTTTGTAATACGGATAAACAATTCCGGCAAGATCCACACAGATGATAGCCTTTGTTTTCTCTGTAATCGCCTTTTTCACCTGCTCCGGATCCATATCAAAGCTTCCCGGAAGCGTATCTACCAGAACCGGTGTTGCTCCCACATGGCAGATCACACTACAGCTGGCTGTGTAAGTATATGCAGTTGTAATAACCTCATCTCCCGGTCCGATTCCCATCACACGCAGGCTCATCTCAAGACAGGCTGTAGCCGACCCCAGGCAGACTGCACGCTCTGTATGACATAATTCTGCCACTTTGCGTTCCATCTCTTTTGTTCTCGGTCCGGTTGTAATCCAACCGCTCTTTAAAGCTTCTGTGACTTCGTTTATCTCTTCTTCTGTAATATCCGGTGGTGAAAAACTAATGTTCATTTTTACTGCTCCTTCTCTTACTAAACGCCAGTTCTGCTGCACTGACTTCTTTATAAATCAGCACAGCAACGTATATGTTCTATTTGTTGATTTCTTTTTTACTTTCCTCATCTTCTGTTTCCACATCAGAAACGCCTCTTTCCAAAAAAGCACTCGGAAGAGTGGATACATGATCCGGGAATTCATCATGAAGACTTTCCTGAATCTTCTTATCCCTTTCAATGTCTGCTTCTCTCAGATGATAAGTCGGCACAATCTTGTGTACAATCTGTTTCATCTCTTTTGTCTCAGCATATGCTTCTTTATACAGATTAGAAAGGTCTTTCAAAAATTCATCTTCATCAAAAACAATTGGTTTTCCAATATGGATTCGATCATTTTCTGTTGCCTGAAGGCCTTCTTCATCCATCAGAAGTTCCTCATACAACTTCTCACCCGGACGAAGGCCTGTATATTTAATCTCTATATCTCTTCCCGGTGTATAACCTGAAAGCTGAATCAGATTCCTGGCCAGATCAGCAATCTTCACAGGCTGTCCCATATCAAGTACAAAAATCTCTCCGCCTGTTGCACTGGCTCCTGCTTCAAGTACCAGAGAAACTGCCTCCGGAATTGTCATAAAGTATCTGATAATATCAGGATGTGTGACTGTAACCGGACCTCCGGCTTCAATCTGCTTTCTGAACAACGGAATTACACTTCCGTTGCTTCCTAATACATTACCAAAACGTACTGCTGCAAACTCTGTCTTTGAATGACGACTGAACATCTGAATGATCATCTCACACATTCTCTTTGATGCACCCATAATATTCGTAGGGTTTACCGCTTTGTCTGTTGAAATCAGGACAAATTTCTTTGCGTTAAAACGGTCTGCTGCAAGTGCTACTTTGTAAGTTCCAAACACATTATTCTTAATTGCCTCATTCGGACTGTCTTCCATCAGCGGTACATGTTTATGCGCTGCTGCATGGTAAACAATATCTGGTCTGTATTCTGCAAAGACACTGTTTACTTTTCTTCCATTTCGTACGGAACCAATCAGAACCACAAGATCCAGATTCGGATATTTTGCTTTCAGTTCCTGCTGGATGTCATATGCATTATTCTCATAAATATCAAAAATAATCAGCTGCCTTACTCCGTTGGCAGCAATCTGACGACATAACTCGCTTCCGATGCTTCCACCGCCTCCGGTTACAAGAACAACTTTGTCTGATACATAACGTCCGATTTTTTCGTTTGTGATTTTAATCGGCTCTCTTCCAAGTAAATCTTCAATCTTAACATGTCTGAGTTTTGCAATGGTAACTTCTCCATTTACCAGCTGATAAACTCCAGGAAGAATCTTCAATTCACAATTTGGAACCTGCTGGCAGATTGCAAGAATCTTTCTCTGCTCACATTTCGGAGCACTTGGAATTGCCATAATAATCTCTGTAATACCGTATTTTCTTGCATTCTCCAGAATCGTATCTCTTCCGCCTACAACCTTTACTCCATGGATATAAGTTCCATGTTTTCTCGGATTATCATCAATAATGCAGCATAATTTTGCATCTAATGCAGAAGACAGTTCCAGTTCCTTCATTACTACATTACATGCTTCACCTGCTCCAATGATCATCGTGTTTCTCATATGAGCTCCGTGTCTGTTGCTTCTATAGACAAGACGAAGGAAACGATACGAAAATCTGCTCACGCAGGTCAGCAAGAACAATGCTACAAAATACAACGCAAAATAGCTTCTGTAAATTGGACGATAAGTCAGATAATACCCCAATATATTAAATAATACACTGATCACACAAGCCTCAACTATGTTAATCAGTTCTTTAATACTTGCATAACGCCATAAGCTTGTATACAGCTTACACAATGCAAATATAATCAATGTCACAATCGTATTCGGAAGTATCAGATCCACAACCGATGTGTAATACTCCTGTGGGATTTCTTCCAGGTACATGTTGAATCGAATCCACAATGCCAAAAACGAACTGACATTAATAAATATGATATCTAAAATAATTAAAAACACTTTATATATCGCAGAAAGATCCCATTTTTTCAGCCACTTATTCATACTGCTTTCCTCAATTATCCAGATACTGTTCAGAATCCTGTAAACAGTAACATTCTCTTTTCTTTATAATATCACGATTCCCGCAGACACATACCAGCCTGCGGGTCTCCCTCTTACTTATTTACTCTGTCGTTGTTCCGCCTTCCAGAGTCTCACCGTTTTCAACTTTATCCATAGCCTCTTTGATTGCATCTACAGATTCCTGATTCGGCTGCATTACATACAAAGCCTGTCCTGAATAAGAATAGCAATACTGGTTATCGCCTGTTCCCTCTGCTGCCATAGATGTAATAGACCACTGTGGGCTATCTGCAAGCTGTGTTTTGATCAGTTCCTGGATCTGTGACTCAGACATATTTGTCTCCACATTTCCACTGACACTGTTCAGAATACCATTTGCTCCTGTTAAAATTGCCGGAGATACCATCTTTTTGATCATAGCCGTAATTACTGCCTGCTGATCCTTACCTCTCTGATTATCTCCACCAGGTACATTCTGACGTTCTCTTGAGAATGCAAGTGCCTGTTTACCATTAAAATGGTTTGTTCCCTGTACTACATTCATCACAAGTCCTGAATCTTCACTTGTTGTAAACGCATATTCAGACTCTACATCTACTCCGCCAAGTGCATCTACCATTGTAATTAATGAGGTAAAGTTCACTCGTGCATAGAAGTCGATATTTGTATCATAAAGCTGCTCTAATGTAGCCATAGAAGCATCAACTCCATAGATACCGGCATGTGTCAGTTTATCCTTCTGACCGCCTGAAATTCCAGGGATCTCTACATAATAATCACGCGGTGTAGTAACAAGTAAAATCTGATGTGTCGTCGGATTTACTTCTGCAATAATATTCACATCACTTCGGCTGTTTGTCTCAATGGCTCCAAATACATCAATTCCACTGATATATACACTAAATGTATCATTCTTAACTTCTACATCAGATGCTTTGTCTGTCATCTCTGTTTTAATCTCGTGAGAATAAATCACTTTTGTATTATCCGAATATCCTTCAAATGCTTCTTCCAGAATTCCTGTATATCCCTGATTATAGATAATCGCATCGACTGTTCCATCATGAAGTGCCTGTGCCTGTTCCGCAAGTGTATCATATTCTTCTGTCTTGATATCAGTTCCAAGTTCTTCGTTGATTGCATCAACTGTCTGCTTCACCTGATCACCGTTCATCTTATACTGGACACCAAATGTGTAATCTTTTGCATCTTCAATTGACTCTGCAGAATTATCTGCCATAACAGATACTACTACTTTATCCAGTTTATAATCTCCACCGGAAATCTTTGAAACCGTTCCACTGACTTTAAAAAGATAGTAAGCTCCGACGATCAGTAAAATAGAAATTAACACACTGATCACTTTTCCAGTGATTGCATTTTTCTTTGAGAAGAACTGGCTTGCCAGAATTATTCCCCAGAATAACAATAATAATACTGTTAACACAATCACATACGTATTCGGAAGCATATTCAGTTTGAAGACACCTGCCATAAACGCTGCAGTTGCAACAAGCTGAATGATTGCAAGAACTAATCCAACTGTTCTGCTGACTTTATTGTCTTTCTTCTTTATCTTCTTTCCACGTCTCGGTCTTCCTGATGAAGCAGAACCAGATGAACGTCTTCTAGAATCTCCTGATTGCTTTCTACGTTTTGGGGATTCATATTCATCATCATAAACTGAAGTATTCTTTCTTCTGTTTCTGTGTACATCGGATCTTTCATCTGACGGTCTTCTGCGACGGCGTCTTTCGTCCTGTTGACTCATACCTTTTAATTCCTTCCCTTTTAAATTATTATTCTCCATTTCTCATTTATCAGTTTCTGTAACTATTGCTGTCACTGGGTTTTCCCGAGCGTGTCTAAAAATACTCCCTGTATGATTACGTTACACTCTAAGGCTAACCCCTGCAAATACTAGTCTAATATACCATTTCATCCCCTGTTTCGCAATATATCTGCCGCATTCTAAAGGAATTCTTAATTTTTTTGAGATTTTTTTCAAAAAAGGTGTTGACATTTGGTTCATTTTACTATATACTCAATTTTGTTGTGAGCGACACAGCAAAACAACAACTTAAAAATGTGCGATTAGCTCAGCTGGATAGAGCGTCTGACTACGGATCAGAAGGCCGGGAGTTCGAATCTTCTATCGCACGCTATTGAAGAGATTGCGGATGCAATCTCTTTTTGTTTTAATTTTTAAAATATTATAATTCAATTTTTGAGTTAAAAATAAAATTAAGGAAGCATTTTTCGATCTATAATGTAAGGCACTATAATACTTTTATGTACTGTAGTGCCTTATCTCATTTCAAATTCATTTAATTATTCTGCAAATTTCTCAATCTGTGATGCAATCAATGCCTGATCCTCAAAATAATTGATCTTCATAGCTGCTTTTACATCTTTTAATGTCTCTGCCGCTACAGCCTCTGCCTTTTCACTTCCGGCTTTCAGGATTTCGTAAACAGCCGGAATGTCTTTCTGCCATTCTTTTCTTCTGTTGCGGATTGGCTCTAACTCTGCCTGAAGAACATTATTCAGGAAACGTTTTACTTTCATGTCTCCAAGTCCGCCACGCTGATAGTGTTCTTTCAGCTCATCCAGATTGTTGTAATCCGGCAGGAATTCCGGGAAATACTCCGGTCTGCAGAATGCATCCAGATAAGTAAATACTGTGTTCCCTTCCAGGCTTCCCGGATCTTCGATCTTAATATGGTTCGGATCTGTAAACATGCTGAATACTTTCTTTTTGATCTCATCCGGCTCTTCTGACAGATAGATACAGTTTCCAAGAGATTTACTCATCTTTGCCTTACCGTCAATTCCCGGAAGACGTAAGCATGCTTCATTCTCCGGAAGAAGAATCTTAGGATCTACTAATGTCTCTCCGTAAACAGAATTGAACTTGTGCACAATTTCTTTTGTCTGCTCAAGCATTGGTAACTGGTCTTCTCCAACCGGAACAGTTGTAGCCTTGAATGCTGTGATATCTGCTGCCTGGCTGATCGGGTAAGTAAAGAATCCAACCGGGATACTTGCCTCAAAGTTTCTCATCTGAATCTCAGATTTAACTGTTGGGTTTCTCTGTAATCTGGACACTGTAACAAGGTTCATATAGTAGAATGAAAGCTCGCACAGTTCCGGAATCTGTGACTGAATGAACAGTGTGGATTTTGCCGGATCCAGTCCGCATGCAAGATAATCCAGTGCAACCTCTATAATATTCTGACGGATTTTCTCCGGGTTGTCCGCATTATCTGTCAATGCCTGTGCATCTGCAATCATAATAAATATATCATCAAAGTCACCTGTATTCTGGAGCTCGACACGGCGTTTGAGAGATCCTACATAATGTCCCACATGCAGTTTTCCTGTAGGTCTGTCTCCGGTAAGCATAATCTTTTTCATCTGGGTATATCCTCCTAACATGTATTTTCCTGATGTTTTATAATAATCCAGACCTTTGATTTTATTGGCCTTTAGTAATTTCAACAGTTAGATTATTACAACCTTTCTTCATTATATCACCTGTAACTGCTCTTTTCTACTAGAATCTGTCACCATTTAAGAATTTGCTTTTGTCTTTAATCAGATTTTTTATTCCTTTATTTTTTCTATAACCCGATACAAACAGACTCTTGAACATTTTTAGAAAAATCAAATATATTTACAAATATGTCATTTATTATTGTTTCTTACATTATGAGCGTTATACTGTGCACAATTACTTATCGCCAATCATATCTAGCTTCTTTGACTTTTAATTAATTTTTTTATATAAAATTTAGCAGAAAATGCGGGGAAAACTTCAAAACGAGCTATTAATATTATGTAATTACTATTTAAGAATGAAATATGGAGGAAATTAACATGAATGAAATGCTTGAACTGAAAAATATGATGTATCCGGAGGATGCTGAAATGAACGCCTATCAAGAAACAACCTCAATCTTTTTTATTCAGCTTATGCAGGAAAACACACCTTTTTCATTTGCCAGTAGAGGAGATGGCAATGAACGAGAAGGTGTATTCCGAATCAAATCGGGTAATCCAGTAACCGCTATCGTTGATGCAGATGGACATGTATCTTATAGATGGAAATCAAAATCAATCTGTGCATCCCTTAAAAGAATGAATGAAATCATTTCAAAAATCAAAACTTTAATGGTTGTAGAAGATAATGACAAATATAAAATTAAATTAAATCAAAAGAATGGGAATTTTAAACTATCTTTAGTTTGTAATGTGCATAACGACCCAGATTTTGTTCCTGCTGTTAATCTGGTGTTCTTTATCGCCAATGTTAATATGGTTACTAAACTCTTAAAGGAACATAAAGTTTTCAAAAACTAGAGCGTGTCTTAAAAATGCTTTCTGCAAGATATATGTCACAATTTATGGGAGATTTTGTCTGAATGAGGGCGGAGTAGCGGGCTACGTCAACCGAATGAAGGCAAAATCTCCCGTAAAGTGGGGCATGTAGATTGCAGGAATGATTTTTAAGACATGCTCTAGCATTTTAATAAGAGATACTTGACATTTACGAGAAGCGTGGTAGAATATGTAACATAAGATACTAAATTAAACACGCACAGGATTTGGGCAATGGAAATGGATAAGCGAAGGTCTCAGTGCGTCATAATATGTAATTTTAAACACTGAGTACTGTTGAAACAAACAACTCAGTGTTTTTTTATACTGAGCCCTTATCCATTCATTTCCTGTGCGGGGTTGAGACTGCGTAGAGTATCTCAAACAGAGACCTGATGCTACTAAGAACATCTGGGGATGGTGACCGATAACTAAGAAACGAATTCAATAGATTTAATTTGGAGGTTAACGGTTATGAAAAGAATGAAATATGGTCCTTTTGAATGTGATATTATGGTAGCAGATAAATACTTTTTTAAATCAGAAGTTTTTTGCGATTATGAAAAAGATGTTGTAGCATACGCAGTAGAGCTTTTTCTTACTCGTTCTGCTAAATTTAGCAGAGAATGTACTCGTGAAAGCTGGCAGATCCGAATTGCAAAAGGAAGAAAAAACAGAAAACATAAATTTATTTACCTTATTCCATCAGTTTTAATGGATCTGCCTGGCGAATGGGTAAAACTCGGCGGAGATCTGGATGAAGTGGGACTCACAGTAAAACGAGTTGAAATCCTCTCAGAATTTCCTTATTTTGATTCAAATGAATGATAGAAAAGAACATCGAATACTCATTATCTCATCATTCAATAAACAATGACTATAAATACACAGACAATAAAAAAACGAACTCAAAAAATTTCATAATTCCATAAAACACAACTTATTACAGGGAGGTACAAAAGAATGAAATTACATTTTAAGTACAAAAGTCTACTTGGGAGCTTGATTGCAATTTTGGCATGGATCGGGATGATATTTTTCTATTCAAACTATAACATCACTTCTATTATTGTAAAAATTATTTTTCCTGTAGCATTTCTTTTGTTAATGGTAATTTACCATTTGGTAGAAAAAGCATCCTTAAAAAGCGATACTAAAGAAGAATTAGATGATGAATTAGATGAATTCTCCGATGAAGACATTTGGGATGATTATGAATTCTCCGATCTTGATACTGGCATTCCACTTGGCAGCATGATTGCAATGAGTATTACAGCAATTTTTCTTTTACTGTTGTGTCTGTCACTTTTTATTCCTGAATTTAATATTCTCAGTGAACAACTCCAAATTGGAAATTGGAATCTTTCCAAGGAGGATATTGTTTATTTTGTATTGATTTTTGGCTGGGTTCCCTTAATTGATTTAATTGTAGCAGAGTTGTCTGAACTTGATGTAGAAGTTATTTATATCAGTGTCATTCAGCTGATATTCCTTGCAATTATTAATCTCCTTTTTACTATGAACTGTGGAAGTGAACTGATTATTGCATCTACATTAATTCAGCTTTTTGCGTATATTTTTTCAGTTTTGGAATATCTCAGACCAAAGAATAAAAAAACAGGGAATATATTTTTGCTCGTAGGTATCATATTCTATGTTGGACTTATTTATCTAAATCAATTACCATACAGCAGTTTTCGTTATTTCCTTATGGCAGGTGCAGACGAAATTGATAATTCATTTACACAAATTATTTTTCAACAAGAATCTTATACAATAATTTATCTTGCTATAGTTGCGCTTTTCTATTTAGCGACACTAGTAGTTGTCCATAAAACTAAAGAAAAAGAAGACTATTTGACTTCTGTGGTATGTTACGTTGTATTACTTCTTAGAATTGTAGGTTTACTGTCAATATTCGGTATTAGTAATGTAACCATTCATGCACCATTTTATGATTCTTTTATAGATTCTATACTCTTCATAGTGATTTTGTATAATCGCTTTAAGAAAGAACTATAATTGTTTTCTGTAAAAAACCTTAAGGGTCTGGCAAAAGCCAGACCCTTATCACGTGCGTTTTCCTGCTTTAAGTATTTCAAACAACTCTTCATTATCCAATATATTCATATGTGCCAGCTTATTTCTTGCATTTCTATATCTAGCCAGGTCATCACATTCTCTGGTTGAAATAATAATATCTCCTTTTTTGACCAGATAAAATAAATTTCCTATTTCAGCTTCTTCTGGTATAGTAATCATCTCACCGCAACTATTATTAATAGGAAGTACTAATTTAATAGCACTGCCATATCGATTCACAAAATACCGTCTATAGCTTTCAATTAACGGGAAAATATATTTTAACTGCGCTTCCCAAGTTAAAATCTTAACTTCTTCTTCAGTTTTACTAAAGCTGTAATATTCCCCATCACTTCTAACTAAACACTGAATCAATTTCTGAATACTTTTATAAGGATCAATCAAAAATTCCATCCCCTTAGAAACACATAACGCACATAGTTCAACATCATCCCCGCATATTGAAGAAACAAGTTCAGCCAGATACGGACGTAAAAATTCTTTACAATTTGTCTCTGACGATGTCAATGCACAAAATGCATATTTATCATATGCGCCTATATTCTGATTGAAAATGATATTTTTTATTCCCTTTTTTCCTTTTCTGACTACTGAATCGTCATGTGTCTCAAGAATAAATATAGCCGGCGTTTTATCTTTCACATTTTTACTATATTCTGACACAAAATCAAGCCATAAGTCTATTTTTTCATTTGGTATATCAGATACCCAAATATAACGATCATTCAAAACTGTTTCCTGACATTTTCCGAGAAACTGCGCATAACTCGTTCCATAACGATATGTAACGCGTATCTCCTTTTTGCAATATCTTTCTAACAGAAATTCTCCTGGATTTTCTTCCGGACATTCAATTTGTTCCAGTTTGTTTTTAGAATTTTCCAATTGCAGCTGATCACATACATTTTCTATAAGTACATTTTTCCATGGAGTAGAAGCTGGGAGAGAGAGCAAAATACTACTCCCTCCTAGAGCCTCATTGACAATGCTTTCCATAAATGTATGGGCTTTAATTATATTATCCCACCAAATCTGCTCCATCACTTGTCCTCCATATATTTCATCAATTCATCTTCAATCTGTGAAACTGTACCCATCATCTGACAGAAACTATGTCTTGTAAAACGATAATGAGCATTGCCTGTATGCTGTAATACATTTAATTCTCGCATCTCTTCCATTAAAGCATGCAATTTTTCATTTCCTAATTTTAAAATCTTGATAATTGAATAGGATTTAGCTACTTCAATCAAATCATCTACGCTACATCCATTTTGGGATTTATATTCATGATAATGGAATGCAACTAATAAGGCAATAATATAATAGTAATCATCATCACCCTCTTTTAATGTAATGAAAAATTTAGATCTTATCTCTTCTTGCAAAGACTGTTCTGCCAGTATTTTTTTAATATGATCCTTTTTTACAATGTATGGCGGCGTATCATTTTCCGAATACCCTACATAATCTCTTTGCAGAGCTTCAATCAGTTTTTTACAATATAATTGCAGTAATCCAGGAAAATAATTCGTAGTTCCAAAAATCGTCGAAATTAATACTTCTGTATTATTATCTTTAGGAAATCTAAATCCCAGATAAGATAATGGAACTTCCAACAATTCTCTTGCTTCCATCGCTTTAAACGGTTTTACCGTCATCGACTCTAAATGCGCAAGACCACTGTTTTTGCCTAAAGCTATGTCACGTTTAAATCGCACAATATTACGTAACCCGGCCACAACGAATTTAAAACGTCCTTTCCCTATTCCCTGAATTTCCTCTAACATATCAAATGGCTTATAATCTACCGACTCACAACTTTCAATAAACTTATCCGCCTCATCCAGCATCAGTAACAGATACGGAATAGGATCAATCGTACTCTTTAAACGTTTCTTTATTCTCTGTGTTAATTCACTCCACTCATCTGTAACATATCCCTCTTGTAAAATTCCTGCATCTGCTAATTCGCGGGAAATTTTTTCAGCTGCCATTTTATAGTCACAATTTTTAATCTCTACTAAAACTGCTCTTGCATTGTTCTCATTATGATCAATATTGTTTCGAGCCATTCGAAGCAAGGCAGATTTTCCAAGTTGTCGTCCACCATAAACAAGATTTACTCCTGTAGATGATTCAATCTTATCGAGTTCATATCTCCGACCAATAAAAATTTCCGGTGGCATTACATCTGCTGATTTATCAATGTATGGCTGATATGAAGCAAATGGCATCACAATTGACATCAGCATTCTATTAATTGCAGTTTCCATATAATGTTTTGCCAAATAGAAGATAACCACTCTGTCTATAACTGCAAATATTTTTTCTCCCCCTACTTCTGTTTTTGACTTTCTTGCCAACTTTCTTTTATCTGCCAATGTTAAAGCATAATCAAGTAAAACAAGCGTATGTTTAGCATTTCCAATCTGCTTGAAAACATCTATAAGACGACCCGCATCAGTTTTTCCGAAAAGACAAACTACGCGAAATTTCTTTTCCTCCGCCTCTGATCCAAAAGCTGATATAGGATGCTTGTAATTCGTTTTTCTTCCATTTATAGGTCTCTTTAATATAACTGAATAGTTTTCAATTTTCTCAGGAATCGGTTCTTCCATCTTCACACTTTCCACATTGAATCCCAATGCAAGCAACAAATTATTCAGCGTTGTTTCCCCTACTCTTGCTCCTTTCGGCCAATTTTCTAAGAGTCTGTTTCCTCCCTTTGTATCTTTGTTATTAGTTTTTGATAAATTTACCAAAGCTCTAAGTGTATGTCTCGGATCAGCAGTTTTCTTATAATTAATATCATACTCCTCAAGATAGTCTTCCAGATAATCTTCCTGTTGCACACTACCTTCCAAGTCAACATCCTGCATAATAACTCGATTCAGTAAATCTTCAGCCGCCGCATAATTTTGCTGTTTAATACGCTCTTTGATCTGATTAACCGCCTTGTTGATAATTGCATCTTCTTCCCAATCAATATTTTCCTGTAAATAAATATTCAGATTATGTTGTAAATCAATCGCTCTTTCTTGTGCATCATTCTTAATTTTTTCTCGAAACGCCTGGAGTATTTTTGTGAAAAATCCATAGTTTTTTGTTTCAATTGCCCATGAATACCAAGATTCTACTATCTGAAGAATAATTTCCTTACTATTTTCAATGGTATTATCTATCTGACCGTAGCTTTGCGCCAGTTCAATATCTCCGATAAATTCTTTTCTTTTATTCTCAAGATCTTGTAACGGATTAATAATTGCTTTTTCAATATCATATCTTTCTATTTCATCAGCTGATAATGTATATCCCTGATATTTTAAATATTTCAGAATTAATAAAGCACTTCCATAATCATCTTCACCATCAAAAATATCTCGTATTCTATCAGTTAATTCTTTTTCTTCTTCATTGCAGTGTAATTGTATTCTTGACATAGCAGAAAAATCCGGGAGCTCAGGGACCTCATCAAGCATAGGTAAAAATTCTTCGTCTAATAATACCTTATCCCCTTTCAGGAAATCTATGTAATAGAATTTATAAGATCCGTCCTTATATTCCCCTGACAATCGACTTTTAAGCTCTTCTAATGTCTGTTTTAAAACGATTCTACCTGCACATTCATCTAGCTTAGCGGAACTCATCTCAGACAATTCTTCTGCGATTTCATTCATATTACTTAATAATGAAGTGCGATTTTTTTTATATTCACGTAAAGATTCATCATCTATGCTTGTAAAAGCGGATTGCATAATAAATACATAGTTGCAAAGTACAGATACAATTTTATATACTTTTTTGTACAAATTCATCCTTAAACTGCTCATCAAGTCTGAGGTCTTTTTAACATAATACATATTCTTGGTTGCTAACTCCCAATATTCATCAAGAATCCTGTTAATCTTTGCCGGATCAATATTTTCCGAACTAATAACTGCCTGATCCTTTACATATGTACTGCTAAGAAATTCTTCCAGCATATCTAACATTTCTTTGTCGTTATTAACAACAACCCCCAGATATTCACATAAATCACTTTCCGTTCCCAAAAGTAATTTTTCAGTTTCCATAAAACGCTTATGGAATGCATTTTCTTTAAAATTGCTTTTTACATAATTTTCATAGTATCCCTTCGCTTCTCGACGAATTTCGTCTAACTTCTGCTCCCATGCACTTCTTTCTTTCTCACGGTAATCCGCATAACGGTCAATACCCTTATGATATTTATTTTTAAATTCCTTTAAATCATAAATAATTTTCTCAAGCTTCTGATTAGATCTAAACAAGCTGTTTCCACTAAGCATCGAATACAATTGATGAATCGAATAATCATAACTATACTGATCATAAAAATAATTACGTAATGTTGCTGCAATAATATAATAGTCTGATACCGGCTCTGTATCACCATAAAACACATTAAAAATGGTATCTGAACTATATGTACAATTTTCTAATGGATCATTAACAGCATAAGCCAGATGACGATAATATGAATCAAAGAAGTTATACTTTTCAGCTAATGTTTTTAAATATGCTGATGCAGCATATGTTTTTCCTGAAATAATCATTTTCTGGTAATCTGAAATATACTGCTCTCTTTTCTCATCTGTAAGTACCATAGAATTAGAAGCTACTTGTTTTTCAAGTGTCTCTGCAATATCTTGTTTCTCCACAGCTGCCACTCTCTCTTCTATTTCTCCCTTATCTTCTACTATCTCTACCGCTTTATTTTCTATTTCTCCTTCTTCGCAGTCTTCCTCAACTTTTTTCTTTTCGTCGCTATCTGCTCCACTCACTGCGTTCATTTCCATTTCTTCATTTATTAAATGAACATCTTCTACTTTTTCATCATTAAATTCCGCACTCTCATCTTCATAAGAAGAAGATTTATCCTTAGTAAGTGTTTTTGTTTCTACTTCGAAAGGCTGATTAGTTTCCAAAGAGAATACCTCATTTTCAAAATATGAAGTATAGCAAAGGCTTACCTCTCTTAAATCGATTGACGTTTTCAGCCAATTAGCAACTGCTTTTGCCTGCACCAACGTATTTCCTGTAACAACTAATATATCTCCTGTCTTTAAATCCTCTTCGACAGTATCCATAAAGTTTGTCAATATCTCTTTTTTCTCTGTTACAACTCCTGCAAACCATACAGTAACTTTATCTTCCTGAATTTCAACTTCCTGATCGTCTTGATTACTGATTGGATATCCATCAACAAAGTAATCTTTTTCCATTGTATTTATTCTAATAATAAATTTATAATCCGGAATTAGCTTTCTTAATTTAATCGCACCCTCAAACGCCAACATTCTTATAATAGCAGCATTTGTTGTATCATCAATGGATTCTCCTGGATCTTGAGTTGAAATTTTCCCTTTTGCATACACTCTCAAAAGAGAACCTGAATCTTTTGCTGAAAAAGCTCTCATTCCACGTGGAGATAATGCGAAAAATTCTCCCATCCCCTCAATAACATATCTTTTCAAATATCCTAATTGATATAATTTTTCAGTAGCAAGCTTATATTTTCCCGTTGTATCATTGTTTTTTTCTGAAAAACTTCTTATCGAATATCCACCTGCATTGAAAGCCTCAATTAAACAGGCTATTTTTTCTTTGGCCGGTTGTTTACTAATATCCTTTTTAAACTCTTTAACCCCAAATTTAGTGTTGGCTTTAGAACTCATCTGGACTCGTAAAATCGAAGGATTCTCCATAACCAGAATATCCTTCATTTCTTCCTCTTCCATAAACTCTTCAGGAGTAATCTCAGAAGTTGTTTCTCTTTCTTCAATGTCTTCTGAAATCGACTCAGAAGTATTCGCTCTTTCTTCTGCAAATTCTTCTGTAAATTTCTCCGAAATTGGCTCGGAAATATTTTCCCCTTCTTCTGTAGATCCTTCTGAAATTATTTCGGAAATATTCTTCTCTTCTTCTATAATTTCCACGGAAATTGTTTCAGAATCTTCCTTTTCCGCTTCCGCATGCTCCTCAGAAATTATTTCGTAATCTTCTTCTCTTTTCTCTACAATATCTTCAGAAGTACTTGCAGAATTCTCTCTGCTTTCTTCGGTCTCACATGAACCACTTTCCTCTAATTCTTTTTTTATTTCAGAACTATCTTTCTCTATATCAAGCTCAACATTTACCTTTTTTTCAAGAGATAACGTATCAAATTGAACTCCCATGGTTATCTCTTCTTCAAAATATGTTCCCAGTTTATAGAGCTTGGAAAATCTTCTCATTGCATCTTCTTCAAAAAAAGCCTGCTGTAATCCCCAATACGGCTCCGCATACTTCTTCAGATCGCTGCCTTCCATCCCCCCTACTTTAGCTACATCAATAATATCTTTTCTTGCCTGAAGTATTTTTTCTGTTCTTTCATCCTCTGAATGAAGTGACAAAAAGAATTTCAGTGCTTCGATATATTTATCGTTTTCCTCAAACACTCTCTGAATTTCCGTTAATTCTCTTTCGAGAACAGAATATTTTGTATCTGGTATCTTCTGATTGAGCGCTTCATACTTTAAAGTAAAGTCTGCCTGCTTTTGATTTATTTCTTCCAGATGTTCTTTGATTGACACTCCTAAAGTCTCTGGTATAAATTCTTTCGCATCTAAGAAACTTTTCAAATCAGAAATATTATCATCCAGCTTTTCAGTAATTCCTTTTAAAGCTTTCAATATTTCTTTAAGCTCTACAATCTCGTCTACTTTAGATTTAGCCACCCTCTTCATCCCCTTTCTTTAGTGCATTATAGTCTTATATTACCATATTTTCTGAATATTTTCGTCTATATTCATCATTTTTTTATTATAGAAACAATTTTTTGAATATATAATATAAAAATTGTTTTTCTCAAAATATTACTTTTCTAACTGCCTGCATTCTTCTACCGCCTGAAGAACTGCTTTTTTAGAATACTTTTCATCGTTAATCTGTTCCACCAGCCACCAATATACATTTGATTTTGGTTCAAGATAATAATCAAACATCTGCTCTGCCTCTTTATAATGCCCCATTTCTTTTGCAATGTATCCCAGATTAAGGTATCTATATCTTCTCTGCTGCATGTCATCTGCAAGAATTACAAATAAACTCATTATTGCAACAACTATAACACAAATAAAAATTTTTAAACTCTTGTTCATTTTTAAATTATCCATATGATCCTCCTGTAAACTAATCTATTTAATCATCAAGAAGCGTTTTCATTAACAGTGAATATTATAATATTAGGTAATCCCTCTAAGCACAAAACTCAAATGCATAGAAATATGATTTAAAGACATCCTTTTGTAATTATTTCCCCATATATTGAGCATATATGGGATACTCATACATTCTTGGAATTCCTTTTACGATAATTGGATAACATCTATCATGAAAAATCAGAGTTTCGTCTTTTTGTAAATGAAGCAGTCTGCTTGGTGATAACAATGGACGGCCAAACTCATTTTTCCCAGCCAGTTGACTTACATATGTTAAAAACGACAGTTCTCTACTATGCAGATAAATCAAATTGCCACAATTATCAATTAACATTTTTCCTATATTTTCACCATACTTATCTATGAGCTGACTATAAGACTGTATAACAATATGATATCGAATGTTTCTACTTCTGGCTGCTGTAAGCATAGGTCCAACATCAATTGTAGGCATATTGCAGAATTCTTCTAATATAAAATTAGTTTTCACCGGAAGTCTGCCTTTATATCTTTCTGCAACTTCAATCATTGTTTCATAACATTGACCAACAAATAAAGTAGCAAGAAAATGAAATGTAGTTTTCTCATCTGGAACAATCACAAACACCGCTGTTTTCTTTACGCCAATCTGTTCCATATCAAAAGAGGATGATGAAAGCATTTCTGTCAACGCCTCTGAAGATTTAAACAATCTTATCAATTGATCAAATGTGGACAGTATACAGCTCTTTGTATTTTCCGCTGTCAAATTAAAGTATCCTGCCAAGTTTTGATATGCTTTGCTTTCTCTTGGAAGTTTTCTAAAGCATTCTTCCATTGTACCATCTGGAATTCTCTCATATCTCCATTTCAATAAATTTGCAATGGACAACTCTTCTCCAAACAAATGACTTAATTCAAAGCAGCCCTCTCCAAACATTCCAGCCGATTCATTCCAGAACTTGTCTTTATCTGCAGCAGAACGAGTATTAAAAAGTCTCTGTAATAAGTCATTCAAAAGTAACTGAGCTTTCTTACTCTTACCAGTGGCATATGCTTTTTCAACTGTACTCAAAGGGTTCCATCTATCCTTTGTACTTTCCGGCTGTCTGAAATCAAGACAGATTACATCATAATCCTTTGAACAGAGATAATCATACATTCGATTTTTCAGTTCACCTTTAGGATCTACTATCACCATGGACTCATCTGCTCTTGCACAGGAATAAATAAGTGGAAAAATGAATCCCTGAGTTTTTCCAGACCCTGTGTCTCCTACAAGCATACTGTGCGACTCTCCCGGATCAGTATACAATATCTCATTTTCACTATAAAGAATTGGTCCTCCTTTCCCTTTTTCAGATTCCCCATACATGTTCAACATTGCAAGATCCTCTTTCAATTCCCTTTCTGTTGCCATTCTTGCTTCCTGATAAATAAGACCGTCTTTAAACATTTTCTTTCTCCTTAGTCAAAATCACGAATAAATCCTATTGAATTACAAATCTTCTTTTTACTTTCTGGAAAATATTTCTGAATGTCTTCTAATTCAATATTTTTGTTTTTTACATTTTCAATCATTTTCTCCAAGGTAATCTGTTTAATCAATTTAGATACCACTTCCATATTTTCTATTCTTTTTTCGTCTCTCTCCTTGAACTTTTGAACCAGAAGATCTTCTGCCTCTTCCATCAATTCAAGTCCAGCCTCTGTAGCGAGCAATTTAAATTCCATCACGCATTGATTTATTGATGGTGTTTGCGCTTCAATATATATGTAGGTATCGTATCTCGTAAATTCTGCAAATAATTTATTCGTTTTTATATTCTCTTTTCCTTTAAGACAGAGAATTACATAACACACACTCTTCTGAGTATGGATATAATCTAAAACAATATCTAATGTATCATTGTATCCTTCGCTACTCCACTGTTCAGATAATTCAATCAATACAAAACCACTAAATGTGTCATAACAGTCTCTTGCAACACTCATACTATCCATTAAATGATGAATAAAATGATGTGCTCCATCCTTTGAATTAAAATATGGCATAATAATCGTAAAATACTTGTATATTCCTTTGAATTTCATCATGCCCTGATTTTCTAAATTTTCAACCATCCGCAAACTAAGGGTTTCCATCGCACAGATTGACTTTCCTGTTATAAAGAAATTAGGACGCTCATATTCTTTGATTTTACATAGTTTTTTCAAAATATTTTCTTCCTTTTTATTATAATTCATTCTTTTCTCCTTCATCTTATATGTTCCAGACTATTACTGCTCTGTTTCATAAATTGTTGAAAAATCACATTAAAGCTCTCACCCAAGGTATTCCCTACAGTTTCTTTACTGCTTCTTGAGTCATGAAGAAGCTTTGCCTGTTTTCTATATTCTCCCGTTAATACCGGACGAACTAATTCTGCTGTTATCTCTGCATCATACAGAGCTCTGTGCGCCTTCCTTTTATTAATTTCTACTCCATACCATTCTGCCGCATTTGCCAGCGACATTTTATAAGAAGTATCCAATCCCATTACTTTAGGGTACACTACCTGAAAATCCATCCATCGAATCATATTTTCCGGAATTCTAATATTTTTGTATGTACATTCTCTTCTTAGTTGTATTAAATCGGTATTACTCCAGCTATACATTCTTGTTTTTTTATGTCCTATCCATTCAGAAAATTTAGAAAGTGCTTGTTCAAAACCACATGCTTTCTTTACAGCTCCTACATCAATTCCCGTAAGTTTTGTAACAAAAAGAGCAATTTCTTCGTTATATTGTGGTTTTACCAAAATACTGAACTGATCTACAACACACTTATGACTATCTAATTTGACGTAAGCGCTTAATTTTCAGGTATCGCTAGAAAAATATCCGACTACTTTTCAGCAGTCGGAGTACCTTGACAATTCAC
>NZ_CAKRDI010000006.1 GCF_934309415.1 uncultured Mediterraneibacter sp.
CCGAAGGCTCTTTCCGGTGGACAGAGACAGCGTGTTGCCATGGGACGTGCAATCGTTCGTAATCCTAAGGTATTCCTTATGGATGAGCCTCTTTCCAACCTGGATGCAAAACTGAGAGTTCAGATGCGTATCGAGATTTCCAAACTTCATGAGAATCTGGGTGCTACAATCATCTATGTAACACATGACCAGACAGAGGCTATGACACTTGGAACAAGAATCGTAGTTATGAAGGACGGAGTTGTTCAGCAGGTAGATACACCACAGGCACTTTACAATACACCTTGCAATCTGTTCGTTGCAGGATTCATCGGATCACCACAGATGAACTTCATGGATGCTCTGTGTACAGTAAAAGGAAATGATGTTACACTTACAGTTGGAAAACACGTACTGAAAGTTCCAGCTTCCAAGAAACAGGCACTCATCAACGGCGGATATGACGGAAAGACAGTTGTTCTTGGCATTCGTCCGGAAGATGTACATGATTCACAGGCATTTATCAGCAACTCTCCTGACAGCGTGATCGAATCTACAATCAAGGTATACGAGCTGCTCGGAGCAGAAGTATTCTTATACTTCGATGTTGAGGGAACACAGATGACAGCACGTGTTAACCCACGTACAACACTGAGAACTGGTGACCATGCTGTATTCGCTCTTGATATGGAGAAGATTCACGTATTCGACAAAGAGACTGAGTTGACGATTACAAACTAATGATTTAAAATAGGAATAGCAGCCACATAGATGTGAACGCTTTTCCTATGGATGAATTGAAAATTGAGGGGCTGCACTTTTTTCTGGAAGTGCAGCTTTTTATTTACACGTGATAACCTGAGAAACCTGCAAAACATGTTTCTCATAGTTTAAGAAATTTTACAGAACTGGAGATTATGATGGAGTATAAACCAGAACTTGCGAAAGCACTCAACGACTTGAAAAGAATTACTGGAATTACGCTGGATGTAGATGCATCCACAACCGAAGAGCAGGAAAAAGCCCTGGAACAGATTCGTTGTCTCTGCACTGCTTACCGTGAGAAATATAATAAAAATGATTTTCTTTTCAGTCTGATGACAAACGGGATTCCTGCTTATGATATTTATGAAAGAGCCGGACGATTACATATTGCACCGGAAGAAAAACGGGTTATTTTTCTTTTGGAAACCCGCTCACTCGATGATACTGTGATTGAGATTCTGAAGAATCTTTTCCCATCTCAGACCCGAACCTACCTTGTTCCGGTCAATGATTCCAGTCTCGCAATCCTGCGTCCGCTGAAATCTTCTGAGCTGAAAGAACTTGAAACAGTATCTTCCGGAGATGCTGCTCCCGCAGATGCGCTTTCTGAACAGATGCGGCAGATTGCCCGCACTATTGTTGACACACTGAATACAGAAGCACTCTCGCATGTTCAGGTGGCCTACAGCAGAGTACTCGATAATCTGACGGAACTTTCTTCTGCATTCCGCGAGACAAGTCTGGCACTGAAAGTCGGAAAGCTATTTTATTCCGAACAGACTGTATTCCCATACAATGAACTGGGAATTGGCCGGCTGATCTATCAACTGCCTGTCTCCATCTGCGAAAGTTTCCTTGGAGAAATCTTTGGCGAAGAGCATCCGGAACAGTTTGATGAAGAAACAACTCTCACCATCAACCGTTTTCTCCAGAACAATCTGAATATTGCGGAGACTTCCCGTCAGCTTCATATGCACCGCAATACACTGATCTACCGATTAGAACAGATTGAAAAAAGAACAGGTCTTGACCTTCGTAAGTTCGAAGATGCCATGACCTTTAAGATTGCCACCATGGTAATCAATTATCTGCACACAGAAAGGAACCGCTAATTATGAATGATGCATTATGTGAACACATTGTAGCCCGTAAATCGAAACCAACTGATCTTTTAATCCGCATTCTTGTCATTGTAGCTGTAATCGCTATTGCAGTACTTGGTATGCCGTTTATTGGATTCTTCTCATTTGCAGTTGCAGTGATTGCTGCCATGCTTGCATATTATTTCATCTTTCCGATGCTCAGCGTGGAATATGAATATTCCCTGCTGAACCATGATCTTGAGATTGATGCTATTTATAACAAATCAAAGAGAAAATCAAAAATAAACGTTGATATTCAGACTGCTGAAATCATTGCACCGAAAGGATCTCACCGACTGGATTCTTATCACGCTGAAAATGTCTGTGACTTTTCTTCAGGAAATGCAGATGTAAAAGTATTTGCTATCATGATTCCTGTTGAGCAGAAAAACACCTGCATCTACATTGAGCCGGATCAGAAAATGATCGACCATATGAAACAGTGGATGGGAATGAAGATGTTCGAAGATTAAGTATAAAACAGCAGGCACATCTCTGATAACATTTTTTCTTTATCTGAGATGTGCCTGTTTTATATCGTTAAAACATTTTTCTTTATAATACTTATGATTACTGAATATATTTGCAGGCCGCAAGTGCCGCCACTGCACCATCTGCTGCCGCTGTCGTCAGCTGTCTTACTTCCTTGGTACGGCAATCTCCAGCAGCAAAAATACCTGGATGAGATGTAACACAGTCTTCTGCTGCCAGAATGAATCCGTCTCCGTCCAGTCTGACAGTTTCTGCAAAAATATCATTCTGAGGAATCTGTCCCACTGCAATAAATACTCCTGCCACCGGAAGTTCTGTCTTCCCTGCGGTCTTTCTGTTCAGCAGTGTCAGACTCTCTACCATATCTTTTCCATTGATTTCCTTCACAACCGTATTCAGAATAAACTCTATATTTTCTTTTCCTTCCAGACGTTTCACAATATTACTCTCGCCACGGAATTCATCTCTTCTGTGAATCAGATATACTTTACTGCAATAATTGGAAAGAAATTCTGCATCCTGCAATGCAGTGCTTCCACCGCCTACAACAGCAACTTCTCTTCCACGGAAAAACATCCCGTCACAGGTTGCGCAGTAAGAGACTCCGGCACCAGTCAGTCTTTCTTCTCCCGGAACTGCCAGATGGCGATGCGCAACTCCTGTTGCCAGAATCACAGATCTGCACGGATATGCTTTACCTGTTGTCTCGATTACTTTGATTCCATCTTCATCTTCAATTCCTGTCACGCGTTCAACTACAGTCTCTGCACCAAGCTTCATGGCCTGATCCAGAAGATTCATCGAGAATTCGCTTCCACTTACACTTGCGATTCCCGGATAATTCTCAACATTGGGGGAAGATGTAATCTGTCCACCAAAATTTCCGCCTTCAATAATAATTGTTCTTTTACCTGCACGCTGTCCGTAGATTGCAGCAGTCATTCCGGCTGTTCCACCGCCTATAATTCCAATATCGTACATCTTTTATAACCTTCCCTTTCGATGATTTTTAATTTATATGATATGAAAAATCGTCACTGTCCATTTCCAGTTCTGCACTTACATAATCATCTTTTTGTAACTTAATAATATTTCAATCTCGTTTTTTATTCTATCATCTAGTTTTTGAGAAGTCAAATAAAACATCAATATCTTGTATTTGTTTTACATTTTTCTACAAAATATTGATGTTTTATAATGCGATTCATTTTCTTTATAACCCGTATTTCCAAGAGACTTCTTACTTAAATTCAGCGTATCCTCTCCAAATATGATTTTAAATGACGAGATACATTCAAGACAATACGTGCATCCTCCATGTCAATCAGCAGAGTGATTGACATGGGAGTGAACAATGACAGAATTTTTCTCTTCAGATATGCTCATAATATATAACTTCTACAGATTTCTTGACACGTCTGCGCAGGCTTTCTCAGCCTCTATGATTGCGCTTCTGAATCCTTTTTCTTCCAGAACACGGACTGCTTCAATGGTTGTTCCTGCCGGAGAACATACCATATCTTTCAATTCTCCCGGATGTTTTCCTGTCTCAAGAAGCATCCTGGCACTTCCGTAAACAGCCTGTGCTGCAAATTTGTACGCCTGATTTCTTGGCATTCCTTCTGCAACTGCTCCGTCCGCCATCGCTTCGATCAGCATAAAGACATATGCCGGTGAACTTCCGCTGACTGCAACCACTGCATCGATCATATATTCCGGCACAACTTCTACTTTTCCGAATGATCCTAACAGCTCTAATGCATAATTCTTCTCTTCTTCTGTTACATATGCATTCGGGCACGCTGCTGTCATTCCTTCTCCAACCAGAGCAGGTGTATTTGGCATTGTTCTCACTATTTTCAGTTTCTTTCCAAACTTCTCTTCCAGCCATGCAAGTGTTTTTCCCGGTGCCAGAGAAATGATCACCTGATCCTCACGCATAGAATCTTTGATTCCTGCAATTGTTTCCTCATAAAACTGTGGTTTCACAGATAATACAAGTACTTCTGCTTTCTCAGCCACTTCCTTATTATCTGCTGTCACATGGATACCATACTTATTTTTTACACGTTCACGTCCTGCTTCCAGAATGTCTGAACCTATAATTTCTTCCGGTTTGATGATGCCTTTTGCGATAATACCGCCCATAATCGCCCCTGCCATATTGCCTGTTCCGATAAATCCTAATTTCATAATGATCTGATCTCCTTTTCTCATCTGAACATCCTGACTATTTTACCCAGAAACTGTTTTCCTCTTCTGTCGGGATTTCCTTTGTGTCCATCCAGTCTATTGTAATAAACCGGTTATTATTGAGTCCAACAAGTAGTTTGTTGATCAATGTCTCTCTTCCCTGAATCTCAAGTGTTACTGTTCCATCCCATTCGTTTCTTACCCATCCGGTCAGTCCCAGCGACTGAGCCAGATATTTCGCCGTATAACGGAATCCAACACCCTGAACTCTTCCATGAAAGATAATTCTCTTTCTTGTCTCTGACATAAAGTGCCTCCTTTCCCTGTGAAAACTAAAGCATGTCTTAAAAATGACAGACTTTATCTTCCCGGTTATTTTAGCACACTTTTCCATACTTTGTGGAGTAATCTGCTATTATTTTGTTACTTTCACTCCCATGTCAATCACTCCGTTGATTGGCATGGAGGATGCACGTATTGTCTTGAATGTATCTCGCCCATCGCCAAAGGCAATTCTAAATGGCGAGATACGTTACTGTTTACAGGTTTCCTGTGAACAGTGATATTATTTTAACTTTCATTGTCAAACTTATAACCCGAATGCTATAATTTTGTAGTAACAGTTCAACTACAAAGGGGCAGATTCGAGCTTCATGACTGAACACTGAACACTGACCTGTTTACGTTGCTGTTCACTCCCATGTCAATCACTCCGCTGATTGGCATGGAGGATGCACGTTTTGTCCTGAATGTATCTCGCCCATCGCCGTAGGCGACTCTAAATGGCGAGATACGTTACTGTTTGCAGGTTACCTGTGAACAGTAACCTGTTTACTATTTATTATTATTTTAGTTGAAATACATGAAATGAAAGTGAGAAAATCTTATGAATAATTTATCAGGAATATCTCTGTCTTTTGACCAGGGAAAAGAACTGATCGATAAACTAAACGAAGTCTGTTCTCTCTCCCGTGAAGAATGGATTGAACTGATCTCCGGCCGCACTCCCGAGCTTGCCGATTATCTTTTTAAGAAGGCACAGAACGTCCGCATCCAACATTACGGTCATGATGTTTATGTACGCGGACTGATCGAATTTTCAAATTATTGCAAAAATGACTGTTACTACTGCGGAATCCGTAAGAGCAATTCCAATGCAGTGCGCTATCGTCTCACAAAAGAGGAAATTCTGGAATGCTGCCAGCTTGGTTATGAGATTGGCTATCGCACATTTGTCCTGCAAGGCGGTGAAGATGGATGGTTCACTACAGAACGCATGGCAGATATTGTCTCTTCCATACATTCCCGCTGGCCAGACTGCGCAATTACGCTTTCCATCGGAGAACTGTCAAAAGAAAGCTACCAGATGCTATATGATGCAGGCGCAGAACGTTATCTGCTGCGTCATGAAACTTATGATGCAGAGCACTATCGCATGCTTCATCCTGCTTCATTAAGTGCGCAACACAGACAGCAATGCCTCTGGGATTTGAAAGAGATTGGCTATCAGGTCGGAACCGGATTTATGGTAGGTGCTCCTTACCAGACTGTAGAAAATCTTGCAGATGATCTGCTGTTTCTAAAAAAACTGAATCCTCATATGGTTGGGATCGGTCCATTCATTCCACACCACGATACCCAGTTTGCCAAAGAACCGGCAGGCACTTTGGAACTGACACTTTTCCTGCTCGGCGTGATTCGTCTGATGCTTCCAAAAGTCCTGCTTCCTGCAACAACTGCACTCGGCACGATTTCCCCGACAGGACGCGAACAGGGGATTCTTGCAGGAGCCAATGTAGTGATGCCGAATCTTTCTCCGACAGAAGTACGAAAGAATTATCTGCTGTACGACAATAAAATCTGTACCGGAGATGAATCCGCCCAGTGCCGCAGTTGCCTGGAACGAAGAATGGAATCTGTAGGATATCATGTCATTGTATCCCGTGGAGATTCATTGAATATAGAATGATTAAAACCTGCTCTTATATAAAGCACGGATTTGAACAGAAGAATATATCAAAATGAGACTGCGAAAAAATTATAAATAAGATTCTTCTATAACAATAATGAATCTCAATTTTTTTACAGTCTCGCTTTCAATGTTTTTTTACTCATATAAGATATCTGTAATTGATCTCCAGAGTGTGTCTGAAAAATGCTTTCTGCAAGATATATGTCACAATATACCGTAAAGACGTTTTAATTTCCAGATGGAATAAATCTTGCAATCTCTCCTGCTACATTCGAAATTGGCATGGTCTGCAGCCATACATGTCCCGGTCCGCTTACGATTGTATTGAACACTCCTTCGCCACCAAATACCATGTTCTTAAGTCCGGGCACTGTCTGAATCTCCATGCTGCATGTCGTATCCATTGCGGCCAGATAACCTGTATCAATCACAATCTGCTGTCCCGGTCTCAGTTCATATTCAACTACATGACCATCAAACTCAAGAAATGCGATTCCCTGTCCGGAAAGCCTCTGCATAATGAAACCTTCACCGCCAAATAAGCCTGCTCCTAATTTTTTCTGAAAGAAAACAGACAAATCCACGCCAGCCTCAGATGCAAGGAAGCCTGATTTCTGCACAATCAGCTCGCGTCCAGGTCCAATCTCTCTCGCTACAATCTGTCCCGGGAAACTGGATGCAAATGCAATCATCCCATTTCCGCCCTGTGCTGTATAACGGTTCTGGAACATCGCCTCACCTGAAAACATTCTTCCGAATGCCTTACCAATTCCTCCATTCGTTGTTGTCTCCATCTTCATATTCGGTGACATCCAGCTCATGGAACCTCTCTCAGTTATCATCTGCTCTCCATTTTCCAGATAGCATACTACAACCGGAAGTGTATCTCCTTTAATTTCATATCTCATAGTCTGTAACCTCCTGTCTGTTTTGTGTTTAACTGATTTCATTGTAGCAAATCCAGAACTGAAGTACCAGTGAAATTCCTGATTTCCAGAATCTCTGGCATTTTCTAAAATTTTTCTTTATACCTCATTTTTCACTAACTACTATATGAAAAGTCATTCCTACAATCTGTATATTTTAATTACGTTTCTTTCAGACAAATGGATAAAGCCCCATGTTCTTTCAAACACAGGGCCTAATCTATACCTTATTTTCTTTTTCTAATCTGTACAAAATTTTCAACGTTCTTTGCTTTTACCTTAACCTTTTATCTGCGGATATGCGCTAATTATTCCAACGGTGCCGTTTCTCCTTCCGGGATCTCCAGCTTCGGCAGTACAATATCCACCTTAAATAAATCTGCTTCGGTTGTAATCTTCAACTTGCCATGCTGCAATTCGGAAAAACTCTTTGCTATGGCAAGACCAAGTCCGGAGCCTTCCGTATTTCTTGCAGAATCACCTCTTACAAATCGCTCTGTAATCTCATCCGGATTAAAGTCCAGTTCTGTCGCTGAGACATTCTTCATGGAAATATGCACCTCATCCATAGCCTCTGTCATCTCTACATATACCCTCGTATGCGGCATTGCATACTTGATAATATTTACAATAAGATTTTCAAAAATACGATAAGTCTTTTCACTGTCCAGCCACATAATCACTTTATGATCCGGAAGCATCCACCGGAATTCCAGATTCGCAGCTTTGATCTTCTCATCATTTTCCAGCTCCGCCTGCTTGATCAGGCCAACAATATCCACTTTCATAAAGTTCATCTTCACATTTCGGCTGGCCGCTTTACTGATTTCAAACAAATCCTCGATCAGCACTTTCAAACGCAGCGATTTTCGTTCCAGCACATCAATATATTCTTTTCGCTTTTCTTCATCCGCTTCATTCTTCAAAAGATCCGTATAAGTAATAATTGCAGTCAGCGGAGTGCGCAGATCGTGTGATACATTGGTCACAAGTTCTGTTTTCATCCGCTCATTCTTGACTTCTTCTTCCACAGCCTTTTTAAATCCCGCCTGAATTCTTCGAAGTTCTTCCTGAATTGGCTCAAACAGTCCCACATCTCCATCAATCGGAAGGTCCAAATGTCCCTCTGCCAACTGATTTGTTGACTGTAAAAGGATCTCGTACTTCTTCCTAAGATCGTTCAAATACTTTCTCAGGATGAAAAATAATACCACAGAGTATGCGATTAATGCAAATAACCCATAGCTCCAGAAAAGACTGACAAAAACAAGAATTACAAAATTCACAACAACAACTCTGAGAATGGATTTGTTCGTCTTATCTTTCAGATCCAAATGTAACAGGGCATCGTACTGTTTCTTGATAAATTCCTTTATTCCTACCCAGATCTGTTTCAAACCGGTTTTAATTCTTCGAAGGACTGGTTCTTTTTCCACTTCCCCTTCACCATTCTTATAGCCCTTTTTAAATTGATGAATACACTTTGCAGTCAGTGTATATTCTGTCCAGTATGCTTTCTTCATCGTAAGCATATTCCTCAGGTTTGCCAGAATCCAGTAAATAATCAAGGCACACACAAACCACATCACAAAATTAACACTCAATGTCAGGATCTTCCCAAAGTTTCCAAATCCTGTGATAAGCGTTCCGTTAATTGTTCTGTAAATAATTTCTCTTATGAATGAAATCCACGCACCACTTATTGCAAAACAAAACTGTACTGCTGCCACCTCAAACGGCATTCGGAACAATTTTCCCTCATGAGTTCCAACTCCCGGAATCATTGGAAGAAGCAATGCTGCTACCGCAAGGAAAAGGAGCATCCATAAAGCATACTCATACAAATCTGTTATATGAATCATATAACTTGCATTGGAATAATCTTCCCAGATACTGGCTGCATAAGTTTCCAGATTTTCCTGTGTCATTCCATAAATAATCCGAATCTGCTCGACTTCTTTTCCGTCGGAGTTTTCCAATGAGCCGTAACTCCCCAATTGATCCTGCAGATCAATCGCATTTCTTGAATACTGCTGCTCTGCTGTAAATTCTTCCTCTGAAGTCAGCGCACTTCCAGCTACATTTACATCTGACAGTTCACCATCAAAATCATAAGTGAACACTGCCTTGAATGCATACTGTTCTTTTTCCTGATCCAGCAATTTTGCCACGGTTGCCTCATCCGTACTTTTTAATAAAGACTGGTTATTTTCATCAAACATCCCATAGTCCATATATTTCTTTAACAACTCAAACTGGGACCATCCATATTCCTGAATCAACTCCTGATAACTTTCCTCTTCTGTGATTTCATTGTAGAGGAATCCGTTTCCTGTTGCCAGATTTTCTCCCATGCTATAAACAGCATCTTCTATTTTACTTTCTGTCCCTGTACTTGCCTGATAAGATCTTCGGATCGTACCGTATGTCATGATCATGCCGATTGCACAAAGGCAACATACAAGACATACTGCTACAATTCTTTTTTTACGACTGTTTTTCAATTTTGTATCCAACACCCCACACCACCTTTAAATATTTTGGATTCTTCGGATCAATTTCTATTTTTTCTCTGATGTTTCTTACATGAACCATGATTGTATCTGTATTGATTGCCTTTTCCTGCCATACTCTTTCATAAATCTCTTCTGAAGAAAATACTCTTCCCGGATTTTTTGCAAGAAGGAGCAGGATCTTGTACTCGATCGGTGTCAGTCTGACCGGTTCTCCATCCATCGTCACCTCTACTGTATCTTCATTAATCTCAAGTCCTCCGATCACATGTACATTCTCTTTCGGAGCCAGCTTCTCCATGAATTTTCTGTATCTTCTCAGATGGGAATTGACTCTTGCCATCAGTTCCATCGGTGTAAACGGCTTTGTAACATAATCATCCGCTCCGATGTTCAGTCCCATAACCTTATCTACTTCCTCCGACTTCGCCGACAACATGATTACCGGGAAATCATATTTTTCTCTCAGTTTCATTGTCATGCGGATTCCATCCATTCTCGGCATCATAATGTCTACAATAGCTAGATGGATTTCTTCTTTTTCCAGTACTTCCAGCCCCTCAATTCCGTCCGCTGCCTGAAATACTTTATAGCCCTGACTCTGCAGATAGATCTGGACTCCCTCTCTGATTTCTTTATCGTCTTCTACTACTAATACATGATTCATTTCCATTTTTTAACCCTCACTCTATAAAGAATATGACTTATGCCATTTACCATTTACATTATACGTCGTAATACTCATACTGCATATGAAAGAATGTAAACAATTCTATCTAAAAAACTATTCTGTTACTGTTCACAGCATCTGCAAACAGTAACAAAGATTTTGACAGACGTCTTGCAGAAAGCATTTTCAGATATGCTCCAGTACTTTCCTAATATATAAAACAGCCTCCTTTAATTATCTACAGGATATCCTGTAAATCTAAAGGAGGCTTCTATAAGATTCCAAAGATTTTCTTAAGAACCGTTTAATCTATCTTATTTGTTTTCGCTTGCAACCGGCTGTTTTCTGAAATTAATTGTACCTGTTGAAGCGTCCATTCCATCCACAATGGCAAGTGACTCCAGCTGGAATCCAAGATTACGGATGATTCTTCCACCTGACTGGAATCCTTTTTCAATTGCAATTCCAATTCCTTCTACTGTAGCACCGGCAGACTGCACGATCTGAATCAGACCCTGAAGCGCACATCCATTAGCCAGGAAGTCATCAATGATCAGAACATGATCTTCCGGTGAAAGGAACTTCTGTGCTACGATCACATTGTTCTTACATTTATGTGTAAAGGATTCAACCTCTGCTACATACATATCTCCATCAAGGTTAATACTCTGAGATTTCTTGGCAAATACAACCGGAACATCAAAATGCTGCGCTGCGATACAGGCAATTCCAATTCCGGAAGCTTCGATTGTCAGAATCTTATTGATCGGCTTATCCGCAAATCTTTTCTTAAACTCGGCTCCCATCTGGTCTAAAAGATGAATATCCATCTGATGATTCAGAAAACTGTCAACTTTAAGTACATTTCCTTCTTTTACTACACCGTCTTTTACAATTCTCTCTTCCAAAAAATTCATTTCTCTACCTACCACTTTCTCATTGTTTTCGTATAATAATTGTTACTGTCCACAGGATAACCTGTAAACAGTAACAAATAATTTCTTCAAGTATAACACCATCTCATCTTCAATACAATGTGAAGATGCGGTTTTTCTTTGCTTTTTATTTAGAGCATGTTTTATCTAAATAATAGAAAAACATATTTCACATTTGGCAGTTAATCGTTGCTGTTTACAAATTATCTATGAGCAGTAACAGTTAATCCTCTCAGACATACTCTGACAGTTTTTGTGAAATATGTTCTTTATCCAGTACCTTTAATTTTAAGTAACAAAAAAGCGGGTGATGGGAATCGAACCCACGTATCCAGCTTGGAAGGCTGGTGTTCTACCATTGAACTACACCCGCATCATCTCTGACACGAGTAGTATCTTATCATAGTTTTTTAAGGAGTGCAAGTATTTTTTTATTTTTTTTGATAAAAATACCTTTTCATTAGTTAATATGCTACTGTTCGCAGGTAACCTGCAACCAGTAACGCATCTCGCCATTTAGAATCGTCTACGACGATGGGCGAGATGCATTCAGGCCAAAATGTGCATCCTCAAAGCTAATCAGCAAAGTGATTAGCTTTGGTCTGAACAGTAACTACCAACTATCAATATTAAAATTTACCTCTTCATTTCTTGCTATTTTCTCTAATTCACTATATTATAATAACGAATCGTAAAATGCTGTCAGCGCAATTCAAGTTTAAACAATATCACTTTGCATTCGCCCGACAAAAACATATTAGAATTACTCTGTACTACAAAATGTTACTAAGTATAAAAGATTGGAGCGTATTATATGAATTTATCACAACTTTCAAAAATGCAGGATTTAAAGAAACATTTAGATACTTTTCTCAGAAATCATCCGAAATTTCCTATGTTCTTAGGAGCTGTATCAAAAAACGCACTGGAAGAGGGAACTCTTATGGAAATTACAGTAACTTCTCCTGATGGGAAAAAATATGAGACAAATCTGAAGCTGAAAGCAGATGATCTTGATTTTCTGCGTGCTCTTCAGAATTTGAAATAATTAGAATTGTTGATCTAATCAGCAAAGTGATTAGCTATGGTCTGAACAGTAACTAACGAATCGCAAATAATTAAAGTCTCTCTACATTTTTTGACTTATTTACAATCTCGTTATATAATAGACAACAGGCCGTTGTTCCGCCTTTGTATTAACATCTAATGAGCAACTTACAGATATCTGCTAATATCACGATGCAGTATAGCTTCTTACGGATTACTGCCCACAGTATCTTATAATCCGTAATGTATTTAGGTTATTTTCTGTATTTATTTTTCAGATATCCGGACTACGGTTTTAATTCTTATAAGAAAAGGGGTAACAACAACATGAGCAGAAGAACAGACAAAAAAAGACTGAAACGCATAAATGAGGGAGCTACAGTACAGACTGCTGCACAGCAGGCACCGG
This sequence comes from uncultured Mediterraneibacter sp., assembly GCF_934309415.1. GTDB lineage: Bacteria > Bacillota > Clostridia > Lachnospirales > Lachnospiraceae > Mediterraneibacter. The sequence continues at coordinate 13,044 of NZ_CAKRDI010000006.1, forward strand.
TTGAAGCACCAAAGGCTGTTGTCGCAGAGCCAGTTGCAGCACCTGCACCAGTAAAACCGGAATATGAAATCCTGATCCAGTATCAGAAAGAGGAATATAAAGCTGAAGAACTTGCTGAACGCATTCTTGAGAAATGCAAAGCTGAGGGTATGGATACTACCGATCTGAAGATCTATGTAAAACCAGAAGACAAAAAAGCTTATTATGCATGTGCCGGCGGTAACAGCTACGTAGAATTATAATTATTTCAGATGAGACGATTCCTTGTACGTCGCAGTGCGTTTTATATATTAAGAAAGAGCACTTTCCTAATATATAAAAAGAGTTGTGAGATAAAATGGAAAATCGCTTATATATTTCCTTTTTTATCTCACAACTCTTTTTTATTTTCTCAATAGTAATTCTTGTACGAAAAACACAGACCAGAATTTTCCGTTCATTTTCTTGCAACATCATTGCCTTCCAATTACTGTAATTACGATCTACGCCACAATATCTACACTCCAACTTTCTTACAAATATCTTCCAGACAGCACTTATCACAATACGGTTTTGTTCTGGCAGTACAGACCTCTCTTCCGTGCCAGACCAGTCTGTGGCAGAAATCACTTCCTTCTTCCGGTGGAATAATCTTCCATAATGCCATCTCAACTTTCTTTGGCTCCTTGATTCCATCTACAAGACCAATTCTGTTCGTAAGACGGATGCAGTGTGTATCTGTAACAATCGCCGGTTTTCCAAATACATCGCCCATAATCAGATTGGCACTCTTTCTTCCTACTCCCGGCAGTTTCAACAATGCATCAAAATCATCCGGCACTTTAGAATCGTACTCGTCTCTGAGCATTTTCATACAGGCACTGATGTCTCTTGCCTTACTCTTACCAAGTCCACATGGTCTGACAATTTCTTCTATGTCACTGACTTCTGCATCTGCAAGTGCCTCAACGCTCGGATATTTTGCAAATAAGCCTTCTACTACTACATTGACTCTTGCATCTGTACACTGTGCAGCCAGCCGGACACTGACCAGTAATTTCCACGCCTGATCATAATCCAGCGTACAGTCTGCATCCGGATATTCTTTTTTCAGTCTTTCAATCACTTCCAGTGCACGTTGTTTTTTCGTCATTTAACTCTTCCTCCTTCTGTTTTTTCTATATCCCCTACAGCAGCTAGAGCGTGTCTGAAAAATCATTCCTGCAATCTACATGCCCCACTTTGCGGTATATTTTGTAGTTACTGTTCACAGGTGACCTGTAACCAGTAACTACAAAATGCCCACTCATCAAAAGCAGGCATTTTTCTTTATTATTTGCAATGTCCATCCATTATCATTCAAAATACTCGAAAGTCAGCTATCTCAATCCTTCTTCTCAGAAAGATTCTTAAGTTCTTCCATCGCATTCTTGAAACGGTCAGATCCTGCAGTCGGGTTTCTTCGCAGCTGTTTCAGAGCATTTTCATAAGACTTGTTTGTTCTGGAACCCATCTTACGCATCTCGAGCCCTGCATTTTCTTTCAGTTCTCCCAGCTCTGTCTTCCATTTCTCAATAGAGTCTGACAGTCCTTCCAGTTTCTCCGGAACGATTCCCTTTAACAGATTCTCAGCCTTCTCAGACAGAGAAGCAAGCTGGAGATTTCTCTCTTGCCGTCTTTCATTCAGACGAACCATCTCAGCTTCTTTACGGGACAGTTTTTCTGCCTCACGTTTCTGCGTATATTCCTGATATCCGGACTGTACGCCTTCTGCAGCAGTCTGCAGTCTTTCCTGCATTCCCTCTGCCGCACTTCTTGCTCTCTCCTGCATACCTTCTGATGTCTGCTTTAATCTTTCCTGTACTTCCTCGGATGTCTGCTTCAGTCTCTCCTGCATTTCCTCGGAACTCTGCTTCAGCTTCTCCTGCATCTCCTCGGATGTCTGCTTTAATTTCTCCTGCATCTTCTGGATCTGCTCTTTACTTGCCTCAAGCTGTACAAGGATATTCTTCATATCCATAGCTTCGTTGAATGACTGAGTGAAATCTACCGCGGCAACAACTACAAGTGCAAACGCAAGAATATCTGTCACCGTGATTGGAATCTTCAGAACCAGATCTTCAATCGGCACATGAATTACCCTTACCATCAGGATGGAAAAGCCACCCCAGCAAAGTGTTGCAAGCGGACAGATATATCCCTTTACATTGAACTTCATGTTACGATAGTCCCAATATCTGACATGGAACATCCGCTCCATCGTGACTCCGGTTATATATTCCAATGTCGTTGCCCCGATCATTCCCATGATGAAAACCATCCAGAGATTATCTCTCACCGGAATGGTTGCAATCAGAACAACCATCGCTCCCGAGCCATACAGCGGAAGCATAGGACCGTGCATAAATCCACGATTCACCCATCTGCGCTTTCGAACAGACACATAACAGCTCTCCCATATCCAGCCTAAAAAACTGTACAGGAAGAAAAATAAAATCCATTGTGACAGATCGTATGAATACATAACTTCCTCTTTATTTTTTACTTAGTATTCCTGCTCATAAAAATACCAACATCTATCTGAAACTCTGTTCCCGTAAAGTATAATATACATCTGAAGGAACCTTTTTTCAGACAAGTTTTATTAGTTTCTCTTCTCGATATCCATGATCAGATCCACTCTGCGCTGATGACGGCCACCTTCAAACTCTGTATTGAGCCATGTGTCTACGATCATCTTTGCAAGTTCTGCTCCGACTACACGTGCTCCAAATGCAAGGATGTTACAGTTATTGTGCATTCTTGCCATCTGGGCTGTATAAGGCTCACTGCAGACTGCTGCACGGATGCCGGCTACTTTATTTGCTGCCAGAGAAATTCCAAGACCTGTTCCGCAGATCAGGATTCCCTGCTCTACTTCTCCTGCTGCTACCGCACGTGCTACTTTTTCTCCGTAAACCGGATAATCACAGCTCTCTGAAGTATAAGTACCATAATCTACAACCTCATGTCCTTTCTCTTTCAGAAATTCAATAATCTCCGCTTTCAGCTCCAATGCAGAGTGATCATTTCCAATACCGATTTTCATTTTCTTGTTCCTTCCTTTCAACTGATAATACATATTTTTACTAACATTCTTCTATCATAACAAATTGCACTCTGCTTGTAAACAATTGTGAAAATTGGTCTTCAATAAAAACAGATGTTACTGTTCACAGCATAGCTGCAAACAGTAACGTATCTCGTCATTTAGAATCGCCTTTGGCGATGGACGAGATACATTCAGTCCAAAACGTGCATCCTCCATGTCAATCAGCAGAGTGATTGACATGGGAGTGAACAGTAACAAACAGATACTTTCTTTTGTCTCTTCCGTAATAATGAACAAAATAATTTTTCAGACACATTCTCATTCAAAGGATACACTTTCTGACTTAAATATTCACATTGAAAAAACGGGAAATCTTCTCTCGATCTCCCGTTTCGTATTACCTATCGTATTTCTCAGATTTCTACCTGATTATAACACTTAATTATTTCACCAGCTCTAACAGTGCACTCTTCGGAACTGCTCCGATCTGTCTTCCGGCTTCTTCTCCATTCTTGAATGCGATAAATGTCGGAATGCTCATCACTCTGTATTTCTGTGCAATGTCCATGTTCTCATCGATATTGATCTGGCATACTTTCACATCAGCCTCTTCTTCTGCTACTTCATCCACAACCGGACTCATCATCTTGCACGGTCCACACCAGTCTGCATAAAAATCAACCAGTACTGGTTTATCTGCCTGTAATACTTCCTGTTCGAAATTATCTACTGTCAATTTTGTAACTGCCATCTCTATATCCTCCTTAATATCTGAATCCCCAGCACGCTTCATTCTAAAATCCTGTTTCAGCCCGTGCTGGTTTTCTATTCTTTTCATTTCTCCCCTATAGTATATCACATCTTTCAGAATTTCCGTCACAAATGTTACACTTTTCTTTCTTAATAAATTCATAATATTTACTGCACTCTTTTGTCACAATTTGGTAATAACATTGTAAATGATAATAAATAAGGGGATTTTTTATTATTGAAGGGAGTTTTACAATGACAAATGAACAGTACCATGCACTGATTCATCCATATAATGATGCGTTAAATCTGATTCTGACAAGGCTTGAGATTCTCAACCACGGAGCCAGTGACTGCGAGGATACCCGTCCGATCCACAGCATCACACACCGTATCAAAGAAAAGGACAGCATGGAGAAAAAGCTAAAGAAAAAAGATTCTAACGGAAGTGTTCAGGATGCCCGTACTCTGTTGAAAGATATCGCTGGAATCCGGGTGATCTGCTTTTTTGAACGGGATATTTATAATCTCGTCGCTTCTCTTAAAAAACAGACGGATCTGATCGTAATTGCTGAAAAAGATTACATCAAATGTCCAAAATCAAACGGATACCGAAGTTTTCACCTGATCCTGGGCGTTCCTGTCTATTCTATGGAGGATATGGAATATTATCCTGTAGAAATTCAGTTCCGCACTATTTCCATGGATTTCTGGGCTGCCATGGAACACCGAATCTGTTATAAATCACAGCCATTTGAGGAAATTGAAATGCAAAGCGCTTTCCGGCAGTATGCAGAAATACTGGATGGAATGGAAAAATCTTTTGAAGTATACAGTGAAAACTGTAGTTAAACAGAAAGCTCTCAGTCTTGTATGATAGATATGTTTTACAGTAAAACAAACTTTTATTACTTTGTTTGTTCTGCTGCCAATAATATATCATCATAAAATTCTGAGAGCTTTTTTTAATTTTATTACTGATATCTCAGAGTGTGTCTTGTGTTACTGTTTAGACCAAAGCTAATCACCTTGCTGATTGGCATGGAGGATGCACACTATGCAGATTGATTACGCTTCATCAATCGCTTTTCCGATATCATGTCTCATATATTTATTCTCAAATTTTACCCACTCTGTTGCTGCATAAGCATTTGCACGGGCTTCTTTGAGGTCTTTTCCTTTGGCTGTCACACCGAGAACACGTCCACCATTTGTAACAATCTGATCTCCGTCAAATTTTGTTCCTGCATGGAAGCAGTAATATCCTTCATGTTTCTTGAATTCATCCAGTCCTTCGATCGGGAATCCTTTCTCATATTTTACAGGATATCCATCAGAAGCAAGAACAACACATACAGCCGCATTATCTTCAAACTGAAGATCTACCTGATCCAGTGTTCCATCAATACAAGCCTCAACTACTTCGATAATATCATTCTTCATTCTAGGAAGAACCACCTGTGCTTCCGGATCACCAAAACGGGCATTGTACTCCAGAACCTTTGGACCATCTGCTGTCAGCATCAGTCCAAAGAAAATAACTCCTTTGAACGGACGTCCTTCTGCTGCCATTGCATCTACCGTTGCCTGATAAATGTAATTGTTGCAGAAGTCTTCCACTTCTTTTGTATAGAACGGGCTCGGAGAGAATGTTCCCATACCACCTGTATTCAGACCTGTGTCTCCGTCTCCGGCTCTCTTATGGTCCTGAGCACTTGTCATTGTCTTGATTGTCTTTCCATCTACGAAAGAAAGTACAGAAACTTCACGTCCTGTCATGAATTCTTCAATGACCATCTCATTTCCGGCAGAACCAAACTTCTTATCCAGCATGATTTCTTTTACGCCTGCTTTTGCTTCTTCCAGATCCTGACAGATCAGAACACCTTTTCCAAGAGCAAGTCCGTCTGCTTTTAATACGATCGGGAATTTTGCATTTTCAAGATAAGCAAGTGCTGCATCCGGATCTGTAAAGTTCTCATATGCAGCTGTAGGGATGTTATATTTCTTCATCAGATCTTTTGAAAATGCTTTGGAACCTTCCAGAATTGCCGCATTCTTTCTTGGTCCAAATGTACGGATTCCTGCTTCTTCCATCAGATCTACAAGACCGCCTACCAGCGGATCATCCATACCTACAATACAAAGATCAATCGCATTCTCTTTTGCGAATGCAACCAGCTTGTCGAATTCCATTGCTCCGATTGCAACACATTCTGCATATTCAGCAATTCCTGCATTTCCCGGTGCACAGTAGATCTTGTCAGCCTTTGGGCTTTTTGCCACACTTGCTGCAATTGCATGTTCTCTTCCGCCACTACCTACAATTAATACTTTCATGCTTTTCTCCTTTTCTTCTGAAAAAGCGTCCGCTAAATCGCAGACGCTTTTAATTCTCTGTTCTGCGCAGTTTCTTTCTTAACTGTTCACAGCCTTACATCTCCACAATCGTTCTGTGGCCTTCTACTTTCACTTTGCCATTTGCGATCAGGTCAATTGCCTTTGGAAGAATCTTCCATTCTGCCTGCTCCATGACTCTTCTCTGAAGCACTTCCGGTGTATCACCATTCTGTACTTCTACTGCTTTCTGTAAAATGATCGGGCCTGTATCTGTTCCTTCATCTACAAAATGAACGGTTGCTCCAACCACCTTCACGCCACGCTCAAGAGCTGCTTCGTGTACTTTCAATCCGTAAAATCCGGTTCCGCAGAAAGACGGAATCAGAGATGGATGGATATTGATCATTTTATTTGTATATTTTGCGATCATCTGTGCCGGAATCACTACCAGATATCCTGCCAGTACGATCAGATCCGGTTCATACGCATCCACTGCTTTGATCAGTTCTTCATTAAAGATCTCTCTTGATGCATAATCTTTCGGTGAAACACACTGCGCCGGAATCCCATTGTCCTTTGCCCGCTGTAACGCATAAGCATTCTTATTGTTACTGATCACGCCCACCAGTTCTGTGTTCGTGATCAGACCATTCTTCACACTGTCAATGATCGCCTGCAGATTGGTTCCTCCACCGGACACCATTACAACGACTCTTAACATAAAGTCACTCCTTTTTCACCGGCTTCAATCTTACCTACTACATACGGTGCATCTCCTGCTACGCGGATTGCTTCCATTGTCTTATCTACATCTGCCGGATCTACAGCAAGTACCATTCCAAGTCCCATGTTAAATGTGTTGTACATCATCTGTTCTTCAATCTCTCCCTCTTTTGCAAGTTTTGCAAAGATCGGAGGAATCGGATAGCTGTTCTTCTCTACCACTGCATGTGTACCTTCTTTTAACATACGCGGAATATTCTCATAGAAACCGCCGCCTGTGATATGGCTGCATGCTTTCACAGTCACACCGGCGTTCTTGATGCTCTTTAATGCTTTCACATAGATTCTTGTAGGAGCAAGTAATGCCTCTCCAAGTGTAGTTCCAAGATCATCATAATATGTATCCAGAGATTCTTTTGTAATATTGAATACTTTTCTTACCAGTGAAAATCCATTGCTGTGTACTCCTGTAGAAGCCATTCCGATCAGAACATCTCCTGCCTGAAGATTCTCTCCTGTGATCATCTCTTTCTTATCGCACACGCCAACAGCAAATCCTGCAAGGTCATATTCGTCCTCCGGCATCAGTCCCGGATGCTCTGCTGTCTCTCCACCGATCAGTGCTGCATCAGACTGCTTGCATCCTTCTGCCACACCTTTTACGATAGAAGCTATCTTTTCCGGATAGTTCTTTCCACATGCAATATAATCAAGGAAGAATAACGGCTCTCCTCCTGCACATGCAATATCATTTACACACATGGCAACTGCATCGATACCGATTGTGTCATGTTTGTCCATAACCATTGCAAGTTTTACCTTTGTACCACATCCGTCAGTTCCTGAAAGAAGTACAGGCTCTTCCATCTCTTTAATCTTTGCAAGAGAGAACGCTCCTGAGAATCCTCCAAGACCTCCGAGTACTTCCGGACGCATTGTTTCTTTTACATATTCTTTCATCAGTTCCACTGATTTGTAGCCAGCCTCGATATCAACACCTGATGTTTTATAATCCATAATCTTATCTCCTTATCCACCCGCAGAATCCTGCTTGTCACAGAGTTACTGTGACCAGTACTGTATCTTATTATTATTTTTCTTTCAGATATTCCTCATAACCAACCTTTGCAAGTTTGTCTGCCTTTGCCTGTACGGTCTCTTTCATTTCAGCAGAGTATGCTTTGAGTTTTTCAAGAAGTTCCGGATCAGACATTGCAAGCATCTTAGCTGCCAGGATTGCTGCATTCATACCGCCATCAATCGCAACTGTGGCAACCGGGATTCCAGGCGGCATCTGAACGATGGAATAAAGTGCATCCATACCATCCAGATTCTTTCCTGACATCGGTACTCCAATCACCGGCATCGGGAACAGTGCTGCACACATTCCCGGCAGATGTGCTGCCATTCCTGCTCCTGCAATAATTACTTTTATTCCTTTTCCCTCTGCTGCCTTGGCCCAGTCAAAAAATACATCCGGCATGCGGTGTGCAGAGATGATCGTCATCTCATAATCAATACCAAATTTTTCCAGAGTAGCTGCTGCTTTGCTCATTACCTTCAAGTCTGAGTCACTGCCCATGACAATTCCTACTTTTGGCATGTTAATTCCTCCTTCAGTGGTCTGTACATTTATTAATCATTCTTATTAAAGTTTCATGTTTACAGGATATCTGTAAACACTGCTTATCAAAGACCTGCATCATCCAAAGGTTTATTCAGCACTTCTGTCCCCGGCAATACAAATCTTCCGTTCTCTAATAGTATAATGTGTTTCCCTTCTTTTGTCACTACACATATTTCTTCTAACTCTTCATAAGGTATGGTTATATCTGTATGACAATTGAAGTATGCTTTTGACACATCTTCCTTTCTTAAAAGAGAACAGGAGTTGTCTTTTGCTACGATTTCTTTTCCGTTTGGATTATAAACACGGATCTCCTCACTCCAGGAATAACAGGTATCGCCCACTGCAAAATGAGGGCCTGTCTTTTCTGCGATCAGAATCGGCATTTTATCTTCAATTCCATATTTCCTTGCTGCCACATAGGCTGTTGTATTTGTTCCGATGGCAAATTCACCAATTGGAAGTGTCTCATGATTTTTCAATACATTATCATAAATATATTTGCGGTTTTCCGCTGCATCTTCAAAATTGTCGCAGGTATAATCTGTAATCTTTCCATCTTCAAATGTGATCTTCAGATTCTGATACTGAAGTCCGTCCAGATATACACTGCTGACATTCAGCACACCATTTGTCCCCTCCAGGACAGGAGACGTGAACACTTCACCCACCGGGATATTGACATCTGCCACGCAGTTTTCAAAAATCGTTTCTTTTTCCGGATTCTTCAAACGATGCAGTTCCACATGGAGATCTGTCTGATTTTCTCCTTTTCCTTTGATCAGCACGTACTGTCCCTGATCCAGTGCATCGATCATCGTCTGCTGCACCTGCTCATAGAGCTTTGCATCCAGTGTATTGATCTTAATAACTTCATCAAAGATTTCCGCATATTCAGCACCAATCTCCGGCACCGGATAAGCTACAATCGTAAAGCTGCGTTCCTCTCCTTTGATGTACTCATTCGTAATCTGACCAGAACGGCTGCTGTACAAAAGCTCCAGTTCTCTCTGTTCTTCTGAGTAAGACGGTGCCGCCTCTTTTGCCTCCGGAGAAAATGGTACTTCACCAAAAATCTCCATCACAGCCGGTCCTGCAAATCCTGATGCCAGTTCCTTATGTTGTTCATAAACTGTACGCATCACTTCCAGTTTCCGCTCAATATAACGCTTGTCCATGAAAAGTGCCTGGTCCTGGCGATGATCGTAATCATACTGCTTGTTCGCAATTCCACCATAATAACCAATCTTATGGTGCTCCCTCTTCGTGATCACACTGGAAGCTGCACGGTAAATAACCGGCTTCAGTCCCATCTTTCTGAAATTCTCGATCGCGATTCGGATTACTTTCTCGAATCCCAGACTATAACGGATATTTACAACCGATTTCTTTGACAGATCTTTTCCTGTATTAATGAATCCGATCCGATATCCTTCTGTATAAACATCTGCCATCTTCTGCAGTGTCTCCTGTGGAAGATTTCTCAGACGATGTGCTGTCCCAAGTTCATTCTTCGTAATATATTCTCCAAAACGATAGAGATATTCATCCTGTTCCAGATCTGCATGCTCAATGATATCTGACGCAAAAGAACAGGACGGATCCATCTGTTCCTGAATACGGTCTGCAAAAAAGACATCACAATAATCACTTGCATACCAGTAAAAGATATCCCTGATCTGTGTTACAGCCGGCACACCCTCTTCTGTATTTTCAAAACAGTTGTAGACTTCAATAAACAACTCATACAAAATCGTCAGATAATCCATTCTTCCTTCAAAAGCATATGGAATACCGCTTCGCATCTCTGCATACAGCATACTTAAAAGCTGCCCCATCTCGCCATACTGTTTCACTGCATACTCCGGATTTGCATAACTGTTCTCATAATTTTCTCCCAGAAGATCACTGTACAGAGATTCATTCAAGCTTCTCATCTCTTCCAAGCTTAATTTATCCCAGATTCCATCTGCCACTTTCTTTCTTACATTTTCTACCTCTAAAAGAAAAAGAACCGTGTTCTGAAAGTACGGAATATATTCTTTCTCCACGGTTTCTTCTGTCACGATGCCCCGCAGTCGCTCCACTGCAAGTGCATGACGCTGTTCACACTGTTCATTTTTCTCATTCTGTCTGTCTGTCCAACTCATAATCCAAGACCTCCTACAAAAATAGCGAGAAACAGCAGGATTACAAAAATTGCCATTCCAATCCCGATTTTACAACTCAGATAATTCCTTTCCCGCTCTTTAAATCCATTCACTGCATAATTTATTCCAAAAACTGCAAGTGCAAATGCCAGTACTGCCAGACCTCCTACAATCCCTGCCGCATTTCCCCGCATCCAGAATGCATACGCCACACAGCCGGCCAGGTCAGCGATTGCAAGAGCTGAACACCAGCAGGATAAAATTCCTCTTCTTGCCTGTTTATATTTAGGCTGCCCATATTTTCTTGTTGTACCTTTTTTCTTATCTTTCCCTTTTGTACGCTCATCCGCGTTTTTCCCGTTTCCGAACATGATGCCTCCTTATCAGGTTAGAAATAATAAATAAAACAAATCCCAGCACACCACCAATTGTGTTCAGGAAAATATCATCTACGTCAAAACTGCCTACTCTCGTCAAAAGCTGCAGTACTTCCACACAAAGACTCAACCCCATACTGTAGAACAATGTCCTGAAAAAACTTCTGCTTTTTCCTGCCATTGTCAGGAAATAACCAAATGGCATAAAAATCAGAATATTTCCAAACAGATTAGAGAACACGGCAAATGTTCCCAATTGATCTCTGTAAATTATAAATCTCTTTATCTCTCTGAAAAGGACAAGATTATAGTGGTAATCCTGCATAACTCCTTCCCGTCCATACCAGTCTGAAAGGAAGAGGAAATATACAAGAAAAAAAATATATAAGATAAACAGGACCTTGCCAAGTGTCCTGATTCTTTTCGCTTCTTTATTTGTCAAAATCCAACACCTTCATGAATGTTTAAAATTTTATATATAGCAGAAATGTTTTCTGTAAGATGTAAGAAAGTCCCCTCTTCACATTTTAAGAGGGGACTGCCCTTTTTATCATTTACACTCTGCTTAGAATGTAATATCGTTTTTATTTTTCAGAAGAGAGGCTCCATTCACAATCGAAACGATTCCAGTCGCAATCCCCACAACCAATACGATGATTCCGACAGCTATGCTTCCTGCTCCACTGTTTCTCATGGTACGATACGCTTTTTCCATAAAAACGCGCCTCCTTATTTTACACCATATTTATCATAATATGCATCGATCGCTGCTTTTAATGTATCATCGATCACAACTTTTCCGTTGCACTCTTTATTGTAAAGGCACTCTACAACTTCTTCCATTGTTACGATCGCTGCTGTATCAAATCCGTAAAGATCTTTGATCTCATCCAGTGCGCACTTCTCTCCACCTTTTCCAACTTCCATACGGTTCAGAGATACCATCAGTCCAACGATGGTCACATCTGCTGCACCTTTTACCTTCGGTACTGTCTCTTCCATGGACTTTCCGGATGTTGTAACATCTTCGATCATGATGACACGATCTCCGTCTTTTAATTTGCTTCCAAGGAAACTTCCCTTATCTGCGCCGTGATCTTTCTCTTCTTTACGGTCTGAGCAGTAACGTACTTCTTTTCCGTATAACTCGCTGTATGCGATCGCAGTAACAACACCAAGCGGAATTCCCTTATAAGCAGGTCCAAATAATACGTCAAAATCATCTCCGTATGTGTCATGGATCGCTTTTGCATAATACTCTCCCAGTCTCTTGAGCTGTGATCCTGTTACATAAGCTCCTGCATTCATGAAAAATGGAGACTTTCTTCCGCTCTTCAGTGTGAAATCACCGAACTTTAATACATCAGATTCTACCATAAATTCAATAAATTCTTTTTTATATGCTTCCATCTTATAATCCCTCCGCACGTACAGGTTCTAACACCTTATTTTCTATTACTGTAAATTCTTTTCAATTTTAGCATATCAGATAGGAATTTTCAATTTATTCTATCGGACAATTCCAACCATATCGGATACGTTCTCAAATCCGTTTTTCTTCATATATGCTTCGATTCCATCGATTACTTCCAGTGTCACTGCCGGATTGTGGAAGTTTGCTGTTCCTACAGAAACCGCACTTGCACCTGCAAGCAGGAATTCGATCGCATCTTCTGCACAGGAAATTCCACCCATACCGATGATCGGGATATTTACAGCCTGTGCAGCCTGGTAAACCATGCGTACTGCGATCGGCTTCACAATCGGTCCGGACACTCCACCTGTCTTATTCGCTACTGCAAATGTCTTTCTGTTGATATCAATCTTCATACCTGTCAGTGTATTGATCAGAGAGATGGCATCTGCTCCACCTGCCTCTGCTGCTTTGGCAATCTCCGTGATATCTGTTACGTTCGGAGTCAGTTTCATGATGATCGGCTGTTTCGCGATCTTCTTGATCTGTGCTGTCAGCTCTTCCACATGGTGTGCATCCTGTCCAAACGCCAGGAATCCTGCGTTTACATTCGGGCAGGAGATGTTGATCTCCATCATATCGATCGGCTCATCTGCAAGACGCTCCACTACTTCAAGATATTCTTCCGGAGCATGTCCACATACATTTACAATGATCTTTGTGTCATATTTTTTTAAATACGGAATATCTCTCTTACAGAACAGGTCGATTCCCGGATTCTGAAGGCCGATGGCATTCATCATTCCGCCGTACACTTCTGCAACTCGTGGAGTCGGATTTCCCGGCCACGGTACATTCGCCACACCTTTGGTCGTTACTGCACCCAGTCTGTTCAGATCTACAAACTCTGAAAATTCTTCACCGGAACCAAATGTTCCTGATGCTACTGTTACCGGATTCTTCCATTCTACACCGGCTATATTTACACTCATATTCATCAGATTTCCACCTCCGTAGAAAGAAATACAGGTCCATCTTTACAGATTCTCTTATTATTTACATTACTGTGTGCATCTTTCTCTTTTGACTTGCAGACACAGGCAAGACAGGCACCGATTCCACATGCCATTCTCTCTTCCAGTGAAATGTAGCATTCGATTCCGTTCTCTTCTGCATACTGTTTGATCGCACGGAGCATCGGAGTTGGTCCACAGGCATAGATCATATCTGCTTCCAGTACATTCTCACGGATCGCATCCATAACATTTCCCTTTGTTCCAACGCTTCCGTCTTCTGTAGAAATATACAGTTCTCCATTCTGTTCAAACTCATTCTTAAGAAATGTCTGTGCATCACGGTATCCAACTACAATCTGCTTTTTCTCACAGTTCATCTGCTTTGCCAGCTCAAGGATCGGAGGAACACCGATTCCACCACCCATCAGAAAGACTTTCTTTCCTTCTGCTTTCTCATATGGGAATCCATTTCCAAGAGGTCCGATCACCGGAATGATATCTCCTGCCTTCAGTTTTGAAAATTCTTCGGTTCCTGTCTTCGGTCCTGTCACACGATATACAACTCGAAGTCTTCCGTTCTCTTTATCAATCTCACAGATACTGATCGGACGCGGAAGAAGCTTGCTTCCATCTGTTGTATACATGGAAATAAACTGTCCCGGTTTTGCACTGGCTGCTGCCTGCGTACTGATCCACATGCTGTAGATGCCGTCAGCCAGCTGTTCCTGAGAATATACTACGGCATTTTCTTTCTGCTTTGTCATAAATTCACACTTTTCCTTTCATTTTAAGGCTATTTATTACTGTTCACAGATGACCTGTAAACAGTAACGTATCTCGCCATTTAGAATCGCCTACAGCGATGGGCGAGATACATTCAGGCCAAAACTCACATCCTCATAGCTGATCAGCAGTGTGATCAGCTATGGAATGAACAGTAACGGCTATTTAACAGCTTCGCTCTGACTGAAAAGTACAGAGCGAAGCCAGAATTTTATTATTTAGATGCAAGAGCCTCACCGATATCAGCGATCATAGCTTCTACAGCTGCTCTGGATGCATCTCCAAAGTTTTCAGCACCGAATTTTGTATAAGCTTCCTGCTTATAAGCAGCGATGATTCCACGGGAGGAATTTACGATTGCACCAAGTCCGTCTTCATTGAAGAAGTGAACCAGATCTTTCCCTTTTCCACCCTGTGCGCCATATCCCGGTACAAGGATATATGACTTCGGCATAATCTCTCTGAGTACTTTACCCATCTCCGGATAAGTTGCTCCTACAACTGCTCCGATGTAGCTGTATTCATCTCCCATGCAGTCAGCTCCCCACTGAGCTACTTTTTCACCAACCCACTCGTAGAGCGGTCTTCCGTCGATGATTCTGTCCTGGAATTCTCCACTGGACGGATTAGATGTCTTAACGAGGATGAACAGACCTTTCTTCTCTGCCTTACATACATCGATAAATGGATTTACACCGTCAGATCCAAGATATGGGTTTACTGTAGCGAAATCTTCTCCAAACGGAACATACTCTTTGCTTCCAACTTTTACTTTTCCAAGATGTGCTGTTGCGTATGCTGCGGATGTAGAACCGATATCTCCTCTTTTTACATCTCCGATGATCACAAGATCTTTAGATTTACAGTAATCTACTGTCTTCTTGAATGCCATCAGTCCCGGAATACCGAACTGCTCGTACATCGCAATCTGTGGTTTTACTGCCGGAATCAGGTCATATGTCTTATCTACGATTTCTTTGTTGAACTGCCATACAGCTTCTGCTGCTCCTTCGAGCGTCTCGCCGTATTCGGCATAAGCTTTATCTAATACATGCTGCGGAATATAATTCAGCATCGGATCCAGTCCTACTACGATCGGAGCCCCTGTTTTTTTAATCTTTTCAACCAGTTTGTTAATCATTGTTCATTCCTCCATCTTTTCTCTGCTGCTGTTCACAGGTCCTCTGTGACCGGCGGCGTTTCTACCATCCACTCCAATAATGGCTGTCTCTTCCAAAAGTATCCAACGCATTCGTGTTGTTTCGGAGTTTTACAGCTTCTATCATACCATACTATGAAGCAATTGCACAATAAAAGAAAGGGAGAAGTTGAGATACATTCAGGACAAAACGTGCATCCTCCATGTCAATCAGCGGAGTGATTGACATGGGAGTGAACCGTAGCCATCCCTCTCTATTAAGATTGATATGAGAACGAACGATGATCAAACGCCTTTCCTTACATAAGAAGTTCCTGCAGTCCTCCCGGTACCAGCAATGAAAACGGATAAAACGGGAGATTCCTCATCACCCCAAACAGCAGGACAAAAACCAGCACCGCGATCAACATTTTTTCATTGATCCTGCAATCCACGTGATTTCCACCGGTCCAGATCCAGTCAATTGCTCTGGCTGCAATATAAAGTCCGATAAACGGAAGTAGTACCACCGTCACCGGATTGTAACAAAACGCTTTCAAAAACTGCCCATGCAAAATGGAATAACAGGCTCTTCCCGTTCCACATCCCGGACAATAAAATCCTGTCATCAGATAAAAAATGCACGGCAATGGATATTGATGTGGATTATGAAAATATAAATATACTGTCGCGATTCCTGCCAACAGCACAATGATTCCCGCCAGCAACACCCGCGCACTTCTCTTTTCCCGAAGAAGTCTTCTGCTCTGAATTTGAACTTCTCTTTTCATCTTTTATACTACTAAAGTGTGCCTTAAAAATGCTTTCTGTAAGATTTTTAAGACACACTTTAAACCTCTGCTATATTTTTTAATAGTAATAATACTCGCCGACAATTCCCGTCATTCCAAGCATAAATGTAATGATATTTACAATGATACCAACCGCAAATGCAACAATGATCCAGATCTTCGCATTCTTTGCTGCATGCTGGGCTTCTTCTATATTTCCTGCTGCCATTGCACTGTTGATCTTTGCTGAAAATACAATTGCAACAATACCAAACGGAAGGCAACAGCATACCGTTGAGATAATAGAAAGCACAAGGTACGGAACCCAGTTGAGCGGTTTCTGCTGATTATAGTTCGGCTGGTTGTAATTCTGACCATAATTTGGCTGGCCGTAATTTGCCTGATTATAATTATTATAGCCATTCTGGTTGTAACCATTCTGATCATAATTGTTCTGGCCGTAATTATTCTGACCGTATCCCTGCTGGTTATAATCATTTTGACCATAGTTCTGCTGGCTGTAAGGAGCCTGGTTATTGCTCTGCTGACCGTACTGATATTCATTTGCGGTTTGCTCTGCCGGATGTTCCTGCGTTACTACCTCTGCGGCAACCTGACTGTTGTCCTGTGGCTGTTCTGATACTGTTTCTTCTACAGCAACTGTATCTACTATATCCTGCGCCGTTTCACCAGTCACTTCTTCTGATTCCATTCCCGGCACATTGGCAGTTTCTGCTGTCTTTGTTTCCTCTTCTGCTTCTATCGGCTGTTCTGTTGTTGTATTTGTAACTGTTTCTTCTGCCTGCAGTCCTTCTGTTATTTTTTCTTCAGCCATTCCAGCCTCTGTGTTCACAGTCTGCTGTGTCTGACTCGCTGCTTCCTGAGAAGGTGCCTGCATATGTGTTGCTCCGGGTACCGGCTGTTTCGCTCCGCAATGTGGGCAGAACTTTGCGCCATCCGGTACTTCCTGATAACAATTAATACAATTCATCTGTCATACCTCGCTCTCATCGTTATTTGTATCATCTTCTTAATTCTGTTCATTCCCTGTCAATTCCTGTATCGACTGACAGAAAGAATGTACATTTTAATTTGAATGTATCTCCCCTGCTCCATAAATCATTCAAAGTGGTTTGATACGTTACTGTTTTTTATTATAACAGTAAAAAGTTAAGAATTTTTGAATTTTTCATGTTTTTACATGTAATTTCCATTTATTCTGTCATCGTCAATCCCTTACAGTCTGCCTGTTCTCACCCAGACGTACCTTCTCCATCTCTTCCGCTGTCTCATCATCCAGATAATCAAACAGATAATTCTTCAATATCATCCTCTTCCCAAGATGCTCGCCTCTTAACTCCTGAAGTGCATACTCTACTTCCTCTTTCAGTCCCGGTGCTGACATGCGATGTGCTCCCTGGCCTAGAATGATCACCTGCTCCAGGCCATCCGATGTAGCAACTGTCACATCCGCATTCTTTGCAATCTTCCGCACTGTTTTCTCTATGTACTGATCCGCTGTCTCTGCTTCCTTCGTATACACAATATGAATGTTATGATATTTCATGATTTCGCCCGGATTTCCTTCCACCTTATAAGCATCATAAACCAGAATCAGCGTACATTTCCTGTATCCCTGATAATTGCAGAGTATATCCGCCAGCTTTCCACGGGCTGCTCCGATGTCTCTCTCGGAAAGTTCCCTCAGTTCATCCCAGGAGAAAATAATATTATATCCATCCACCAGAAGATATTCTTCTTTTCCGCTCTTCTCTCTGCGACGTGATTCCCACTTTGGATCAGCATAAGCACTGCCCGCTTCTCTGCCCACGGTGCTTTCCGCATAATTTTTTTTGCTGTTCTTTCCTGCACGGACTGTGACAGGAGACTGATTTCTTACCGGATCCGGTGTTCTCACATAAATGGCATCCAGCTCTTCCTGTGTCAGTTCAATGTTGGAATGTCGTCTCTTTGGAAGTGTAACCTCCATCGCTTCTACTGCGGTTCCCTGATCCAGTGTACTCTCCATGTGCATGTACTCTTCCACTTCGTCCCATTCCACTACAAATCCGGCACCATGCGCACAGAAAACAGAACCGGTTGGATTCGCAAGATCTGCTTCTGAATCATACGTGGAAGCAGCCAGTACTTCTTCCTGATTGTGGCAGACATCATATCCTTTTAATGTCAGTGCAATCTTTCCTCTTCCACCCGTATACGCGATCAGATCTTTCTGATAACCGCTCATCGTTGAAACCGGTGCACTTCCTGTCAGAATGGTCATCTCTCCATCCACCAGCGGTGATTCAAATTTCCCGAACTGATTCTGAATATCCGTCATGGCCCGTCCTACATTTTCCGATGGAAGTTCGATGCGGAATTCATAATAGGGCTCCAGCAAAATACTTTCTGCCTTTTTCAGTCCCTGTCTTACCGCACGGTATGTTGCCTGGCGGAAGTCCCCGCCTTCTGTATGCTTCAGATGTGCACGTCCGGAGGTCAGTGTAATCTTCAAATCTGTTACCGCTGAACCAGTCAGTACTCCTTTGTGTTCTTTCTCTTCCAGATGTGTCAGCACAAGACGCTGCCAGTTGCGATCCAGCACATCTTCGCTGCACTCTGCCGCATACTGCATACCGGAACCACGTTCGCCCGGTTCGATCCGCAGATGCACCTCCGCATAATGACGAAGCGGTTCAAAATGTCCCACTCCCTCTACCGGAGCCGTGATTGTTTCTTTATAAACAATACTCCCTTCTCCAAACTGAACCAGCACACCATAACGTTCTTTGATCATTCTCTGAAGAATCTCGATCTGAACATCGCCCATCAGCTGAATGTGAATCTCCGCACTCTTTTCATCCCAGACAATATGAAGTTCCGGTTCTTCCTCTTCCAGTATTCTGAGATTCTGAAGCATCGTATGAACATTACAGTCATCCGGTAAAATCAATCGATACGTCAGAACAGGTTCGAGAACAGGAAGTTCTGACTCCGGTTCTGTTCCAAGTCCCTGTCCCGGATGTGTCTGTTCCAGTCCGGTTACAGCACAGACTCTTCCTGCCTCTGCTTCCTGTACCGCTTCAAATTTTTCGCCTGAATAAATTCGGATCTGGTTGATCTTTTCACCTGTCCCATTCATTACATCTTTTACCTTCAGTACTCCGCCGGTAACTTTCAGATACGTCAGACGGTTTCCCTGCGGGTCTCTTGCAATCTTATAAACCTTTGCGCCAAACTCGTTCGGATATGTCTTCTGTTTCTGATAAATGCAGATTCCCTGCAGTAGTTCTTCCACGCCTTCTGATTTCAGCGCCGAGCCAAAGTAGCATGGGAAGACTTTCCTTTCCGTCACCGCATCCTGTACTCTCTCCAGTGAAATCTTTCCGCTCTCAAGATACGCTTCCATCATCTCATCATCACAGACAGCCAGTTCTTCCAACACATCTTCCGATACATTCCCATCAGAACTTAAGAAAAGTTTTCCACATTCGTCCTCTGTTTTCGGAACGATATCCACAAACGGAATAACATTATCCCCAAATCTTTTTCTCAATTCCTGCAGAAGTTTTTTACGATCTGTTCCTTCCTGATCCATCTTATTCACAAAAAGGAATGTTGGGATGTGATATCTTTTTAATAACCTCCACAGAGTCTGTGTATGTCCCTGGACCCCGTCTGCTCCGCTGATCAGAAGCACAGCACAGTCCAGTACCTGCAGAACACGCTCCATCTCTGCTGAGAAATCCACATGCCCCGGTGTATCCAGCAGTGTAAGATTCACATCCTGATACTTTAACACTGCCTGCTTTGAAAAAATCGTGATGCCACGTTCCCGCTCCATTGCATCTGTGTCAAGAAACGCATCCTTATGATCCACGCGTCCTAATTTTCTGATTGCTCCTCCAAGATACAGAAGACTCTCTGACAGAGTTGTCTTTCCTGCATCTACATGAGCCAGCAATCCCACATTCATATATCTTTCTGATCTGTTCTCAGAATTCACACTCATTGAACCGAACTCCCTCTTTCTTTTACTTTTATTGAAAACAACCGGATAGTTACTTTTCCGCAAACTATCCGGCTGATTGTAATTCTATATTTAATAATACCACAAATCCAATTACCGTTTTTAATTATTTACTCCATGATGCACTACCAGACTGTCTCTGTCAATCGCTTTAAAAGAATATCCCAGATTTTTGTAATATTCCAGAATGGTCGGCAATGCTTCCACAGTTGTATCTTTTGTCGCCGCATCATGAAACAGCAGCATAACCTGTGTGTATTCATCCGTCTCCGACTGCTCAATAATTTCCTGTGTTGTGGCTACTCCGCCATCACCACTGCTTACATTCCAGTCATAGTACTGATATCCCTTTTCCAACACCTGCTGTGTCAGGGTAGTCATAATTCCCGTACAGTATTTTCTGGAAATCGTATTGGATGCTCCTCCCGGGAACCGGATAAAACATGGAACAAATCCTAACTGTTCTTTCGCAACTTCCCCGATCTTTTCCAGATCTTTAAAATAGGAATCTACAGATGCATAGACTGTATCGTAATCGTGTGTGTAACTGTGCAGTCCAATCGTATGACCTGCATCATATGCCTTCTTGATCATCGGGAAATAGTCTTTCTGCTGTGCCGTAATAAAGAAGGTTGCTTTTGCATCATACTGATCCAGGATG
Organism: uncultured Mediterraneibacter sp.; assembly: GCF_934309415.1. Lineage (GTDB taxonomy): Bacteria > Bacillota > Clostridia > Lachnospirales > Lachnospiraceae > Mediterraneibacter. The sequence continues at coordinate 33,914 of NZ_CAKRDI010000006.1, forward strand.
TCCATCACTTCCTGTGTATTGTCCGATGGACCATCATCAAATGTAAGATATACGATCTTCTCTTTGCCTTCTTCCGTTGTACCAACTTCCGTTCCCGGCTGGAGCGACATTGATGCGGCACGCTGTTTTTCCGCCTCTTCTGCCTGCTTCTGTGCGTCCTCTTCCGCCTGCTTCTTCTTCGCTGTCGCTTCTTTCTGTGCTTCGATCTTTCTGGCTTCCCGGGCCGCTTCTCTTCCATTTGCCACCATACAGAAAATCGTTCCGGCAAATGCAAAAAACACCAGGCCACAGAGAATTACTGCATAACGGTTATAACGCCCCTTTCTACCTTTGTCCATCTCTCCACTCCTCATTTGTATTGCAATCCTGTCATGTTTTAAAATAACTGCCTCATACCCTTGACGTGTAAATGAGCCAGTTATTTATGACATACTCTAATAAATTCATTATAGAATACAAATTTTAAGAAAGATAGGCACATTCGTTAACAATTATTACATTTTGTTACATATTGTTACTGTTCACTCCCATGTCAATCACTCCGCTGATTGGCATGGAGGATGCACGTATTGTCTTGAATGTATCTCGCCCATCGCCAAAGGCGATTCTAAATGGCGAGATACGTTACTGTTTACAGCTATGCTGTGAACAGTAACTACATATTTTACAATGGCGTTCCTCCGGTAAAACTGCCACCGTAACCACCGCCATAGCCGCCGCAGCAGAGGCCTCCGCCACTGCAGCAGAGATTACACAGAATATTCGCAACACACAACTTCACGCACCAGCTGCTGTCAAATGTTCCCGGATATCCATACATCGTCTGACGGTTCTGATACCAGGTTCCGCCGCCTTCCAGTCTCTGCAGGAGCATCTGATACTGAAGATTCTGCGGGTCCAGACGCACCGCCTCTTTTGCATGTTCCAGTGCTGTCACATTATTCCCAAGCCCTGAGTTCGCCGATGCACTGTAGAAATACCACAAGGCACTGTGCTCTCTTATTCCATCCAACACGTTCAACGCCTCTTTATAATGACCGCTTCGGATATAATTCGCCGCTGCACGCAGATGTACATCTTCTTCTGTCTCTGTTCTTCCGTTCTGACCATTTCCAGATCCATAGCCATAACTTCCGAAACCTCCAAATCCACCGAACGGTCCATATTCCCCATATCCGCCATTCTGGCCATACACTGAATCCGATGAAGAGTATCCCCGTTCTCTCTCATCCATGATCTGCTGATATGCCTGTTGTACTTCTTTAAACTTTGCTTCCGCTTCATCCTTATTCGGATTATTGATATTCGCATCCGGATGATACTTCCTGCTCAGTTTCCTATATGCCTTTTTCACTTCCTCATCTGATGCATTTCTGTCGATTTCTAATATTTTATATGGATCTGTCATGTCCCCCACCTTTTCTTATTCCCCATCTGCGCTGCCTGTATCTCCTGCTTTGCCGGACTTTCCTGTCCTGCTTTTATCAGCAGACTCATTCCTGTCATCCAGAACGTATCCTGAAACTACTCTCTGTAAGACGTATGTCCTGTTTGTATTTCTGCTCAGACTGCGGTCATCAACTCTTCTTAATAAACGTTGTTCCACACTTTGGACAACGGATCTCAATCTTACCTTTACCTCTCGGAATTCTGATCTTCTGTCTGCATCCCGGGCATTTATAGATATGATATGCTTTTCTCTGATTCAGACTGTTCTTCTGTCTCTGGAAAAAGGTTCTGATCTTGTATGTCTTAGCAAGATATGCCTGATTTTCTGCATAGCGCTTTGAAATATTCCGGGAGAAGATTCTGAAATAGCAGTAAATAATCAAAACCCATCCCAGGAAATAAAACAGTGTCCCCGCTCCTGTCCTTGTAAAAATTGAAGACAGAAGAATCACAACCAGTCCGGCGATCAACATTGCCTTGGAAAACTGATCCACACCATAACGTCCCTGCATAAAACGCATAAATTTTTCTTTCATGTATATCCTTCTTTCTTTGAAAATAATATGAGATACATTTTCCTCTGTTTCCAGCACAATGTCAATTAAATAAATATAAAATTATTAACAAGTATTACTGTTTACGTTACTGTTCACAGCATAGCTGCAAACAGTAACAAATAATTTACTTAAAAGCAACTCAAACATTTTATTTAAACAGATTTATAATTATTGATTCAGTATATTCTTACAGATTTCATCTGAAATCAGATAAACAATCCTGGAATCATTCAGCATGACATATTTGTTTCCATCGCCATCTTCACCACCGATATAAAGCATCAGTGTCTTGTCTTTTTCATTCTGTGTATAAGTTACTTCCACAGTTGTCTTTGCAGAATCATCCAGTCCGTATTTCTCCAGATCTTTATCCTCTACAGAGTAATCTGCCGCACTGGAAAGTGTCACAGCTCCAAGCCCACCTGCCACAGCAGCAATATCTTCAGACTGATCCTCATCCTCTGAATCATAAGTCGTTGTCTTTCCGTTCTCAGTAATAACTTCTTTCTTCAGATTGCCGCTTCCGATACTCGGATATTCATCCAGCTGGGCCATATCATCCAGAGAAGTCTGGAAATCATCCAGCGCACTTGCCGCTACAGTGTAAACTTTCTGTGTATCTCCCACTGTCACATAATAATCATCTCCGGTTGCATTACCAAAACTGATCTTTGTCGTCGTTCCTTCTTTATCCGTAACTTCAGCAGTATACGTCGGATCGTCCAATCCATAATCCGCCATTGCATCCGCATCTTCCAGCTCCCGGTCTGCTTTGATCTGAGACAGCGTCTCTGCGAATCCTTCTGCATAACTCTGCTTCAACGGAAAATCTTTATCTGCTGTGTAATACCAGGTATCTCCGTCTTTCTCAAAAGACATCATTCCATTTCCCATATCATAACTGATTGATGTAATATCATCTGCTTCCAGATCTGTTACTTTTATCTCATCCTCTTTTTTTGCCTCTTCCTGTGCTTTATTTCTGGCACTGAGACCATAATACGCAAGGAGAAGAATTACAAGAACAATAATTAAAATAAATGGTCCTTTTTTCTTCATTTCATATCACATATAATCTAATCATCAGAACAGCGTCTGTTAGATTACTCCCTTTCTCCCAGGTTCTCCGGGCTTCTATTATACTTAAGGATGCATGTCATAAATCGTAACATGCATCCCCCAAAAAACGATTCTGATATAAGTTATAAATCCTTTTCAGATACCTTCTGACTTTAAGCCTTTCTTCTACGATACCATACCGCGAATCCGCCGATCAGAACTACTGCCGGGATTCCGAAGACTACAAGCAGACTGAACAGTCCTGCATGCTGAACAGTATTGTATTCTGTTCCAAGACTCTTTGCTTCGATTGAAAGGTTCTTCACTCCATCAAAGTTTGCAGTTACCGCATTCATGAATACGGTTGTATTTTCAAGCTGTGTAAATGCATCTGTAATCTGCTGGTCAATCAGACTGGAAGCCGAAATAACTGTCAGACGACTCTCAAGACTCTCAGCATCCGAAGAATCTGATGTACTGTCTGTATCGTCTGTACTCTCATCTGAGACATCTGTATCAGATGCCGCATCCTCTGAATCATCTTCTGTTTTAATCGTTTCTGTTGCCACTACTCCCAGATCATAAGTACCCTGCTGCTGATCTGTTTCAGTTACTGCATATCCATTCTCAGAAGTAGACATAAAGGAGCTGGTTGTGATCGTATCACGCTCCGGATCTGTCACTGTGAGTCCATGGGCATTCATCAGAAGAACCATCTGAGAACTGATTCCTGTCGCAAGATCACCGGATACATTCAGTTCAGGGAAGATATAGTACGGCTGATTTTGATAACATCTTGCAGGATCTGCAATATAACCGTCCACGCCTTCAATTCCGTAAGTCTTCAGAAGTCCTGCCAGATTCGGAAGATCCGTCAGACTTGTATCTCCCAGCAGACTCATCAGTTTTCCGCCGGATGTCAGATAATTTGTCAAAAGCTTTACCTCATCCTCAGACAGATCTTTTGACGGTGCATCCATGATCAGAAGATCACAGTCATCCGGAATCGCATCCTGCATCAGAAGATTCAGTTCTTCGAGTGTATAATTATTTTTAGACATCAGTTCCGTGATTGTCGTTGAAAGAGAATCTTCCCCATGGCCTGTCACCTGATAGATTTTCTTCTCCACATCACTGGTTACATAATTGACCGCACTGCTGAGCTGCCCTTCTCCGTCAAACTCAGAGTAACTGCTGCTTCCACCTGTATAATACGCAGAATAATCTGGAACAAGAATATCTGTAAATGAAACCGTTGTCGATTTACCGGTTGCTTCACAGGAGATCTGGATTGTATTTTCTGTTGCATCATTCTCTGTCAGTGCAGACGGATGCAGGACCGGATCGATCCACTCAACTTTCAGTTTACTGGAAAGTGCACTGTATTTACTGATAAAAGTTGTAATACGGTCATCGATATCTTCTTTTACCGCAAATACTTTCATATCGATCTCGTCATTCAGGTCTTTTAAAAGATCTTTTGTCGTATCGGAAATATCATAAATCTTTGTGCTGCTCACATCAATATTGCGATATGCTTCCGGTATCTGGCCAACTACAAGGTTAAACACAATCGCGATTGCAATTACAAGAACCGTCATTCCCACACTGTATGAACCCTGTTTCGTTCCAGAGGTACGGAACATACCGTTTACTTTGCCTGCTGTTTTCTTTAACTTTTCCACTGTCTGCACCTCCTAACTCCAGCGTCTCTTCTGAATTGACTGTATTGTAAGGAATACAAATACAGCAATGATCGTCAAATACAGCGCAATCCCGGTCACATCCACAATGCTGTTGGATGTAATGTCTGTAAATACATTCGCAAGTGCCAGTTTCCCAAGCATTTTTGTAATCAGATTCTCATACAGACTGGATTTAACAAAATAAAGGACCAGGGAAGCAATCACACCGATCACTTCAATTCCTCCTGAAATCACAAAATTTCCTGTCATGTGATAAATGTAAAATGCAATCAGTGAGATCAGCAGAATAATCCATACCAGTCCGCTGACCGCTGAACTTGGCAGCATTGAAAGGATTCCATCCCACAAATACAACACTAGAAGGATTCCAAATGTACTGATAAATGCAATAATCTGACTCTCTGTCAGAGAAGACAAAAACATTCCGATTGCAGCATATACGCATCCCAAAAGGAAAAAGACACCAATGGAAATGTAATCCACTTTCAGATAAGCTGTTCCCTGTGATTTAATAATCAGCGGATACAGACAGAAGATCACATTCGGAATTCCGATCACTGTCACCATTGCAAGGTATTTTCCCATTACTACTTTTCCAAGACTGACCGGCGCTGTCAACAACAACTGGTCGGTCTTGTTCTTTCTGTCTTCCGCAAAACTTCTCATTGTAATCAACGGAATTCCGACAATAAATACAATCAGAGATCCCGCAAGTGTATAAGAAAAGTATGGATACCCCGCAGTCAGGTTATATGCCATAAAATAAATTCCTGTAAATGCCATTAAAAACGCAATAAAAACACATCCGACCATAGACTGAAAATAGGACCGGAGTTCTCTTTTATAAATCGCCAGCATGTTCTTCCTCCTCTCCTGTCACCCGTTCCATATCTGGATTTTGAAACTGTACATCTTTAGCGACCGGTTCTTCATCTTCAAACTGCAACTCTCCAGAACTTATTTCTGTCTCTTCGAAATACACTTCCTTCTTAATTTCTTCTTCATCCAGAATCTTCTCTGTTTCTTCAAATTTCAGTGCATCCGCATCTTTAAATTGTTCTTTTTTCACGAGTGATCTATGTGCTTTCTTTGCATAATCGTCTGCCGCTTTCTCGTTCTGCGTCAGCTCCATAAATACATCTTCCAGACTGCTCTGTGCCGCATTCAGTTTCAGAAGTGGTGTCTGATTTTCTGCAAATGCATTGAAGATCGTAGCTCTTATATCTGCATCTTTTCTTTCCTGAATCTGACCGTATGTAATTCCGTCAGCTCCTGTTTTCGCAGATACTGACTCAATTCCCGGCACATTTTTCAAAATTTCTCTTACCCGTACTGCAGGAGCTTCCGTCTCAATCTCAATCATACCTGCATCACCCAGAAGGCGCTCCAGATTCTCCGGTGTGTCACTTGCCACCAGTTTTCCTTTTGAGATAATCAGAATATAATCACATACTTCTCTTACTTCTGCAAGAATATGTGAACTCAGAATAACTGTATGTTTCTTCGCCAGTTTTCGAATCAGTTCACGGATCTCAATGATCTGTTTCGGATCAAGTCCTACACTTGGTTCATCCAAAATAATGATTTCCGGGAACCCCAGAACTGCCTGTGCAAGACCAACTCTCTGCCGATAACCTTTGGACAGATTCTTGATCAGACGTGACTCCACGTCTTTGATCTTGACCAGTTTTTCAACTTCATTGATAGATTCTTCTCTTTTGTTTTTGGGAATTCTTTTTAACTCTGCCGCAAATTCCATATATTCACGTACTGTCATTTCTGTATACAGCGGTGGAATCTCCGGCAGATATCCGATGTGCTTTTTCGCCTCTTCAGGCTCCTTTAAGATATCATGCCCGTTAATGAGCACCCGCCCTTCTGTTGCACCGAGATATCCCGTCATAATGTTCATTGTCGTGGATTTCCCCGCACCATTAGGCCCAAGAAAGCCGTAGATATGTCCTTCCTCAATTGTGAAGTCCAAATGATCTACGGCCAGATGATTTCCGTATTTTTTCACCAGATTCCTTACTTCTATCAAGGTCTTACCTCCCTAAACATCACTGTAGCATGTCATTCTCTGAGCTGATCAACAACGTGATTAACCCAACTGCGAACAATAACATACTCTCACAGTTTATTAATTTGACCTTTCAAAAGTAACAGAATTCTGTGAAACTTTTGTGTTATAAATGTGATACTTTAATGATACTACCCAGACTATAGCTAATCACTATGCTGTGGACAGTAACACTTTAACGACTTATTCGTTCTGCCATTTTTCATCGACAAGATCTGCTATGATCTGCTGCCCCTGTTGATCCGGATGGAGTCCGTCTTTCTGTACATGCGCCGAGATGGCAGAATCAAAGACATCTGCAACCTCATATCCATATTTATCTGCATTCTTGATGATAATGGAATTCATATTTTCAATGATGCCTTCTACTACCTGATTCATCGTAGCCGGAAGCTTCATATCTGCCACCGGATTATAGATCGTAGTAACAATGATCTGTGCATCTTCCTTTTTGATGGAGTTTACTGTCTTCATCATCTTTTTCCACTGCGTCTCAAAAGACTGATAATCCCAGTTACTCAGCGCATCGATTGCACTCAGTACAAGCAATGGATTCTTCTTCACAGATGATTTCAATGATTTCAGTGCTTCATCCGCACTTTTAAATTTCGTATCTGTATTCAGAAGATCCTGAACGACATTCTTACATTCATCCAGAAGATCATTCGATCCAATCGTGATCAGAATCAGATCCGATTTTGCCAGACTGAACTGAACCCTTTTCTTCGTCAGAATATTTTCGTTTAATTCTTTTGACGCCAGTCCGTTTTTTGCAAAATTCCTATAATTATAGCGGTAACCGGATTCGTAGGCAATCTTCTTCGTCACAAGGCTTCCGTAATTTTCAATCCAGACGGATTTATCTCCCGAATATCCTTTTGCGATACTGTCTCCTAATACCGTGCAGTACACCTGATGCTGTAACGCACCGTCTCCATCTGCTGTAGTTCCTGCGGAACTGTCTTCTGCAGCAGTTGTCGTAGTTCCTGTTATTTTACCTCCGGTTGCTGCATTTCCTGCGGCTTGTGTTGCAGATTCATTGGAAGCTGTATTTTCACTCTCTGTAGTCTGCTGTTTTTCTTCTGTCTCTGCCAGTACTGTCAGTGTATCCATTGTTCCAAGCGATGCAACTAACAATAATGCTGCAACAATTTTTATATATTTTTTCATATCAATGCTTCCCTGGCTTTCCCGGATTTTTCCAGATCCAGATTGCGATCACAATTCCAATAATATACAGAATGTTAACCAGAACAACCGGATTGTCTTTTAACAGCCATACAACTCCCACAATTGCACAAAGTACTGCCGCAAGCTGGAATCCAAGCAGAAGTTTTTCATTTCTGCTTTCTCTTGCTTTCTGCAGGCATTCCTGTCTGCGCTGTTCCAAAGTCAGATATTCCATCAGCTGATCGTCACTGATTCTTGAGAGGATTATTTCTTCCCGTGAAAATTTTCTTCTGGTGCTGTGTGTAAACAGATTCTTGATCTGCTTGATCTTTTCTGAGCGGTCTTCCGGATCTTTCACTGCTTCTGTATATTCCTTTTCCGCCGCACGATCCTCTGCACTCTGTGTTGCAGTCACATTCTGTGATGAAATCTGTGCCTGATCTGATACTGGATTCTGTACCGGCATGCTCTGCACCGGATCTGTATTCTGATTCTGTGTAACCGGTGTGCTTACCTGCTCCGCATTTGCCTCTGCCTGTTCTGCTCTTGCTGCTCCGTACTCATCTGCAATACTTTCATCGAAATGTAATGTCTCATGAATCAGGGATTTTGCCGCAGATGCCTGTGTATTTACAACGCTCTCTTCAAAGGGTGTTTCATTTGTAATTATTTTTTCTTCCGACACGTTTCTGTCTCCCTTGCTTTTTTCTTATTGTACCAATCCCCGAATCGTTTGTAAAGCAAACGCAATTTTTAATTGCTTTACAATTTTAATCCTCTATAACGATCAAAACATGCGAAAATCTCCTGCCTTCTCGGCATTGCCATACATGCAATACTGGAAGAATTCTCACAGATTGCTGCAAGGGATTTTTTCTCCATCACTTCTTCCAGTTCAGACACAATCTGCTGCAGATTCTTCTTTCCATCCAGAAGATGTTTCTGAGCATACCGCACGTAATATCCCAGTGCAGTCACCTGTTCACTGTCCGTAATCTGCTCCACGTATCTGAGATCAATCGTATCCCGGTTGATCATCACGGCTTCTTTCCCCATTGTTTTCATCTTGATCCGTTCATTGCCCTGGAATGCTTTATCCGGTCGCGGACACCGGGCAAAGTCCGGCTTCTTCGCTTTCTGTTCCGGACTGCTGATAGCAGGGAATTTCTCCGCTTCCTGTTTTGCCAGTGCAGTGATATCCTTCGGAATATAACGGTCCATCTGGATAATCCGGTCTGCTATATGGAAATAAGCTCCTGAACTTCCCGCTACAATGATTGTTGAAATTCCATATTCCTCATACATTTCCCGGATTCGTTCGATAAATGGTGTGATTGGTTCCATTTCACGATGAATCACACGCTGCATCAGTTCATCCCGGATCATAAAGTTTGTTGCACTGGTGTCCTCATCAATCAGGAAAAGGGACGTTCCCGCTTCAATTCCCTCGATTACATTTGCAGCCTGAGAAGTACTTCCACTGGCATCCTCTGTGTAAAATCCAACCGTATCTTTTCCATTTGGGAGGTCATTGATAAACATGGAAATATCTGTTTTCTGAATACTTCTTCCATCCTCGGCGCGAAGTTTCACCGCTGTATCATCTGTAATTACATACTCTCTTCCATCTCCGAAAATATGATTATAGACTCCAAGTTCCAGTGCCTTCAACAAAGTAGATTTTCCATGATAACCACCACCGACAATCAGCGTAATTCCTTTTTTAATTCCCATTCCCGTCAACTTTCCCGCATGAGGAAGATCTAATGTCACTTCCTGTTCTTTCGGTGACTGAAAACGGATTCCGCCGCGCATCGGTCTGGAAGAGACTCCTGATTCTCTCGGAAGAATACTTCCATTTGCCACAAATGCACACAGCCCAAGTTTTGGAAGCATTTCCCTGATATACTGCTGATCCTCCGCCAGATCAATGATCTCTCTCAGTTTTTCTGCATCCATATTTTTATAAATGAGCGCAAACTTTACGCATTCCGGCACAAATTCAAATAGAATCTTGTCCAGTTCCCGTGCATTGATCGTTCTCCCATTTGCGGGGAAGCCAATCTCCATTCTCAAAACAACAGCTCCACTTTTCGGCTCGATACTGCACGCTGTTCTCTCCAGTACTTCCTGACCACATCTGCTGACAGAAATAAGTCCGCTCTTTCCTGATCCTTTCGCCTTAAATGCAAATCGCTCCGCTTTCTTTCCAAACTGGCGGGTCAGTTCATCCTGAAGTGCAATTCTCTGATGCTTTCCCTGATACAGTTCCTTTGGAAATCCTGCGGATTTTCCTGAAACATGTACACTGACTTTAGACGGAGATGCAAATGGATCTCCCTGTACATGGTCGATGGATAAAATATATCCCGGAAATTTATATTCTCCCTTTGTATCTTTATAAGCCGGATATCCTCTGTGATCGATCCGCTTCAGTAAATTCTTTAATTCTTCTGATGTCTGCATGACATACCTTCCCTTCTATGCTTGTTGTAATAAATTATAGCAGAAAACATACTTTACGTATTCAATAAAACTCAAAAAGACTCCAGTCAGACAAAGAATTTTTCACTCTTCGTCTGACTGAAGTCTTATATATTAGAGTGTGTTCCAAAAAATCATTTCACAGACACACTCTAAATTTCCAAACTATATTTAATTATGTATCATCCACAATTAAACTTCGAAGATCAGATCTCCATAAGAAGGCATTGGCCAAGCTTCTTTATCTACGATCATCTCAAGTTTGTCAACCGGTGCACGGAGAGCATCCATAGCCGGAACAACCTCTGAATGGTAGAAGATTGCCTGTACAGCTCCTTCTTCTTTTGCTGCAGCTTCCTCTGTTACTTTTACAAGTGCATCCAGTGCTGCTTTTGTCTCAGCAAGAAGTGCAGTTACATCGTTCAATGCTTCTGTCTGTACGGAAGCATCTGCTCCTGCTGCTTTCACTGCGATCACTGTATCTGCAAGTGTCTTTGTATATTTGATAAATGCAGGTACGAACTGTTTGCTTGCCATATCAATCATAGTACGTGCTTCAATATTGATTGCTTTTGCATATGCCTCATACTGAATCTCTGCACGGGACTCCAGCTCGGCTTTTGTGAATACACCAAATCTTTCAAACAGTTTCACTGCTTTCTCTGTTGTAACTGCAGGGATAGCTTCAACCATAGACTTAATGTTCGGAAGTCCTCTTCTCTCTGCCTCTGCAACCCACTCATCTGAATATCCATTACCATTGAAGATAATTCTCTGGTTCTCTGTCAGATATTCTTTGATCAGGTCATGTACTGCAAGATCAAAATCGTCTGCTTTTTCAAGAATATCACACGCATCTGCAAATGTCTCAGCTACGATTGTATTCAGTACGATGTTCGGATTCGCAATGGAATCTCTTGATCCAACCATACGGAACTCGAATTTATTTCCTGTAAATGCAAACGGTGATGTTCTGTTTCTGTCTGTAGCATCTTTAGAAAGCTCCGGAAGTGTGCTTACACCTGTATCAAGCTTTCCACCCTTCAGACTGTGTGTAGCCTCACCTGTGCTGATCAGCTGCTCTACTACATCCTCAAGCTGTTCTCCAAGGAAGATAGAGATGATTGCCGGTGGTGCCTCGTTTGCTCCAAGTCTGTGGTCATTTCCCGGATCTGCTGCGGATTCTCTGAGCAGATCTGCATGTACGTTAACCGCTTTCAGGATGCAGGCAAGTACAAGAAGGAACTGTGTATTTTCATGAGGTGTCTTACCTGGATCAAGAAGATTGATTCCATCATCTGTTGTGATAGACCAGTTGTTATGTTTACCGGATCCGTTTACACCTGCGAACGGTTTCTCATGAAGCAGGCACTTCAGTCCATGCTGGCATGCAACTCTCTTTAATGTCTGCATAGTCAGCTGGTTCTGATCTACAGCAAGGTTTGCTTCGGAATAAATAGGAGCCAGCTCGTGCTGTGCAGGAGCTACTTCATTATGCTGTGTCTTTGCTGTAACACCGACTTTCCAAAGCTGAATATTTACATCTCTCATGAAAGAAGCGATTCTCTGACGGATTGTTCCAAAGTAATGATCATCCAGCTCCTGTCCTTTCGGAGGCATTGCTCCAAACAGTGTACGTCCTGTATAGATCAGGTCTTTTCTCTGTTCAAACTTCTCAGCATCTACAAGGAAATATTCCTGCTCTGCTCCAACGGAAGGAGTTACTTTCTTAGATGTTGTATTTCCAAACAGACGAAGAAGTCTTAAAGCTTCTTTGTTGATTGCTTCCATGGAACGAAGAAGTGGTGTCTTCTGATCCAGTGCTTCTCCTGTATAAGAACAGAATGCTGTCGGAATACAAAGTGTAGCTCCACCTGCGTCCTGTCTTACAAATGCAGGTGATGTACAATCCCATGCTGTATATCCTCTTGCCTCAAATGTTGCTCTCAGTCCACCTGACGGGAATGAAGAAGCATCCGGCTCTCCTTTGATCAGCTCTTTTCCAGAGAAACTCATCAGGACTTTTCCGCTCGGAAGAGGTGCGGAAATGAAAGAATCATGTTTCTCAGCTGTAACTCCTGTCAGTGGCAGGAACCAGTGTGTATAATGAGTAGCGCCTTTTTCAATGGCCCATTCTTTCATCTCATGAGCAATAACATCTGCTGTCTCAAGATCAAGATCTTTTCCTTCTTCAATTGTCTTTCTCAGATTTTTATAAACTTTTTTCGGCAGACGCGCCTGCATTACAGTATCATTAAACACGTTCTCCCCAAAAATCTCAGCTACGTTGATTACTTCTGTACTCATACATATACCTTCCTTTTCATTTTTTCGTTGCAGTTCAGCATTCTTCAGTCATACATTCCTGCTCTGCATATAAACATGCATCCCTTACCGGGGTCCTCTCATCACCGGTTCCGTTATCGGTAAAAATTCCCGGTAAGATGAAAAAAAGGGCACTCCAATTACAATTGGAACGCCCTTGTTCTGTCTACGTCAGTCAGTATAACTCAACTCACCTGAAAAGGCAAGTAAAAGTTAGAAAAAATTTTCTCAGGCTTTTCCGACAGATCCGAATAACTCCATTTTTTCCTTAACTGTAGCCATGATAGCATCTGTACCTGGTTTCAGAAGTTTACGTGGATCAAAGCCTTTTCCTTCAAGATCTTTTCCTGCTTCAATGTACTTACGTGTAGCATCTGCAAAGGAAAGCTGGCACTCTGTATTAACATTGATCTTAGCAACACCAAGAGAGATTGCTTTCTTGATCATATCTTCCGGGATACCTGTACCACCGTGAAGTACGAGCGGCATAACACCTGTACGCTGCTGAATAGCATCCAGAGTCTCAAAGCTTAATCCTTCCCAGTTGTCCGGATATTTTCCGTGAATGTTACCGATACCTGCTGCAAGGAAGTCAATTCCAAGATCAGCTACCTGTTTACACTCTTCCGGATCAGCACACTCGCCTTTTCCGATAACTCCATCTTCTTCTCCTCCGATGGATCCTACCTCTGCCTCGATAGACATTCCATGCTCGTGAGCAATTTTAACAAGTTCTTTTGTCTTCTCAACGTTCTCGTCGATCGGATAGTGAGATCCGTCGAACATGATGGATGAGAATCCAGCCTCAACGCATTTCAGGCATCCTTCGTAGCTGCCGTGATCAAGATGAAGAGCAACCGGTACTGTAATTCCGAGTTCTTCCATCATTCCGTTTACCATACCTACAACAGTTTTGTATCCTGTCATATATTTTCCTGCACCCTCAGATACACCAAGGATAACCGGGGAGTTAAGCTCCTGAGCTGTTGTAAGAATTGCCTTTGTCCACTCAAGGTTGTTGATGTTGAACTGGCCAACTGCGTAATGACCTGCTTTTGCTTTCTGAAGCATTTCTGTAGCTGATACTAACATATTTTTTTCCTCCAATTCTTAACCCATCAGCCCGTGAAAACTGACGGGAATAATTGTTACTGTTCACTCCCGCGTCAATCACTCCGCTGATTGACACGGAGGATGCACGAATTGTCCTGCATGTATCTCGCCCATCGCCAACGGCGATTCAAAATGGTGAGATACGTTGCTGTTTGCAGCTATGCTGTGAGCAGTAACTTATGATTTGTTTAGAATCTTTCTATATTATAGCTTATCCAATACAAAAAGACAATCTTATGTTTTGCATAAAAAACAATCTGATATCCATGATTTCGTTAACATTTTCACAGTATTTTAATTGCATTTTCTGTGATGAGTCTTTTTTCTATTCTATTTATGATGGAAATATGAAAGAATATAAAATGTAAATTGGTGATTTGGGCAAAGAAAAACCTGTAACTTTCGTTACAGGTTTCAAGTGACTCCGAGGGGAATCGAACCCCTGATTCCAGCGTGAGAGGCTAGCGTCTTGACCGCTTGACCACGGAGCCATATTCTTTTTGTCTGTGTCTTTGTTTTGTCATCGCCACAAGACAAGAGTTATTATATATCAGGATTTTACAAAATGCAAGTACTTTTTTCAATTTTTTTAAAAAATTTTAATTTCCATCAATTTGTTTCTTTTTTTGATATTTTCTGACTTTTCACTCTTCTATCATTCAGCCTTTATTTCTGTCATTTTCCTTCCCATATGTACTCCACATGATTCTCACATTCTGAAGTATATCTGAAAAAAGCCTTCTGTGAGATGTATACTGCTATCTGCCAAACGAATGCTGCTCACAGATAACCTGTAAAAAGTAACACATCCTCAGAGCGAATCAACAAAGTGATTCGCTCTGGTCTGAACAATAACACCAGACTTACAGATAGCAGCCTGAGTATTTTCGCTATTTGCCTTTACTGTTTACAGAATATCCGTAAACAACACTTATTCAGAAACTATTCATCATCATCCGTCAGATCATCCAGTGCAGATTCCTTGACCATGATGCGCAATGCCTGTTTTTTATTCTTGATCACAACCTCATCATGTACTCCGCCAAATTCTCCGTCTAACGTCCACGGAATCTCTTCCACAGATTCAAATCTGACCTCACTCGCTTTAAACGAATACATACGTTCCGGATTGATCTTACGCATTGCAAGTGCCCCAAGCACATCATTAAGTTCAGCCGGATTCTTAGGAGTCTTAAATAATGTCACCTCGAATTCCCCATCATCAAAGATAACATTCTTTCCTGTGATTCCCTTGAATCCTCCGACAGACCGTGAGTTTGTCACCATCCCGTAGATAAACTCATCCTCAATCACATTCCCGTCATATGAAACACGAATCTGATAAGACGGGATATTAAAGATTCTCTTTGTACCTTCCAGTATGTATGCCAGATGTCCCAGAACATTTTTCATACTCTGCTTTGTCTCATAAGAAACATCCGTAAAAAGACCAAATGCTGCAATATATACAAAATAATCTCCGTTGAATTTACCAACATCACATGGGAACGGTGTCCCGCTTACTACAGTATCTGCTGCTTCCAGCATATTCTTTGATATATGCAGACTTCGTGCAAAATCATTCGTGGTTCCTGCCGGGATATAGCCAATCGGAGTTGTTCCTTTACGCTTCATCATTCCGGAGACAACTTCATCCAGCGTTCCATCACCTCCGCTGCACGCGATCAGATCATATTCTCCCTCATATGACTTTGTCTTCTGATATGCATCATGATATTTCTGTGTCGGATAAACCGTTACTTCATATCCTCCTTTTACAAAAATATCCAGCACATCCGAAAGCTTCGGTTTTAAAAGTCCCATTCCAGAATTCGGATTGTAAATAAACAACATCTTCTTCATAAGCCAGATTCTCCTCCTTCAAGTACAAAAGAAGACTGCACCTCTCAAGCACAGCCCCCTGTCTGAATAATTTTATGTCTATCTTTACGGAAAATTTCTCACATTTACTGTTCACAACATCCTTTGATCAGCAACTCCTCACGTTCTCCGTTCTGTCTTTTGTTGCTACATTATTTTACTTTTGCAAAAAATGTCTTGATACCCTCTGCCGCTTTCTTCTCATCATCACCGTCTGTAACAACTGTGATCTCTTCGCCGCCTGCCAGATTCAGGCTCATCATTCCCATGATGCTCTTTGCGTTAATGTTCTTCTCTCCCACCTGAATGTATACTTTGCTTGCATACTGACTGGCTTCCTGTACAAGAAGTGCGATCGGACGTCCATCGAACCCTGGGTCAGCTTTCACAACAACAGATGTTTTAATCATAATAATCCTCCTTGTTCTTGCCTTACTTTGTCTGCCATCTCACTCAACTTCCGCAGTCTGTGATTGATGCCGGATTTACCGACTGGTGGACATAAAGATGCTCCGAGTTCTTTCAATGTCGCTTCCTGATTGGCGAGGCGGGCAAGAGCGGCCTCTCTCAATCCTTCCGGCAGATTCTCAATTCCAATTGTATCTCTGAGATATGTAATATCCTCGAGCTGCTTCACTGCTGCTGATACCGTTTTATTGATATTCGCAGTCTCACAATTTACTTTTCTGTTTACAGTATTGCGCATTTCCTTAAGAATGCGTACATTCTCAAGTTCCATCAGAGCAATATGCGCTTCCATAACATTTAATATATCTACGATCTGTGATCCTTCTTTCAGGTAAACAACATATGATTTTTTCCTGAGCACAATCTTGGCATCCATCGAAAAGCTGCAGATCAGATTCTGAATCTGCCGTGCCATCTCCTCAGTTGAACAGACAATCTCAAAATGATATGCCTTGTTCGGATCACTCATAGACCCCGATGCCTGGAATGCCCCCCGCAAAAAAGCGCGCCTGCAGCAGATCTGCTGAACAATCAGTGGATCAACCGCATGAACATCTTCTGCACAGTTCTGATGTTCTTCTAACATCTTCGTTGCCTGAAGAATTCTCAACGCGTCCTCATGCCGTCTGATGATTACGGCATAAGACACAGTCTGCTTCCTGATATTCCGTCTCACAGAGATATCAGTCTTTATATTAAATGTTTTTTCTATTAATGTAAAGACCTTTCTTGCAACAAGCAGATTTTCCGTGTGTATCTTGATGCTGCACAGATTGAAACTGTTGATCACAACCGTACCGCACATTCCTATAAATGCGGTAAGTTCTGCAATCTGACAATGTCTTGCCGAGCTGTAGCTTTCTGCCAGCTCTTCCTTTACTTTCCCGGAAAATGACATAGCTCCTCCACCTTTTATCTATCTCTATTTATTACGAGTTCACAGTATCTGCAAAATCTCCTGCAACGAGATACGTTACTGTTTGCAGGTTACCTGTGAACAGTAACATCTAACAAGAATGTTTTTTAATGCCTGTTTCCACTCTTATCAGTTTTTATTTTCTCTTCGTAATACTGTCCTTCCCGATGTCACGATGTTCAATACGCACTCCATAACTTTCTTCCTGTTCCAGAATGTGATACAGCGCATTGGCAAGTGTAACAGATCTGTGCTTTCCACCGGTACAGCCGATTGCAATCACAAGCTGATTCTTTCCCTCCAGAATATAATTCGGAATCAGGAATTCCATCATATCCTGTAATTTATTCAGGAAGATCTCTCCTTTGTCATTCTGCATGACATAATCCTGCACCTCTGCATCATTTCCGGTCTTTGCACGTAATGTATCAATATAATATGGATTCGGAAGGAAACGCACATCAAACACAAGATCTGCATCCTGCGGAATTCCATACTTAAATCCAAAGGACATTACCGTGATATAAAGATTGCAGAAATTCTGTCCATCGACAAAAATCTTTTCCAACTCAATCTTCAGCTCTCTGGTCAGCATCTTACTTGTATCCAGAATATAAGTTGCCTTGATCTTAAGAAATGCAATCTTCTCTCTTTCCTTGGCGATTCCGGTATCCACACGGCCTGAACCGCTCAGTGGATGCTGTCTTCTTGTCTCCTTATAACGTTTGATCAATACATCATCATTGGCATCCAGGAACAAAATCTCAT
The DNA here is from genome assembly GCF_934309415.1 of uncultured Mediterraneibacter sp. Classification (GTDB taxonomy): domain Bacteria; phylum Bacillota; class Clostridia; order Lachnospirales; family Lachnospiraceae; genus Mediterraneibacter. The sequence continues at coordinate 51,890 of NZ_CAKRDI010000006.1, forward strand.
ATCCAATCTGATTTTTATCCATTTCTTCAAGATATTCTTTCAGCCCTGACAGTTCCTGTCCGCTTCTGGCATCCAGTCCCAGTGCAATGTTCTTCATCTCTTTCTCTGAAGACTGGATCATCTGAACAAATCCCGGAAGCAATGGAAGCGGCAGATTATCCACACAAAAATAGCCCATATCTTCCAACATTTTCAGTGCCGTTGATTTACCCGCTCCTGACATTCCAGTAACTATAACAAAACGCATTCTAAAATTCTCCTATTCTCCTCACCTCAGGCTCCAGGCTTACGCCTGCATCCTTCTGTACACGTTCCTCTACCTGTTTCATCAGCTCCATTACTTCTGCTGCTGTTGCATTCCCTCTGTTAATCACAAAACCACAGTGTTTCTCTGATACCTGTGCATCCCCGATTCTAAATCCACGAAGTCCTGCATCCTGAATCAGCTTTCCTGCGAAATATCCCTCCGGTCTTTTAAATGTACTTCCCGCACTTCCGTACTCCAACGGCTGTTTGGAAACTCTCTTTTCTTTGAGATCATCCATCTGTGCGCGGATTTCCTTCTGATCTCCCTTTTTCAGTTCAATCTGTGCGCCAAGAACAACGTAATCTTTCTGTTCTACCACGCTGGTACGATATGCCAGTCCAAGTTCTTCTACCGGAATCGTAAGGATCTCTCCTTCTGTTGTCAGTACATCGGCACTGACCAGCACCTGTTTCATCTCACCGCCATAGGCTCCGGCATTCATTCTGACCGCTCCACCGAGTGTTCCTGGAATTCCTGCTGCGAATTCAAATCCGGTCAGTGATGCCTCATAAGCTGCCGCTGCCACTTTTGATAACAAAGCTCCTGCCTGTGCAGTAATCTTCTCATCCTCTACCTGAATCTGATTCATTTTCTTAAAGATCTGAAGGATCACACCACGATATCCCTTATCTCCGACAAGAAGATTGCTTCCGTTTCCTACTATATAATATGGAACATTCTCCTTCTTACATAATGCAATAATTTCACGGATCTCTTCTTTTGATTCCGGTGTCACAAAATAATCTGCCGGGCCACCGATTCTGAATGTCGTATGCTTACGCATCGGTTCATCCTTTAATACATTTTCTTCTTTAGTAACAGCACATAAACTCTGATACAATTCCATATAAATGCTCCATTCTTTTATAAATTTTACTGTATCTTTTATCATACACCACACCCAGATCAAAGTAAAGAGTATTGCCAAGCGATTGAAAAAAGTGTATAATGGCGATGTATCTGTATATTTTAGTATTTTTTATTTTAATGAACGATATTTATCAATACAAAAGGAGTGAATATTTAAAGTGGACCCAAGTGACACTTACCAATTAATTATACTATTGATCCTGCTGACTCTTTCAGCATTTTTTTCATCTTTTGAGACAGCACTGATGTCTGTAAACAAGATCAAACTGCGTACACTCGCAGATGACGGAAACAAACGGGCAGAACTTACTCTGAATATTATCGAGAAGCAGATGCCGAAAGTACTCAGTGCGATTCTGATTGGCAACAACATTGTTAATATCTCAGCATCCTCTCTTGCTACTACACTGGCATACCATTTTGGTGGCTATATGGTCAGCGTTGCTACTGCTGTACTTACTGTTAGCATTCTGGTTTTCGGCGAGATTACTCCGAAAAATTATGCCACACTGAATGCAGAGAAAGTTGTACTTCGTTATATCCCGATCATTCATACTTTTATGACATTGATTACACCGATCATCTTTATCATCAACTTAGTTTCCCGCGGCATTATGCTTCTTATGCGTGTGGATCCTGATGCAGCGAATAAAGCGATGACAGAAGATGAGCTTCGTACCATCGTGGATGTAAGTCATGAAGACGGTGTCATTGAATCAGATGAAAAAGAGATGATCTACAACGTGTTCGATTTAGGCGATGCAAAGGCAAAAGAGGTCATGGTTCCCCGTGTACACGTAACATTTGCCAATGTGGATAATACCTACGATGAATTAATTGAGATTTACAAAGAAGATAAGTTCACCCGTCTTCCTGTTTACGAAGACACAACGGACAACATCATCGGAATGATCAACATGAAAGACTTACTGTTGTGTACAGACCATGAGCATTTTACAGTCCGTGATATTTTACGAGAGGCCTACTTTACTTACGAATATAAGAACACTTCAGAACTGCTCGCAGAGATGCGTGATGCCTCCATTAATATTGCCATCGTACTGGATGAGTATGGTGAACCGGCGGGCATCATCACTTTGGAAGACATTCTGGAGGAGATCGTCGGAGAGATCCACGATGAGTACGATGAGAATGAAGAAGAATTCATTCAGAAGATCAATGATCTGGAATACATTGTGGAAGGTTCTGTCAGTCTGGATGATCTGAACGACCGATTAGAACTGGATACCAGACATCAGGAGCTGGAATCCGAAGACTTTGATTCTCTCGGTGGATTCATGATCGAGCATCTGGATCGTTTACCGGAAGTCGGCGATGAATTCACTACTGAAGACGGAATCCGTATGGTTGTAGAAAAGCTGGATAAGAACCGTGTAGAGTTAGTACATGTATATCTTCCTGAGATTATTCATGATGAATCCGAAGAAGAGAATGAAGCATCTGATTCAGAAGACAACAATCATACCGAAGCAAATTAAATAGAAGGATCGGAATTTATCTTTCCGTGTGATGAAAAGGTTCGTGATTTATTTGCGGACCTTTTCTATATCATTATAATTGAAAATCCCTTTAAATACGCTATGCAAAACAATTTTGACATGAAAAATCTTCAAAAAATCCCCCATGTAAAAGCGGTTTGATAGACATAAACGTTGCAATGTGAAAAGATGTTCCCGAAAGGAGAAATACAAATATGGAAATTGGAAAAAAACTAAAAGACGCTCGTATGAACTCTGGATTTACCCAGGAGGCTGTTGCAGAAAAAATCAATGTGTCCAGACAGACCATTTCAAACTGGGAAAACGAGAAATCATATCCGGATATTATCAGTGTCATTGAGTTAAGTAAACTTTATTCCATAAGTCTTGATGATTTATTGAAAGGAGACGAAAAAATGATGGAACATCTGGAAGAGAGTACAAACATTGTCAAAAGTAATCAGAAACTAATCCGTGCAATTATCCTTAATATTGTAATTGTAATACTTCTTATTACACTGAATCTGTTTCTGCCGGATAACAGCTACTACTTAATTCTTGTATTTTGTGTCGCTGTTATCAGTTCGGCAACATTGCTTTATCAAATTATCAAACGTATTTAGGAGGTCTTAATTATGGAATGGGAACTTATTTTATCTATTATATTTGGCGCAGTTGCAGTCGTAGGTGGTATTGAAACAGCCTACCAGCTTTATAAAATCACAGTCATTGATGCTGCTGCAAGAGGATTAAAACACCCTAAGCTCTGGGGATTACTTGCAGCAAATGGAAATAATTCCAGCGGATTGTTGTTGTATCTGATTGGCAGAAGAAATTATCCGGTTCAATCTATGGATGCATCTCAGCTGACACTGATCGATAGACGTAAAAGATCTGCAGGTGCAGGATTACTGTTTGTTGTAGTCGGCACGATTGGTTTACTGTTGTGTTTATTTTTTATGCATGTTCTTTAAATTTGCATTTCCTCATATCTTTTAAATTAGTGTTTTCTTAAACATTACTGCTCACTCTGGTAAATTACTCTATTGATTATCCCAGATAACGTACATCTCCCATGTCACTCATTTCGCTGATCGACATAGGAGATGTACGTATTGTCTCAAATGTATCTCGAACATCTTTGACCTTTTCTATTTAACATCATATTATAATACAAACAAATATTCTGAGGAAACAGGTATGCCTTATTCTATCATGCTTGATGCCGGGCACGGCGGACGTGATCCTGGTGCTGTATACAACGGGCGTCAGGAAAAAGATGACGCATTGGCTCTTACCCTTGCAATCGGTGAGATTCTACAGGAACGTGGAATCGACATTCTGTATACAAGGACAACAGATATCTATGAGTCCCCCTATCAGAAAGCAATGGAAGCCAATGCATCTGATGCGGATTTTTTCATTTCTATTCATCGTAATTCTTACCCTACAGATAATACTGTATCCGGGGTAGAATCTCTGATCTATGATCTTTCCGGTATTAAATATACTATGGCGAAAAATATCAACGAACAACTGGAATCTGTCGGTTTTGTGAACCTGGGTGTGAAACCTCGCCCCGGACTTGTTGTTCTGCGAAGAACCAGAATGCCTGCTGTTCTTGTTGAAGTAGGATTTATTAACTCTGATACCGATAATCAACTTTTTGATAATAATTTCAATGACATTGCACTTGCGATTGCCGAAGGAATTCTCGACACATTAGAATTAAATGGAGATGTCAGTAATTCAACTGTTTCTCCATCTTATACCGTACAAACTAGCGCTTTCCGCAACCAAAGCTATGCCAACCGTCTTCTGAACGAATTACGCAGTCAGGATTTTCCTGCTGAAATCTGGGAACACGGTGATCTGTACCGAGTAATCGTGGGTAATTTCACCACACTGGATGAAGCCTCTGCAATGGAACGCAGATTAAAACGGGCAGGATATCAGACGGTGATTGTGACGATCTGATTGTAATTTATTTACATTCCTTCTGTAAAATTACTTTCTGTTTTTTACTCTCTTTAACAATCCATAAACACACTAAAAAGATAATCACTTCATTTAATATCAAAAAAATCGCTGGTCCCACAATGCCTACATTGGATCAGCGATTTTTTATCAGTTTATAAATGACCTTTTATCCGTGTTAATTCAGATATTATAAATTTTTATTTCTATAAGTTTCATAACATTTTTGTGCTTCCTCAACTGACAGATTCATGCCCTCACATAGTTGCTGAATTGTTTCCGTTTCATTAAGATGGACCTTTTCTGCCAGTCGTAAAAAAGCTATAATTCCAACTCGAATTCCTTCTTGTATTCCTTCTTGTATTCCTTCCTCTTTTCCCGCTTCGAACTCAGCCTCCCGAAGTTTCTTTTCTTCGATTTCTTTATCATACTCAAATATGCTCACTTTAATTACCTCCGCACGATTCTTTCTGAGAAAATCAGCTAAAATACCTTTCCGAACGCATTCATCAACAGCCTGGTCAACGGCATCATTTAAAGGCATTTCTGCTAAATATTTACGAACCATTGCAACATATTGTGCGTATTCTTTCAAAATCTGACACTGTTCCATCAAGGACTGATTATGGCCTTCATTTACGTTTAGTACCCGCACTTTTAATTCCAGTTGTGGCTCACCGGAAAGGTTTTCAAATGCTTCCGAAAGATAATGAGTCTGGCAATCGGATATTTCTTTGGTGCCATTGTAAAAAACGACAAAGTTTGGTGCCGGAATCTTTTGGATAGTAGATGAATATAAGGAACGATTATCTACTAGCTCCTGATATTTCTCTGCAATGTAAAGTAAATCCCGTAAAGGCATGTTCGGATTATAAGTAGACTGATGCTCATACAGGAAAAGATTCGTATTAATGATAAATGCAAGATCGTTTTTCATTCCCATATAAATCGCATTTTCAAGAGTTACAATTTCCAGCTCATCTGAATCAGTATAGGATTTTCCACTTACCGCATTATACAACGAAAGTAAATTCTTCTTATCTGAAAAAAGCATTCGAAATACTGTATCTTTGTAGTTGCGATTTGCAGTAACTTGTTTTTTCTGATGCTGATTCTGACTTCCCTTTGCAACAGTGTGTTTGTGTTTCCTTTTGGCCATAGGCTTGCTCCTCCTTTGTTACAGGAGAACCAATACATCTAGTCAAAAATATTTCCTGATCTAACTATCTTGCATTTGAAATCTCCTGCTTTTTAATTGAAATGAGTTTCAAAGCATAGATTTTCGAAATGCAATTAGAAATTAGATGGTATAAAATACCCTGGATTTTGAAAGAAATATGCTTTGATGGAATTGTAACACTTATCTATCATGTTTACAAGCATTTTTCACACAACATATCTCATTTCAAAAAAACAGAGCGCACTCTTGATTTTTCTTATCGATAGTATTATAATGACCACAGATAAGATGATACGGTCTTCAGCCGCACAGAGGAATGGAGGATTTAACACAATGGAAAAAAAGAATATTGATTGGGCCAATATTGGCTTTGGTTATGTAAAAACAGACAAACGTTTTGTTGCAAATTATAAAAATGGAAGCTGGGATGAAGGTGCCCTCACAGAAGACGCTAACATCGTTATGAGTGAATGTGCCGGAGTTCTCCAGTACGCACAGACAGTTTTCGAAGGAATGAAAGCTTATACTACAGAAGATGGACGTACAGTTATCTTCCGTCCTGACTTAAATGCATCCCGTTTTGCTGATTCTGCAAGACGTCTTGAGATGCCGGCTTTCCCAGAAGACAAATTCGTTGAAGCTGTTGTAGAGACAGTAAAAGCAAATGAAGGATATGTTCCACCGTACGGATCAGGAGCTTCCCTTTATATCAGACCTTATATGTTCGGTATCAGCCCTGTAATCGGTGTTAAACCGGCTGATGAATATCAGTTCCGTGTATTCACTACACCAGTAGGACCATACTTCAAAGGCGGCGCTAAGCCACTTACAATCTGCGTATCAGACTTCGACCGTGCTGCACCGCACGGAACAGGACACATCAAAGCCGGACTGAACTACGCAATGAGCCTTCATGCAATCGTAACAGCTCATGCAAATGGATTTGCTGAGAATATGTATCTTGATTCTGCTACAAGAACAAAAGTTGAAGAGACAGGTGGAGCAAACTTCCTGTTCATCACAAAAGATGGTACAGTTGTAACTCCTAAGTCATCTACAATTCTTCCTTCTATTACAAGACGTTCTCTGATGTACGTTGCAGAGCACTACCTTGGACTGAAAGTAGAAGAAAGAGAAGTTTACTTCGATGAAGTAAAAGATTTCGCAGAATGTGGACTTTGCGGAACAGCCGCAGTTATCTCTCCGGTAGGAAAGATTGTAAACCACGGCGAAGAGATCTGCTTCCCAAGCGGAATGGAGAAGATGGGACCTGTTACACAGAAACTTTACGAGACACTGACAGGAATTCAGATGGGACACCTCGAAGCTCCGGAAGGATGGCTGAAAGTTGTAGAATAAATCACATTACGGATGATTTATTACAAACCATAAATAAATTGAATCATTATTCTTTTCATAAAAAGATGCACCTGTTCAAATTGATTGGTGCATCTTTTTTGTAATATTCCCCTCATATAGCTCAATTATTTCATCTGACAGTGTTTCCAGTTCTTCTCTGTCATGACACGCAATTATAATCACTCTGTTTCTATCGCGAAGTTCTAAAAGTACTTCCCGGATTTCCTGTACTCCGCCCTCATCCAGCGCATTAATAGGTTCATCTAACAGAATAATCTCCGGTTCTTCCATAATTGCCGCCGCAATCCCCAGACGCTGTTTCATTCCAGCCAATCCTTTCTTTCTATTATAGTGCCCCCAAAAACAATTACTCCAAATATTACAACTAAGAGCAGCACTATTGTTTCCCATGTTGCACCAACTGCAATCTTATCCAATGACCTGATCATCATAGAATTATTTGCAATAAAAAATGGTGATTCATAAAACGCACTTCCCGCACATAAAAAGCCCGTTATTCCATAAGCCACAATTGGATTGGTTGCAAATATCATCAAAAGCTGAAGAAGTGCCAATGCACACGCTGTCAAAATTGGCAATATAAAAATAAGCAAACAGATTTCCTGCAATCCTAATATTGAATAATCCACATTATATATATATGTATAAGCACTTCTGATTTTCCACCAACTTTCCCGTTGATCAGACATACAAAAAAATAAATCATCAATTTCCTCTTTCAAAGAATTGTACATTTCACTTCACAGTGCTAAAATAGACCGCAGAAAAAGGTGTTCGTCTGCTTTTTCTGCTTGTTGTTGTATATCGGCACTTATTCCGTGACAGCAGCTTTGATTTTACTTTTTGACTGATTCAGATTATAAAGGAGGCATCCTTTTGAAAATTTTATCTACCTATGAACAAATAGAACATTGCATCTCCCATCTGGATATTTCCTATTCCTATGATCTTGCTAAAAAGATGGAACAGGAGAAAACCAATCCGGTACTCGGCTACCGCACCGCCGGTTCTCATGCAGAGCATGCCACCGGTGATATGCTTTATGAGGAAATGAAACGACTCGGACTTTCTGACGTATCAAAAGATGAATTCTGGCTTGATTCCTGGACCTTTGAACGTGCCATACTGAAATTCACCGATGCACAGGGACAGGAGCAGATCTGTCAGATGGGTGCTTATCAGACCAGTTTCGAGACAAACGGTTTTGAAACTTATGAACTCGTCTATGTCGGACGAGGAACTGCTGCGGACTATGAAGGTCTGGATGTCCGCGGGAAACTGGTTCTTGCTGATATCAACCAGCGCGATGAATGGTGGATCAATTATCCGGTATATCAGGCCTATTTAAAAGGCGCTGTTGGTCTGATTGCCGTACAGTCTCAGGGATATGGAGAAGTCGATCCCAATGCATTAAATGCACAGGACATTGCAGGCCCTGAATATGCTCCTGCCTTTTCAATTTCTCAGGCAGATGCAAAAAAATTAATGGAAGTTCTGAACCAGAACCGTATTTCTGATCGTTCATCTTCCGTAACAGTTTCAACTACTGCTTCCGACATTGTTCCTGCAGACAACAAAACTTCTGCACCCCCGACAGATGATTCTGTGTCATATGCATCTGTAACTGTTCAGCTTGACGCCTCTTCCCGTGTGGAGCGTAACCGCCCAGCTTACAATATCGTCGGAAAGATTCCGGGACTTTACGAAGCAGATGGTGATGACCGGATGATCCTGCTGTCCGCACACTACGACTCTTATTTCGACGGATTCCAGGATGACAACTGTGCTGTTTCCATGATTTTCGGAATTGCCAGAGCACTGCTGGAAAGCGGTTACCGTCCAAAACATACGATTGTATTCTGCGCGCTGGCTGCAGAAGAATGGGGTGTCTGCGATTCTAAATACGACTGGTCTACCGGCGCATGGAATCAGGTATTCCGTGTACATCCCGAATGGCAGGGTAAAGTACTTGCAGATCTGAACTTTGAACTTCCTGCACATGCCCATAACCGTCAGGATGCCATTCGTTCTACTTATGAATATGCAGATTTCCTGAAACATTTTGCTGACGGGATTCAGGTTCCGGAAGATGCTTACCCGGATGGACTGACTGTACTGGCCCCAATCGAAACATGGTCCGATGATTTCTCCATGGCAATTGCAGGAATTCCTTCCACCGTCAATGATTTCAGTGCCGGTCCTTTTATGGAGACACACTATCATTCACAGTATGACAATGAAGAGATTTATCAGGCACCGGTTTATCGCTTCCACCATGAGCTCTATACACGGTTGCTCCTCACGATCGATGAACTGATGCTTCCGCCATTGGATTTCACCCGCCTTTTCCGTGAAATGCACAGCGCTGTCTCTGATATTTATGCCAAAACCGAAGCTGTCGGTCTGGCAGAACAGGCTGATATTCCGGCCCTGCTCAGTGCAATTATTCCCGCTGAAGACTGTGCCTATGAACTTTACGATAAGATCATGAAGATCAATCATGGTGATTTTATTCTTCCGCCGGATGTAACAGTCCGTCTGTCTGACCGGCTGTTACATATTTTCAGAAAAGTACAGGATTACTTTGTCCGCTTAAGCTGGCAGGATGAAGTATGGTTTCCACACGAAGCCGCCGGAAGAAATATCTGTCATCTGCATCAGGCCGTACAGGCACTGGAGCAGCAGGACATCCCCGGTGCACTGGAAGCACTTTATGAGGTAGACAATAACTGCTATGCCTTCCTGTTTGATGAAGAAGTATATTATCATTTTACAGAATATATTCTGCATCAGCCAAAAGACCGTCTGATGTGGGGCGGCGGACGTATTATGCATCATGAAAATCTGTACGGAATCGTACGCAGACTGAAAGAACTGGACGCACAGAATGTAACATCCGGGCAGAACGCTCCGTTAGACGAGGAAATCCGCAGACTTCAGGCTGCCCTTCGCAGACAGACTGCATATCTTGCAGATGACATCCGCTATATGATCCATTCTGTAAATAAAATCAAAGCATTGCTTGATGACTGTCTGTGTGATATACAGGAATTATAGTTTACAGTAATTCTCACTATGTTACTGTTCATACCGGAGCTAATCACCCTGCTGATCAGCTCTGAGGATACACATTTTGGCCTGAATGCATCTCGCCCATCGTCACAGACGATTCTGAATGGCGCGATGCGTTACTTATAATATCAAGCTTCCCATGAAAGGAACCAGAAAATATATATGAAAACCGATAAACTTTACCGTGTACAGGAGCAGGATCTGGAGCGACTCCGCCAGATTCTGACTGTATGTTTTAAAAATGATCCCCTTTACAGCACACTGATTGAAGATGAAGAGACTCGTCAGAGACTGATGCCTCATTTATTTTCCTGTGACATAACTGAATGTTTCGAGACCTGTGAAGTCTATGCAGACAGCCCGGATCTGAAAGGACTGCTCATCCTCTCCGACGAGTCAGATCATCACCATGCCTTCTACAACTATTTCGTCAGTCTGAAAGAAAGCCTTGTGACAGACGGCTGGCTGATCCACGAAGATCCAAGCACCCGGACTTTCTGGAACTTTATGCTCGGAAAAGATTACCTGAACTCTTCCTGGACTTCCCAGCTGCATGAGACACGCAGACTGCATGTCATCTACCTCGCTGTAGACCCGCAGTATCAGCATCATGGACTTGCAGAGATGATGATGCAGGAAGTTCTCTCCTGTGCTGAAAGAGACCAGATGATGGTTTCTCTTGAAACTCATAATCCAAATAATGTTCCATTTTATGAACATCTCGGATTCAAAACATATGGCGTGGTTGAGAAACCGTTCTTTAAGCTGAAACAGTATTGCATGATTAAAGAATTATAACTTATATTTTTCTTGCATATCACACTTTTTTCTTTTATACTTATTAAGTCTGTTACTTCCAGATAAGAAATTGACAGTTCGAGACCATCCTGTCGGTAAACAAAACTAGGGACAACTTTTGAATGAATATTGTTGTTATGATTTTGTTGCTGCTCACATTCGGTGGACAGCAACTTTTTTTCGGAGGTGAACAAACATGGAACAAAAAAATTTAAGCAACGTACAGAAACTTACTATTTCCGGCGTTGTAATCGCACTTTATGTTGTCGTTCTTTTTATGACACAAAGTTTTTCTTTCGGGGCGTATCAGATTCGCATTGCGACTACCCTTTATGCCCTTTCTTACTTTTTTCCGTTCCTGGTTATCCCGCTTGGTCTCGCAAATTTCATCGCTAATATGCTTGGAGGCTTCGGACTTATCGACATGGTTGGAGGATGTATTGTCGGAATCGTCACATCATTCCTTATCATGCTGATCAGAAAATTCCATCTGCCACGTATACTGATCTTTTTCCCAATTGTATTAGTACCGGGGCTTGGCGTTGCACTGTGGCTTGCACCTATAGTCGGCATGGCATATCCGGCTCTTGCCTTAAGCCTTTGTATCGGACAGTCTGTCCCTGCAATCTGCGGTGTTGTACTCACAAAAGTACTGGAGCGCGTTTTCCACAAAGGCACTTTACCTGTCTAAGGGAAAAAGCATCCATAATTTCAACTAAAATACATAAAAGAAGGGATTTTTTAATGAGTGGAAGAACTACTAACGAATTAAACGGTGTTACTCTTCTCGGCAATCAGGCAACTGTTTACAGATCTGATTATGCTCCGGAAGTTCTGGAAACTTTTCCAAATAAACACCCTGAAAATGACTATTTTGTCAAGTTTAACTGTCCAGAATTCACAAGTCTTTGTCCTATGACCGGACAGCCTGATTTTGCAACGATCTACATTTCCTACGTTCCAGGTGAACGTATGGTAGAGAGCAAATCACTGAAACTTTATCTGTTCAGTTTTCGCAATCATGGTGATTTCCATGAAGACTGCGTCAATATTATCATGAAAGATCTGATCCGTCTGATGGATCCAAAGTACATTGAAGTATGGGGAAAATTCACACCTCGCGGCGGTATTTCCATTGATCCATACTGCAATTACGGGAAAACCGGAACTGTCTGGGAAAAAGTTGCCTTCGACCGGCTGACACACCATGACCTTTATCCGGAAAAGGTTGATAACCGATAACTTCACGAATTTCAAGGAGGAATTTATGACTTCAAATAACTCAACTATGAGTGACGTTACACAAACCGAAACAGATTCAACGAAGTTCGAATCGTCTGAAAATGCCATGGTATTATTCAGCGGCGGAGTTGACAGTACTACCTGCCTTGCACTTGCCATCGAGCGCTACGGAAAAGAGCATGTCATTCCTGTTTCTGTATTCTATGGGCAGAAGCATGCGAAAGAAGTCGAAGCTGCCGAAAAGATTTTAAACTATTACGAAATGAAAGGGATTGAATTAGATCTTTCTAATATTTTTAAAGACAGCAACTGCTCTCTTCTCTCTCATTCTACGGAAGATATCCCTGAGGAGTCTTATGCAGAGCAGTTAAAAGAACAGAACGGTTCCCCGGTTACTACTTATGTGCCATTTCGTAATGGACTGTTTCTTGCCGCAGCAGCAAGCCTTGCACTTTCCAAAAACTGTAGTGTAATCTATTACGGTGCTCACCTGGATGATGCTGCCGGAAATGCTTATCCTGACTGCAGTGAAGCATTTTTTAACAGTATGAACACTGCTGTTTTTGAAGGCAGTGGAAAGGCACTGAAAATCGAAGCACCTTTCATAAATAAAAATAAAGCTCAGATTGTAAAAGAAGGACTGCGTCTTCATGTTCCTTATGAACTGACCTGGAGCTGTTATGAAGGAAACGAATTTCCATGTGGAAAATGCGGAACATGCATTGACCGCATAGCAGCTTTTGAAGCAAACGGTGTGACAGATCCTTTATCATATCTGTAAACTGAAATTTTCTTTTCAGAAGAATTAACTTCCACTCTTGATTTGTAAAGGTGGAAGTTTTTGTTTTAATAAATAGTTTATGAACTCCATCGATCTGAACTACTTTTCTTTTACTTTCCGGCAACATGTGATATAATCGTAGTCGTAATTTTAGTACAGCTAAATAAAGGAGTATAATAATTATGAAAATCATCGTATTAGCCGGTGGTCTTAGTACAGAAAGAGACGTATCTCTCTCTTCTGCAGCAGGTATTTGCCGGACATTACTTGAAAAAGGACATGACGCATTCCTTCTGGATGTATTTATGGGACTGGAGCACGCACCGGAGAATCTGGAAGATGTCTTTACACTTCCGGATCACGGACTTGACATTGTAAAAAATATCGGTACAGAGGAACCGGATCTTGAAGCAGTTAAGGCATCCCGCCCGGATCAGTCTGCATGCTTCTTCGGTCCAAATGTAATTGAACTCTGCCGCCTGGCAGACATCACATTCTTCGGATTACACGGTGGAGAAGGTGAGAACGGAAAACTTCAGGCAGCTTTCGATCTTCTCGGAATCCGCTACACAGGACCGGATTCTCTTGGATGCGCTGTTGCAATGCACAAAGGTGTAGCAAAACAGATTTTCCTTGAATCCGGCGTTGATACTCCGGGAGGCGGAACACTTTACAGCACAGATGAAGACCTGTCCTATACTTCCCTCGGACTTTCTCTTCCGGTAGTTGTGAAACCATGTTCCGGCGGTTCCAGCATCGGAGTATATATCGTAAACACAGATGAAGACTATTATGAAGCACTGAAGAAATCTTTCCGCTATGAGAACGAAGTCGTTGTAGAGCCATACATCAAAGGCCGTGAATTTGCATGCGGTATCATCGATGGTGAAGCTTTACCGCCAATCGAGATCATTCCGAAGACAGGATTCTTCGATTACGCAAATAAATATCAGGATGGAGCTACTTCCGAGGTCTGCCCGGCAGATATTCCGGAAGAAGTTGCAGAGAGAATGAAAGAACTCACAGTCAAGGCATTCAACGCGCTGAAACTGAGTGTTTACAGCCGTGCCGATTTCCTTCTTGATGCAGACAACAATCTGTATTGCCTGGAAATGAACACACTTCCGGGAATGACTTCCGCAAGTCTTCTTCCAAAAGAAGCAAAAGTTGCAGGAATCGAATACGGAGACCTCTGCGAACTGATCATCAGCAAATCAATGGATGAAAGATACCGTTAAGGAAACGGCAGACAGGAGTTAATATTATGAAACATATGTCTATACAGGAAATCACAGAAGCCTGCCATGGTACTTATCATGGAGACCCGTCGCTACTTTCAAACGAGGCTTCCAGCGTGGCAATTGACAGCCGTAAAGTGGAGAAAGACACACTCTTTGTTGCAATCAAAGGTGCCCGTGTCGATGGACACAGCTTTATTCCACAGGTTATGAAAGCCGGAGCTCTCTGCTCTATTTCCGAACAGGATTTAGGAGATGTGGATTATCCTTACATTCAGGTAGCTTCTTCTACAGAAGCTCTGAAAGATATCGCTGAACATTACCGTTGTTCTCTCAACATCAAAGTAGTGGGAATCTCAGGAAGTGTTGGAAAGACCAGTACAAAAGAAATGATTGCTTCCGTTCTTTCTGAAAAATACTGTGTTCTTAAGACAGAAGGAAACTTTAACAATGAAATCGGACTTCCACTGACAGTTTTTAATCTTCGTGAAGAACATGAAGTGGCCGTTCTTGAGATGGGAATCAGTCATTTCGGTGATATGGAACCACTCGCAAAGATTGCGCGCCCGGATGTATGTGTGATCACGAATATTGGATATGCGCATCTTGAAAACCTTGGAACACGTGACGGAATTCTGAAAGAGAAGACTTCCATGACAGACTTTATGCAGCCTGGCGGAACAGTTATCTTCAACGGAGATGATGATAAACTTCGCGGATATACTTCTGATAAGGGAATACAGCCGGTATACTTTGGTCTGGACAAGACTTGTCCGTTCCATGCAGAACAGGTAGAACGTAAGGGATTAAAAGGAACTTATGCGGAATTTGTAACACCTGCATCTCATTTCCACGCACATATCGCTCTTCCGGGAGATCATATGATCTACAATGCACTTGCAGGAATCGCTGTAGGATATGCACTTGGAATGGAAGATGATGCCATCGCCCGTGGAATTGAAAAACTGGTTCCGATCGCAGGACGTAATAATCTGATCGAGGCTGAGCATTATACTATCATCGATGACTGTTACAATGCCAACCCGGCTTCCATGAGATCTTCTCTGGATGTCCTTGCTTACGCAGACACCAGAACAGTTGCCATTCTCGGAGACATGGGAGAACTTGGTGCAGATGAGAAAGAAATGCACCGCCAGATCGGAACTTACGCAGTTGATAAGGGAACTGATCTTCTGATCTGTATCGGTGAGCTTTCACAGGAAATGGCTGATGCTGCAAAAGAAAAAATTGCTACTCAATCTGAGAAGAAAACAACTGTGTTCCATTTTGCTACAAAAGAAGCTTTCTATAAAGAAATGCCACAGATTTTGAACGAGAAAGACACAATTCTTGTAAAGGCATCCCATTTTATGGAATTCCCTGAGATTGTAAAGAAATTGAGTAATTGATTTTGACATAAAATTGTGCCATTTTCGAAGTAAATTTAGAAAATCATAAATTTTTTTAATTTTCTTTTAGAGTTTGAACATAATTTGGACACATTTATGGATTATACTTGGATTCAGATAGTTGAAAGACAACTATCTCCCCCCCTCATAAAGTAATGGTATTCCGGGAAGCGAACCCGGAATACCAGACTTTACTCTCATTCCTTTAGATAACTATAAAAATGCCAGAACCCCATTAGCTGAGAAGTTAATGGGGTTCTGCTGTATGTGTTTTATTTTTTCAAATATCTCAAAATTAATATTATAGCAAGTACTACTACTATATCATCAAGTTTATCATTCATTTTCGGCATAAACAACTACTCCTTTACAAAATAATTATATCAGATGCACCAACAACTTTTAAATTTCTCGAATACAGCGAAAACCCGCTAACCTTTCGGCTAACGGGTTTCGTTGTGTTTATAGTTATCTAAAGGAATGAGAGTAAAGTGTTGACACCTCGCAGTGTCTTACTTTATGAGGGGGCGATAGTTGTTTTGCTTATCAACTATCTTGATATTAGTATATCCGGAAAATGTGTCAAAAGTATGAGGGGATTCTAAAAGAATCCGAAAATTTATAAACAGATTATGAACTTTATTTTATCCACTCTCTTTCCTGCTCATCACGCAGAAGCCCGCTAACCTTTCGGCTAACGGGCTCCGTTGTGTTTATAGTTATCTAAAGGAATGAGAGTAAAGTGTTGACACCTCGCGGTGTCTTACTTTATGAGGGGGGATGATAGTTGCTGTATCAACTATCTGATATATAGTATAAGCAGTAAATGTGTCAAAAGTATGGGTGATCTCTTAAAGAATTCATAAATTTATAAACAACTCATAAACTGATTATAAATTGTTACTGTTTACAGCTTACCTGTGTACAGTAATTATAAATTAATCGATTCTCTCCTCCAGCCAGTCCAGCAGATCCTGATAGACCTGTGTCCGGTCTGTCTCATTCAACAGTTCATGTCTGTCTCCTGCATACAGTCTCAATGTCACATCCTGAATGCCGGCAGATTTATACTTCTCATAAATCTTTCTGACACCCTTCCCAAAGTCTCCTACCGGATCTTCTATTCCTGCTGCAAAAAGGATCGGAAGACTCTTTGGAATCATATAGATACTTTCCTTTTTCTCCATGGCAAGCATTCCTGTAAACATTCCATAGTACGCATTCACAGTAAACATAAAGGAACAAAGTGGATCCGATACATATTCATCCAAACGTTCTTCATCACTGGTTACCCAGTCTGCTCTTGTTCTCGGATGTTTAAACTTCTTATTATATCCGCCAATCGCAAGTTCATCCACAAACTTGCTCTTATAATGCCATCCACGGAACATGGCCATCATCCGACAGATTCTTCGTCCCATAAGAAGCGTATTTCTTCCCTTATCTGCCACAACACCCATGAAAATGGCACCGGCCAGTCCATTGCCATACATCTGCACATACTGCCGGAGCAGGCTTGAGCCCATACTGTGTCCTAACATAAAGTAAGGCACATCCGGATACTTCTTTGCCGTTCTCTGGCGAAGTGTATGCATATCTCCGATCACACATGCATTTCCATATTTTTCATTAAAATAACCGTACTCTGATTTGCTCTGAACTGATTTTCCATGTCCAAGATGATCATTTCCTACCACATAATATCCATGGCTACACAGAAATTCTGCAAACTCATCATATCTTTTTATATATTCTATCATCCCGTGGCTGAGCTGCAACACGGCTCTGACTTCACCTTCCGGTTTCCATTCCATTGTATGGATCTCGGTATTCCCGTCCTTCGATGGAAAATAGAACTCATCTCTCATTGTATCTCACTACCTGTCATCTAATTTAATATATTCACGGTACGGAGCCAGCGGTTTGTACGCCGGACGTATGATCTTATCTACATTCTTAAGCTCTTCCAGTCTGTGAGCACTCCAACCTACGATACGCGCTGCCGCAAAGATCGGTGTATAAAGTGCCGGTGGAAGATCCAGCATGCTGTATACCAGACCACTGTAAAAGTCCACATTCGCATTAACACCTTTGTACATCTTACGTTTCTCACCGATAATCTGAGGTGCCATATGCTCTACCTTCTCATACAGAGCATATTCCGCTTCATGCCCCTTTTCCTGTGCCAGCTGTTTTACAAAGCGTTTGAAAATCTCAGCACGCGGATCTGATACAGAATAAACTGCATGTCCCATTCCATAAATCAGTCCCTTATGGTCAAATGCACGTTTCTCCAGCAATGCTTCCAGATACTCTCTGATCTGATCTTCATCTGTCCAGTCAGTCAGATTTTCTTTCATATCCTCAAACATCTGTGTTACTTTGATATTCGCACCACCATGCTTCGGTCCTTTCAGGGAAGCCATCGCTGCTGCAATTGTAGAATAAGTATCTGTCCCTGAGGAAGTAACCACATGCGTTGTAAATGTAGAGTTATTACCACCGCCATGATCCATATGAAGTACAAGTGCCATGTCCAGAATCTTTGCTTCCAGCTGTGTATACTTACGATCCTCACGCAGCATCATAAGAATATTCTCTGCTGTGGAAAGTTCCGGTTTCGGAGCGTAAATATAAAGATCTTCTCCCATACGATAATTATATGCATGATAGCTGTAAACCATCAGCATCGGGAACTGCGCGATCAGATTCAGACACTGACGAAGTACATTCGGAATGGTTGTATTATCTGCTTTGTCATCATAAGAATAAAGCTGAAGAATACTTCTTGTAATACTGTTCATCATGTCCTTGCTCGGTGCTTTCATAATCACATCACGCACAAAGTTCGGAGGAAGCATACGGCGTTCCGCCATCATCTCCTGAAAATCGGCCAGCTCTTTTTTATTCGGAAGTTCTCCAAATAAAAGAAGATATGCAGTTTCTTCATATCCCGGATGTTTCGCATCAAGGAATCCTTTCACCAGATCCTTGATGTTATAACCGCGATA
Source organism: uncultured Mediterraneibacter sp. (assembly GCF_934309415.1). Lineage (GTDB taxonomy): Bacteria > Bacillota > Clostridia > Lachnospirales > Lachnospiraceae > Mediterraneibacter. Next base: position 70,654 of record NZ_CAKRDI010000006.1, read on the forward strand.
ATAAAGATTTCCTGCGCACGGTACAGAAACTCCGTCCACAATCTTAGATGCACAAACATCTGAAATATTTGTCAGTCCTGCCAGCACACCTTTTCCATTCAGGTCACGAAGTCCTCTTTTTACTTCATACTTTGTATAAAGTTCTTTTTCAATTTCATTGTTCTTCTCACATTTGAGCGCTAATTCTTCTATCTCAGGAGTGATGTCGAAAAAAATACTATTAATATCCTTGGCCATATACCTAGTCCTCCTTCTTTGCTTCTTGATTTATGTATAACTCTTTTTATTATACTAAATTCAGTCTTCTTATACAATTAACTGAATATTAAATCTTTATGAAGCAAATATCCGGTTACTGTTCAGACCATAGCTAATCACTTTGCTGATTAGCTATGAGGATGCACGTTTTGGCCTGAATGTATCTCGCCCATCGTCGTAGACGATTCTAAATGGCGAGATACGTTACTGTTTGCAGCTATGCTGTAAACAGTAACAATATCCGGTGTTACAAAGGTTTTATCTAATATCATGCAACAGATCAGCAAGCTTCGCAAACTCTTCCAGAGTCAGCGCCTCACCACGAATGGAAGCTCCTCTTCCAAGCTGCTCGATCGCGCTTTCAATCTCTTCTTTTGTGTAATCGAGTTCCGGTGAATTTTTCAATCCATTCGCCAGAGTTTTTCTTCTCTGATTAAAGGAAGCCCGGATAATGCGGAACATCAGTTTTTCGTCTTTCACCTGAACCGGTGGCTCCTCATAACGTTCCAGACGGATTACTGCCGAACCGACTTTCGGTCTCGGCATAAAACAGTTCGGCGGAACATTTGCCACAATATAAGGTTTTGCATAATACTGAACCGCAAGAGATAATGCACCATAATCTTTTGTTCCAGGTCCTACCTGCATACGATCCGCCACTTCTTTCTGCACCATAACGGTAATGCTCTTGATCGGCACATGATTTTCAAACAGCCCCATAATGATTGGCGTAGTAATGTAATATGGAAGATTAGCAACCACTTTGATCGGTTTTCCATCATTCTCTTCCTCTGCCAGTTTCGCAATATCAACTTTCAGCACATCATTATTAATGACACGTACATTATCGTATTCGCTCAATGTATCTTCCAGGATCGGGATCAGGGCGCGGTCAATCTCTACTGCAATTACCTTCTTTGCAGCGCATGCGAGATACTGTGTCATTGTTCCAATTCCAGGTCCAATCTCTAATACACAGTCCTCTTTTGTAATCTCAGCTGATCCGATAATCTTATCCAGTACGTGTGTATCAATCAGAAAGTTCTGACCGAACTTTTTCTGAAATACAAAATTATATTTCTGCAGAACTTCAATCGTATTCTGCGGGTTTCCAAGTGTTGGTTCTTTCATAAATTTTCCTTTCTTTTAAGCAAGTCCATACAGATCCATACCATTCTTTTCTGTCTGTGCAATTACTTCTTCCGGTGTTATCTCTTTTATTTCTGCAATTGCTTCTACTACATACGGCAGATACAGTGAAGAATTTCTCTTTCCACGATACGGTGTAGGAGCCAGATATGGACAGTCTGTTTCAAGAACGATCGACTCCAGCGGAATCTCACGTACAACTTCTTTCAGTTTTTTAGAATTCTTGAACGTCACTACGCCACCTACACCAATGTAATATCCCATCTTCACATACTCACGGGCCATCTCCAGTGAATAGGAATAACAATGGATCACAGCTTTCAGTCCCTGACCATATTCTTTCATGATCTCCATCGTATCGGCTGCTGCCTCACGGCTGTGGATCATAACCGGAACCTGCTTCTTCCGCGCCAGTTCCAGCTGACGGATAAACCAGTGTTTCTGAAGATCATGTCCTTCTTTATCCCAGTAATAATCCAGACCGATTTCTCCTACTGCCACAATCTTTTCCTGATCGAGCAGTTGTTCCATTCTTGCAAAATTCTCTTCATTCAGAGCCCCTACTTCATCCGGATGAACTCCGACGGATCCATAAAGAAACGGATACTTCTCTGTCAGCTCAAGTATCTTATCCCAGGACTCCACAGTTGCCGCTGCATCTACAATTTTTCCGATTCCTCCTGCCTGCATACTGTTTAATATCTCTTCCCGATCTACATCAAACTGCTCATCATCATAATGCGCATGTGTATCAAATATCATGTCTTATTTCTCCTGCTTCTTTTCAAACACACTTTAATACAGTATTTGTGTTTTTACTTTTCCATAAATCAAAAAAATGTTTATCTGTCTTTTCTTTTCTGAAGAATCAAACAAACATTTTTATAAAGTCAATCTTATTTTATCTTGCTTTACCGGGAAAGTAAAGAAAAAGAAGACAGGTTCAAAATAAACTAACCCTGTCTTCTTTCTATTCACTATTAACAATACTACCTCTGTAATCAATAACGAATCTTATATTTTAAAATTACCTTTTAAAATAGCATGTAATACCAGCGAAGCTAATTTTCTACTTACTGGTGCACATCCATTGCTTTATTGCTGTTACATAACTTATATTCTTGCTGCCTATATCATATGTTATCTATAACACAATATCATCAATCTTCTCAAAATTCGTCATATCATAGGACCGTACTGTATTTCCATCTACAAGGTAAAATACATTTCCTGCATACAGTCCCCGGATAGAGTCGTCATAATTCGTCTGAGCCTCGAATACCTCAGTAAATCCTTTTTCAGCATCATAGCTGTAAATTCTGTAAACAGCTCCTTCTCCGTCACCATAAGTCTTGAATCCAATCAGATTCTTCTCCGTGTCAATAAATGCTGCTTTGTAATTATATGACACATCTGTACTGTATGTGTCCTTAATTACCAGCTTATCTTTCTCTTTTACATCTGAAGGATCTGATGTATCAAACATGGAAATTTTCACACCGGATGTGGTCACGCCCTCTTCATCTACATCCATTCCGATTCCCAGAAGTTTTCCATCTCCATATGGATGAAGGTATTCTGAGAATCCTGGAATTTTAAGTTCTCCGAGAATCTTCGGATTTTTCGGATCGGACAGATCAACCGAAAACAGCGGATCCATCTGCTTATAAGTTACAAAATAGCCGATCTCTCCCATAAATCTCGCAGAATAAACAGTTTCATCCAAAGCCAGATTACTGATTTCTCCGATTATCTGCAGCTTCTCATCCAATACATACAATGCATTATAATCTTGCTGTTCTTCCACCGAAGCTACATCATCTGATGAGGCACTTCTTGCTCCGAATAATGGCATCACTCCATTATCTCCTCCCAGATCAGAGACCGTTGTCACAACACGGAGATTTCCATCATACTCATCAATACTGAAAGAATCATTGAGTGTTCCTTTTATCTTTGTCTGGGCTACACCTTTTAATTCTCCATCTTTATATGATACTTTCCGGATTGCAGTTCTGGTTACATTCTCATCATTGTCATTGTAATCTGATTCCGTAATATAGATATTTTTCTGACTCACATAACAGATTGATCCATATCCAAATACTGCCTTGCTGTCCACCTTATTTTCCGGATCACTCAGCGAAAAACTGGAAATGACAGTATATTCGTTTCCCATTTTATCAAACGGCATATAGACATCTCCTGCATCCATAATCTTTCCCTGAACCTCCGGCACATACCAGGATACATTCTTCTTTTTTGCGTCATTGGTTACATAATAATCGCTGAGCAGATAAACAGAACCATCTTTCACACGCATTGTATTATAAGAGCCGCTCTGTGAGATCTTGCCAATGGATTTTGGTTTTGCAGGATTACTCACATCATAAACCTCGGCACAGGTGGAATTCTTATAATACCATTCATCTTCTTCTCCATATTCTGTCTTTGTATATACAACCACCAGCTTGCCATCCTGCACATAAAGATCAGATGCATAGCATTCATTCTCCATCTTGATCGCAGCCTGTTCTGTCATACTTCCATTATCAATTTCTACAATTGAAATCCGATTACGATTCAGAAAATAAAGATTCTTTCCGTCTGTCTTCACGACATCCCCTTCACCGACTCCATCCTCTCTCACATTCGTATCTGAATGCCCCGTGTCAGATGCGGATGCAGAATCATCCTGAGCCACCGGTTTTGCTGCGCTGTCTGCACTCTCTGCACGCTCTAAAGCAATTCCTTTGGCTGTGTCTGCACTGGATGTGGAATCGTAAGACTCCTGCATTTTTTTATTGTATTCTTTCACGGCAGCATAGATCTCATCATAATCCTTTGCCGTTGACATCTCCTCAGAAGCAGCGCCGTCTTCTGATGTGGCATCAGATAGCAGCATACCTTCCTCTGAATTTCCATTTCCGGAAAGTCCTCTGTTCATCGCTGTCAGTCCAACTACTGCACACACACATGCAGCCGCTGCCAGTGAAGCATATTTCCACCAGACTGTTTTTTTCTTTTTCCCGACTCCGGACTCCTCCAGTTTTTTCTCGATTGCTTCCGGGCTCAGTGATTCCGGAATCTGCACATCTTCTGTCATTCTCTGTAATGCCTGTTCTATTTCTTCGTCTGTAAGTGTAGCTTCTGCTTTTGTTTCTTCTATTGCTTCTTCTGTCGCTTTTTCTATGGTTCTGTTTTCTGTTGATTCTTCTGTTAAAGAATCCGTAGTAACTTCTTCAACATTCCCCGAGTCATTATAAACGGCTTCTTTTTCTTCATTTATTTTATCTTTCTTCTCTTTTTCGCTCATATTGCAGTCCTCCTTTCTTTTTCCTGTCTGCCTTAAACTATAAATATAAACTCACTTGTCTACGTCAACCAAATGAGAGTGAAATGTATCACAAAGTGGGAGCATAACCACTGCAGAAATGATTTTTCATACAGGTTCTCGCTTAAAAAATTTTGCAGGCTGACGTTCAGATAGAGCCAAGTAATGCCCGCATCTTCCCAAGTGCCCTGCTTTTCTTCGACCGCACCGTCGCCGGATTTTTCTCCAGCATCTTTGCGATTTCCTCACTCTTATATCCACCAAATACAGAAAATGAAAGAATTGCCCTTTCCTCTTCTTCCAGACTGGCAAATGCCTCTCGTACTTGTGTCTGCTGTGCATAATCCGGATTCTCTGACAGCTGCTCCTTTTCTTCCTCCTGCGGTTCGTTCTGTGCAAATCTCTTGTTCAATATACGCATACATTTTCGATTCAGAATTGTAAACATCCAGTTCTTAAAACTTTCTTCCTTTTTCAACTGTGATATATTTTCAAAAGCAGTTATCACTGTCTCGCTCACCGCATCTTCTGCGTCCTGGGGATGCTTTGTCATATATAACGCAAATTTATATAAATCTCTGTAAATTTCTGCATACAACTGTGAGAATGCCTTTGTATCACCTCTCTGTGCCTTTCGCACCAGTTCTTTTTGTTCCATTCTTCCCCCTCCTCTCTGAAATCTGTTTAAAATTTTCCTTTCGATATATTTTCTAATCATGCCTTTTAACTTTTTCTTTTATTATAGCGTATATACATAAGAGCATCCAGAAATACATTTTGTTGCACAGGAAATAAATTTTTTTTAATATGGCTACACTGATCAGATTCTGTTTTCCTGAAAGACAAAATACAGCCGGAATTGTCACATTATCTATAACAATTCCGGCTGCGCCTTTTCCAGTCTTATTTTCTATTCTCCTCTTTCTCCTGTTCCACAACTTCTTGTTTCTCCTTCTCCCCACAGATCAGGCACGCTTTAAACTGATCACAGTCAATTTTAATATCGAATTCTCCACCTAGTGCTTTCGCATAAGTGCTGACGATTGCAAGTCCCAGTCCGTTTCCTTCTGAAGACCTTGCCTTATCACCTCTTGCAAACCGCTCTACAATGTCTTCTTTCTCAAAATCCATTGGGTAAGCTGAAGTATTTGTAATATCCACACAGAGTCTGTTACTTTCTCCATTCTTCTGGAAATAAGTTTTCACAAACACTCTTGTTCCCTTCGCAGAATACTTCAACGCGTTTTCAATCAGATTCTGGCAGATGCGGTAAAAATATGCATTGTCGGATACAATCTCTGTACTCTCTTCCGTATACTGCTTTACAAATTTCAGCTCGCTCTCTTTGATCTGTTCGGACATATCTGCAAAAATCTGTTCCAGCAGACGGTTCACCTCAAACTTTTCCTTGTGAAGTTCCACATTCCCGCTGCTTGCCTTCGCCAGATTAAAAAGACTGTTGATCATCTCCCCCAGCTTTTCCGCTCTGGCAGAAATCACATCCACATAATCTTTCACCACATCACTGAGTTCTTCTTTTTTGATCAGTTCGATATATCCGACCATAGAAGTCAGCGGCGTCTTTAAATCATGGGATACATTTGTAATCAGATCTACTCTGAGCTGATCACTTCTCGAAACCTTTTCCATACTTTTTTTCTCGATTTCCAGAGCTTCTGCAATCCGCTTCTGATTTACAATTTCCATCTGTCCCATTATCTCATCCAGATGTTTATTCCAGAATTTTTTCAACAATAGTTCACTGACAATAAACTGAATGAGTACTGTGAGCAATACTGCATATCCTGCCGCATAATTGTGGTACCAGTAAATATTGTAATAATACATGATCGCCCACATATATGCTATGGCTATAATGCCTTCTACAATTCCAACTTTAAAAAGAGTTTTCTTTGATTTCTTACTGATCTTTTTCCATTCTGCATAGTCCGCATCTTTTTCGATATTCCAGTTTCTGTATTTCCATCGCAGATACGGCTGAAGCAAAAGTAACAGACTGATCACAATATGTACATTTCCGAAAAAGCAGAGTTTCAGAATTGTTTTTGTTGTGTACCACTCCTGATACTGAATCATGATTAAAAAGAGTGCAATTCCTAAAATCGTAGTAGTCACTCCAACGCATTTTCTTACAACGTCTTTTTTAATCCATCTTAATACTTTCTCACTGATATTTTTCCATTTTGTAGCCAATACCCCACACCACCTTTACATATCTTGGTTTCTTTGCATCAATTTCCACTTTCTCACGGATATGGCGGATATGTACCATCACCGTATTCTCCACTGCATAGCTGGTTTCTTCCTGCCATGCATTTTCATAAATCTGTTCTGCTGAAAACACCTGGCCCGGATGAGACATCAGAAGTTCCAGAATCTTATACTCTGTAGCTGTCAGATGAACTTCCTCACCTTCAACAATTACAATTCGCTGCTTTTTATCCAGCACCAGACCACCATTGACAATCTGGTCTGTATCTTCTTTCGGCTTTCCTCCACCCCAGGCATGATATCTTCGCAGATGCGCTTTTACTCTTGCGATCAGTTCTGCCGGATTATACGGTTTTTCCACATAATCATCGGCTCCCATCACAAGCCCCGACACTTTGTCGCTCTCTTCTGTTTTAGCCGACAAAATAATCACCGGAATCTGACTTTTCTCCCGCAGTTTCATAAGAGCCGACAGTCCATTTAGTCGCGGCATCATTACATCCAGCAGGATCAGGTCTATTCTTTCCTTCTCCAGCATTTCTAATGCCTGCATCCCGTCATAAGCTTTCACAGTCTTATAGCCCTCATATTTTAGTAATTCACTGATGGAATAAACGATTTCTTTGTTGTCATCCACCACCAGTATTGTCTCTTTTTCCATTACACTCACTCCATTTTCTATGTATTTTTTCTCTTTTCTGATCGTTCCATCCCTTCCGTCTGCCGACTGTGTTCCTTTTTCCAGAACCCGTCTGAAAAATGCTTTCTAACTTCTTACAATCACAGTGTATCGACACCGGTTTAAAAATTTCTCAAGATAAATCTTAAATTTTTCTTATCGTCTGTTTGAATTTAAATATAACTCTTTTATCATACCATTTTCTCCTAGAGTGTGTCTGAAAAATCATTCCTGCAATCTAAAAAAAGAACCGATGAAATCCAGTTACAATGATTTATCCTCATCATTACTAAATCTCATCGATTCTTTTCTTTTTTGTTTTCCGCTACTGTTAATTTACAGTACCCTGATACACTGCAAGTATTAACAGGATTCTGATTCTATTTATTCATGCTGAAATCCACCGAAGGTCAATTCACATTTATCCCCGATCCGGCTGAATATATTTACAGCTGCATACATAACTTCCGGATATTTTTCTTTCTCTGTCTCTACAAGAATTCTTGTATTATCATCCAGAAATTCTACATTAATCACATCTTTGTTCTCACGCATCTCGCAAAGTATCTCCGCTGCCATGTCCTCTGTAATTGCTTTGGTTAACTTATAATATCTTCCCATTTTACAGTCCCTCTTTCCAATTTTGATAAATTCTACGCGTGAGGTTAGCATTTGCTAACTTCCATTTCTAAACTACCACTATTGAGAATGACTGTCAATAATTATTCGACACACTTTCGCATTTTTTCTTTCTTATCAAAAATTTCTTTCAAACTCTCTGTATATGGTGCTCTTGCAATTCCAAATTCTGTGATAATCCCTGTCACCAGTTCGTGATCCGTGCAGTCAAATGCCGGATTGAACACCTTGATTCCTTCCGGTGCCATTCTCTTCTCATACCACATCTCTGTTACTTCTTCCGGATTTCTCTGCTCAATCGGTACGTCTGCACCTGATGCTGTCTCCAGATCAATCGTTGCAGTCGGCGCACATACATAGAATGGAATCCCATAATGTTTTGCAAGAATAGCAACTCCCGATGTTCCAATCTTATTGCAGACATCTCCATTCGCAGCCACACGATCACAGCCTACAAACACAGCCTGCACCCATCCATTTTTCATTACCTGAGATGCCATATTATCGCAGATCAGTGTTGTCTCAATCCCATGCGCATGCAGTTCTGTCGCAGTCAGTCTTGCACCTTGAAGCAGCGGTCTTGTCTCATCTGCAAATACTTTCAGAGTATAGCCCTTCTCCTGTCCGCGATAGATTGGAGCCAGTGCAGTTCCGTACTGAACTGCTGCCAGTTTTCCTGCATTGCAGTGTGTCAGAATTCCCATTCCATCCTGTAAAAGTTCGGAACCATATTCTCCGATTTCCTTGCAGACACGGATATCCTCATCACGGATCTCCAAGGCTTCCTTATGTAATCTCTCCTTAATCTCACCAATTGATTTCTCCTGATTCTCCTGCGCTGTCCGCTCCATCCGGTCCAGCGCCCAGAACAGATTCACTGCGGTAGGCCGGGATGATGCCAGATATTCTTTTGCTTCATGCAGTTGTCTGAAAAACTCTGTCTTATCTTCCGTTGTAATCTCCTCTGCTGCAAGATAGATTCCCATAGCAGCCGTCACTCCGATCGCCGGAGCACCACGTACCTGTAATCGTTTGATTGCCGCCCAGATCTCTTTCTGTGTTTTCAGATATAACTTTTCCTCTTCACATGGCAGCTTTTCCTGGTTGATGATAACTACTGCTTTCTGTGCCTCATCCAGATCCACTGTGTATTCATTTAATATAGATGCCATCTTTCCATTCCTTCTTCCTTATATTTCTTATAGATGTTGATTGCGTTGAATTACCTGTCTAAATTCTAGCAACTGCATGAAAGACTGTCAAACATATTAAACGTCCACCCATTGAACACCTTTTTCTTCTTCTTTAATTTCCGCTTCTTTCTTCTGCGCTGTTCTCTTTATCGCCTCTTCATATCCTGTCAATGCTGCAAATGGAGCAAACTGAGCTGCTCGGTCAATCCTTGCCATCTGTGGATGTGTTTTTGAAACCGGATGTGGCAGATTGATAATATCATCATAATTTCCTGATTGATTTTTCACGCCTTATGTCCTCCAATCTGTTTATTCCGTTCCATCGTCATCGCACCTTTCTCCAGATTCATCCCTTTCAAAACCGCGTTCTTTCCAAACTTTTTCTTCAGATCCAATACTGCATGCTGAATCCTTGCTTCCTTTTCCTGTTCTTTCTTTTCTTCCTGCCTCTGGATTTCCAGTGCTTTATAATCCGTAAACAGGTCCATCTGCTCATAAGATGCTGTCTCCTGCTCCGCTTCTGCTTCCACAACACGATTTGCGGAAAGATAGATTCTTCTTACCAGTAAATCCGGATTCACAATCTCATCATAAAGCTGTATGACCGCATCCATAATCTGTCTGGTAGAAGATATCTTTTTCTTCAAATTCACCGTTCCATGTGCATGCTTTGGAATCTTTCGTCCATAATGATCTGTCTTAATTTCTCCCCGATAATTCTTCTGAAATTCAGGGTTCTTCAGATTCTCGATATCATATCCGACCGTCAGTACAATCTGATCCGTCACCATCCCTTTGTCTACCAGATCTAATACAAGAAGATCCGTCATCTCCCGCACAATCAGTTTCGCCTTTTCCGCTGTGTAAGGGCACTGCAGAACCTGTCCGGAACCAATACTGTTCGCTTCCGGTTTATACTGTTTGATATCCGCAATTGTACAAGGCTCCCAGCCCCAGGCATGATCGATGAGAAGCTCTGCATTCACTCCAAACAATCGATATAACAAATCCTCATTATAGTAACTGTCTGATTTGCCGATAGAACACCGCGCCACATCTCCCATTGTATACATTCCATTCTCCTGAAGCTTCTTCGCATAGCCGCGTCCCACACGCCAGAAATCCGTCAATGGCTGATGGCTCCACAGTAATCTTCTGTAATGCATCTCATCCAGTTCTGCAATCCTGACTCCATCCTCATCCGGCTGAACATGCTTCGCCACAATATCCATCGCAACTTTTGCCAGATACAGATTCGTCCCCACTCCGGCTGTCGCTGTAATCCCGGTTGTCTGATATACGTCTTCAATCATTTTTTTCGCCAGCTCTTTTGCCGTCAGTTCATAAGTATTCAGATAAGCTGTCACATCAATGAACACCTCATCAATCGAATAGACATGAATGTCTTCCGATGCAACGTATTTGAGATACACATTATAGATTCGTGTACTGTAATCTATATAAAGTGCCATTCTCGGCGGAGCTGCAATATAATCCAGTTTTAACTTCGGAGATTTCTGTAACTCCTCTGCATCAAACGAACTGCCTGTAAATCTTCTCCCCGGAGCTTCCCGCTGACGTTCTGCGTTGACTTCTGCCACTCTCTGTACCACTTCAAAAAGTCTTGCTCTTCCCGGAATTCCATAAGATTTTAAAGCAGGAGAAACAGCCAGACAGATTGTCTTCTCTGTTCTGCTTGCATCCGCCACAACCAGATTCACTGTCAGCGGATCCAGATCCCGCTCAATACATTCCACCGATGCATAAAATGATTTCAGATCGATTGCCAGATAACTGTGTTCTTTTTGTTCTGCTTTTCTCTGCTCTGCCTGCATTGCATTTCCCCCTTCCTTTTTTTGAATTTCATTTTCCTTCAAAAAAGGAAAGAGCCATAATTCTGTAAAATAAAATCATGACTCTTAATTTTCTATATTCTATTATATAAGAACGTACGTTCCTGTATCAAGATGTAATTTTTAACAAATTCTTATTCTTTTTCAATAAATGTTATCGTTCACAGCATAGCTGCAAAAAATTAGAACGCACAGATTGCAACAAGAACTTTTAAAACGCCCTCTAAATTCTAAACATTAAACAATCAAGTACAGTATCGAAATGTCTTATCTGTCAGAATTCTTGCGAAAATCAATCCCAATGGAAGTGCCAAAATAATCAATATCGCTGCTGCAAACCAGGAAGCAGATACAGACAATGACATAATTCCAAGATTATAAAATCCTCTGTACAGATACAGCCCCGGAACCATTATTACAATGGATGGAACTGTCACCGAGATTCTTGGATATCCAAGCCTGTTCTTCATAAGTGATGCCAGTATACCCGCTGTCAATGCTCCTATAAATGCAGCTGCTGCCGGTGGAAGCGCAGCCAGATCTATTAACTCCAGCCGCAATGTATTAGCAATTGCGCCAATTGCTGCCGCTGCCGCTGCAAGCGGAATCGGACTGTTAAACATAATAGAAAAGCCAAATACTCCACAAAAACTTGCCATAAGTCTGAAAAGAATCCATCCCCATAAAGGCAATTCCATTTTTATAAAATCGACCGGTTTTAAATGAAGAATCAATGCCATAAGCCATGCGGACATCGTCGCCACAAGTATAATAATCAGTGCATAAGTCAGACGCTCCATACCAGATCTCATATCCAGTTTTGCCAGGTCAATTCCACTTGTAATAAATGGAAATCCCGGTATGATAAACAACATGGCACAGATGTATCCCGCTTCATGCTGTGTCGAAATTCCAAACAGAGCCTCTCCCATTTTCAGCATACCGGCATACGCAAGACAGGCCAGCGAAACCGAAGATACAATACACAAAAATAATGTAAAATGATGTTTTGTCAGTTTGCATCTGAGAAAATTGCCAATACCGGCCCCAACAAACGCACACAACATTTCAATCGGGCCGCCACCCAGAAGAAATGTAAATCCGCCACATGCCAGAGCTGCCGCAAGTCCCAGAGCAACAGGAGAATAAAGCCCATGGATTTTCTCAATATTATCCAGAAAAGAATGTAATTCTTCACCAGACATATATTTTCCCTGATACTCAAACTCCGAAATAAACTTTTCAAGACGATTTAATTTTGATGTATTTACTCCTGTATTTGTCAGACACAAAGATTGTGTAAATCCCTCTTCTCCATTAAAGCAGGTATACTCGATCGACATCAGACCAATGTCTGCTGTACAGGTAAGTCCCATCGCTTCAGCAAGTGTGTTCATAGAACTTCTCACACGCCATGCACCTGTTCCGCAGGATAAAAGCATAATTCCGACTCTCCCAATAATGGATGCCTTCTCCATCAAACTCGCTTCTGTAACAGGCACATCTCCCCCATTGTCATCTGTATACTCATGCCAGAGAACATCCATATGATTCTTCGGTATTCTGGATGACTGCAAAACTTCTGACTGCTTTTCTCTATTATAGCTCAAGGCTTTCACCCCCGGCTTTTTCCATCATCTTTTCTCTGCACGCAAGCACGATTCCATCAATTTCTGTCAAATGCTGAAGCATCTTTTTCTCAAATTCATGGATTGGAAGCAGAATTCCAATTTCGTCAAACGGTTTTTCCGGAGACTCTTTTTTTACTCCTGTCTCCTGTCCATAATAAACCATTGCTCTCGGAGCTTTCTTCTGAATCATATGGAATGTATCCCATACAACTGCATAGGCTTCTGCCTCTGACAGTCCCAGTTTACATGTATCCGGAAGCGCATACAGAATAAGGATCCCTCTCCTTTTATTTTCCTTTTTTTCTTCAATCTGCATACCCATTTTATAAGATCTGACCAGATCATATCCGTCTGCAAGATACAGTTTCGATCTTGGGGCACATTCATGGTTTACATAGATCTCATCGAATTTTGCTTTTTCTTTCTGCGTTACTTCCTGTTCCATTCCCGGAAGTAAATTTCCCTTCACATCAGTTAAAATTACTGGATTCTCCCCCGCTTTTCCATGAAATCTTTTCGGAATCAGATATGCTTCCCTTAACAGATCAAACATGCTTCTTCCACATAATTCCAAGAGTAATGCACTGATATCTCCATTCTCATACGCCGAAAACAGAACTTCCGAAAAATGCTTTGTGTCTTCATCTGTAAGTAAATGTGTATCCTCCAGATGATCATAAAAAACACTGCTCAACCGTTCACACGCTGCTGGCGATGATAAAATACGTGAAAATATAGCCTCCACTGCTTCTTCCCTTGGTAATACCGTCTTCATGCTGATTTCCTCCGTTCTGGTCTCTATCTATAGAACCTGTTTTCCACAGAATTCTTTATTTATATTTTTCTATTTTCTATTCTGCGCCCCCATTATAGAAGTCAGAATTTTTAAAGTCAAGAAAACCATATATGTTTTATCAGCATATCCGATATGTAATTTTTACCTGTTAATTACAACATTTTCTTCAATGTTTCCGCCGCAATTCCCGGTGGGAAATTCTTGTTCTCGATCAGACAGATCTCTCTCTTTGGAATCTGCTCAACCAAAGGAATCTGGAACACTTTTTCTTTCCCCATTACATTTTTCGCAAGACTCTCCGGAATGAAGCCGATTCCCAGATTATTCACAATCATCGGAAGAATCTGATCAATCGTTGCCACCTCTGTATCCGGCGCAAATACCAGATTATTTTCTAAAAAGAATTTAGTATAAAAATCATAGGTCATACTCTCTTTTCCGAGACTGATCAGCGGATAATCCGTACATTCAGACAAATGTATCGGTTCTTCCATCCCCTCAAATGATTCATTTCCAACCAGAATCTCCTGGAATTCCATCAACGTTGTAATTTTCAACGGTTTTTTCGCATTCAGAGGTGTCGTCACAACTGCAAAATCTGCCAGTCCTTCCTTTACTGCCTGTACAGCCTGTGGTGTGGAATGGTTCAGAATCCGCAGCCTGATTCCCGGATACTGCTTTCGAAATTCCCCAAGTACAGGGAGCAATAACAGATGCAGTGCAATCTCGCTTGCACTGATTGTAACACTTCCACTCTCCATCGTCTGATCATTCGCCAGTTCCAGCTCTGCTGCACGCAAATGCTGATATGCAATGGACACATGCTGATACAATTTCTGCCCCTCTGTAGTCAATGTGACTCCCCGGTTTGAACGGATAAATAATTTACATCCTAATTGATTTTCAAGATTGTTCATAAAATGAGTAACATTCGGCTGATTACTGAACAGGGCCTTGGCTGCTTTTGAAAAACTCTTGTAACGTGCCACATAATAGAAAACACGATAATAATCATATGTAATTTCCATAATTTTCTCTACTTTCCCAGATTATTTTTGCTCATATATACCTATACATAAAATATATAACAGGCATAGTAAATATGTATTTTACGTTTCTGTTTTCTTCATTATATACTATATAAAGCAAATAAAACAGAAGTTTAGCAACCAGGAGGACATTATGATTAAACAACATGTTAAATTTATTACAACCGGACAACTTATGAACTTTTACAATACCTGCCGTGGTTTCGACTCAGAAGTAAATGTCAGAGATATTGAAAACAAACGTCTGGATGTAAATGGGAAGTGTCTTCAAGATATGATGTCTGTACAGCTTGGTCTTCCGGTCTGCATGGTCATTCACGGTTCCGACGAGAAAAAAGCCGTAAATATTTTGAAAAAATATACTATCTAATAAGAGTGAAAAACTTGATAAAATCCCCCTCAAGTAGAGATGTAAATATACCCATTCTACTTAGAGGGGGATTTTCTATGGTCTGGAACATGTAAAAAAATCATTCATTTCTCAGACATGCTTTAGCGTCCACAAATCTTCTCAATCTTCTCCAGCTCTTCTGCTGTAAAATCTGCATAATGCGCCACAGAAATATTCTCTATGATCTGCTCCGGTTTGGAAGCTCCAATCAGAACGGAGCACACTTCATCATCCTTCAATACCCAGGAAAGTGCCATCTGTGCCAGGGTCTGTCCTCTCTGCTCTGCAAGTTCATTCAACTGCCGGATCTGACTGAGTTTTTCTTCTGTCAGAGCACTTGCCTTCAGAAAACGCGGATCACGTGCGATTCTACTGTCATTCGGAATTCCATGCAGATATTTGTCTGTCAGCAGCCCCTGTGCCAGTGGACTGAATGCGATAATTCCAACACCTGCTTCTTTGCAGTATGCTTTCACTCCATCCTCTTCAATTGTCCGGTCAAAGATAGAATATCTTCTCTGATTTACAATAAACGGGCAGTGCAGTTCTTTCAGAAGCTTTACCGCCTGCTCTGTGTATTCTTTGTCATAATTAGAAACTCCTGCGTATAATGCTTTACCGCTTCTGACAATGTCAGCAAGAGCTGTCATCGTCTCTTCCAGCGGAGTCTCTTTATCCATTCTATGATGATAGAAGATATCCACGTAATCCAGATTCATCCGTTTCAGACTCTGATCAATACTTGCCATCAGATATTTTCTACTGCCATGATCTCCATAAGGGCCGTCCCACATGTCATAACCGGCCTTTGTTGTAATTACAAGTTCATCTCTGTACGGCTGAAAATCTTCCAGAAATAACTTTCCAAAATTCTTCTCAGCACTTCCATACACCGGGCCATAATTATTCGCAAGATCAAACTGTGTAATTCCATGATCAAATGCAGTTCTGCACATTGCCTTCATATTGTCATAATTATCTTTTGATCCAAAATTATGCCAGAATCCAAGAGATACCGCCGGGAATTTCAAACCGCTCTTTCCCACTCTGTTATAAACCATCTTGCTGTAACGCTCTTTGTCTGCTACATAGATATCTGCTATGTCTGCCATCTTTCTTACCTCCTGTTTGAAAATATGATTTTTTCTCCCTACAGAATGTTTGCAGCTATTAATACATCTCCCCATTTTCTATCTTCTAAAACACCTCTGAAAATAGCTTTCTGTATTAAAACTGAAACATATATCCCTCATATCAGTTATTCCAATATTTAACAAATAGGACTCATAATTTCATTTTACATCAAAAAAATGATTATTGCCATTTTAATAATCTGCAATAACCATTTTTCTTCGTTTTCTATCTTTACATTCAGATCAAGAACTGTATTCTCTATGCGATCAGTAAAATAATTAACGCAAGATGAGTAACCTCTGTCCCTACTTTTTCACCCTTGGGAACCGTATATTCACTCTGAACAGATCTCCATCCAGATACAGTTCAAACTTTCCACCCTGCATGTTCGTCAGGCTCTCTGCGATTGACAGTCCCAGTCCGCTTCCTTCTGTACTTCTGGAAATATCTCCCCGCACAAATCTCTCTGTCAGTTCATTCGCTGAAATATTCAACTGGTGTTCTGACACATTCTTCAAAGAGAAATCTACTTCGTCCTCTTCTACTCTCAGATCTGCATAAACTCGCGTTCCCGGCATCGCATATTTGGCAGCATTTCCAAAAATATTTTCCAGGACACGCCACATTCTTCTGCCATCCACATGAACAATAGCAGGCTCCTCCGGCAGATTCACAACGACTGACAGATTCCGTGCTTCAAATTTTTCAATCATCTCGCCTTCTGTCTGCTGGATCATCTCACCCAGATTAATATCCATCCGTTCCAGAACAATATTTCCACTGCTTACCTTCGATGCTTCCACCACATCTTCCGTCAGTGTTTTCAGACGCTGTGCTTTCTCCTCCAGAATATCCAGATATCCCTGTATTTTCGGATCTGCGATATCTGACTGTTTCAGGATACCAACATAATTAATGATCGATGTCAGCGGCGTTTTAATATCATGAGAAACATTCGTGATCAGGTCAGTTTTCAATCGTTCATTTTTCGTAGCTCTTTCTACTGATCGGTTCAGGCCTTCTCCGATTCCATTGATCATCTCTGCCATTTTCCGGTTCTCACCGTGAAGACCTTTCAGCTCGATCTGATACCCCATATTGCCGGAAGCAATCTCTTCAATTCCTTTTTTCAGTTTCTCTTTTGCAAGGACATTCGAAAGTACCTGATAAAGAACCACCGCATTCACAAGCAGCAATACAAAAGCTACTTTACCAGATCCTGTTCCCGCTGCAAAATACTGAAGTAAAAAATAAACTGCAAGAATAACTACCGTTTTTAATGTCTGGCTCCATGTACTGAATACCTTCACCGCAAATTCCAGAACTGCACGCAAAACACTGTCTTTCCACAGACATTTTGCCTTGATTCTTCGCACCAGACTGCAATATCCTACAAAGAAACATGCAAAGGAAAATGCTGCATATTCAAACAAATGAATCGTCTCCGCTACACTCAGTGACTGAACATAAAAACTTGGCATGTAGGAAGCCGCATCATAAGCTGATAACTCATAGTAAGAACCACCATATCCGGTTGTCCTGATTGTATTAAGTATCGAATACAGGCCATTTCCCCACTGACCAATTCCCACTGAAATAATCAGCCAGATTCCAAACACGATCAGTGCTGCAATTTCTGTTTTACAATGGTCAAATCCAATCAGGTGCAATTCTTCATCCTTCTCTGTCCGGCCTGCACTCAACGTAATCCATGTTGTCAGGATCACAAAAAGAATCCCTGATACAATACTGAAAGTAAACGCAACTCTCAGAAAAGGAATACTCTCCTCATAGATCTTATTGTTCTCATAAAACTGATCCTGTATCGGAAAACTTGTATCCACCGAAACAGCCAGTGTATTATTCCATCTTCTTCCTCCGGCACTGTCTTTTATCGACGTCCATTCATCTGACTTGGAAATATTCATATTTGTCATCAGATCTTTCAGCTTCGGATAAATCACAATATATTTCTGATTCTTCCCCGAAGTCATAGTCTCAATATTTTTAGATACTGTGGCATAATTCTGAAAAGAACTTTTATTGGTGACAACCTTTTTCGTTGTTTCATTTACATAAAGATAGGTGAAATTCGTATTTCCTTCATCCAGATCTGACCATCCGACCTGATAAGTATCATACTCATCTCCGATCTCACCTGCCACAAATGCAACATCATCATAGATAACAGATAATTTTCCGTTTAATTCCGGTCGTTTATTCACAATTTCCAGAAGATTCTCTGCTCCATCCGGAGCATACCGTTCTTTCAATGTAAGGCCAAAATTCCAGCAATCCTTGTAAAGCACATTTCCTTCTTCATCTGTAATATGAAAATCATAGTATCCTGAAGAAGTATAATCTCCATCATCCAAGCCCTGAAGAAATGTCTGCTGATCTTTCTTGCCCAGATCAAAAACCAGTTTTCCGTTCTTTACCTGAGTCATAAAATCTTCTTTGTAATAGTAGTAATAAGATCCATTCGGCTTCTGACATACGATGACGTCACTTCCGTCATACATGTCTTCATTTGAATAATCTTTTCCCCAGTTGATCAGCTCTTCCAGCGTATATGCCACACCTGATATATTTTCTCCGGTCGCACTTCCATTCTGTGTATACTCCATTACATCAATCAACTTATCCGGACTATACGCCCCATCTGTTTCAAACAGATTCTCCAACTTGATCATATTCAGAACTTCTGCCATTGAGTTTTCTACTACGCCTGAAAACCCCTTCGACTCCGTAAACGGCTGGCTTGACATCTTTTTAATTTCCCTGAAACTGGCACTTCCTGCCAGAGTCATCACCGACAAAATACAGGTAATAAAAATAGAACCGCTGAGAATTGCAAGAATCAGTGTTGCAGCTTTCGCCACAGGTTTTCTGTACCACTTATTCATGTTATTCCCTCTCATTTTTCATCATTTATCGATCTTATAGCCGACTCCCCAGACAACTTTCAGATATCTCGGATCCTTCGGGTTAATCTCAATTTTTTCTCTTATGTGTCGTATATGGACAGCTACTGTATTATCTGCCCCGATTGCTTCTTCATTCCAGATAGATTCATAGATCTGGTTGATAGAAAATACTCTTCCCTGATTTTTCATCAGAAGTAAGAGAATATTATACTCGATCGGAGTCAGTTTTACATGTTCTCCATCAACAGTCACTTCTTTCAGATCATCATTGATCCGCAGACCGCCGACTTCATAGACCTGATCTTTTCTTTCCTGTGTCGTGCCCCCCAGTTCATTATAACGGCGCAGCTGTGATTTAACCCTTGCCACCAGTTCCAGTGGATTGAATGGCTTTGTCACGTAATCATCTGCTCCTACATTCAGTCCGAGAATCTTATCTGAATCCTCTGATTTGGCCGAAAGAATAATGATCGGCACACTGTTATTTTCTCTGATCTTCAAGGTTGCGCGGATACCATCCAGTTTTGGCATCATCACATCCAGGATCAGCAGGTTCACTTCTTCCTTCTCCAGAAGCTGAATCGCTTCTGCCCCATCATAAGCTTTTAAAATACGATAGCCTTCCTGTGAAAGATAAATCTCTATCGCTTCTACAATTTCCTTATCATCATCACATACTAATATAGTATACATTCCAATCACCTCACTCACATTATACATGATACTGAACGGTTTTTAAGAGATTGGATGTAAAAATATTAGGAATTTCTTAATTCGAAAAATTTAAAAACTGTTTATTGCATGAGACTTATATAAGACTTATAATAGAAAACCGTAAGAAATATAAAGGAGAAATCAATTATGATTGAATTTATTAAATCCTTCCTCTTTGGTATTGTGGAAGGTATTACAGAATGGCTGCCGATTAGTAGTACCGGACATCTGATCCTTCTGAATCAGTTTGTGAAACTGAATGTATCGGATGATTTCTACAGTATGTTTGAAGTTGTCATCCAGCTGGGAGCGATCCTTGCCGTTGTCATCTTATTCTGGCATCAGATCTTCCCGTTCGGAGCACCGGAAGATTCTCATACTGTCAGACGCCGTCAGGCAAAAAGAGCCCGTAAAAATAAGAACTCCAGAGGTGGAATTTTAAGCTATGTAAAGATGGATATCATTATCCTCTGGCTGAAAGTTCTGGTAGCATGTATCCCGGCGATTGTGATCGGAATGCCATTTAATGATCTGTTTGAAAAATGGTTCTACAATTATCCATGTGTAGCCATTGCACTGATCGTCTTCGGTATTGCATTTATCATTGTTGAGAACAATCATAAAGGAAAACCTGCCAAGATCAACAGTATGGATGAGCTGACTTACAAAACGGCTTTCCTGATCGGACTGTTCCAGCTGATCGCTGCGATCTTCCCGGGGACTTCCAGATCCGGTGCAACCATCGTCGGTGCCTTGATCCTCGGTGTATCCAGAACAGTTGCTGCTGAATTTACATTTGTACTTGCTATTCCGGTTATGTTCGGAGCAAGTCTCCTGAAGCTTGTAAAATTCGGTCTGAACTTCACAGGAACTGAGATCACAATCCTGCTCATCGGTATGGTTACTGCATTCCTTTCATCCATTTTTGTCATCCGTTTCCTGATGGGATACATTAAGAAACATGACTTTAAGGTGTTTGGATATTATCGAATTGTGCTGGGTATTCTGGTATTGGCTTATTACTTTATTACTTTAAGATAAATCCAAAAAAGAAAGACAGGCAATCCACTCCTGTCTTTCTTTTTTGATTTATGTATTATTACTATTCACAGCGTAGCTGCAAACAATAATGTATTATTATCTCGCCAGCAATTACTGCTCCTGATAAAATCCCTTCAGTGCCGGATACAGTTTTCTGAACTCCTGGTATCTCTCTTCATACTTCTGTACCAGTTCTGGATCTGGTTCTTCTGTTCCTATTACTTTTACAAGCTTCTTGGCAGCCTCTTCTACAGAATCAAACACTCCACATCCAACTGCCGCCAGAATCGCTGCTCCGTACCCAGGACCTTCTTCACTTTCGATCAGATCTACTTTCATATTCATCACATTTGCAATAATCTTTCTCCACAACGGGCTCTTTGCTCCGCCTCCACAGATCTTAGTTCTCTCCGGATTCACACCAATGCTTCTTGCAACTTCCAGTGAATCACGAAGACCAAATGCCACACCTTCCAGAACAGCCTGTGTCATATCCTCTCTTGTACTGTCCATAGACATTCCGATAAATGCTGCTCTTGCCGACGGATCATTATGAGGAGAACGCTCTCCCATCAGATATGGAAGGTAGAACACATGATTCTCACCCAGCTTTGTGATGCCCGCCTGTTCTGCCGGATAGTCCTTCGTCTTAATAATCTCATCCATCCACCATTTATTACAGGAAGCAGCGCTGAGCATGCATCCCATCAGATGATAATTACCATCTGCATGGTCAAAAGAATGAAGTGCATTGTTTTCATCCACGCCAAACTTCTTACTGGAAATAAATAATGTTCCGGAAGTTCCAAGAGAAATATTACATCCTCCGTCACCAACTGTCGCTGTACCTACAGCGGCCGCCGCATTGTCTCCGGCTCCTGCAATTACTTTCACATCCTCTGATACGCCAAGCTCCGCTGCGATTTCTGCTTTCAAAGTTCCAACTACTTCCCAGCTCTCATACAGCTTCGGAAGCTGTGCCTCTGTAATACCACAGATTTCAAGCATTTCCGCAGACCAGCACTTATGCTCCACATCCAGGAGCAGCATTCCAGAAGCATCGGAATACTCTGTACAGAAAGATCCTGACAGACGGTATGCAAGATAATCCTTCGGGAGCATGATCTTCTCAATCTTTGCAAAATTCTCCGGCTCATTTTCTTTCATCCAGAGAATCTTCGGTGCCGTAAAACCTGCAAATGCAATGTTTGCTGTATACTCAGAGAGCTTCTCTTTTCCAATCACCTGATTCAAATACTCCGTCTGCTTTACAGTACGACCGTCATTCCACAGAATCGCCGGACGGATTACCTGATCTTCCTTATCCAGTGCAACCAGTCCATGCATCTGTCCGCCAAAACTGATTCCCTTTACCTCGCTCTTATCACAGTCCGCAAGAAGCTCTTTTAATCCTTCCATGCTCTGTGCAAACCAGTCTTCCGGCTTCTGTTCAGACCAGCCCGGATGCGGGAAATATAACGGATATTCCTTTGATACGATATTCTTAATCTTTCCATTCTCATCCATCAGAAGAAGTTTTACTGCGGATGTTCCAAGATCTACTCCTATAAATAACATGTTATTCCTCCTGTACAAAAACAGAGAACCATGCCGTTTCCGGCACGGCTCTCTGCCCGTTTCATTACTAAATATTGTTACTGACTTTCATGCATATCTTTCGAAAAATCATTCCTGTAATCTGCATGCTCCACTTTGTGGAAGACTATTTTTACAAAATACTATGTAATTAACCCCACGGATTTTCTGTCGGATATCTTACACCTTTCGGCTGGTTGTATCCAATCTCTTCAACCGGCACACCAATATATTTGAATACTTCAAATAATGCTTTTCCAAAGTGTCCGAAAGCAACTGCTCCGTGATGTGGGAAATTCTTCTCAACCAGTACGTGACGGTAGAATCTTCCCATCTCCGGAATTGCAAATACTCCGATAGAACCGAAGGATTTTGTAGCAACCGGAAGTACTTCACCCTGAGCTACATAAGCACGGAGAATGTTGTCAGATGTGCTCTGCAGTCTGTAGAATGTGATATCTCCAGGTTTGATATCTCCTTCCAGTGTTCCCTGTGTTACTTCAATCGGAAGAGATCTTGCCATGATCATCTGGTATTTCATCTCACAGAATGCAAGCTTGCTGGAAGCTGTATTTCCGCAGTGGAATCCCATGAATGTATCTTTCTGTGTATATGGGAATTTTCCTTCAATACTCTCTTTGTACATATCTGCCGGTACTGTATTGTTGATGTCAAGAAGTGTAACTGTATCCTGACTTACAACAGTTCCGATGAACTCGCTGAGTGCTCCGTAAATATCAACTTCACAGGATACCGGGATTCCCTGAGCTGTCAGACGGCTGTTTACATAACATGGAACAAATCCAAACTGTGTCTGGAATGCCGGCCAGCATTTTCCTGCGATTGCAACGTATTTTCTGTATCCTCTGTGCTCTTCAATCCAGTCTTTCAGAGTGATCTCATACTGAGCCAGTTTCGGAAGGATCTCCGGTTTCTTGTTTCCGGCACCAAGTTCTTCTTCCATCTCTTTTACGATAGCCGGAATTCTCTCATCCCCTTCATGCTTGTTGTAAGCCTCGAAAAGGTCAAGCTCAGAGTTCTCTTCAATCTCAACTCCGATATTGTAAAGCTGCTGAATCGGCGCATTACATGCAAGGAAGTTCAGCGGGCGTGGTCCAAAGCTGATGATCTTTAAGTCATTCAGTCCAACAACAGCTCTTGCGATTGGCTCGAACTCATGGATCATGTCGGCACATTCCTCTGCTGTTCCTACCGGATACTCTGGGATATAAGCTTTTACTCCTCTGAGTTTCAGGTTGTAGCTTGCGTTAAGCATTCCACAGTAAGCATCTCCACGTCCCTGTATCAGGTTATCCTGTGTCTCCTCTGCTGCTGCAACGAACATCTTCGGTCCGTCGAAATGTTTTGCAAGCAGTGTCTCTGAAATCTCCGGTCCGAAATTTCCAAGATATACAACCAGTGCATTGCATCCGGCTTTCTTAATGTCCTCAAGAGCCTGTACCATGTGGATCTCACTCTCTACGATACAGATCGGACATTCATATACTGTTCCCTCTCCATATTTCTTTGTATAAGCATCAATCAATGCTTTTCTTCTGTTTACAGAAAGACTCTCCGGGAAACAGTCTCTGCTCACTGCTACAACACCGATTTTTAATTCTGGCATGTTACTCATAATAAAATTCCTCTCTTTCTTGTGAATGTTCTCTTTCAAATAAATTTTCCATTCGTTCTGTATAAATCTCTGCAATCTGTTTCGTTATCTCTTTATAAATCAATGATTATCTTTTTGATTTATTTAGATATTCTGATCAACTCAAGTTTACACTCTATGTTATTCACATTGTTTTTATTTTTTTGATACGTTATCCACAAACACATCTTTTTATCTGTGCATAACTTTCAAGCTTCTAAACTTCTGCTGTTCTATCTTTTCACAACTCTGCTCTATGCAGTTTTATTCAGACAGATTATACTTCCAGGTTTTCACCTTTCAGTCCGCAGAACGCGCCTTCAATCTTTGCATCCTCATGTGCGATCAGCCATTTATTCACTGCCGCAAGTAAACGATTCTCACCATCTTCTGCGGTTTCAAATGGAAGTTCTTCATTTGTCCCCCTCGGAAGAACTACTACACATCGGAATCCACCTTCCTGTGCAGTACATGGAGCATAATGAAGTGTTGTAGCATAAAGCTCAACGCCTGTCCCCGCCGGTACAAGGAATGCTTCTACCTTAGAAGTATCATAAATATCTCCCTCTTCAATGTCCTGCTGCATTCCAAGAAGAAGAATCAGATCTGTCTGTGCAATATCCAGCTCTGAACTTCTGTGATATTCCAGCGCATTCAGTTTGTGATTATCTCCATTGCAGTATCCAATCTGAATCGGCAGACCGCCAAATCCCTTTTTGCTGACCTCTGCTGCTTCCGGCAAAGCTTCCAGATCTTCTACGGAAGGTACATATACAACATCCTTCGGGAGCGGTGTGTGTTCCATCTCTTTCAAGATTTTCTCAAAAGAGTACTCTGTGATGATCTTTCCATATTTAGCAAAAGATGC
Source organism: uncultured Mediterraneibacter sp. (assembly GCF_934309415.1). Classification (GTDB taxonomy): domain Bacteria; phylum Bacillota; class Clostridia; order Lachnospirales; family Lachnospiraceae; genus Mediterraneibacter. The sequence goes on from NZ_CAKRDI010000006.1 coordinate 95,792, forward strand.
ATCTGTTACATTCTGAATTTTCATGTTCAACCTCCTGAACCTCTCGCTTGTTTCTATGGACATTTTAGCAACATAAAAGGGCATTATCGACCAAATAATTAGCCTTTTAATGCCCATTTCTTATCTTTTATCTAATTTTGAATGTTTCATTTTCTATTTTGTTTCTATTAGCTTCTTTGTTGGATAAGAAGTAATCTGAAGACATGGTGTCCTTTTGTTCAATTTCTCATAAGCTGCTTTTTTATTTGCCGCTATATTTTCAGGAATAACTGGATACGGAAGAAGAACTTCTGCCGAAGTCCCTTCTCTGAGTGAGAATCCTAATCCCTCCGGCATCTTTGGATTTATCAGGCCATATACCATTGAGCCAATATTAATATTATAGTCTGTTCCTACCAACAATATATTACTTAAATCAATTCCTTTTTCTCCAACACTCTGATTACTTTCGTTTGTAAATAAAGCTTTAACAACATAATAATATTTCACCTGAGTATCTTCTGATAACGTCTCATCTTCAGTTATAAGATTGTATTTTTTATAAAATTCTGTTGCTGTAAAAATCCATGAATCTATTACTTTTACAGTATAGCCGTCTATAATATAATCAGAATTATTACTAAAATCATCTGCAAACTCCACTGTCTCATTTACTTTGAAATACTCCTTTTTCTGCCTTTCCACACCTGTATTTACTATATAAATTCGAATTGCAGAACCAAGTAAAATACCTATCAATATAATAATTATTATTCTCTTTTTACCTGTCATCAGCTTCACCCTTTTTGCCACCACTTACCCCTTTAATGATTCTCCCATTCTCTAATTTAATAATCTCATCAGACAATTCCTCTAAAACTTTAAAATCATGACATGACAGAACCACCAATGCTCCTCTGTTTTTTTCTTTTCTAATAATATCTTTTACCAGATTTACCCCCTCTGTATCCAATGCATTGGTCGGCTCATCCAATATTAATAGTTCTGGATTTTCCATGATAGCTGCTGCAATTCCTAAACGTTGCTTCATTCCCAAAGAATATTTTCTATACTTCTTCTTAGCAGCTTCTTCATCTAATCCAACACGCATTAAAGCTTTTTTTATCTCTTCAGAAGATATTTTCTCTTTAATCGAAGCCAACATTTCCAAATTCTGATATCCAGAATACCGATCCAAAAAAGCTGGATTTTCCAATAAAAATCCAATACTTTCAGGGAACTCCAGTTCCTTTCCAATTTCTCTTCCATCTATCAGAATCCTTCCGGTTGTTGGATGAATTAATCCAATAATCGTCCGCATCAACATAGTCTTACCTGATCCATTAATCCCTTGTATTCCATAAATTTTTCCTGATTGCATTGTATAATTTATTTGATCCAATACTTTATTTTTATGAATTACTTTTGACACTTCTATTATCTCTATTTTCATATTCAGACATCCTCTCTGTTCAAAATATTATATCTGTGAAATTTTGCAGCCCCACAAATAAATGCTCCCACTAAAATTACAGCAGATAAAATCATTCCTTTCTGATAGTAAATACCATTTCTTATTGCCCAATTATAACGAATTGGCATTGCATAATTGCCTATCATCTTATCTGAAAATAAATATGCTGAAGAAATCAGCAACACACATATAAAAAGAAACCCAAACACAGGTTTTGTCCAAAGTGTAATTACCATTTCTGTTAAATTAATCGCAAGAGAGAACAGTAAGGGAGCTAAAAATACAGTTACAGGTATTTTTCCTGCCCCCTGAAAATCCGATAATAATAGCCCAAACATTGTTGCAACAGACTTACCATGCGTTTCAAATACAAGTGGTATCTGAAAGCAAACACTCAATCCTATCTGTGTCAGTAAAATGATTCCATGAAACATAATCGTTGAAAATAAATTCCACAGACATTTTGAAACCCACCATTTTTTTCTTCCCTGAGCACGCACCAAAATCTGCATTCCTACGGTCTGTAAATTCTTCATCGGATAATTTGAAACAGAAAAAGCACAAAGAAGAAATACTGCTGTCCACATTGTAGGAAATTGAAAAGCATTTCCTGCCGTTGGTATATACTCTTTCATTCCTCCATAAAGATACATCCAGCAATCTCCAAAAGAGAGAGTTGTTTCCCATATCATATTTTTTCGATACACTTCAAAAAAACTAATTATTGAAAGAAGCACGGGAAAAATATAATTGATTCCCACTTTCAGATAACCATTTTTTATATCAAACCATAATATTTTAATAAATTTCATTCCTGTACTCCTTTATAATTCCTGCAACTGAAAGGATAAACAGAATAACTATAAACGTCAAAAGTACAATCCCAGAAAGTGGATACCTGATATCTACACCTCTTAGGAAATAAAATGGAGACAGTTCTTTATAACGAATAGCTGAACTACTGTAAATATAATCCACTCCTATATGAATAAATAGTAACAGTAAAAATGGCACTGATACTACTACCCACTTTTTTCTTATAACCCCTGATACCGAAACGCAAATGCAGGACAAGAAACCACAACAAATAAAATCAATCATCAGATATATTGCTACATATAAAAACGGAATAGTGTAATAAAGTTCAGAAAAACACATTCCCCCAAATACCGCATAATAAATACTCTGATTCACCTCCGGTTTTATTATCGGAACCGTCAGTAAGACCATCCACAAATTGAAAATCAACGGAAAAACCATTGCGCATCCACCAGCCAGAAATACTGCTATATATTTTGCAAAATAATAACTTTTCTTTCCCTGTTTTACAATAACCGTTCTATAATATCCTGTTCCTTTTTCTTCATTGTAAGACCATCCATATGGCAATGCGCATAACAATGGAAATATAAAAAAATAGACGGAACTTCCCATTGAAAATGGTTCTCCTCCAATCCAACAGTTGAATACTGTGTTAATTCCTATATGCGGATCATACACTATGCTCGATGTGCTTTCAGAAACAACAAATAAACTTTGTAAATAATTTCCTGCTATATCCGTAAAACTAAAAACTGTAATGATGCAGCCTGTTATAACAGAAATTAAAAAAAATTTATTTTGAAAAGCTTTTCTAATTTCTAATTTTACCAATGAATTCATATCTTCATGCTCCTTATAATCCCAAATCTACATAAGAAATAATCTCTTCATCAGCATTAAGATTATCCGTTAAATACAAGTTCTGTAACTTAAAGTTCCCACTACCTATATACCATCCTATCTTCATATCAACACTCTGTCCCGGAAGTAAGGAATAATGATAATATTTCGAACTCTGTGCATCCTTCCCCTCGGAATAATAACATGGATAACCAACCCACAGCATTTCATTATCTTCCTGTTTCTCTACCAAACTAAAAACTGCTATAGAAAAATCATCACAATTTACATTTGTTATCGTCATATCTAAAAGCAACATCTGACCATTCATTACATTCTCTGATGTTAAACTTTTATCTAGATTCATACTTATATTAGTCATTATCTGTTCTTTTTTTATTCCGGCTTTTGATGGAGTATCATACAAAGTTGCGTTATTTACTTTATAGCGTATAGAAATATTTTTATCATTTTCCGGAAGCGGCTCTTTCCTTTCAATCTCTTCTCCCAGTTGATATTCATGTTCCTCCGATACATAATATTTTTGATCATCTACTATTGTAGTATCATCTTTTTTCGTGTTTATTCCCACTACTTGCGAACACCCTGTAAGTAGAACAGAAGAAACACATAACACACTAAAAATTTGCAATTTTGTAATTATATACTGATAAATTTTGTAAGTCATTTATACCTCTCCCTATTGTTTTAAGCCTGAAAGATTGAAAAGAAGGTCAGCCAAACTGACCTTCTTCATTCTCATGGATTTGCAACTGGATAACTACCGACACTGTCTGGACTCCAATATCCTTTCAAATTCCCTGATACTCCAGATGCTGCAGTAGTTATATCAAGCCTGCATTTTGAATATCCTTTTTCATAAACTGTATTATATATAAACCACTCTCCTGTTTGTACAATGGCATGTTTTCTAAGCGTACAGTTAGCCCCTGTTGAACTTAAAGAACGTACCCACAAATTAAATCCTGATGTATTTTTAATATAATGCGATGTATCATCCCGTTTGTACTCCAAATTTGTTTTTGCCGCTGTAGAAAAATCGAAAGAAATTTTCTTGTTTGGTAACGGTTTATCTGTAACATTTCCAGCTGCTTGTACTGATACTCCCGAACTTCCAATAGCCATAACCATCAATAATGCTAAAACTCTTTTTTTCATACCTGATCTCCTTCCTCACTAAAACCTGCTCCCATTATTTAAAAATATATCTGTCCCCCCTTCAAACACAATTTTTATATTTTAATACCTATTCACAATTTTTTTCTATAAATATCTACTTATCAGCATTTTATACATACCTACATCTTATTGGCATAATAATCACAAAACCATAATGTTTTGCCACGTTTAATTTCAAACGAATTTACATAAGCTCCTTTTCTAGTATTTTCAACTCTATAAACTCCTGGAAATATTGTTTCACATACTGTATTTTCATCATTCTCATATAAAATTTGAGTAACTGTCATTTTCTCCCAAATTCTCAGATTTATAAAGTAAAAATTATCTGCTTCTGAATTATCTGCTTCTCTTCTAAATGGGAAATTATTGTACTCATCCAACATATGCATTTCCTGGCTATCAGCTTTACTTCCAAATTCTATCCAGCCATTAACAAACATAATAGGTGGGGTGAAATAAAGTATTAAAAATATACACAGTAAAATAACAACACTTATAATGTCCTTTTTACAATTTTTCATTTACTTTTCACTAACTAAATTTTACAATATACACATTTTTATTTTTAAAATATTTTGCTGGATCAGTTATTCTGCCGCTTAATTTTTCATTATAATAATGCGGTGAATGTTGTGTACAATACACATATCCATTTACTTTACGCTGCACAAACTGTGTATGATAATAAGAATATGTATCCGTTTCCATCCAAACAAGAAAATCACCCGTTTTTGCTCTTGCATTTACCTGATCCAAAGTTGTACATACCTGTCCCAAATATCCTCTATCAAGACTCCAGTATTCTAAAAATCCTCCTGCATTAACCCAGTTAGTCCATGCCAATGTTCCTCTTCCTGCCCAAATATTCCAAGATGTTGTTGTCCCAAAACCTCCTGCATATAAAATCTGGGATGCAAAATTTGTACAATCACTGCCATATTCAGGATAGTTATAATTATTAACTAACGCATATGCATAAGCATAATCTTTGGCCGCATCCAAATTATATGCAATATTCATAGACGGCTGTTCACTATTAATGATCGGGGCTTCACTATTTATATTTTCTAAAATTATCTCATTTTTTCTACGATTTTCTTCTCTGATTTCACCAATAGTTTTCACCGAAAGATCTTCAATACTATCTCCAGCTAAATATAATGAAGCATATGCCTGATAATATCTTAAATCCAAATCATCTACATTACTTGGCGGGTCAAAGGAAAATTGTTCCATCAATTCGAGATATTCATTAGTTCCTATTTCACACTCCAAATTATTAAACATGATATAATTCTGTATATCATTATCTATTTCTTCTATGGTAACATCATATGAAAACACATCTGGTAATGTTCCCACGTACATCTGCTCTTCTTGACTTTCTTGATACTGAACATCATATTCCGCACCTAATACACTACTTGTCAAGCCAATGCTCATAATTAATGACAATATAATTGATATTCTTCTTTTCATAATCACTTTCCTTTCCCTATTAATGGTAATTGTATTTTTCTTATAACATTTTACAAATGCTAACTTGAAATTTTTAAGACCAATCGCTCCTCCAGTTTTTCCATTTTTCAATGCAGACTCCTATCGCCACCACAAAAAAACTCCAACAAACACTAATAATCAATTTTTCAAATTGAAATAAATATGCACATAGCCAAACAATCCCCTCGCCCTCTATAATTCGTATCATTTTTTTTCGATAAACTTTTCTTTCTCTCTCCTCAAGTGGCTTATTAGCTGTTTCGACTGGTGCAAGTACTCCAATAATTATACTTGAAACAGAAATTACAAATATGCAGGTAAATTCATTGATAATCCACGAATATTTCATTGCAACAAGAATTATTATCATAAAAAAACTTGAATACACATAACATCTTAATGGAGTTTTTGCATGATAACCTCCTGCATAGACTCGTAAGAGCATAAAAACAATTATGAAAAAAATTGTTTGCCAAAATTCCTCCATAATACTACCAAGTATAATTACTGTTAACAGATTAAGTAAAATTGTCAAACCTTGTTGAACCCCAAATTTGCATATTTCATATTGTTCTGTCGTTATTGCATTGGCTTCTTTTAGTTGTTCCGTTATTCTCTCTGCTGTTTTTGCAAACATTAGAATTTACGAAGTTTCTTTGCCTCTTTTGGTAATACGTCTTGATAAATAATGAATATACATGTAGTATTTACATTTATTGTTGTTAATGTTATAGCTAAAGCAGCAAATATCCTACCACATCTTTCAAGAAACTTCTTCATACGCTCACCCTCCTTTTCCTGGCACCCACATTATGCCATAAAAAAGAAGCCTGTGCGAAAACATGTAATCAACTGCGGATTTCTCGTAGTCAAATGCATCAGTTTCTTTTCAGACTTCTTATTTTTACTTTATCTAGTACAGCGTTTTCAAAATAACTGCCTCATACACTTGCCTGCGAATCCGATTGCTCAGTTGAAAAAGCCTCGACGTAGCCCGCTACGCCTACGTTTTTTCAGCTGAACACTCGAATCCGCATTCTGCGTGAATGAGACAGTTATTTGTGAAACGCTGTACTAGTTTTTCTGTGGCAGATAAATTATAAAATCCACCCTGAATTCTTCACCTGTATGATTTATTTCCATATAACCATTATACTTCTTTATTATTTTTTCTACATTTCCTAGTCCATATCCATGCTTCTGTTTTTCTTTCTTTGATGTTAATATCTTATCATCCTTCTTGTAAATTTTTCCACAATAAGTATTCGTGATACGACCAATTAAACGTTCTTGACTGAACACAATCTTGATCGTCAATATACGTTGTTCCCTATCAACTTTTTTCAATGCTTCTAAAGCATTATCCAACAGATTCCCCAACACCGTAATAAGATCTGCTATATCAATATTTAGCTGTTCCGGCACAACAATTTCTGTTTTTACTTTTATATTTTCACTTGCTACACTTTGAAGCTTATAATTAACTAACCCATCAATAATCGTATTTCCTGATGTGCTATAAATCACCCTTCCTTTTATGAAATGAGAAAGTTGATTCAAATGCCTTTTTACCTCTTCATCTTTTCCTTCTTCCAACAAATGATTCAAAACGATAAGTTGATTACTCATATCATGTCTAAAAGCCTGTAAATCTTCTGTAGAGCTTTGCATAATCTCACATTGTCTGCTGTATAGTTCATTTTCTTTCTGTAACAAGGCCAGTTTTGATTTCTTTATATAATTTTCTGCCAACGAATCATATAGATAAAATGCAATTATATTTACTGCAAAAAGAAGTAGTGCTGAAACTACTGCTTCTGTTTTTGTCAAATTTATCTGACTTGCAATAATTACTTCCAAAATTAATGTAGAAATCGGAATTACAATTGAAGCCAGCCAGGAAATCCAACTAATATTACGTCCCTTTCTTGTTAACTTTATGTTTTCAAGCAGCAGCGTTTCACAATATGCAACAATTCGCGTGGCTATTAACCCAAAAGTATCTCTGAACTCGCCTTGTGAAAAAACTGAAAAATTAGTATATCCAGTCATAGCTGCCGCAATTATTTCCGCTGCTGCCATAAAAAGATACATGTAAACAACACAAATAATTCTCTTTTGAATACTTGCTTCGTAAGTTAAAGAAATAATGAACATAGTAATTAAATTCGTAATCAAAGTAATTAACGGAATATCTATCAGAAGATATACTAAAGTTGTCATTATAAAGTAGAAGGAATAGGCTAATATTCCCAATATTCTTTTGTATTTTCTATGTTCAAAAAAAACTCTCATAAAACGATGAACAACAAATATCAGAAAAAAATTCGCCAGCAGATAAATGATATGATATGTATCAAACACCATGTACAAACCCTCCATTTTCAAAATGAAGCTGCATTCTCGCTATTTCCTCTTTTCTGCCTCTGGCAACAGGAATTACGTCACCATTTACCATAATAACCTGTTCTCCCTGAAAAGATCTGATATAACGATAGTTCACCAAATAAGATTTATGTGTCAGAATCATTCCCTGTCCTTTTAATTTGTCACAAACTTCTTCCAGCGAACCATAGAATTCATCTTCCGACTTCTGCATTACAATCTTTACTTTTCTTCCGTTACTTTTAAAATACAGAATCTCACTCACGCGGGCACAATACATATCGTGACCATATTTATAGTGAAATATGTCATTCTTCTTCCCATAAATCCTGTTGTACTTTTCAAGCGTAGCAGTCACCATATTCTGGTCAAATGGCTTCTCTATAAAATTGAATGGTCTGAAAGCAAATAACTGTCGGTCATATCCTTCCTTTCCCGATACATATACAATCTGAGCTGCTTCATCTTTGATCTCATTTCTGATACAATCACTTACACTAATCCCGGTATCATCTGCCAGCTCAATATCCAGAAAGTAGATATGATAACTTTCCCCTTCCCGAAGTTTCCGTTTCAACACTTTCCCAGAAACAAAACTCTCCATCTCAGCTTCTATATGGAGCATCCTGCAGGAATCATTAATATAATTTTCCAGCAGATTACATATCTTTTCATCATCATCACAAATCGCAATTTTAAGCATTTCCTATCCTTCTATCTTTTCATATGTTTTTTAACTGTCCCAGTTACTGTTCACAGGTAACCTGTAAACAGTAACGCATCTCGCCATTTGGAATCGCCTTTGGCGATGGGCGAGATGCATTCCAGCCAAAACGTGCATCCTCAGAGCTAATCAGCAAAGTGATTAGCTCTGGTCTGAACAATAACCAGTCCCATTCCACAATCTGTATTTCACTTTAGCATACTTGATATTTCTTGTAAATTGATTTTAAAATTTGTATACAAGCATTATAAATCAAATATCATTTCTATTTACTACTAAATATAAGGGAATTTTTTATTATTTTACCCCTTATATTTAGGGATGCACTATGTTATACTAGATAACAACAATACTATTTCTTAGAAGGTGATACAGTGAAATTTGCGATTCAAGACAAATTATCTTCAGCAGATATAAAACTGATGCGTCAGAAACTAAAACTTAAACAAAAAGATCTTGCGGCTTTACTGAATGTGTCCGTGAAAACCATTGAGCGGTGGGAACAGAGTAATACTGAAATAAGCGGTCCTGTTGTAACGCTGTTAAAACTCCTGAACGAAGAACCAGAATGGGTAAAGGCATTGGAAATTCCTGAAAAAGAATATCCTCTCAGACTATTTTATTACTACAAAGAAAGCCTGTGCACTATAATCGATGTAAACGAACCTATGCAAAAAATAAAGATAAAAAACTTTTCAAAAAATCCAATTTTCTGTGCATTTGGAGTCATCACTTCTCCAAGTTTCAAAGATTATGAGGAATTTTTAGAATCCAGATGCTTTCCACGAACCAGAGATAAGATGAAACTCATTTTGAGAGATCTTGATCTGCCATTTTATGATCCATTTCTTATCATTCAAAAAACTCATGGAAAAATGGCAGAAGATGACTTTTGGATTAAAATGGAATTCTAATACAAGTAACCAGTTTGTATCTGTCATCCATCTCACTCTCAATTCAAATAGTTTTTGGATGCACCTAGAAAACGTGAAATATGATGCCGAAAAGCCTACCCCATAAGAAGGATGCCTCATTGACTCTGGCGAATGTGGAGCATGCTTGATAATTCTTAAAAAACAGCAGATTGCGTTAAAGAAAGGTTTGGAAGCTGTCTGAGCGGCAGCGAGTTTTCCAAACCTTTCTTTGCTTTTAGCAATCTGCTGTTTTTTCTAGAATTATCAGTATGCGGAACCCTGAACCAGAGTCAATGAGGCATCCTTCGGGAGCAATTTACCCCAAATCATATTTTACGTTTTCGCCCTCTATCCACAAACTACTTCGGCAAAAATCCTTTGCTTGTCTTGACAATGACTTTATCAAACACCATAAACATAGACGGCAGTACAAAGATAACCACCACCATACTGATCAACGCACCTCGTGCCATCAGGATACACAGTGAACTGATCATGTCAATATTAGAATAAAGACCAACTCCAATCGTTGCTGCGAAGAAGCTCAACGCACTTACCATGATGGACTGTGCAGATACACGATGTGCTGTCGTGATCGCATCATATTTTCCTGCTCCGTGATTTCGCTCTCTCTTGTATCTTGTCGTCATAAGAATCGCATAATCAACTGTAGATCCAAGCTGAATTGTACCGATAACGATCGATGCCACAAACGGAAGCTTCGTTCCTGTAAAATACGGAATACCCATATTTACAAAAATCGCAAATTCAATCACACCAACCAGAATAAACGGCAGTGAAATAGATTTAAACAGAATCAGAATAATCACAAAAATAATACCAATTGATACCGCACTTACCGTCTTGAAATCCGTATCTGTAATATCGATCAGATCCGCCGTCAGCGGTCCTTCACCAATCAACATTCCACCTTCATCATATGTATGCAGGATCTTGTTCAGATCTTTAATCTGTGCATTCAGTTCATCTGTTGCCACTTTGTATTCAGAGTTGACCAACACCAGCTGATAATCTTCTGTCTTCAATGCACTTGTCACAGAATCCGGAATCATGCTCTGCGGAATCATCGGACCAATCAGAGAATCCAGTCCCAGTGCCCATTTTACACCATCTACTTTTTCCATCTCTTTGAGCATCTTTCCTGCATCTGCGGAAGATACAGAACTGTCTACCAGAATCATATGTGTCGTATTCATCTCATAATCTTCTTTCAACTTCTCATTTGCGATGATACTTGGAAGATCCTTCGGGAGCGTCTCATCCAGATTGTAATAAACCTGCGTGTGGTTATTTCCATAAATCGCCGGGAATAACAAGATCAGGAAAAGTACTACATACACCACATATCTCTTCGTAACTTTGTCTGAAAGTCTTCCAATGTCCGGCAGAAACGGTTTATGTTTTGTTTTCTCAATCACTTTGTCGCAACACAGAATCATCGATGGCAGGATCGTCACGCATGCAAGTACACCAAAGACTACACCTTTTACCATGACAATTCCGATATCCAGACCAAGTGTAAATGTCATAAAACAAAGAGCAATGAATCCGGCAATCGTTGTAACAGAACTTCCGATCACGGATGAAAATGTCTGCGAGATCGCATGTGCCATCGCACGATGCTTATCTCCATCATATCGGATCTGCTGCTCTTCATAACTGTGCATCAGGAAGATGGAATAATCCAACGTTACACCTAACTGAAGGACTGCTGCAAGTGCTTTCGTAATATAAGAAATCTCTCCTAGGAAATAGTTGCTTCCCAGGTTATACACAATCGCCATTCCGATACTCAGCATGAATAATAACGGTACAAAGAACGAATCCATCGTAATCGCGAGAACAAATACTGCAAGAAGTACCGCGATCAGCACATAGATCGGTGTTTCCTTTTCCGCCAGATTTTTCGTATCCGTTACAACAGCCGACATCCCACTTAAGAAGCACTGCTCCCCTGCCAGACTTCTAATCTCTCCGATCGCATCCATCGTTCCGTCTGCGGAAGTTCCTTCATCAAAGAAAATTGCCATCATCGTTCCTGTATCTGAATTAAATACATCATAGATTTTCGATGGAAGCATACTCTTCGGGATACTGATATCCGCCAGTGAATCGTACCAGAGGACACGCTCTACATGACCCACTTCTTCAATCTTTGCTTTCAGTTTCGAGACATCTTTATCTTCCATTCCATCCACAATGAACATTGAAAATGCACCGGTACCGAAATCATTTACCAGAATATCCTGCCCGACCATTGTCTCAATATCTTCCGGCAGATACGTCAGCACATCATAATTGACTCTCGTATTCAGATATCCCAATGCTGATGGGATCAGAAGCAGAACCCCTATAATCAGAATCAATACTCTGTACTTGACTACTTTCTTTCCAAACTTTACCATAAACTTTCCCTTCTTTCCTTTGACTCTATTTTGCTTAAAATGATAAATCAAATCCGTTTTTGTTTCCCCTGAAGTATCTCGGAGTTACTGTTCACTCCCATGTCAATCACTCTGCTGATTGGCATGGAGGATGCACGTTTTGGCTTGAATGTATCTCGCCCATCGCCGCAGGCGATTCTAAATGGCGAGATACGTTACTGTTTGCAGGTTACCTGTGAACAGTAATATCTCTGAAATTGATTTTATCATCGTAAAAATTAGTTTGTTCGCCACCTCTTTTGCCTTATATTCTTTTACGATCTCGTAAAATGACCATTAGTCATTTTAAATCTTTACATGCACTATAACGCAAAAATGACCAATAGTCAATCCATTGTATGACTATTGGTCATTTTTGTAACAAACGCCCTAAAATACGTTTTTTAACACCTGTTTTTTCTTATTATTTTGTGCATTATTTCTCATCTATCTGTTCATAAACACACCTGAAATTTGCGCACTCGTCTCATCAGTCAAGCGGATATTCGCAATCCGCTTCGCTACTTGCTCATAACCGAATAACTGCTCCGCAGTTTATCAGAAGGAGCTTGCACTCCTCCTGATACAAGCAAGTCCCCACCCACTGCTTATTGCTTTTCGCAATTGAAGCAGGGGACTTACTTGATTCGGTTAAAATAAGACGAATGCAGCATCCATTTTTAATAAATGTCTGTCATATGAATCATTGTTTCCCATGCATCTCCTTATACTCGCTCGGCAGCATTCCATACTTTTTCTGAAAGGCTCTCGCCAGTGCTTTACTTCCAGAAAATCCACATCTGAGTGCTGTCTCCGTGATACTGTATTTCCCTTTCTCAAGATCTTTCAATGCATACCCAAGACGTACATTCTGTAAATAACTCTTATACGTGATTCCCGCATATTTTTGAAACATCCGTGACAGATAATTCGGAGAATATCCAAAGATTCTCGCCACTTCCTCAAGACTCAGATCATCTGCATAATTCTCTTTCATATAAGACGTAATCGATGACAACCGATTCAGATTCTTATTCTTTCTGATAAAATCATCATCCAGATCCATCAGTCGATAGTCTTTCACCAACAGATACATAATATTATAAAAGATGCTGTTCATCTTCATATCATATCCGCATTTTTTCTCACAGTATGTCTCATAAAGTGCTTTCAGTAATTCCATAAACCGTTCATCTCTCCGCCCCGGCTCATGGGTAAACCAGATAAACTGTTCTCCTGTAAAATAATCTTCAAAGAGTTTCAGCGGAATCTGCAATACAATCGTCTCATTTGGCAGAGGAGAATCGACCGAATGAATCTCATTTGAATTTACGATCATAAATTCGTTTTCCGATAAATGCCACAGCCGGTCATCAATGTAAAATTCCAGCTCACCCTGACCTACAGCAAAAATCTCAATGGAACGATGCCAGTGCTTCTCCCTGCGGTAATTTCCATTTCTTCCTTCAAAGATAAATAATTTGAACGGAAATCCTGCTTCCGGTACGATCAACTCATGTGCTACACCCATAATCTATTTCACCTTTACTCTTTGGTCCAACTGTGCACAGTATCTGTTCCCGGGCTGACAAGATTCAGTGTATTTCCATCGTCTGACAATGTATATTCATATTCCAGTGATCCACCGGAAACGACCAAATTCAGAAGCAACGTTCCCTCTTCATTCTGTACAGCACTGTAAGTTCCTTCTGTAACGCCTGAGGATCCTTTGATCTTCATCTTTCCATTTTTTCTGAATTCATACTTATTTCCACTTTCATCAGACCAGATTCCGACAATATCTGAGGCACGCTCATCTGACATATCCAGGAATTCTACATCTGCCTGCAAAAGTCTGAGGTCTTCTCCTCCATCCAGTGATTTCAGATTAATTCCATATCCTGTGGAATCTGTTGTAATTGCATAAGTCAGTTTCTCATCTTTTCCATCCGGGATAATCGCCAGTGTAATATTGTTATCTTCATCAAATCCACATTCAAATGTGAATGCTTCTCCATCTTTTGTTCCGGTTCCATCTGTCTTCAGATCATAGACAATATTTTCTCCGTCTACTTTCCACTTCTTTGCCACTACCTTTGCCACAGATTCGCTTGGAAGCAGATATCCGTCTCCTGCACTGTCTTTCAGTTTGCTTGCCGCTGCATCCACTTCATTTGTTGTAGATGCTGCCGGTGTAGCAGATTTCTTGCTGTCTGCACAGCCGGTCATACTTATTGCTGTTACCAGAAGCATTGTTACGATTAGTCTCTTCATTTGCTGCTTTTCTCCAATCTGTCTTACTCTTGTTTATCCAAAATCTTCTTTCCTTCTATCTATAGAAGCAAAAATTATTTCAGAATTTCACGCTCATATAAACATAGATTAGCACATTTAACAATAATTTGCCAGCATTACCGCTTCCTTTTCATATATTTTTCACAACTTGTGGGAGATTTTGTTTGAATGAGGGCGGCGTAGCGGGCTACGTCAACCGAATGAAGACAAAATATACCGCAAAGTGGGGCATGTAGATTGCAGGAATGATTTTTCAGACACACTCTAGTAACTGCAATGCGAAAGGCGGAGCAGACACTGGTCAGGTGTCTGCTCCGCCTTTCTTTATAAGATGATACAAATATCGCCGGGGCAGAACCTTCTGCCCCAACCGGAGTCTGCAAATATTACACTCTCTTACCGGGCTTTCTATCTTAACCCAAAGAGTGTCTGAGAAATACTTCCTGTAATTTCTGTTCATTTACTACTCTTTAATTTCTTACTCAATTGCATCTGTCTCGATCACGAATTTAACGTTTCCATCCATGGAACCATCTTTTCCGCTGTAAGAATCATATACACAATCTTCGGATGTGATGGCATCTAATCTGTCAAGTACATCACCAAGCTCATCCTCTACTGTGCTCTTTAACTTGCTTGTTCCTTCTTTATCGAACTTATCCATACCTTCTGCAAGTTCTTTCGCTCCGGACTGTAATGTAGATGCTCCGTCACGAAGTGTTTTACTGTTAGAAGCAAGTTTTGCTGCTCCGCTTGAGAGCTGACTTCCAAGTGTATTCAGACCACTTGCAAGCTGATTTGTTCCACCCTGTAATGTCTTAACTCCTGCAACCAGTGTAGAGCTTCCGTCTTTCAGAGTACTTGCTCCATCAAGAAGCGCATCATTGTAAGATCCAAGCTGTGCGAATCCCTGATTCAGATCTGAGATTCCCTGCATTGCAACCGGGAACTGAGTGGATGTTGCGCTGTTCAGTGCTGCAAGATTGCTGTGAAGTGTACCGATTGCTGAGTTCAGTCCCTGCATTCCTGCATCCAACTGATCTACGCTGCCTGTCAGTGTCTTCAACTGATCTGCCTGTGCAAGAACACCTTCTGCCGCCTCAATGCTCTGTAACTGTTTCTCCAGTTCCGGAATTGCTGCCTGTAACTGAGGAAGTGCAGTCTGTAATTTTCCGGCCTCAGATGTAATCACATCAATATTCTGCTGAATGGCTTCTGTATCAATGGATGGAAGCTGACTTGGATCTACTCCTGTCAGTGTCTGTAAGTTATTGCTTACGCCATCTGTCGCATCTTTTGCTGCATACAGTGCATCGATGGATGACTGCAGGGCATTTGCTGTCTCTTCATCTCCATTATTGCTTGCTTCATTCCTCTTAGCTTCCAGTGCTCCGATGGAACTGGAAATTGTCTCTGAGCTGGATGCTGCTGTATTTCTTGCCTGCTCGATCACTGAGTTATCCTGTGCAACCAGTGTGTTGATCGATTCACATGCTGCCTGGATGTTAGACTGGATCTCATTAATTCCTGCAAGCGCTCCCTGCATCTCCTGAAGTGTCGTTGCAATGGTTGTGATTGGTGCAGCGATGTCATTCTGCAACATAGAACCAAGTGTCTTTGTCTCGCTCAACAGTGTATTTCCTGTCTGTACCATGTCATTTACCTGACCAAGCAGTGCCTGCACTTCATCCGAGCCAAGTGCTGCTTTCATCTGTGCTGTTCCTGCTGCCAGTGCCTGAGAAGCTGCCTGCAGATCTTCTGTTGTGCTTCCTTCTCCGTCTGTTGCTGCCTCAAGCTGTGCCACTGCATCCTGTACCTGCTGCAGTCCACTGCTCAGTGCAGATAATTTTGCAGCTCCTGCTGCCAGCTGTTTTTCTCCGTCAATATAAGATGTAACTCCGTCTGCCAGTGTATTGGCTCCGTCTGTGTAATCCTGTACACCTTTGACTACTTTATTTACACCGTTCACATACTCTGTGACACTTCCACTAAGTTGTCCGTTTGTTCCAAGATAAGTCTGGATTGCTTCATTTAATGTATCTGCACCTTCAGTGTAGCTGTCCACGCCGTCTGCCAGAGTTCCTGCTCCATCTGCAAGTGTGTTGGATCCGCTTACCAGTTCCAGTGCTGCATCTTCCAGTTCATCCAGTGAATCCTGAAGTTCATCAAAATCTGCAATATCATCAATGTTCATGTCATCCAGCAGATCTGTCAGTGCTACTGTAAATGTAGCGGACATTGTAAAGTCTGTTACATCTGCCTCTACTTCAAGACTTTCCGGAATGGTCAGATCTTTGTCTTCTGCATCATCCAGATTCAGACTGTCTTTCAGTCCCGGCATACCGAAACCAACAACGATATTTTTGCTTCCATCGGAAATTACTTTACCATTGTCGATCGTTACATTGCTGAATGTCTCATTCGGCATAATCATACCGGTCATCATTACAAACGGTGTATAAACTTCCTGTTTCTTTCCGTCCACTTCTACTGTCTTTTTCTCTGTATTTGTATAATCGACTTTAATTTTCAGATGTCCACTCTTTCCTTTCAGATCATCTGGTTTGATCTCTTTTCCGTCCAGATAATAAGTCAGTTTCACTGTAACCGGAAGTTCTTTATTCGTTGTTCCCTGATAGTAAATATCATTTCCTTCTGTCTTCCATGTCAGCTTATTACCGCTTGTTGTAAAAGTCTCATCACCTTTGATGTTCTTAATATCTTTCAGCTCACTGGCATCTGTCAGAGATCCTGATACACTGCCGGAATTCTTCAGCCAGTTGGATACGGTAATAGAATCTGTCTTTCCTGTTGCATCTGCATTTACATAAACTGTTTCATCTTTATAAACAGCATTGTCTGTGGAACTGCTTCCTGCGGCGTATACCGGAACTGCTCCCATCATAACTGACATTCCAACTGCGAGTGAAGTTGTAAGTGTACGTTTGATTTTTCTATTCTTATTCATAACTTTTACTTCCTTTCCTTAAGAAATCCGATCGATGTTTTGCAGATCAGTTTATCAAAGATCATAAACATTGCCGGTAATACCATGATAACTACGATCATACTGATAATCGCTCCTCTTGCAAGCAGTGTACAGATAGATCCGATCATCTCTACCTTTGAGTAAAGAGCTACTCCGAATGTTGCTGCGAAAAAGCTAAGTCCACTGCTGATGATGGACGGCATGCTTGTTTTATGTGCAATACCGATTGCCTCCATCTTTGCTTTTCCTCTCTGACGTTCTTTCTGATAACGGGTGGTCATCAGGATTGCATAGTCAACGGTTGCTCCCAGCTGGATCGCACCGATAACGATACTTGCCACGAACGGAAGGCTGACTTCCTGATAAAACGGGATCGCCATATTTACCATAATCGCAAATTCAATAACAGCTACCAGAATGATCGGCAGTGAAATTGATTTGAAAATAATCATAATGATTACAAAAATCGCTGCGATGGACAGGACGTTAACTCTTACAAGGTCTGTATCTGTTACATCCTGCAGGTCTTTCATCAACGGTGCTTCACCGATGACCATTCCTGTCTTATCATAATTCTTTACGATTTTATCAATCTGGGCAATCTGTGCATTTACTTCATCTGTCGCTGATTCATACTCAGAGCAGATAAATGCGAGTTCATAATCATCACTCTGAAGCATCTCTTTGATGTCCTTTGGAATCATCGAATCCGGAACCGACGGTCCGATCAGAGAGTTCATGCTGATCGTCCATTTCACTCCGTCCACTTCATCGATATCATTGAACATCTTCTGTTTCTCTTTTGCATCCATGTTTCTATCCATCATAACCATATGGATATTACTCATGTTAAATGTCTTTTTCAATTCATCATTTGCCACATTACTGTCCAGCGTAGATGGAAGTGATTCTGCAATGTTGTAATAAATCTTTGTGTGATTGTTTCCGTAAATCGCCGGGAACAGTAACACCAGAAAGATCAGGATCCATGCTTTATAATGCTTTGTTATGAATGCTGACGGTCTGTCCATGTTACTCAACAGTAATTTGTGCTGTGTCTTCTCGATCGGTTTGTCAAAGACAAGTACCAGTGAAGGAAGTACTGTTACGCAGCAGAGCACTCCGATCAGAACACCTTTCGCCATTACAATTCCAAGGTCACGTCCAAGTGCAAATGTCATAACACACAGTGCAACGAATCCGGCTACTGTTGTAACGGAACTTCCTGCGACGGACTTAAATGTATTTGCAATCGCATGCCCCATCGCACGTTCTTTCTCTCCCGGGAATCGTTTCTTGTTCTCTTCATAACTGTTCAGCAGGAAAATGGAATAATCCATCGTAACTCCCAACTGTAATACCGCTGTCAGTGCTTTTGTTATATAAGAGGTTTCTCCCAGGAAAATGTTACTTCCCAGATTGTAAGGGATTGCAAGTCCGATACTGATCAGGAAAAGGACCGGAACTACGAAAGATCCGGATGTCAGTTCCAGAACTACCAGACTTAGCAGTGCTGCGATGACTACATAAACCGGAAGTTCCTGAAGTGCTACATTCTTAATATCTGTAACAACTCCTGTCATACCACTGATAAAGCACTGATCGTTTGCAATCTTTCTCAGTTCTTCAACTGCATTCATAGAATCATCCGAAGAAGTTGTATTATCAAATAATACAAGCATCATCGTTGCATCGCCCTGGAAAAATGCTTCTCTTAAGTCTTTCGGGATCATCTCAACCGGAAGACTGATATCTGCCACATCATCGTACCAGAGAACATCTTTCACATGATCCACTTCGCTGAATTTCTCTTCCAGCTTCTGGACATCCTTTAGTTCCATATTTTCCACAACCACCATGGAAAATGCACCCATGCCGTACTCATCTACCATAATATCCTGACCTTTGACCGTTTCAAGATGTTCCGGCAGATAACTCAGCAGGTCATAATTGACTCGCGTCTTTGCCATCCCGATGACCGACGGGATAATCAGCAGGAATCCGATCACTAACATTAGAATCCTATGTTTGGCAATCCATTTACCTACTTTGACCATTTGTACCATCTCCTTAATTCTGTCTTACTTTTTCTCGTCACCCCTATAGTATAGCTCAAAATGACCAATAGTCAATATTTTTTGTTTAAAAAATGAAAATCAGTCATTTTTATTGACATTTCGGAAATATTGTCCTAAGGTATAGATATATTTATATACATTTTCTTAATCGAATGTCTTATTATTCATATGATATGAGTGTCAAAAGGTCTTTTGCCACTCATTTGATACCCCGGATTGCTCCGCAGCTATGCTGCTCCCATGTCAATCACTTTGCTGACTGCACGGCAGATGTACGGTTTGTTATTGTTCAAAGTATCGCTGCAAACAATAACGTATCCCCCTCTTAATATAGCGGCAGTTTAAATGGAATAATAAAACATATTTTGAAAAGAAAAGAGGATGAAATTCTATGGGAAAAGTAGATGACAACAAAAAATTAAAGAAAAATGCTCTTCTTCAGACCGCATTTGATCTGTTTACGGGAAAGGGGTTTGCAAAGACAACCGTCTCTGATATTGTAACTCAGGCCGGACTGGCAAAGGGAACTTTCTATTTATATTTTAAGGATAAGTATGATTTAAGAGACAAGCTGATCGCATTCAAAGCAGGACAGTTGTTTGATGATGCGCATCATGCTCTGGATCAGGAACAGATTCTCAGTTTTGAAGATGAAATTTTATTTATGACAGATTATATCATCGGTCGTTTTGAAACAGATCAGGCTCTTATCAAGTTCCTGGCAAAGAATCTGTCCTGGGGAGTTTTCCAGGATACTTTTTCGACTACAAGTGCTGTTGTTTCTGAGAAATTTTATACACATTACCTGAACTCACTGGAGAAATATCAAGTTAACTGTACTTCACCGGAACTGATGCTTTTCACAATCATTGAGCTGATTGGTTCTACAAGTTATAACTGTATTTTGAGAAATCAACCTGTAACAATGAAAGAATATATGCCGTATCTTCATGAATCACTTCATAAAATCCTGGAAGTGTTTATTAAAGCCTGATGTTTGATTATGACTGATGCAACAACTATTGATACCCCGGATTACTCCGCAGCTATGCTGCTCCCACAATCCTCCAAATATTCGAAATCCGCTGATTTACTGTAATGAAAATATCCGGAAATAGTTCCATGAGATACACATCGCAATTCGAAAAATGAACTTTAAACGAAAGAACAAAGAATGTGCCTTGGCACATTCTAGCGCCTGCGGCGGTCGCTTGCGACATCTTCCTTGTACGCCGCAGTGCGCATCCTCGCGGAGCGTTTTTATATATTAGGAAAGAGCACTTTCCTAATATATAAAAAAGTCGGTACAATGAGTGCTCTCTATCCTCACTGTACCGATTCTTTTTTTATCCATTCTACAATTTAATGCACTATTTTCAAACCGACTAACTCTTACGCTTCAATCGCTTTTTTAATTCTGTTCAGTGCCTCCACCAGAGTTTCTCTCTGGCATGCCACGTTGATTCTCTCAAATCCTCTTCCTGACTCGCCAAAGATCTCACCACCGTCCAGCCATACTTCTGCTTTCTTTTCGATCAGATCTTTTAACTCACTGTCAGAAAGTCCCAGTGCACGGAAATCCATCCAAACCAGATAAGTTCCCTCTGTCTTTGTCACTTTAATCTGTGGTAAGTTTTCTTTGATCCAGTTATGCGTAAAATCAATATTCGATTTCACATACCGTTTCATCGCCTGATACCATTCTTCGCCCTCTGTGTAGGCAGCGATCAGCGCAAAGATTCCAGGTGCTCCTACCTGACTGTATCCTGCTGCCGTCACCTGATGATGAAAAGCTTTACGAAGCGCTTCATTTGGAATCACAATATTGGAAATCTGAAGTCCCGCAAGGTTAAATGTTTTTCCAGGAGATGTACAGGTCACTGTAATATCTTTATACTCTTCCTTCAGGTCCACAAGTACCTGATGTTTTCCCTCAAATACGAAATCTGCATGAATTTCATCACTTACAATGATTACATGATGCTTCAGGCAGATATCTCCCAGACGCTCTATCTCTTCTTTCGTCCATACACGGCTGACCGGATTATGCGGACTGCAGAAAAGGAACAGTTTCACATGTTTCTCTACAATCTGACGCTCGAAATCTTCAAAATCAATCTCGTAACTTCCATCTTCTTTCTGAACCAGCACGTTGTCTGCCACCTCGCGGTCATTTGCCTCGATCACCTCACGGAACGGATAATATACCGGATTCTGGATCAGAACATAATCTCCCGGTTCTGTATAAGCTTTTACTGCCATTGCCAGTGCAAATACGATTCCCGGAGTCTTTACGATCCAGTCTTTCTCGATTTTCCATCCGTGACGACGCTCCATCCATGCATTAACTGCATTATAATATTCGTCATCTGATTCTGTATATCCATAGACTCCATGCTCCACCTGTCTGCACAGTGCATCCTGAACAAAAGAAGAGGTTCTAAAATCCATGTCGGCAACCCACAGAGGCAGAATATCTGCTTTCCTTCCTCTTGCCTCTGCGAAATCGTATTTCAGGCTGTGGGTTCCTCTTCTGTCTACCAGCTGATCAAAATTTAAATTTTTCTCACTCATTTGCTTCTCTCTTTCTGCCTGTTATTTTTACAATATAAAACCTGTTCTAAGAATCATTCTCTGCAAAATACCTGCTACAATCTATAAATATCTTCTGTTGCAGTTTAATTCCATATCAATTTCTTCACTGACTGATGCAGAAAACACATACATTGTCTTAAACATATCTTTCAGAAATATTTTTATTCAAATGCCTGCTCCAGATCTGCGATCAGATCTTCTGCATTCTCGATTCCAACAGACATTCTGAGAAAATCTTCTGTAATTCCAAGGCGTTCTCTTGTCTCTACCGGCACATCACCGTGTGTCTGCAGCATCGGATATGTAATCAGGGATTCCACTCCTCCAAGACTTTCTGCATAAGAAATCAGTTTTACGCTCTCTAAGATTTTTCTTGTACGTTCTACAGAATCCAAACGGAAGGAAATCATGCTTCCTGATCCTGTAGCCTGTCTCTTATTCACTTCATAGCCCGGATGATCTTCCAGTCCCGGATAGTAAACTGCTGTCACTTCCGGTCTGTTCTTCAACCACAGTGCAACCTTCTTTGCATTGTCCTGCTGACGCTCCAGACGAACAGAAAGTGTCTTGATTCCGCGAAGTACGAGGAAACTGTCAAATGGAGACAGACTGCATCCTACTGTTTTATAAGTATAACGCAATTTTTCTGACAGTTCTTTTCCTTTGATACATACAAATCCGGCAAGGACATCATTATGTCCTCCAAGGAATTTTGTTCCACTGTGAATTACAATATCAGCTCCCAGCTGCAGCGGTTTCTGAAAATATGGAGAAAGGAATGTATTGTCTGCAATGATCAGCAGTCCAAACTCATCTGCCAGTTTCTTCATCTCAGCAAAATCTGTGATGCGCATCGTCGGGTTACTTGGTGTCTCGATATAAAGTGCCTTTGTTTCCTTACGAATGTTTTTTCTTACCAGCTCGATATCAGAAGTATCTACATAAGAGAAGCTTAATCCTCTCTTTTCTCCGATACTTTCAAACATTCTTACAGTTCCTCCATACAGATCCTCTGTACAGAGAATATGGGAACCTTCTTCAAAAAGTTCCAGACAGATCCCGATCGCTGCCATTCCTGTCGCACATGCAATGCTGTCATCTGCACCTTCCAGAGAAGACATTACACTCTCCAGTTCATAACGTGTCGGATTGCTTTCGCGGGAATAATCATATCCTGTACTTTTCCCGATTCCCGGGTGTGCGAAAGTTGCTGTCTGAAAAATGGGAACGGAAACAGCTCCATATGGATGTTCTCCTACAAAACCGCCATTCCCATGAATACATCGTGTCTCAAATTTATATTGTTCTGCCATGTTATCTGCCTCCGTTTGCTCATTACCTATCGTTTTAGTATGTTTTATAATTAAATTTTTACGCCGACAGACACGGGATCAAAAAATCCACTGTGCACCTGTTACCAGCTGTCGGCGCTTGAAGTATTATATCTTACTGTCTCCTATATTTCAAGGAAACGAAAAGATTTTTTATTTTTAAATATAGTACATTCCCTCTACGGAATCCTGATACCCTTCATATGCATCCACAAGATCCTTCAAAGTCACATCCTCGAGAATCTCCTGAACACTGTTATTGATCCGTTCAATGATCAGATGCTGGATTGCCTCCTGATCGCCACGTCCTACTGACGAGCTGTCAATCTCATCTTCAAGGTTATAACTTCCTTCCAATGCTTCTACAATCTGTGCAACTGTAATCTCTTTTGGATCCTTCTGAAGGAAATATCCTCCCTGGGAACCTTTGATACTCTTTACGATATGAGCCTTACGAAGGGCTGAAAATACATGTTCAAGATACTGGGCAGAAATGTCATTTCTCTGTGCAATGCTTCCAAGTGATACCTGTTCTGTCCGTGAATTCACAGCCAGGTCTATAAGTGCCCGAAGGCCATATCTGCTTTTCTTTGATAATTTCAAACTCTTCTACTCCTTTTCTAAAAATTAATAACAATTCAACCGCGAAGCTTGAATCCGCCACTTTATGGCCGAATTACTATAAAAATCGCAGGAGCAGTTTTTCTGCTGCTCCTGATCCATGTACCTGACTGCTGGATACTGCAACCAGCTACATAATATTTTTATTCTGTTCTTATTATCCTTACTGAATTGCTTTGAATGCCTCATCCAGATCCTGAATGATATCATCAATGTTCTCTGTTCCGATGGACAGACGGATTGTGTTTGGCTTGATTCCCTGATCAAGAAGCTCTTCTTCTGTGCACTGGCTGTGTGTTGTTGTAGCCGGGTGGATAACCAGTGATTTAACATCAGCTACGTTAGCAAGCAGTGAGAACAATTCCAGATTGTCGATGAATTCCTGAGCTTTTGCAGCATCTCCCTTAATCTCGAATGTAAAGATAGATCCACCGCCGTTCGGGAAGTATTTCTTGTAAAGTTCCTGCTGTTTCGGATCTGCATCTACAGATGGATGATGTACTCTCTCTACCTGTGGATGATTGTTCAGGTATTCTACTACTTTCAGTGCATTCTCTACGTGACGCTCTACACGAAGGGAGAGTGTCTCAAGTCCCTGAAGGAAGATGAAGGAGCTGATTGGAGAAATTGTTGCTCCTGTATCTCTTAAGAGGATTGCTCTGATCTTTGTAACGAATGCAGCTGGTCCGCATGCTTTTGTGAAGCTGATTCCATGGTAGCTCGGGTTTGGCTCTGTCAGTGACGGGAATTTTCCTGAAGCTTCCCAGTCAAATTTACCACCTTCGATGATGACACCACCGATTGTTGTTCCGTGTCCACCGATGAATTTTGTAGCAGAGTGAACTACGATATCAGCACCGTACTCGATCGGTCTTACAAGGTATGGTGTTGCAAATGTATTATCTACAACAAGCGGAATTTTATGCTTATGTGCGATCTCTGCGATTGCTTCAATATCAACTACATCTGAGTTCGGGTTTCCAAGAGTCTCGATGTAAACTGCTTTTGTATTCTCCTGAATTGCATTCTCAACTTCTTCCAGGTTGAAGATGTCTACGAATGTTGTTGTAATTCCATAGTTTGGAAGTGTATGCTCAAGAAGATTGAAAGATCCTCCGTAAATGTTCTTTGCAGATACGATGTGATCTCCCTGCTGAGCCAGGTTCTCGATTGTGTATGTGATCGCTGCTGCTCCGGATGCTACTGCAAGTGCTGCTGTACCACCTTCAAGAGCTGCGATTCTCTTCTCAAATACATCTTCTGTCGGGTTTGTCAGACGTCCGTAAATATTTCCTGCGTCTTTCAGTCCAAAACGATCTGCTGCATGCTGGCTGTTGCGGAATACATAGGAAGATGTCTGGTAGATCGGTACTGCTCTTGCATCTGTTACCGGATCCGGCTGCTCCTGTCCTACATGAAGCTGTAATGTTTCAAATTTGAATTTTCTGTCTTTTCTCTCTAATTTTGCCATTGTTTTAATCTCCTTTTCTTATGCTCTGTTTTCTATTCTCCAGTTTTGCAGATTTCTTTGTGGATCTGCTTATCTGTAATTTTAAATTTTATAAAATATTTTTTTCATCTGTTTTCAGATATTCTATCTATCTTTTATAAAGTGAATCGTCATTGACTTTTTATTTTATTTACTCAGTAAAGAGTGGTGTGGAGTAATATCTGTCTCCGCTGTCCGGAAGTAAAGCAACAATTGTCTTACCTTTGTTTTCCGGACGTTTCGCAAGTGCGATTGCTCCTGAAAGAGCTGCTCCTGAAGAAATTCCTACCAGGATTCCTTCGTATTTTGCAAGCAGTTTTGCTGTTGCAAATCCTTCTTCATTGTCTGCTTTATAAACTTCATCATATACTGTTGTATTCAGTACTTCCGGAATAAATCCGGCTCCGATTCCCTGGATCTTATGAGCTCCTGCTTTTCCTTCGGAAAGTACCGGTGATGTTGCAGGCTCAAGTGCTACGATCTTGACATCCGGATTCTGGGATTTCAGATATTCGCCAACTCCTGTCAGTGTTCCACCTGTTCCTACTCCTGCGATAAAGATGTCTACCTTTCCGTCTGTATCTTTCCAGATCTCCGGTCCGGTTGTCTCTTTGTGCATCTTCGGGTTTGCCGGATTTACGAACTGTCCCGGGATAAAGCTGTTTGGAATTTCTTTTGCGAGCTCATCTGCTTTTGCGATGGCTCCCTTCATTCCTTTTGCTCCCTCTGTCAGAACAATTTCTGCTCCGTAAGCTTTGAGGATATTTCTTCTCTCAACACTCATGGTCTCCGGCATGGTAAGGATGATTCTGTATCCTTTTGCTGCTGCGATTGATGCAAGACCAATTCCTGTGTTTCCTGATGTTGGCTCAATGATTACGGAACCTTCTTTCAGAAGACCTTTTTCTTCGGCATCCTCGATCATTGCTTTTGCAACACGGTCTTTTACGCTTCCGGCCGGGTTGAGATACTCAAGCTTTACAAGGATTGTTGCTTCAAGTCCAAGCTCTTTTTCCAGATTCACCGGCTCAACAAGTGGTGTGTTTCCGATCAGTCCAAGTGTTCCTTTATAAATAGCTGCCATAATCTATATCCTCTCTTTCTATTTCTTGTTGCTGTTTCTCGGGTATTCTTAAACAGCTGTTATTTCTTTCCTACTTAGTTGGTATGTTTTTCATGGTTTGTATTATATACCGTTAATACCTATCTGTCAACTATGTTTTATATATTTTTTATATTTTTTATTATACAATATGGATCGGAATTGTAAATGATAAAAAATGTCAGATATCCAGAACATTTCGCTGTCCCAAACATCTGACATTTTCTTAATATATTTTTAGCTGTCGCACACTATACTCCTGTGATTCTATTCTCAAGATATGCATCCAGTTTATCATCCCCCGATCAGCACTTTCTTTTTCTCATTCTCCCAGAAGTTTCACAGCCTCTTTCCAGCACTGTCTTCCTGCCGCCAGCACAGAACAAGGTTTATCCAATGTAAGAATTCCACCCTCCGCAGAAGAAATAAATCCACCCGCTTCCATTACAATAAGAGATGCTGCTGCGTAATCCCAAGGCTGCAGCATCAGTTCTATATAAACTCCGTTTGCTCCTGATGCAACTCTACAGATATCCAACGCCGCCGAACCGCCGGCACGGATGCCCAAACTGTTCAGATACAATTTCTTTGCATAATCAAAAATTCTGTCTGTATCATCCGTCTGATAACGAGCCGTTCCGAATGCAACCAGATTGTCCGCAAGGCCTTTATCAGAACAGTGAATCTCTTTTCCATTTAACCTGGCGCCTTCTCCCTTTACCGCGGAGTACATTTCTCTCGTGTATGGATTATACACACATCCAAACTGCATTCTTCCGTATTTTGCAAGACCTACAGAAATACAACTGTGTTTATAATCAAAGATAAAATTTGTTGTTCCATCGATTGGATCAATGATGAAACAATACTCATCTCCAAGTTCCTGCTGCATTCCATCCTCTTCTGCCAGAAAATTAGCATCCGGAAGAAGTTGTCTTAAATTCTGGATCAGATAAAACTGGATCTGTTTATCATGTTTGGTTACAAAATTTGCTGTTCCTTCTTTATCAAAAACAGTTAGTTCCTCATCCTGCGCCTGAAGGATTAATTCTCCTGCCAGTGTTACAATCTTCATAATCTCATCGTATAACATGTTACTTGATGTCCTTTCTGCCTCAATATATTATTTATAATTATTAGTTATCTATTTTCTTTCCAATCAGCACTTTCTTTCCATAAAATGCAAACCCATATTCCCGGATATTTTCTGTCAGAATCCCCCGCTTTATTAACTCAGTCTCGTATTTCTGATCTTTTATCTGCTTCAAAGCATCCTTCACTGAATCTTCCAGTGTCTTCTCTTTTTCCGGATCGTAAACCTTGAATTCTATAATATATGCATCCTCATTCTTGTCCCTCGGTTCTAATATTACATCATATCTTCCAAATCCGCTTTCTCGATTGGAGGAGATATAGTAACGATCTTCCAGTTCAACTAACAATCCGAGAACAAACCCATGATAAAATCTCTCCGGTTCGCTTTCTGCTGATGGTCTTTTTCCGCTATCGAAAAAACTGAATGTATTTAACGCCACTCTGTTCATATATACATTCATTGCCTCCAAATCATTACTGAGTAATGCCTGGATAAATTCATTATATCCGCAATCATAATTTGCAAACCAGTCACGAATCATCCGTATGAACATAATTCGCACTTCTTTATTTGTCAAACTGAGATAATAATCAAGTTCCCCTGTTCTCTCGTCGAATTCTATTTTTTCTATTTTTAGATATCCACTTGCGAGAAGGAGACTCCAGATTGCATCTTCTTTTGTATAAAGTTGATCATATACAATCTGTTCATCAATCTGCTTTATCAGATACCTTCCTTGTAATAAAGTCTCAAAATCTTCTTTTACCGATACATTTCCACTTCGTACTAACTTATCAATCAGACTGTTGGAACTGGTGTTTGCCCAATATGCTCCCAGTTTTCCAGTATCAAGGTAATTAATGATCGACCATGGATTATAAATATCTACACAATCTCCAAATGTAAAACCATCATACCATTCTTTTACAACTGCTTTCTTGTCACTCTTTCCGTATTCATCCAATGCTGCAAAAACTTCTTTTTCTGTAAAGCCAAAGCTGTCTGCATATTCATTCGATGTTGTTGTAATAACCTTAAGATTGTTCAGATCAGAAAAGACAGACTCTTTACTCACACGGGTAATTCCTGTAAGGATTGCCTTTTCCAGATATGGGTTGCTTTTGAATGAAGCATTAAAAAGCCCACGGATGAATAATGTAAGTTCATCCCAGTAATCGTCCACATATGCTTCCTGCAACGGTGTGTCATATTCATCCAGAAGAATCAGCACTTTCTTTCCGTAATATCGATAGAGGAATTCAGAAAGTCTTCGCAGAGATACAACAATTTCTTCTGGTTCTTTCTGAAATGCGATATTCCAAAAATAATCCTTTTCTGCCGGAGTCATAATCTCCTTCTCTGTCAGGTATGCAAAACGGTTATATATTTCTGCAATCAGTCCTGCTATTCTTCTCTTCGCTTTCTCTCCATCTGTTTCTTTCACATCCGAAAAAGTGAGTGAGATCACCGGATAACTTCCTTTCAATTTCCACACTTCTTCTGCTTGTTTTATTTCTGTATCCTGAAACAGTTCTTCTGTATTCTGAACATCAATTGAAAAGAATTGTTCTACCATGCTCATCGTCAATGTCTTTCCAAAACGGCGTGGTCTTGTAATCAGAGTTACGTCATCTCCTGATTCCCACCATTCTCTGATAAACTCGGTCTTATCTATATAAAAAGCATTTCGTTCTTTTATTTTTGAAAAATCTTGTATTCCGATTGCTACTTTTCTTTTCATTCAGAGAAATCCTTTCCCATTACATACTCCATTTAATCAATGTGTTTTCTTTTTATTTATGCAATCTTACAGATTCCATTTTTCGATAATACAGCTATGTTTTTTCGTCTTTTTATCGTAATTAATACCGGCTAAGAGCAAATCACCTTGATAATCCTTTAGCGCATCTATATATTCTTTATTTTTAATCTGCTGTATCGCACCTTCTGCACTTTTATCCCACTTCAATTCAATCACTACAGCTGGTTTATCGAGATGAATTTTTCTTGGTATCATACAAATATCTGCGAATCCTCTACCACCTGGCATTTCTCTAATAATAGTATAATATTCTCTTGCAAAGTAAAATGCCAGATTAACTGCACAGCTTAATGAATTCTCATCATTGTACTCCAATATTGAAATCTCTTTATGCGCCTGTTCAATTCCATTTGCAACCTTTTCACTATCCATATTCCATAATGCTTCCAACAAT
This sequence comes from uncultured Mediterraneibacter sp., assembly GCF_934309415.1. Lineage (GTDB taxonomy): Bacteria > Bacillota > Clostridia > Lachnospirales > Lachnospiraceae > Mediterraneibacter. Next base: position 125,889 of record NZ_CAKRDI010000006.1, read on the forward strand.
TTTCTAGAAGCATTTATTGACCGAATTACTTCTGTCCAATCCATTGTACTGATTGCATTTACATATTCCTGAGACACTTCTCTATTTGGGATTTCAACTGTTTCTTTCTCATTATCATAGGTCAGATATCCTAGGTGTACCAACAAGGTCAATACATCATCTTTTGTTGCAAATGTTGTCATATCATTGCTGAATGTTCCTGTATTGATTCGTGCTTTTTCTCCTGCAAGCATTTCAATAATGGTATCTTTCAACCCATCCATGTTCATCTGAATATATACTTTAAGTGCTTCGTACGTCTCTGTCTGATTCCAATATGTTCCGAATTTTCTCTTCTGCATTGCTTCTACTACAGATTTCGGACTATACATGGAATAAACTTTTCGCACCCCCTCTTCGTGCGAAATCAAATGATACCCATTGTACCATGCACTTGCTTCTTCGAAACTCATTTTATATTTTTCACATAAAATTTCAACTTCTGTTTCTGTAAAACCAAAGTACTCTGCCAGATCACCTGGATCTGTCATGGAATATTCTGTGAACATATTGAGTGCGGAATGAGAACCATATTTTTTGATTGGAAGAATTCCTGTCATATAAGCCAACGCCACATACTCTTTATCTTTCAACCAGAATCTTAAAAAATCCAGATATTTTTTCTGCGCTTCCTGATCTTGCTGATATTCTCGAAACAGGCAGTCCCACTCATCAATTAATATTACAAAAGGATGTTTTGTATAACTATAAACATCTTTCATTACCTGAACCAGATTGTTTTCATCACGGAATCGTACCTGTTCATACTGTTCTTTCAGGTCAAAAAGGAGATAATCATTTAACATACGAAGCATCTGATCTATATTTTCGGTCGCACTAAGGAATTCCTGCATATTTATTTTCAAAACATCATATTGATTCAAATGTTTTTCATATTCTTTCGTGCTGCTGATTTTTAATTCTTGAAACAATTCCTTTGTATCTACACTTCTATCATAATAAGCTGCAAGCATATCAACACCCATAGATTTTCCGAATCTTCTTGGTCTGCTCACGCAAATATATCTCTGTAATGTTCGTACACAGCGATTTGTTTTCTCTATCAGTCCGCTTTTATCAACAAATATCTGTGATCTCAAAGCCATTTCAAAAAGATCACTTCCTGGATTCAGATAACCTCCCATACTTCTGACAACCTCCATTTTTCTATACTGCTGATTCTATACCAGTCTATACTTTCTTCTCACAGAAATGCCGCAGCATCCCTTTAATCTGTTCTGTCCGTTTCATGTGCTTCTATCTTATCATGATTTTCCTCATTAATCTATAGATATCCGGGGCAAAAGGTTGGACGAAAAAATCGAGAATGTATCCCCATACACTCTCGACTTCTCATCACCATTCTTCTCTTTAATTTCCTGCATTTTCATCCCGGTAATTGAATTGCCGAGGATTTCCACTTATTTCTCTAAAAATCTGTCGTGCACCGCTTCACGATCTCACACGGCACAACCACTTTCTTCTCAATCTCTTCCTGCTTCTCCAGCAAGCTGATCATATGATCTACGGTTGTCTTGCAAAGCACATTGAGCTTACTGTCCACAGAAGTCAGCTCCGGTTCACTGCTGACAGCCATAATGGAATCATTGTATCCGCTGATCGACAGCTCTTCCGGAACGGAAATGGCTTTCACCTTTGCATATTTCACTGCTCCGACTGCCATCGCATCATCTGTTGCAAGCACTCCGTCAAACTCCAGAGTTCTGCTGTACTCTAAGAGCAGATTCTTCGTATATTCAATGTCATTCTTCGTGCGGAATTTCAGCTCGCCTCTGATTGGATATCCTGCGTCTGCAAGTGCAGCCTCATATCCTTTCATCTTCTGGCGTCCACTGAAAGAATCCGAATCATACATGAAAAGGATTCTCTCTCTTCCTCTACGGATCATGGACTTCGTTACTTCGTAAGTCGCATGATAATCATCCGCGCAAGCGCAATAGATATTCTTGCCACACACTCTACCATTGATGATAAAAATCGGTGTCTGTTCTGCGGCTTCTCTGATGTAATCTGTGTCATCCTCATCTTTTCCGTTTCCTGCATAAGTGGAACCTACAAGTACGAGAGTGTCAATCTTCTTTGACAATAACAGATTCACGTAATTTTCTTTCTCTTTCTGCTTGAACCCGCTGCATCCAAGGATACAGTCGTATCCGTATTCATGTAAACGACCTTCCAGGTAGGAAACCGCTTTCGACATGTAACTGTCTGAAATGTCCGGGCAAATGATTCCCACTGTCTTCATTGATCCAAGTCCAAGTCCTCTTGCGAAGACATTCGGCGTGTAATCATTTTCCTCCATCACAGCCAGCACTTTCTGTTTTGTTTTCTCGCTTACTCTCGGGCTTCCATTGACCACTCTGGACACAGTTGCAATGGA
>NZ_CAKRDI010000007.1 GCF_934309415.1 uncultured Mediterraneibacter sp.
ATGAGTGTTTTTCTATACTTCAAAATGCTTGAATGTATAGTGTTTATGCGGATAATTGAAAATTAGATATAAAATTTAACAACAAATAATTAAGAAAAAAAAGCGGAAGATGCTACCATATTACTGGTATAACATCTTCCACCTTTTTCAGACATATTCTAATCTTCCCGATGCGCCTGCAACAGGCACATCAGAACAACACCTGTCAGCAGACCTCCTGCAAAACATCCGATATATCCAAGTACTGCCATCCAATCAACTCTCCTCTCTGTAGGAAGTCTATTCGGAAATGTGCCTGAATATTCCATGTTTTTTCAATTTGTAAAGTTATCCACACTGACTTGTGATTTCAGCAGAATTATCCACTTTATTTTGATTTTTTATCCATAACTATGAGGATATCTGCTTACTCTACAGTTACAGATTTCGCAAGGTTTCTCGGCTTATCTACATCCAGACCTTTGGCAACGCTGACATAATATCCCATGAGCTGAAGCGGGATAATTGCAACACTTGTTGTGAAATACTCTTCTGTGTTCGGTACATATACCGCAAAATCAGCAGTATCCTCAATGTTGTAATTTCCGTAAGTTGTAAGTCCCATAAGATAAGCACCACGGCTCTTTACCTCTACCATGTTGCTGATGGTCTTCTCAAACAGATCCTTCTGAGTTGCCACACCGACAACCAGAATTCCATCTTCGATCAGACTGATTGTTCCGTGTTTCAGTTCTCCTGCCGCATATGCCTCAGAATGAATATAGCTGATCTCTTTCATCTTCAGGCTTCCCTCAAGACTGATCGCATAATCAATTCCACGTCCGATAAAGAACACATCTTTCGCATTCGCATACTTACTTGCGAACCACTGAATTCTCTCTTTGTCATCCAGTGTCTTCTGAATCTTATCCGGAAGTGTCTCCATCTCAGTAATCAGCTCTTCACAGCGCGCTTCATCGATCACGCCTTTTACCTGTGCTGCCTGGATTGCAAGAAGATACATTGCGATCAGCTGTGTGCTGTAAGCTTTTGTAGTGGCAACGGAGATCTCCGGTCCTGCATAAGTATACAGAACATAATCGCTCTCACGTGCAATACTGGAGCCAACTACATTCACAATACCAAGTACCGGAATTCCACGCTCTTTTGCAAGACGCAGTGCTGCAAGACTGTCCGCAGTCTCTCCTGACTGAGATACGATCACAACCAGAGAATTCTTCACAAGCTTCGGATTTCTGTAACGGAACTCAGAAGCAAGGTCTACTTCTACCGGCACATCTGCGATCTCTTCGATCACATATTTTCCAACCATACCAACATGATATGCTGAACCACATGCCACAATGTAAATTCTTTCCAGATCTTTCAGATTCTCATCCGTCAGACCTGTCTCTGTAAAATCAATCTTTCCTTCTTTTACATAAGCACCGATTGTATCACGCACTGCACGCGGCTGCTCATGAATCTCTTTTAACATGAAATGCTCATAACCGCCTTTTTCAGCCGCCTCTGCATCCCATTTAATCTCAACCATCTCTTTCTGAATCTCTTCACGGTCGATGTTATAAAAATGAATCTCATCCTGTGTCAGTTCAGCAATTTCATGGTTTCCGATGTAATATACATTTCTTGTAAGATCAAGAATCGCCGGAACATCTGATGCGATCAGAGACCCATTCTCATTCTTACCGATAATCAAAGGACTGTCTTTACGTGCTGCAAAGATCTTACCCGGGTGATCATGGAACATAATTCCAAATGCATAGGAACCTCTGATACGAAGCATTGCTCTGGAAATCGCCTCAAGCGGAGTTCCTGTCTTCTTATAATAATAATCTACCAGTTTCACAGCAATCTCTGTATCTGTCTGTGAATAAAATGTATATCCTGATTTCAGGAGTTTGTCTTTCAATTCCTGATAATTCTCAATAATTCCATTATGAACAAGTACAACTGACTTGTCATCTGTGCAATGCGGATGTGCATTATTCTCAGACGGCTCTCCATGTGTAGCCCAACGTGTGTGACCAATACCACAGGTTCCCTGTACTGCCTTTCCATCATTTGTCTTTTCTGACAGAATCTTCAGACGGCCTTTTGCCTTAACAATAGAAATATTGCCTGTCTCTTCGTTACGAATTGCAATACCTGCTGAATCATATCCACGGTATTCCAGTTTTGAAAGTCCGTGCAGCAAAATCGGTGCTGCCTGATCTCCACCAATATATCCAACAATTCCACACATAAATAAATACCCCTTTTTAAATTTTTTGATGAAGTTATTCACATTTCCAATCTGAGTGAAATACTTTATTCACAGAAATGTAATCTTTTTCTCCATACTAAGTAACATTTTAGAGTAACATAAAAAATCCCGTATACTATTTTACACGAAAGCCTCTTTTTTGGAAAGTAAAAAAAGTATAAATCTCCCATGTGTCCCAAAGAACTATTTTATTTCTCGATTTCTTGTATTTTCATCATGCATAAGTACCAAAACTTGCGACTTTTTTCAACATTCTTTACGCATTGTGTCAAACCGTCACAAACACCCTTGAATCATTTTCCAAATTTTATTATACTTATTTCAACTAGATCGTAGGCACAACTAAATATAGGAAGGAAAATAAAACAAATGAAAACAGCATTAGTAATTATGGCTGCTGGTATTGGTTCTCGTTTTGGCGGCGGGATCAAGCAGCTCGAACCAGTAGGCATGCACGGCGAGATCATCATGGACTATTCTATCCACGATGCAATCGAAGCAGGATTTAACAAGATCGTATTTATCATCCGTAAGGATATCGAGGATGCTTTCAAAGAAGCAATCGGTAACAGAATTGAAAAGATCTGTTCTGATCTGAATGTTGAAATTGAATATGCATTCCAGGAAAGAGAGAATCTTCCGGAAGGAATCGAATGCCCTGCTGACCGTACAAAACCCTGGGGAACAGGTCAGGCAGTTCTGGCGTGCAAAGACGTACTTCACGAGCCATTTGCAGTAATCAACGCTGATGACTATTATGGAAAAGAAGCCTTTACAAAGCTTCATACATTCCTTGAGAATTACACTCCTGAAAAGGCAAATGAATTCTGCATGGCAGGATTTATCCTGAAAAATACTCTGAGCGAGAACGGCGCCGTAACAAGAGGAATCTGCGAGACAACTGCAGATGGACTTCTTACAGCCGTACATGAGACATCCAATATCGTTAAAACTGCAGATGGGGCTGCTGTAAACGAAGATGGAACTCTTACACCGGTTGACGCAGACTCCTATGTATCTATGAATATGTGGGGACTTACTCCAGAATTCATCGATCTTCTTGAAAAAGGATTCGTTGAGTTCTTCGAGAAGACAGATGCTGAAAAGATCTTAAAAGCTGAATATCTTCTCCCGATCTACATCGACGAGCTTCTTCAGAAGGGTGAAGTTTCCGTGAAAGTACTTGACTCCAATGATAAATGGTTTGGTGTTACATACAAAGAAGATAAAGACTTTGTAGTAGATTCTTTCAAGAAACTGATCCAGAACGGAGTTTACAAAGAGAAACTGTTTGATGATCTGCTGAAATAAGATTTCAAAAGTTCGTATTATTAAAGGGCATATTACATGAAACTTGATAAATTCATGTAATATGCCCTCTTAAATTCTCTCTGATTTATTTTTATCTTTTATACTTCATTTCCAATCCGCTCTGCCATGAAAAACATACAAATAAAGGAAGAGAATCACACACACTTCTTTATTTAATGTCGAATCAACTTTCTAATTCCCCACACTACAAAATAGATTATAAGAAACACACCAATTCCAAGCAACGCCCCAGTCGCGTTCATCCCAGCTTCATTCCACTGGCAGTGTCGTCCTGGTATAAATACTTTATGTGCTTCATCAATATAAGCCAGTGAAACGCAAAGTATTATCGCTGTCGCAACAGATCTCCATAACTTTCCCCATACATTATAAACAGCTGTCAGGAAAAGTAATGACTCTACAAAAAACACGATAAAATGCGCATCCCGCCGAATCATCATATGAACGGTTCCTACATCCATCGTTGTAAATATATGTTGTTGCAGCCATTCAGCCATAGGAAGGCTGGTTGCAGCCGTACTCTCTCCATTCTGACTGGATAAAAATACAAGTACTCCCAACCACACCAATGCAATCGCAAATGGAATCACTCTGCTAAACGTCAATTTCATCAACTTAGTGTTGGCTCTTCCTGTGTTTCTATCCTGTAACACATTTTCGTTTTTTATATTCTTTCTTTTGTTCTTTTTTCCATTATTTCTCGCAGATTGAGCAGATTTCCTCTGCTCTTTTTCCATGCGCTTCTTATACTTGATTGCTCTATAATGCTTATGGTATCTTTTCTTTTTTCTTTCTTTCATATTTCTCTGACTATTTCTTTCATTTTCCACATAATGCTTATTGTCTGGGTCATTATGGCTTTTTTTACTTCTTTACCTTGTTGCAGGGCGTGTCTGAAAAAACATTTTCGCTAATTGTGACATATATCTTTATATTTTGCAGAAAACATTTTTCAGACAAGCTCTAATCACTTTCATTTCCTGTCATCTTCTGGGCAACACACTCCGGCACCTGAATTAACCCGAACTTCCATAAAATCGGATAGACATAAGAAATTCCTCTGATATCTCCCAATGCTTTCGGGCGCTCTACAATCTCTTCCCTGTCCAGTACTAATGCCCGTTCAAATGCAAGTCTCAGACTGCTCCAGGACAACGTCTTACTGTGTTCCCTGCGGTCGATCAGCAATTCCCTGTTCGGATTTCCATTTCTTCCAACCTTTAACTGATACTGAAACGGCAACCCGGAAGCCGTCCAGAACGGCACTCCCTGAAAGGCAACTATCGCCTGCCAGAGATTCTCTTCCGTCGGATTCTCCTGCAGATTTTTTATTACTATATTCTGTTCCATTTTAACCTGTCCCACTTAATTTATGACTGTTTTTTACAAATCTTCATTTGCATGTTTAAGCTCTTGTAACCCTCACATAACTAAAGCAACGAAAATGTGATATACATTTTTTAACTTGCATCCTTGTAAAACACCAGCACTCATTTCTCGTTTATTCTCTCGATTTTACCATCGTATCCTATAAATAGCAAGAGCAGCTATGCTGTGAACAGTAACTCATAACAGACAGAAAATTTCCTGTTTACTGTGTCAGCCATCAAAATATTTGATACGGCAATAATCAGTAATTCAGGCCATATTTAATCAGCAAAGTGATTAGATATGGCCTGAACAGTAAGCAGAAATCCCCTGCCTCATAATTTTCTTATTTTTATAGCTTGTAACGCTTTCTATTAATTTTTAATCTAACAAAAGCTCACAATCCCACACGTCTACACCGCTGTCCTGGAAAACACCTCTGAGGCGCTCATGCAGCTGTTCTTTTGTGACACCTTTCTTCAGAATTACCTGGATAAATCCGCCACCGCCGGCTCCGGAGATAAACTTTCCGTCTACCAGCTCATCACAAACAAGCAGAATCTGATCAATACACGTATTGGTTGTTCCACCATCCAACTGGCATGAGAGCTCCCAGTGCTGATTCAGAAGCTCCGCAAACTCACCAATATCGCCCTGCTCCAGTGCAAAACGCATCAGTACTGCAACAGCTTTCATCTCTTTCAATGCATGTAATGACTCCGGTCTGGCTCCAATATAACCGCCGACTACATCACGCAGAAGATTACGTGCCAGACGTCTCTGTCCTGTATAGATCAGCGCAAATCTGTCCTTTAACTCTTTCTTTGCTTCCTCTGGCATCTGAATCTTCTCCACATTCAGCTTCTGATCAATTCCAGACTTGGTAGTAATGAACTTAATTCCATCGGTCAGACCGCCGACCTGATCCTGCCAGCCGCCACCGGTACTCATGATCTGTTCCATGCCAAGAACCACATCATAAATCTCCGCATCTGTACGATCCAGTCCAAGGAACTCAAAGATTCCCTTTACACACGCTCCTGAAAGAATACTGCTGGTTCCAAGACCAGATCCCTTCGGGACTCCGTATACCTGAGTTGAAAGATAAATACCGCCGCCAAGACGATTCAGAATCTCTTTCAGATTGGCCTCGCCCTTTACCGGAATAATACCACAGGCAATCAGTGCGGCTTTATGTAAGGCAAAAGAGTCATACGGATTGTGACAATCCTGAACTTCTGCTGCATCCTCAATCGTTGTATATACACCGATATCTTTACTTTCAAATTCAATGTGCATCTCATCCAGACGCTTCACTGTAATCTGTACCGGATTAATTCCACGCAGCTTCATGGCAGCATTCAGAACAACACCGCCCTTTTCATTACAGTGTGGCGGAGTATCTGTCCAGCCACCGCCCCAGTTCACACGTACCGGAAGCGCTATGTCCACCTGATCTTTAGAAATTCTGTAATCCTTGCTGTCAGGCAGCTTTTTCTCTGCTTCTGTATAGATCACATCCTGAATCGTACCGAAACATTTTGACTCCAGTTCATCATACTGTGCTCCGTCAAATTTGGTTCCTGTATGTTTCATGTATCTGGAAATCGCATAATAAATACGAATCTTCAAAGAGAAATCTGATTCCTCTGCATCCTGAAGAAGTAAATGATAGATTTCCTCTGTAATCCCTCTCTTACCGAATACTTCCAGCGCCTTCTCATAATGCACGTCCGCTTCCAGCTCCCAGATGAATTTTCTCGCCAGAATACGGTTTTCAAGTTCTGACTCTATCTTACGTGAAGCTGCAATATCCGCTGCATTGAAGCTGGAATACAGGCTCATACGCTCTGCATTGCGCCATGATGCAACTTCCTCATCTGTAGCTGTACCCTGTGCCATCTTATATAATACTTCTGCCGCATCAAGCGCTTCTTCATGCGTGTCACACACCGGATAAAGATTTGCAAACCAAAGATACGTCTCACCTTCCTGAAGCAGCGCATCCTCCCAGAGATCCTCTCTTGTGATGCCATTCTGTCCCATCATCTGCTCCAGTGTAGTTCCAAGGAAGGAAACTCCTGCCGGATATTTTCCCTTCGGATTATCCGGGACTCCATAAATACGGATCACGCGTTTTCCACTCAGCAATTCCAGGCCATGCATAACAACATGATCCTCAATTTCACGGTTATTAATTCTCACATGTGAAAGCACTGAGCCTTCCCCGATCACAGAATTCCCAATCACATATGCATTCTCAAGATAACATTCTTTACCTACCTGAGATCTTCTTCCCACATATGCATTATGTGCCGCAAATCCTTCTCCATTTACCGCTGAATTTACCATCATCTTCCAGTCAAGGAACTCATAATCCTGAACATCCTTTGTCACAAGATCTCTCAGTTCTCTTGTCGTTCCAAAATGAATAAACTCAGCCGGAGACAGACAGATCAGTTTCATAGAAAATGCGTGAATCGCATTCCAGATCTCTGTTCTGCACTCATGCAGCGCATCATTCAGAACACCTTCTGCTGCTTCTTTATAAAAATCATCCAGAGTAGAATCATTCGCCAGTGGATACAGAAAATCTCCATAGAAACTGATTCTTGCTTCTTCATTACAGAATCTGTGGAACTTCTCATCATCTACTTTTCCGTCTGTAGAAATCAATCCATACAGCGCCATCAGAAGATTACTGCTGAAGATCACCGCACCTGTATCAAGATCCACATTTCCTTCTTCGTTGACCGCACCCATCTCTTTCAAATGCTCTTCTGTCTGTTTATGAAGGAAACATTTTACATAATCCTGTCCATCATTTAAGAATACACCATGATTCTTTCCTGTCTCTACAGGCTCTTTGATCGAAATAGCTGCTGCCCCATCAAACTGAGCATCAATCTGCAGTGGATTAAACAGAAGCAGCACGTCTCCTGATAATACAAGCATCCCCTCCTGGATTCTGGACGGAACACCTGACATTCCTACAATAAATTCATCAAATAATGTAGAACTTCTTCCATCCGGAAGTTCTCTCGGTACCGGTGAAAATAACTTTCCGATTGCTGAATACTGAGGTACTCTCTTACTGTCTCCACCTGAATGAATGACAAGAATTCTTCTATTCTTAAACGGGTTCTCACACTCCGGTTCCTGCTCCGCAATATAACGCATTACCTGAAATGTAGCTCCACCAGATCCTACACGCTTTCCATCCGGATCCGGCAATACTGCATAATGCGTCTCCGCCGGAAGTACTCCCTTATCCAGTCGTTCCTTTATCTCTGCACGATACGCATCCGCCTGTGCATCATTCGATGCAGTCAAAATAATATAATCCCATTTAATAAAACTCTTTTTCTTTAAGCTTCGCTCATAGTCCTCCCAGGAATCGAGATAAGACTGACGAAGGAAAAGGTTCTTCATCTTTCTATAGCCCATGTTTACTCCTTTTCATCATTCGCTTGTTGTAACTTTCCTGTATAGCGTACCATAAAATGTGGAATTAGGCAAATCTTCTATGACTTCTCGTACTGTTCAATCAAGCATTGATGTTACTGTTCACAGCATAGCTGCAAACAGTAACGTATTGATGTACCTTATTTTTTCATAACTGCAACAAGCAAAAATTGCATGTATACTTCAAAATTATCCCAGCACATGTTTTCCTGTTAAAATATTTTTTTCATTTCTTATCATCTGTAGTGGTGTATGCTCAAAACTAAATCTTGTCCCAAAATTTAATGCAAATTTTCCTCCATCCCACTCATCTTCCGGCTTTTCAAAATACTCTCCTACCGGCATTCTTCTTTCACTTGGCATGGTGCCCGATACTTCTAACTGCACTTTTTCATACGACGTATACATATGTGTATCTACAATATTCATATCTAACATTGCAGCGATTCCTTGTGCCCACAAATAGCTTGCTCTGAATTTCCCTTTTATTTCATTCCATTTCTTTCTTCCAACTGAAGACTTCATTTCTATTAAATGCAGTTTCCAATCATTCTCTGAAACATGCTCAAAAATGATGTGATCCACTCTTTTGTACATTGATAAAGCTTTATCATTTTTAAAATAATACATATTCGTGTTCTTCGCATCCACATTTTTAATACTCAGATTATCTTCCTTATTCAATTGAATTTCCAATAAGCTTCTTCCTGAATCTTCTTTTTCTTCCAATAATATAGTTGCTGATTCAGGTTCGATGAAATTGTCTACAAACAAATTTTCGATTATATATTTTCTCTTCTGATTCATAAAATATCATCCCTGTATTTCATAAGCTTCATCCATAATCAAATCAAGTGCATTGTTAAATGTCGGTACTACAAAACCATTTTCACCACACACCAATTCTTTTACTTCTGTTTTTTCCTGCATCTTTGTCTCAAACTGATATACCCTTACATTATCGCCTGTTAATAAATCTTTTGAAGTATATCCTAACTTCTGGCATATTTCATTTTTATCTTCTCTGTTTGAAAGTTTAATCATATTATTGATATGCTGTAAAATAAGATCGCTGTGTGTTGTAATTATCATCTCTATACCAGAATTAACCATACGTCCAATCATTTTTCCCATCTTATGCTGAAGCTGTGGATGTAAACACATTTCCGGTTCTTCGTAACAAAAACTTTCAATCAGCTGTTTATGTTTCAAAATTAAAATCAATGGAGACAATTCCGTAACAACAGCTGACGTGAGTCTAAGTGGAATCCCTGATTCAAATCCATCTGGCACGTATTGAACTTCTTTGTTCGGCATGCTGCTGATTTCAACCGTTCCTGATGCAAGTTCTTTTTCTATAGCATACGATAATTCCAGTAATTCCTTATTTCTCGTATATTCTGTCGTCAAATCTGTCATAACATCTAAAAACTGATTAATCGGACGAATAAATGGCGTAATTGTTTCCTTTTCTGTAGAAATATTAAAGGTATTCTGTCTTCCAACTTTATTTATAATATCCTTTGTCAACATAAATCCGGTTCTTGCAGCAGGGAGATATATACATCTGTTATCATCATTTACTATATCATCCAATTTCAAAATATAAGCATAAATATTTTGTAGTATTACTCGCTGAATAAGCCCAATTTTTAGAAGAGGTTCTATTTCCGTAATTTTCTTATTTAAACATATTACTAATTTTCTATCAATGTTTAAAGTCAGCCTTTCATTTTCATCTAAATTAACTTCTAAGTTGATATTTTTTAGATTTTTAAATTGAACATAGAGCTTTCCAATACTCACTTTATTACTATTAAAAATATTTTTCACAAGATTTTCTTTTTTCTTTTCTAATAGATCATTTAAGACTTCTTCAAACATATCTTCTACAGTTTCTAAAGAAAATTTACATCTTCCTTTTGACATCACTGTAGTTATCTTTTCTGTCATCCAATCAATTAATTCTTCCTTTTGTATGTCCGAATAATTCAGGAATGTCAATATCCCTAAATTCTTAATTCCCCATATTAAAGACAAAAGATAACTTTTTCCACTATTATTATCCCCAACAAATAATGTCAAAGGTGCAACTTCTATTTCCGCAGATTTAATTTTTCCAAAATCTTCTACTATCAACTTCCAAAATGCCATATTTGTGCTCCTTATATTTTCTACTAACTTCTTCTATTCTTTCTCATACTGTTCAATCAAGCATTGATGTTCTCTGCTCTTCTTATCATAGCTGACTGCAACAAGCAAAATATCCCCTGTATAATCCAAAATAGACTCCGGATAATTCTTTTCCTTTATCTGCTGCAGTGCTGTACTTACATTCTTATTCCATTTCAATTCTACAATCAATGCCGGATAACTGCCTCTATACTCTGGTTTTGGAATATAGACAAAATCTGCAAATCCTCTTCCTGTCGGTAGTTCTCTCACCGGTTTAAAATAATATTGCATAGAACTCAAATAAGCAATTGCCAATACACTGCTCAGAAAATTTTCATTATTATACTGAATCGCAGAAATATATCGGTCATGAATCCTCTCAATCTGTTCAGCAACCACTTCATTTTCCAGATCCAGTGTTGCATTTAACAATTCCTCTGATTCCTGCTGAAATATAAGCATTTCGTTCCATTTCTTACTCTCTACCGCATTCGTCAATTCCTGTCTGATCTCCTCATTTGGAACAAATGCAGTTTTTGTATTCTGATCATATCCCAGATATCCTAAATGAATCATATAAGTAAGTACATCATCTTTACTCTGTATACTGGCAGTATCATTTTTAAATGTTGCCGTATTCACTTTTACAGCAGAACCCGAAAGCATCTCAATAATGGCAGTTTTCAAACCATCATAATTCATATTAATAAGCGGAACAATGGCTTCATATGAAGCAGTTTCTGACCAGTAACTCCGAAACTCTCCGTTTAACATTACACTTACAACCGCTCTCGGATTATAAATCTGATATTCCTTCAGCAGATAACCATCATACCATTTTTTCACCTTATCATAATCCTGAGAATATTCTTTCGCCAGCTTTTGGACTTCTTCCTCTGTAAATCCAATATAAGGAGACAGTCTGCCTGCACTCAGCATTGTAAACTCGTCAAAGTTATTTAATGCCGACTGTGTCTTTTCTTTTTTAATAGGAAGAATACCTGTAAGATATGCAAGTTGAATATACTTTGTCGGCTCGGTGCCTTTAAACATTCCCCTCAGAAAATCAATATACTCAACCTGAACTTTCTCATCTGCATTCTTATCCCGAATCAAAACATCCCATTCATCAATAATTACAATAAATTTATTTCCTGTTGCGTGATTGATTCTGGAAAGGACTTCCGGCAGTGACCTTATCTCTTCAGGCACTTTCCCCGGATAATCTTCTCCAAGTTCCTTAATTGTCTGTTCTGTAATATAAGAAACAACATTCTGTGCTCCTCCGGCCGGTTCCATACACCACTGAATATCCAGATGAATCACATCATATTGATTCAAATGTGTTCTAAAGTCCGGATATTCACTGATTTCAAGTCCTGAAAACATCCTTTCAGACTCACAGCCTTTACTATAATAGGCCGTAAGCATATTGGCAGTAATTGATTTTCCAAAACGGCGCGGACGACTATTGCAAATATATCCCTGCAGAGTGTTCATCACTTTGTTAGTGTATTCAAGTAAGCCTGTTTTATCAATGTAAATTTCTGAATTCAGTGCAACCTGAAAGGCTGAATTGTCTGGATTTACAAATATTCCCATGCTTGTGCGCTCCTTTCCGAAGCTGTTTGTTTTATATAGTTGTATTCTAACACGATGGTGGAGTTCACACAATATTGTGATCAATCACAAAAATTTGTTGTCACTCAATGTATGGATTAAAATTTATGATTTATAATTCATTTATAGTATTGGTATTTGAAATATTAGAAATGATACCTGCAAATATATCCATAACATTTATATATCTGCAGGTGCATAAAACATACTTATTTTGATTTGAACTTATTGATTAAAACACTTAATTTTTATTTAGACATTTTATTTTTTGTTGGCAGCGGAACAAATTCCAATTTTAATTGCATCCCTAAGCCCCGTGCAAGTTTTTTCACCATACTCAGGCTGGGATTTCTTGTTCCATTCTCAATCCGACTTATATCTGCCTGCGTAATTCCAGTTTT
Organism: uncultured Mediterraneibacter sp.; assembly: GCF_934309415.1. Lineage (GTDB taxonomy): Bacteria > Bacillota > Clostridia > Lachnospirales > Lachnospiraceae > Mediterraneibacter. The sequence goes on from NZ_CAKRDI010000007.1 coordinate 12,628, forward strand.
AGCTGATAAATCTTTCTGTGTCATATTCTGCTGCACTCTTGCATCAATCATTGCCTGGATAATATCATATTCCGGTTGCAGTGCATCATATTCTGCTTTTACCTCCGGATTCTGCAATGCTCTTTTTTTATAATCTTTATAGCTACTCATTGCCATACCTCCGTTCATAATCTGCTTTATATTTCTTTGCCAGTTCCTTTTCTGCCTTTGGTGTCTTCTGCGATTTTTTCATAAATCCATTTGTCAGCACCGCTCTCTTGCCTATAATAAAGAAATATAACACTCTTGTAATATCCGATCCCTGCTTGGTACGAAGCTCAAAAATTCCATTCTCCAAGAGTTTTGAATATGGCTCACGAAGCAATGGACCGTTCATTTCCAGCAAGTCAATTGTCCGCAATGTTTTTGCCAGTAACTTAGGCTCAAGGGAATCCAATAGTTCCTGCACAGGGCATCTTCCATCTTCTGTATCATATAAAATGATCTCGTACATTAGTATGCTCCTTCCTCTTTATAATTATAATATGTCGCATTCAACATATTGTCAAGACGATTCCGAATACTTTTCTATATAACCTTAATTTCCAGCGGAAAGGAAAAACGCTGATTGTCAAGGTAGTTGTCAGTAAAAATATATATTTTTTATTCGTGCAGGTCATCAGATATTGTTCTGTACCTGACGTGAGTATCAATAAATTATCCACATTTATTGGCAATCACGTCAGGCACAGAATCCTGCCTGATCACCATCATTTTGAATGAATAGATTTTTATGAAACAGTCATCTGTTCATCAGCTTTTTCGGATTGTTCGTGCAAGAGCCATTCTACTTGCTGGAATGAAATTTCTTTTACTTCTCTCGGAGTTCTTGGCCACTGGAATTTCATATGATCTAATAACTTTTTTGTAGCAAGGACAAATCCGTTTTCGTCATATCTGAGAACTTTAATCGAGTCTCTCTTTTTGTTACAAAATATAAAAACACAACTCCCGTTATACGGATCAAGATCGAATTGAAGTGTAACTGTTGCGATTAATCCCGGGATTTGTTTTCGAAAATCTGTAGGTCCACAGGCTAGAAAAATCCGGCTGGCATCCTCCGTAAATCGACGCATCATAATTTCTTGATTGTTTGAAGAAGCCGTAATAGTGTCTCTGGATTAAAGTCATCTGGAATATACAGCTTTAATCCCTGTGAATAGATCATCATACGATTGTCGCTATTGTTATTTCTATTCTGCGGATGTGAGGTGCTTGAAAACTGGATCACTTCCGCAAATGTAGTAACTGCCTCTTGTCTTGTTCTTCCCATTGGGTGTGCCTCCTAAATTAATTGATTCGGTTAGAGTATATCAATAAGATAGAAGAATTGCACTACGCCTTGTTTTGAGGCACTTACAAAAGAACTTAATGAATGGATTGGATAAAGTGATATCGCCGGAATATTCCGGCGATATCAAAGAACTATTATGGACAGAAAACGGAGCTGTTTCTGGACAATTTGAGTAATCAAGAATTGGACAATTTAAGAGATCATAAACACCTTTCGGACGACTTTGACAGTCACGGATTTGTTCTGCCCATTGTTGAAGTCTGACCTGCTGGGCTACAAGACTTGTTTGTGTAGTCATAAGACACCTCCTAATTATAACCAGACAAAAAAGTAGAGTCCTTAACTTTTTTGACTAACTATCTTTGTTGAGTATGATTATGCCACAATATGAGCTATAGAAACAGGTACTCACTTTTTACCGTTTACGAAGAGACCAGAGATCATCGGATGTAGAATGGCTGTACGCTTTCCGGCAGTCGATGAACACGCAGTCTCCCTCGCTCAGCTGATATGTTTGCTCCTCATAGGAAAGTTCTCCCTCGCCAGACAGAACAATGAAGCAAAGGAACGACACCAGATTCTCTCTCTGGGAAGTATGTGGGTGAACAGCCTGCAAAGAGCTGACCTCCTGCAAATGGAGCAAGGACGTTCTAGCAAAGGTTGATGGGGGGTAAATGATTCGGGATGAACTTACGGAAGAAGACTATGGGTTGAATAGTTCTTGATCCATAAGTTGCTCCTTTCCAATATCACTTTTCCTGTTTTGTTTATAGATTCTTTAGAAAATTTATTTTTTCTTTCTGGTGCCTGACCCCAATGTGCAACACCACATAAGAAATTTCCGAAATCGCAGCAATTAATATTGCTTCAAAATTACTTTTCAGAAGAAATCACTTGCGCTTTTTTACGCAAGAAGTAAAAAAGCACAGATAATATTAGATACAGAATTATTCCAAAAAGAACTTTTACTGCAATTGTTTGTACTAAACTATTTGAAATAATTGGAACCTTACACACTATAATTGCCATTAAAGCTGCTGCAATCAATGAAAATAATATTTGTGGAAGAATTTTTAAATAGTAAATTGCTTTTCTTGTAACCCAAATTTGATATAGAAGAACGCTAAATTCTGCTATCAGTGTCCCAATAGCCGCACCCAAAGAAGCAAATTTCGGAATTAAAGAAACATTAATAATCAAGTTAACAACTGCTCCAATCACACATGACCAAATATACTCCTTATCAAATCCTGCTGGAATTAGATACTGCGTTCTGATTACATTTGCTATAGCTACAAAAATACAACTAGGCAGTAGGGTATAAAACAGCTGTATGCACGGCTCAAATTCTATTCCATAAAACAACGGCACAAATTCTTTTGCAATGCTCATTATTCCAAAAGATATTGGTGCGGTCAAAAAAACAGCAAATACAATAGATTTTAAAATTAGATTTTGAACTCCATCCTTATTGTCTTTTTTAGTCATTAAATTAGCCATTCTTGGTAGCATTACCGTTCCTAGGGAGGTCACAATACATATAGGTATTGTGATTATTTTATCGGCGCTTTCATAAAACCCTACCTGAACTTCTTCTGTCATTGCCCCTAACATAATCTTATCCATTATCTTATAAACACTAACTGCAACAGTAGGTATAAAAAGTTTCAGATTAGGTTTAATGTGAATTACTATGTCACTTATATGGATTTTTTTTATTTCTGTAAAGTCAACTTGCTTTTTAGCGAAAGGCCACAATATAACCTGACTTACCAATATTCCTGCCACCATAATAGCTCCATAAAGATAAACATCAGAAGCATTTTTGACAAATAGAAAAATTGCAATTGTTGTCATAAGCTTAATAACAACATTTCTAGTAACGGTCAATTTGAACTCTTCTAATCCCCAAAACAGCCAGTTGATATCCAATCCAGCAGAAACAACATAAAAAATCATTATAATTGCCATTTGAGAATTTGAAAAAAAGACCGCATAAATAATATAGGCTAGACTGCATAAAATCGTACTCATAAGCTGAATGATATAAATGCACAAAAAAGTACGTGATAATTCCTCTTTTTTGTCTCTAACCTTAGCAATTGATCTATTCCCATAGTTATTTACTCCTAGCATAGAAAACAGCACAAAATAATATGCTATTGCATATGAATAAGAGTACTGACCAATTCCATCTGCATGAAGCACTCGTGACAAATAAGGTGTTGTAAGCAAAGGTATCAATATTGTTAAAATCTGATATGCCGTATTATACGCAAAATTAACTGCAATTTTTAAATCAACTGTTTTATTCGTATTTTTTAAAAACTTCATCTTCATTCTCTCGTTTCTTCTACTCTATTAGAGTTCGTGTTTTGTATACATTTATTATATATTTAAACTTTCCCATAATATCGTGCAAACAAATCCACGGTTTCCGATTATTAGCCATCCATCTTATTGCAAAAACTGTTGGATAAAACCTTCTATTACTTTAGTATATCTTGCTTCGTGTAATTCCTCTAGAAATCCACTTCGTTACAATTCACTTCGCCATAAAAACTTATTAAATTTTGGATTATCCATTCATAAAGCTAATATTTGAGCAGTAACTAAAATTTCTATAATTAACTAAATCGGGCAGTCTTATACAATTTTTTATCACAACTTCACTATGTGCTTTTTCTAGATTATTATATTTCAAATGTACAAAATGCCTTATACTCATCACTCATTTAAATAATCGCAAATCTTATGCTTTGGCTTTATATAATTCTTTATTTATCTTTTTTCCAACTTCGCTCCAAGTCAAATTGCTAATACAATATTCAAATGTAGCTTTTGAAAGCGTCCGATATTCATCCGGAGTGGTAATCGTGTTGTAGATTCTTTCCACATATTCCTGCGCCGTAGACTTCTCGTTCATCAAGAAACCATTAACCCCATCTTTAACAATTCCGGAAACACCACCAGTATTGCTTGCGATTACCGGCACTCCCCATGAGCAAGCTTCAGTATAGGAAATCCCCTGCGCTTCACTCCTTGACGGCAGCAAGAAAAAATTCGCCTTCCTAAAGGTATTTTCAAGCTTCTCGTACTCACTTTTTTGGCTTTTATCAAGGTACCCTATTATATCCACATATTTCATATCTTCTTGACTTATTTGTGGATTGCATCCGATAATTGTTATTTTGGATTCAACACCAAATTTTTCATTTAGTATCTTAGTGATTTCTACCGCAAAAGGTCCACCTTTTCTTTTCCAATCTGTTCCCAGAAACATAAATGTACATTTTTTTCTTTCTATAAATGCTTCACGTTGATCAATCAAGCTATATATTTCTTCTTTACTTAGCTTGTGTTTAATATTAGCTCCGCGATTAACAACGACACATTTTTTTTCATCTGCTCGGTGGAATTTCACTGCAGTATCTACAGCCCATTGCGATGCATAGATTGCCAAATCCGCATTTTTGAGAGCCAATCTTTCCTGATTCATCGCATTTTTCACAGCCCAAGAATAGCAAGATTCTTCCGAAAAATAGTAGTTCAGCATTCCCCCAAATGTGGCATCCGTGTAAAAGACCATCGGTTTTTTATCTTTATAGTATGCGTAGTATAAACTTGAAGGCGAAAATACCAAATCATAGTCCATCCCAGCAGTTCTTCTTTCTATTTGTCTAGCAATATACTTTAAGAAAAATGGTGATCTTTCTACAAGGGTCTGTTTTTTAGTAACCTTCGAAAGTGCTTTCATTGCTTTATAATAAATTATTGGAATCTTAATATTATCCAAGACGATAATTTCATGTCCTTGCTCTTCCAACATCCTACGAACATGATAAATCGTTCCAGAAAGCAACTTTATATTGTCCGAATCATAGTGCGTTACATATAATATTTTCATATCAATTTTCTCCATTAAAACAATAGCTTCTGCGCATTTGAGGATAAGCAAACACAAAGCTCAATGCAGGAACAAAATAATACATATTCAAGTTTCCTGAAAAGTTTCCCACAACGAATACAATAAGCAGACTCAAGCTAGCTGCTTTTAATTGTGGAACACGGCTTCTAAAAGCCATCCATGAATTATGTAGAATCGTTATAAGCATACAACTCGTGACTGCCACACCGTATTTCCACAAATAATACAATATCGAATTCTCCATAAATACCGAACTTTTCAATTCTGTAATTTCCCCATAACCTGCGCCTATTAACGTCATTGGCCTAAGCACTTTTGATCTCAACAAAGCTTCACTCTGTATCAATCTGTGCTCAAGTGTGTTATTACTATTAGTAGCATCTGTCAATCTTGAGAAAACCGCGTTAGTATATTTTTCTACCAAGTCCGGTCTTGCATACGATACCATTAAAAATGCAGCAAGTATAAATGAAACCATTGTCATAATATTTTTTACATTCTTCTGAATGTTATTTTCTCCAAGAAAACATACAATAAAGATACTCACTGCATATGTAATCCAAATTGTTCGCGTGAAACTTAGCAAACAAGCTAAAAAGCAAATAATTTGAAAAACCACTTTTGATATTGCGCTGTCTTTCTGAAGAAGCATCAATGCAGCTACTACTGGAACAAATTGTACAATAATCGCCACATCTCTATTTCCAAATCCATTTGCAATCATCACATTCAGGCTGACTGATGCTAATTGTATAGCTTCAAGTAAAAAGACAACAATCACATACAGTTTCAAGATATTTATAAGCCTTGAAAAAAAATCATTATTGGCTTGCACGCTTGAAAGATAAATATATGGTACAAAAATATACAGGAACAATTTGAAATCTTGCAATATATTGCCGAACGCAAATCCTTGAGCTAGTCCCCAAATAATAAACCACACCGCTAAACATTCAATTACAAAATTCTTCTTCAATAATAGTCTCCATGATACATCTTTTCTAATTATTATGCTCAGTAACAGGAGTAATAATGAAAAATCTGATATCATAAAACTTCCCATTCTATATGCTAAATTCAAAGAAGCACCCCAAGCAACTGTTGTCAGCAAAAATATTTCAAAGATAATTTCTGATTCTTGAATTATAAAGACTTGTGATATTATAAGTCCTAGTACTGCATATGCAATCGGTGTTGATTTAGTAAAAACCAAAATTAGCGTAAGTGACATCCATATTGATAAATATATTTTATCTATTAATTTATACATATCTTCTTCTCTCTCCCAACAAACTCCTTTAGCCTTTGAGCATAAGCTTGATTATCAGACAGATATGCTTCAATGTTATCTTTACAGCTCAAAAATTCATTTTCATTCATTACATCAGAAAAATCTACATCACTTAAGGTGTTATATAATATCCCAACCTTATACACTCTTACAAAATCAAATATTTCATAATTTCTTGTAATTACTGGTTTTTTTGCAAAAAGTGCATCATATACCACTCCACTACTTGATTCGTTATAATACTCATCCACATACGGAAGAATCATACAGCGTGTGGCAGAAATCATATGATTATATTCTTCTTCTGATAAATATCGATTTATTACGACGATATTTTTGTTTTCTTTTGCGAGATTTTCAAGATCCTTTCGCATATCTTCGTCCTGAATGCTTCCCGCAATCAATAGTGTTCTTTCTATTCCGACAAATCTTTTAGCAACGCCTACTACATCTTTTCCTTTACGGATAATTCCAAAAATCCCAAAATCATAGCTATATTCTTCGCTTTCTTTTTCGAATTTTTCAGTATCCGTATAGATATAGTCTGGCGTTACCAAATATGGTATATCGTATTTTTCGCCCACTTCTTTTTTTGTACAGAGAACACCAGCAATTCTTTTTTTAGCCAATTTGTATAAAAGAGCATTTACGCCTGAATTTATTTCGCATTTATACTGAATTATATAAACAGGGCTTTTTGTTTTCTGTAAACATATAGACAAAAAGAGCGATGTATTACTATAGTCCTGAAATATTATTACACTATTTTCATGCTTTTTTAACACTTGTATTCCATTCAAAACTTCTTTGATTTTCGCTTTTAGTTTTGTTCCGGTTACATCCAGTTCCCGCAAATCTACATCATACTTCAGTAATTCTTTATTGCCAGCATAGTTACTATATACAGGTCCTCCTGCTACCACAACTTTTCCATCTTTTCCAAAAATGTCTTCAAACATTTTTGCTACGCGAAAGAAATGACCAAAGCTTTTTCCTTTTTTATGTAGACTCGTTATATCTGCTACAACTACACTATCCACGTTGTTCTCCTCATCGATTGCTGTTCCCAATTATCTTTATTAAAATGTTACTCTTCTACAAAATAACCATGTTCTTTGTATTTCTTTTCTGCCCATTCTGTAGTCTTTGCATAAAACTTAGCCGGATTTCCAAATACAATGGAATTGTCTGGAATTTTTCCTTTAACAACAGAACCGGCTCCAATGATACAATTGTCTCCTATGACTGTTCCCGGCATTAGCAAAGTTCTTGCTCCCACAAAGCTGTTTTTTCCAATTGATATTCCCTTCAAAAACAGCTCATCTCTATAAGGATCAGGATTATTTCTTCCGATAGCTTGAAGACCTCTTGCAATTGAATAATCATGCGTTAATAATTGTACTTCACTTGAAATAACGCATCCTTCTCCCAAATGAATAATTGAATAATCATTTCCATCAAAGAGAGCTGTTGTCGCAATGTATCTCGGCAGTCCATCTATGTCCATACCATATTTTTTTAAATATTTCGTATATAGCCTTGTATACGCATTTCCATCAATGTGTGCTACCTGCTTTATGCAAAAACGTGATCCAACTTTCACAACTTTCTTTATAACTTTTATAAGCTTCATCGTTTTCTCCTCTTATACTCCGCTGCAAGAATCAAATATTTTCCGATATCCTGTATTCTTGATTTTGTTATTGCTCACATCAATTGCATACTGATGTGCCTTTGCTGACACTTCTTGAAATTCTTTCGGTTCCATAGCAGCATATCTTTCGATTGCATCTACAAAAGGCTTGTTATCTTTCAGCGATAAAACATAGCCTACACCTTGTGCTTCAAAATCTCGCCACGGAGTTTGGTCACTTATAACACATGGACACCCCGCCGAAAGGGCTTCCTGAATTACATGTCCGAAATTCTCACCCAGTGTCGGAAAAAGAAATACATCCTGATCCTTTAATGTTTCTACAACTTTTTCAGAGTCCAGATTTCCTTTCCATTTCCATTTCACATTATCAGGAAGCTTATTAAGCTCCTTCTTGCATTCAGACCAGTAGTCCTTATCCTCATCTGGTCCATACAAAGTAAACTCAACGTTGCTTCTAACTTGCTGCAAAATTTTTATCGCCTGCAAGAGGTTTTTTTTGGGGGAAAAACGGGAGATAAAAACAACTTTTAATTCTCCTGCTTTCTTGTTTTTTACAATTGTTGTTTTCTGCACAGCTCTTGGCAAATCTTCAGCTATCATTATTTTTTCTCTGTCTGTTTTTATCACATTCAGGATGTCCATCACTTCCATTTCAGAAGTCGCCGACCAATACACATTTTTGAACAGCCCTAACGTATTAAACACATTTATAAATATTTTCTTCTTTGCACTCTTAATTTGCAATGCTCCCGGTGAAAACAAACCCATTGCCGCAATAACAACTGGAACTTTAATTTTCCCAAGCCGATTTGCACTTAAAGTGTTGATAGCATAATCATTAAAGCAACCGCAGACATATACCAAGTCCACCCGTCCTGCAAGTTCTACTATCAGCTTCTGACTAAACCCTTTTGGTGGAACGTAATATACCTCCGCATTGCCTACACGATTCCAGCCATTAACTTTGATGTTCGGATAGGTTTCAGTATCCCCATGATCTCTATCACAAGTCAGAATTTTAAAGTTGTATTCTTTTCCCAAAAAATCTGTCAGATTCTTAATGGAACGTACTGGTCCACCGTCTTTATATCCCGGAAGATATCGTCCCATAATAATCAAAATATCTCTACGCCCATCCGTCATCGTTCTTCTCCTCTTATGCTTTCAAATCTCCCTGCGGCTTCATCTTAGTACCCTTTTTCTCACATTCATAAATCTTGGCATCTACCAAGAAGCGATACCAATACGCCTGCAGGAAGTGAAATATTTTTCCTTCTGGCCCGTCTAAGAAGCCCAGCTTAATGTAATATCGATAGATGAAATACAGATGCGCACGAAAGAACTTTGGCAGTCTATAATAGCCACTGTTCTTTACTACTCGCTTCATCTTTGCCTGTCCAGACGATGTGCCGTCTTGCTCAAGGCTTTCATCCATTGCATTTTCAAGTGTCATCTGGTGGTCCAAAACCTCCCGGTTGCTATACCAGTTGTGTTTTGCCGTCCACCATTCCAAATCTTTCTGATTGTTATCAATCAAATCATGCTTGAATTCAACAGTTGTTCCCGCAGACAGAATCATATGTTCATCCATGATTTTCATCTCGCAAGATGCTTTTCCTGTTCTGAAAATGCGTAACAGTAATTCCGGATAGCGACCGCCATGTTTAATCCATCGACCCATGAAATAAACTCTACGTCTAAGAATAATCCCATTCACAGGAACCTTAACTTTTGGAAGTTTTTCATCAATTTCAATTGCCAATTCTTCCATAATTTCCTCGTCAGCATCCATGCGCATTGACCATTCTGTATCAATATCGGTATTTTGAAGCCCCCAATTCAGCTGATCTGCATAAGAAATCCACTTGTTTTGATAGAAATCTAAACTAGAACCAATTTTCTGAAGTTCCGTATTCAGTTTCTTGCACAATCTTTCAGTTCCATCTGTGCTGAAGCTATCTATGATAACGAATCTCTTGGCAATTCCACGAAAAGATTCCACACACTTCCTAAGGTTCTTTTCTTCATTTTTTGTTAGTATAACTACTGTTAAATCTGTCATCTTCCTCACAACCTCTTAATAACCTTCGCCGGGTTTCCCGCAATCACACAATTATCTTCAAATTTCCCAGCAACCACTGCACCGGCACCAACAACACATCCCTCACCCAGCACTGTGCCTTTCAGTATTATTGAATTGCACCCGATAAAACAGTTCTTGCCAATCTTAATCTCCCGACTCGGCACCAGATCACTGTCACCACCGTTTTCATCTCGCAGCAGTTTATTTCTTGCCTCTGCTTCGATGGGATGGAAATCATTATCCAGAATCTTGCAGTTACCGCCAATACAAGTATTCGAACCAATCGTGATCTTCTTTCTGGCATAAATTGTTGCTCCAGAGATTCCAACATTATCACCAATCTCAATCTCTGCTCCCGGTGCACGGGTAACAATAATCGTCCTACTGTAAAGTCCAACCAGATTACTCAGAAAACTACTCTTAATCGTGACATTCTCACCAATCTTCAATTTGGCACCACCCTTGTTAAAAATGATCGATACCCCCTTCAGCAAGAGGTTTTTCCCATATTCAACTTTCGTCATCTTCATAACCAGCTTAAACCAATTACTGTTCATGTCCTCTCGCCTCCTTTACAGCTTCAAAATCTCTTCTGCATACTTTCTCACCGACACATTTCTAGTTAAATTCTTTTCCAGATAATCTCGACTTCTATTTCCCATCTGAATAAGTTCATCTTTTCCGGCATTTTCAATGAACCAGCGGATATTCTTCTCAACTTTGTCATACTCACCTGGCTCACAGCACAGACCTCCCTGAGTCTCTTCTATCAGACACCGTATTTCGGAACCTGATTCAAGAACACCAAGCACTGGCTTCGTAGCCGCTGCCAATCCATAATATTTTGACGGACAAGATACTCCTTTGATTTCCTTTGCATTTACACACCAGTGAACATCACCTGCATTTAAGCTATAAATAAGATCTGCCTTGTCCTGATACGGAATGAAGACTACGTTTTCCATCTTATGTGCCTTCACATACAGAACCAATTTATCTAATACAGAACCAGCACCAACAAAAGCAAACACAACATCACGACCATCCTTAGTCCTTGTTCCCGGCTTAAATCGTTCCACTACTTTGATAAGGTTCTCCAGATCATAATACAGACCAATATTTCCGGAATACATGATGATGAATTTGTCATCTAATCCATACTTTTTCTTGAACTCCATCACCTTTGGATGGTCCTGCGTTAAAGGATAAATTTCATGTTCATCAATCCAGTTATTGATCATGACTGTTTTAGGAACTTTCTTTCCTTTAAATCTTTTCTCAACTGTTTCCACCAGATCACGGCCGACTGTAATCACAAGATTACTCCGCTTGCAGCTGAACTTGTCGAACCACATCATCGCATCTGTGATTAACTTGTTCTTGGTATAGCCCACAGCCAACACCTGCTCCGGGTTAAAATCCTGAATGTTGTAAATGTACTTGGCGTGTTTCACCCACTTACCCCAAACACCCAACAGGCCGCCGAGGATCGGAGGCTGCGAAATTGAAAACACATAATCCATCTTTCCAACCTTAAAAGTCGCACCCATTGCCCCAAAGAAATAAGAAACAATATTCTTCACACGGCTCTTTTTATTGGTCTTGCTGAACTCCGGTACACGGATTCTCAGCACCTTCACGCCGTTGATTTCTTCTTCATAATATTTCTGTGTCTTATATTTATCTTCAATGGTTCCTAAATAGCTGGGAACCACACAAATTACCGTAATATCAAACTGATCCAACATGCCTTCTGCGAGTTCACGGAGAATCTGGCCTGTGGATGCAGTATCAGGTATGTAATAATGTGCATAAATCAGCAGTTTCTTCTTTGCCATTCTGCATCTCCCCTCTGTGTACTCTTAATCACGCTGAAAAATATCACGCGTATAGACTTTATCTTTCACGTCATCCAGGCACTTATCATAACGGTTTGCAATAATGGCATTGCTCATTTCCTTAAATTTTGCTAAATCATTTACCACAACACTGCCAAAGAAGGTCTCTCCATCTTTCAATGTCGGTTCATAAATAACAACAGTTGCGCCCTTAGCCTTAACACGCTTCATAACTCCTTGAATAGAACTCTGACGGAAATTATCACTGTTGCTCTTCATAGTCAGACGATACACACCGATCGTGACAGCTTTCTCCTGTGTTACATCGTATTCGTTGTCCTCATCATAGCCGTAATATCCAGCCAGTTTCAGAACACGGTCAGCAATGAAATCTTTACGGGTTCTATTGCTCTCAACAATCGCCTCGATCAGATTTTCCGGTACATCTGCATAGTTAGCCAGTAACTGCTTCGTATCTTTCGGCAGACAATAACCACCGTATCCAAAAGATGGATTATTGTAGTGACTGCCAATACGAGGATCGAGACAAACACCATCAATGATCTGCTGAGTATTCAATCCTTTACTCTCAGCATAAGTATCTAATTCATTGAAATAAGCCACACGAAGTGCCAGATATGTATTGGCAAATAACTTAACTGCTTCCGCCTCAGTAAATCCCATAAATAAAGTGTCTATATTTTCCTTAATTGCACCTTCCTGCAGCAGGTCTGCAAACTCATGAGCTGCTTCAACCAGACGTTCATCATTCAAATCAGTACCGACAATGATACGGGAAGGATATAAATTGTCATAAAGAGCTTTACTTTCTCTCAGGAATTCCGGACTGAAAATAATATTTTTGCTGTCAAACTTCTCACGGACAGATGCCGTATATCCTACAGGAATGGTAGATTTGATAACCATGATTGCCTCCGGGTTATACTCCATAACCAGCTTAATCACAGCTTCAACAGCACTCGTATCAAAATGCTGTGTCTTGGAATCATAATTTGTAGGAGCTGCAATAACAACAAAATCCGCATCACTGTATGCTGCTTTTGCATCCAGAGTCGCAGTTAAATTCAATTCTTTTTCTGCAAGATACTTTTCAATATAGTCATCCTGAATCGGAGATTTCTTATTATTTATTAATTCAACTTTTTCTGGAATTATATCTACAGCAGTCACCTGATGATGCTGTGCCAGCAAAGTAGCAATTGACAATCCAACATATCCGGTTCCTGCTACAGCAATTTTGTAATCTTTCTTCATATGTTCCTATCCTCCCGATATCCCTCTTGCTCCACAATATCTTTATGTAGTTATACGTTCAAAATGTATAAAACAAAAAATTGTATACCTAAACGCTATAAATTCTGCAATAATGGTTTATTGTGATATTTTCCTTGTACACTGAACCATGCAACCCACAGATCTTTTCGCAATGTTCTTTATTCTACTTGATTATATTTGCATTGTTATAGAATATTGATTTTTCTTTATATTGCTATACGTTCAATAACGAAAAATCAATTCAATTATATAAACATCCGACAATTTTCGCAACCCGTCTGAGAATTATTTTCGTTTCTCTTCGACATTTCTCCCATATAACCCGTTTTTCTTATTTATCTTCTCTTTCTTTGTTCATTATTTCCAAAATGGTCATCTTTTTGCATTGCCGCTCACAGGGTATTTATGAAAACACCTATCTGTGAACAGCAACACTTTCCAAGCGCTCAACGCCTAATTCTAATTTTCTTCATCACTTCGATCCGCTGCCCTTCAGCACCACCAGCACTGTCTTCAGGATCATCTTAATATCCATTCCGACATTCCAGTTCTTTATGTATTCCATATCCAACTTCACTACTTCTTCGAAATCAGTGATATCACTTCTTCCGCTCACCTGCCACATTCCGGTCAGTCCCGGTTTTACTGCAAGTCTTGCACGGTGATATGGTTCATACTGATTCCATTCATCTACTGTTGGTGGACGTGTTCCTACCAGACTCATATCGCCTTTCAGAACATTCCAGAACTGTGGGAATTCATCCAGAGATGTTTTTCGGATAAACCATCCAAGGCCTTTCTTACTTCCGTCTTTACCACTTCCGATAATTCGCGGATCATTCTCCATCTTGAACATCAGTCCCTGCATCTCATTCTGTTTCATCAATTCTTTCTTTCGTTCCTCTGCGTCCATATACATGCTTCGGAATTTATAGATCTTAAACTGCTTTCCATTCTTTCCCACACGGACCTGCGAGAAGAAGATCGGTCCCGGAGATGCAAGATAGATTGCAGGTCCAAGGAAAATAGTGATGATTCCTGTCAGAATCATGCCGACAATTCCTCCAAAGATATCCAATGCCCGTTTCATAAATATCTGACGGGAAGAGGTCACCCTCACACTGGATGTCAATACAACATAACCGCCGATTCGGTTAATATACTGATTTCTTGTCCATCCTTCCATATCTTCCAGTCTGTTATGAACTGTAACTCCCATGTCCACACAAGTCTGGATCAGACCTTCCGGAACCATGCTTTTTTTCTTAACGCCAACCAGCACCGCATCGATCCATCGAATCTGTATATACTCAGGAAGCGCCTCTGCATCACACACAACCGGAATTCCATTAATTTCCTCATTTTCTTTTATGTGTCCGTCCACAAAAGCGATTCCAACAATTTCAAATTCATTAAAAAGATTTTCTTCTACATGTTGAATGATACTTTCCACTTCGTTTCTTGAAGTTACAACCAACATCTGCTGTTTTGTATAAAGTAATCTTCCATGCTTTAAAAGCCATTTTTTCCAGCAAATTCGTTCTGCATAAATAAGAATCATAGAAATCGGGATAAACCACAGAAGTACAAATCGTGAGAATTCCTGCCCCTTCTGAGCGAGGTATAAAAACACGATAGTTCCTGTAAAGACCATAAGCACATGTTTCAGGACATTTTTAAATTCCTGAAAATACCCTCTTCGCATAATTCCATGGTAGGGTTCTGTAAAGAAAGCGACACAAATATCGATCAATATAATAATCCATCCAATATTTAGATACAGCTGATTTAAATAAAGCGGAGCCACTCCCATCCGGATCACACAGCCTATGATATAGGCAATCTGAAACATGGCAAGATCAAGAACTATAAAATCAATATGTTTCAGCCAACTGTTTGATATCTTACTATACATATAAAAAATTTCCTCATATACTCTGATAAGGCAGAGTACCTCTTTCATTCCAACTATCTGTTATAGCTTCAAATACTTTCTTCTATAAGAGCGTGCATTCCTGTATTTTCATACTTTCCTGCACGCCCTCGTAAGTCACAATTCACTCTGATTAGTGTTTTGCTTTTTTGTAGGATACTGCAGATACTCCTGCAAGTACTGCTGCCGCGCCAAAGAATACCATCCATGTAGACGGTACACCTGTCTTCGGAGATGTTCCTACAGTGCTTCCAGCAGCTTTGGATGCATCCACTTTTGCAATTACTGCAACTGGTGAAAGATCTTCGAATTCTGCTGTGATTGTCTTAGCATCGTAGTCAACCTTTGTAGGTGTTACGATTTCCCAGAGACTTCTCTCTGTGCTGTAGTGAAGAAGTTTTACATCTGACATAGCAGATGTAAGAGCTGGTACACTTAATGTTACAAGATATTTTCCATCTTCTGTCTTAATTCCGCCATTGATTGGGTTTAATTCAAAAAATGGTGTAACCATCTCTTTGCCTTCCAGTTCGGACTTCAATTCCGGAGCCTGCTCATTTGCAAGATCAGCCAGTGTCTTAGAACCGTTATTTACATCCATAATCATAGAGAACACACTTTCTTTACCTGCATCTTTCAGATAAGAAAATGTAGATTCTGATCCTGCTGTTGTCTCATAATAGCCTACAGAATCACCTGCCGGTTCAACACCTGTTGTTTTGCTTCCTGCTGCAAATACAGATACTGCCTGTGCAATGATCAGAGTTGCTGCAAGAACTGTACCTAAGATTCTCTTTTTCATTGTTACCACTCTTCCTTTCTTTTTATTTTTCTATAGAAACCAGCACTGCCTGAACAAGATATCTCTTGTCCGACTGATTGCCATAGCATGTTGATAATGTGATGATTTTATCATCAGTTCCTATCTCTGCAGTTGTATCAATCTGGGCATTCATGCTCCGCATTGAAAAAATACTGTCCAGATATGCCTGATAAATACTCTTTATAGTAAAATCAAAGCTTTCCATCAGATGTCTGTCATCATAAAGGTAAGCTGCAAAGATCTTGTAATGCCGGATTGCATTCGGTGTGTAGATAATCACTTCCCTGTTCTCATCAAAGAACTCCTTATCCTGATATTCCAGCAAATTCTGGAACATGGATCCATTCTTCATGTCATGTCCATAGATGACTGTATTCGGATCTTCGAAATCTGTTGAATTGTAATCTTCTGTAAAGATCGAGCCTTCCGGACTCTCTTTATTTTCCATTGTATGTGTCAGGTAATACCCGTTGTCTCCTTCTTTTTGAAGGATTGGATAATCAATGTTTGTATTCTCTATCTTGATCCAGGCATATACATCCGGATTTTCTTTTTGCAATGTTGCAAAATCAATTGGAATCTCAACCGGATCTTTTTCTTTCTCCGGTGTTACGGATGGTTCTTTTGTAACCTCTTCCCGTACTTTATCATATTCCGCTCCGACATGCTTTTCTTTATAGTATTGATACATACCTGCCGCCACACAAAGGACTGCAACTACAGCAGCAACAACCGCAATGATTTTATAATATTTCTTTTTCATATACTGTCATCTCCTCTGTCATCTTGTCCTTTCGTTTTAAGGCAACTCTTTCTCTACAGTTTCAATTTATTTATCTTCAACTTCTGTGTAAAATGTCTCAATTATTTTTTCGTAAAGTGCGTCATCATCTACGATATATTCATCGTAATCTTCACCCTCAACACCTTTTCCCGGCACTGTCCAGGAATTTTCTGACTCTTCGGAATTCATCCCCTGTAATGCTTTGGAAAAATCATCCGCACCCATATTGGTTACCATATAGGGTTCCAGATCACTGTATAACTTTGTAACAAATCCCGGATCTTCTGAAAATTTCTTTCTGGCCACTTCCCCGAATGCACTGATAAACGTCTGCTGACGTTCCATTCGTGTAATGGCACTCTGACTCACTGTCGTATCTCTGTATCTTACAAATGGTTCTGTTGTTTCCTTTGTGAGTGTGACCTGCGTTCCCTTTTTGAATTTCGGATATTTTGATTCCAGACTGTCATTCGGAACTGTTACTGTCACTCCGCCAACGCTTTCTGTCAGAACCGGAAGTCCATCCATATTCAGGGAACAATAGCCCTGAATCGATAATCCGTAAAACAGATTAGAGACCGCTTCTTTCGTCAGTTCACAACTTTTATATTTTCCATCTCCATAGGCATAAGAAAGACTGATATGATCTTTCGTCTTACCAAGGCTTTCTCCACCAGGTCCAAACGTTTCAATCTCTGTGATTGTATCTCTCGGAATTGAAATCGTAGTTGCGGTTTTTTTCACTCTGTCCCATGCCACCAGATAGATTGCATCGGACTGTCCTGCATTTGCATGCCCTGTATTTGTCTCTACCTTTTCTCTGTTGTCTACGCCCATAAAAAGATAATTGGATAAATGCGTATTATAATTATACCATTTTCCATTCCAGTTGACATCGCCCTCAACAGCCTCTCCACCCTGTTCTGTCTGTTCCGAATCTATTGTCGGTGAAGCTGAGGATGACTGCATTTTCCAGAGTGCAAATCCTGTGAGCACTACTACTGCTATAATAACAAGGATCCCAATAATTTTAATCTGGTTTCCTTTTCTTGATTTCTTGTGCATGATTATTTATCCTGCTTTTTCTGCACCGGCTGTGGACGTGTGTAGTAGGAATTAGTTCCATATCCGTATTCATATCCATATCCACGCTTATAGTAATAACTGGAGCTCTTGATATCCACTTTATTTAATACTGCTCCTAAGATCTTACATCCACTCATTTCCAGCTGTTCTTTCGCTTTCATAGCCACTTTTCTGCTGACTGCTTCACTTTCAATCACCAGAATTGCTCCGTCACATTGTTTCGCAACAATGGAAGCATCACTCATGCTGATTACCGGTGGTGTATCTACCAGAACATAATCGTATCTTTCTCTTTCCTCATGAAGTAACTTCACGAAAGCTTCCTGTTCCAGAAGTTCTGACGGATTCGGTGCATACGGACCTGCAAAGATAATATCTACGCCCTTCATATTCGTGCTGTAGATGATCTCGTCCTGTTTAGCCTGACCACTCAGGAATTCTGAAAGACCTTTTACTTTCTGTTTTACTGCATAACGTTTCAGGTAACTGGATCTGCGGATATCTGCATCCATCAATAATGCTTTCTTTCCCATTTTTCCAATTTCAACCGCAAGCTGATAAGCAAGGTCACTTTTTCCCTCATTCGGATAACAGCTTGTAATCACAATTGATTTTGTTTCCATTCCACTAAACTGCATATTAGTACGGAGGTTTTTAATAGCTTCTTCGTAATATACATCTGTTTTTCGCGGATCAGTAAGAATTACTCTTGAAAGTGCCATTTATTTTTTCCTCCTTACATTTTTTCTTTTCTTTTTACGTTTTCCGCCAATATAATCTCTTCTGTCTGGTACACTGGCCAGTGTAGAAAGTCCAAGGTAACGTTCAATATCTTCTTCCGTCTTAATTGTATCGTCCATCAACGTAATTAATACAATCACACCTGCTGATAAAACAAATCCTGCAAGTGCTCCAATCATAATGTTCTTCTTTGTATTCGGACTGATCTTGGCTGTCGGCACTTCGCCTTCTTCAATGATCTTAGGTTCTGTTACTTCCATCTGCTCCCCGATGAATTTAGAAGCGGTTGTACTCAGTTTATCCACAATTGTTTTGCACATCTTTGGATCTGAGTTTGTAACTGTAATCTCCAGAATACGTGTATCTGTCGGGTTATTGATTGAAATACTGCTTTTCAATGCTTTGTAATCCATATCCAGATTTAATTCATCTACTACATCTTCCAGAACTGTTCTGCTTGTGATCAGCATGCTGTAATCACTTGTCAGCTGACTTCCAAGCTGCAGATCAGCTAAAGATGTAAGAGTTGTCTCTTTTGTCAGAACAAGCATTGTTGATGTAGCACTGTACATCGGTGTTATAAATGCCTTTGTATAAACTCCGGCGATCACCGCCCCCGCAAGCAGCGCAGCCAGAATCACAAGAATGTGCTTCTTCAGCGCGAAAAATAATTCTCTTAAATCAATTTCGACTTCATCGTTATCATATGCCTTTCCCATATTACCTCCCATTATATTTCCTTATTTTTTATAATTCGTCGTGCATTCTCATGCATCAGACGTTTTACATAACTACGCTTCAAATTTAATCTCATCCAATGAACCGCAGCCTCTGTATCTGGTTTTCTCGATCTTGTATTATGCATATCCGTTCCCAGTACATGTACCATATGATTTTTCAGCATCTTTCTGCACCAGCGTGTTGTACTGTCATACCATTTGCCGCCGATTGAACGGAAATTAAGCTGTATGTAAGCTCCCTGACTGATCAGGTCAGCAACGCGATTATCTGTTCTCAGGCACTGGTATCTCTCAGCATGTGCAATGATCGGATCAAATCCTGACATACGCAGATCTCCGACTGCGTGACTGATTTCTGAGTAAGAAACAGTTGGTGAAAATTCAATCAGCACATAATCGCTGTCAGCCAGTGTCATCAGTTTTCCTTCATCCAGTAATTGTGGAACTTCCTCTGAATAAAAAATTTCCTGTCCCGTCCAGATACGAATCTTTCTTTTTTCTTTCTCAGATGTCTTTTTTCCGCCTTTTACTCTGTTTGCCTGTCTTTCAACTTTCTTACATAAACCACGAAAAATCTCCGGTTTTATGTTGGGATACTGTTTTGAATAATGCGACGTAGCAAATACATCTGTGACTCCCTGTTCTCTGGCCATAGAAAGCATCTGCACACTTTCTTTCATCTTAGATGCTCCGTCATCAACTCCCGGAAGGATATGGGCATGTATGTCAATCATCTAATCAATCCTTCTATTTTTCTTAGTTTTACAATCTGCTTTTCACTCTGAAAAAAGGCACAATACAATACGTCCTCGTATCATAATCTGCCTTACTAATGTGCTGTACCCTTGCTTTTTCTTGTTAATCTGCAGTCTCACTGGATTCAACCTGTAAAACATTTCAAATATTTTCGACTTTTATCGATAATATTATCACCTTACTTACGATACAATATTTTTCTGTTCAGGTCAAGGAATTTTTCTATATATTTGCCAAGACATTCGTATCATTGTTACTGTTCACAGCAAGCTGCAAACAGTAACCCATCAACATCATTTGTTCGTCTCACTTCTTCATATGTGGATCAAACACCATCGAAGCCAGATATCCGAAGATCAGTGCAGCCGATGTTCCGACCGCCCCGGCTTTCAGTCCGCCCATGAATGTTCCGATGAAGCCGAATTCATCTACCGCTTCTTTTACACCTTTCCAAAGTACATTTCCAAATCCAATCAGAGGCACGCTTGCTCCGGAACCTGCGAATTCTTTGAATGGTTCGTAGACTCCAACGAAACCAAGAATCGCTCCTGTCACAACCAGAAGCACCATCACCCTTCCGGGCATCAGTTTGGTCCGGTCTAAAAGGATCTGAACTAATGCACAGATCAGACCGCCTATTATAAATGCTTTTAAATAATCCATTTCTAATTTCTCCTCGTTTTTTTCCTTTTACTCTCTTATGTCTCGTAATATATTCATGGTTCGTATTTCTTACAGTCAGTATACACACTCTCTGGATGATTACTGTTTTTGATTCTTATCTTTTTAGTTCTCTTTCCTTTTTTGTCAATCGACTTTATCCACGAATACCAAGAATACTTCAACAATGTTCAATCACTATCCCGTGCGCAATCCCCGGCACACTGGATCCTTCATTGTAACTTACCGTAGACATCAGTGCTCCGGTCGGAACGAACAGAATCCTCTTCCATTCCCCCTTTTCAATCTTCGGCAGAATAAACGAAGCGAGTGTCACTGCTGCGCATCCGCAACCGCTGCCACCGGCATGTGTGTCCTGTGTCTCCTGATCAAAGATGGTCATTCCGCAGTCCATATGTTTCTTTCGGATGTCGTATCCTTCTTTTTTCACCAGATCAAAGAGAATGGACTGTCCTACATATCCCAGATCTCCGGTTATGATTCTGTCGTAATCTTCTGCATCTCGCCCCATATCTTTAAAATTCCGGGTAATGGTATCCATCGCTGCCGGAGCCATGCATGCTCCCATATTCTGAGAATCCTTCAATCCGTAATCTACAATTTTTCCGATCGTAACTCCTGTAATTCTTGCATGGCTTTTCTGTGTTCCTAAGAGAAATGCACCGCTTCCGGTCACAGTCCAGTGTGCTGACAATGGGCGTTGACTTGCATATCCCAGCGGAAAGCGGAATTCTTTCTCTGCGCTTCCGAAATGACTGGACGTCACTGCCAGCATATATTCTCCATATCCCGCTGCCACGCTCATCGCCGCAAGTGCAAGTGCTTCCCCGGATGTGGAACATGCACCATAAAGTCCGAACATCGGAATCTGCAGTGCTTCTACTCCCATCGAAGTGGCAATTCCCTGCCGGAGCAAGTCTCCTCCGAACAGATATCGAATGGACTGTGCTTTGATGTGTGCCTTCCCAATGGCAAGCACACATGCTTCTCTCTGCATATTGCTTTCTGCCTCTTCCCAGGTTGTCCCGCCAAACAGATCATCGGTCTCATTTACCATATCAAATTTCTTTCCAAGTGGTCCTTCTGCCTCTTTGCTTCCCGCAACTGAAGCGGCACTGATAATATATGGAGCTTTTGAGAATATAAGACTCTGCGCCCCGCAAACTATAGAAGGAGTTCCAGATAACTGATTCATGTCTTTTTCCTCATTTCGACTTTTTGTATAGTATGAATCATATCTTGTTATCTTATTCCTGAAATGTGTTTCTTCCTTATATAATATAACTCTTTATCCTTTTATGTATATTTTTACCCAACTGAGCCATACTATGTGCAAAATATTTGTTACTGTTCAGACCATAGCTAATCACTTTGCTGATTAACTATGAGGATGCACGTTTTGGCCTGAATGCATCTCGCCCATCGTCGCAGACGATTCTGAATGGCGAGATGCGTTACTGTTTGCAGCTATGCTGTGAACAGTAACAAATATTTTTTGAGCAGTCCTCTCTGTTGTAAAAATATTTTTGTTAATGTGTACATTATAGTTATATCTGACAGTTTAAATTATTATTATCTCGGAGGTATCTTTCATGGATAAAGTAGAACGTATGAAACAGCAGCAGCAATATGAAGATTATGTCAACCAGGTCACACCAAAACACAATGTCTGGCTCAATATGTTAAAGGCTTTTCTCCTGGGTGGACTGATCTGTGTGATCGGACAGATTATTTATAACCTGTTTGAGATGAAAGGTTTGCAGGCGGACGAATGCAGCAACTGGACTTCTATGCTCTTAGTACTTCTCAGTGTACTTCTCACCGGCACCGGAATCTATCCCCGGCTTGCCAAATGGGGCGGTGCCGGAGCACTTGTGCCGATTACCGGGTTTGCCAATTCTGTTGCCGCACCTGCGATTGAATATAAAAAAGAAGGACAGGTCTTCGGCATTGGCTGTAAGATCTTTACCATTGCCGGACCAGTCCTTCTTTATGGAATTTTCACCAGCTGGGTACTTGGCGTACTTTACTGGATCTGGGGTGTTTTCTAATCAATCTGCCAGTCAATCGGCTCGATTCCATTTTTTTCAAGGAATGCATTCGTCTGACTGAATGGACGGCTTCCAAAGAATCCTCTGTATGCTGACAGCGGACTTGGATGTGGAGCCTCGAGAATCAGATGTTTCGGATTATTCAGCATGCGTTTCTTTTTCTGAGCGGAACTTCCCCAGAGAATGAAGACAATCGGTCGGTCCTGGCTGTTCAGTGCCAGGATTGCCGCATCTGTGAATTCTTCCCAGCCGATTCCGCGGTGTGAATTTGCCTGATGTGCGCGCACAGTCAGAACTGTGTTCAGCATAAGCACGCCCTGCTCTGCCCATTTTGTCAGGCAACCGTGATTTGGAATTGTACATCCCAGATCATCATGCAGTTCCTGATAAATATTCACAAGTGACGGTGGGATATCCACTCCCTTCTGAACAGAAAAGCTCAGACCGTGTGCCTGTCCGTTATTATGATACGGATCCTGTCCTAAAATGACTACCTTCACTTCTTTTAAAGGTGTCAGATGAAACGCATTGAATATGTCCTGCGCCGGCGGGAATATTAATCTTGTCTTGTATTCCTGATTTACCGTTTCAAATAACTTTTTATAATAAGGCTTTGCAAATTCACCTTTTAATGCTTCATACCAGTCTCCATTAATTCCTGACATATTGTTCTCCTGTTTTGTACAAATTGGATTTACTGTACTTTTATATTTTCTTATTATCTATTCTTATATCTGCTGTTTTTGAAGTTTTATAGTCGCTGTTTACATAAATCAATGTACATGATTTACAGACGTACGGAAACGCCATTCTCTCTCAGATATTCTTTTACTTCTTTGATCTCCAGCTCTTTATAATGGAACAGGGATGCTGCCAGTGCTGCATCTGCTCCGCCTTCTGTCAGAGCTTCTTTGAAATGTTCCAGATTTCCTGCTCCACCGGATGCAATAACCGGAATGGATACGCTGTCTGCAATTGCACGAGTCAGCTCCAGATCATACCCTGCTTTTGTTCCATCGCAGTCCATGCTTGTCAGAAGGATCTCTCCTGCACCGAGTGATTCTACTTTTTTCGCCCACTCAACTGCATCGATTCCGACGTCGATTCGTCCGCCGTTTTTATAAATATTCCAGCCGGACCCATCTGCACGCTTCTTTGCATCAATCGCTACAACTACACACTGACTTCCAAACTTGTCCGCTGCCTCGCGAATCAGCTCCGGTGTATTGATTGCAGAAGAATTAATCGAAATCTTGTCTGCGCCTTCTCGTAAAAGTGCACGGAAATCATCTACCGTACGGATTCCACCACCAACAGTAAACGGAATAAATACGCATTCTGCAACTTTTCTTACCATATCCACTACGGTTCCTCTGGCATCTGAGGATGCTGTAATATCCAGAAATACCAGTTCGTCTGCGCCCGCTTTATCATAAGCTTTTGCAATCTCAACCGGATCTCCCGCATCTTTTAAATCTACGAAATTAACACCTTTCACAACACGTCCGGCATTTACATCCAGACATGGAATAATTCGTTTTGTAAACATCTCTTTCTTCCTCCATCTGATCTGTCGTGTATTACAACTCTACAAAATTCTTTAAAATCTTCAAGCCCACATCACTGCTCTTCTCCGGATGGAACTGGCATGCGAACACATTGCCCTGTTCTACGGATGCATGAATATGTGTGCTGTATTCTGTAGATGCTTTGACGATCTGCTCGTCTTCTGCTTTCAGATAGTAGGAATGTACGAAATATACATAGGCATTTTCTTCAATTCCTTTAAACAGTCTTCCGTTATTTTCAAGATGTAAGGAATTCCATCCCATATGTGGGATCTTCAGGCCTTCCTGATCCGGGATGCGTAAGATCTTTCCTTTGAGGATTCCAAGTCCTTCCACTCCCGGAGCTTCATCACTGCTTTCGAATAATAACTGCAGACCTAAGCAGATTCCAAGAAATGGGATGCCACGCTGTGCTACTTCTTTCACCACCTGATCCAGTCCGGTGCGTTTCAGATTCTCCATTGCGTCGCCAAATGCGCCTACTCCTGGAAGAATTACTTTATCTGCTTTCAGGATTTCTTCTTTGTCAGATGTTATGACTACTTCCTGTCCAAGAGCAATCAGTGCTTTCTCAACACTTTTTATATTTCCTGCATCATAATCAATTATTGCTATCATAGGTCCACCTCGTTATTTTATTTATCACAAAGCACATGTAACTATGGACGACTTTGTCTTTATTACATGTGCTTTCATCTTCTTTAACATTCGCATTGTACCATATTAAAGTGTTAAAATCAAGCAGAACCCCCAACAGTGCCAGCTGTTGGGGGTTCGTTTTTTGATAACACATAGATTTTTCTTATTTCTTTCCGCCTTTAATATATCACACATCAGCGGTTAATTCAAGTATATGTTATAAAAAGATTTTTATTCCCTATACTCCTCTCTCACGACTTCGCATCCAGTTCAAACCAGAATTCAACTCCATTATCGTAATTCTTTACACCATACTGCTGATGGAAGGATTCCATAATTGCCTTAACGATTGACAATCCGATTCCATTTCCGCCATACTCTCTTGTATGTGCTTTATCTACCTTATAGAATTTATCCCACAGTTTCGGAACATCTTCTTCCGGAATTGGTTTTCCGCTGTTGAATACGGACACGCGTACTTTTCCATCTTCCGGGATAATTCTGACTTCGATTCGTTTCTCATTATCTACATGATGGATTGCATTGGTCAGATAATTTCGGAATACCTGCTCTGTTTTAAACTCATCGCCCCAGACATACGCGGTCTCATCTGCCACAAAATCTACGCTTGCCTCTGCCTGCTGGATCAGGATATCACAGCTTGCAATTACGCCTTTCACCAGACGCACCAGATCAAATCGTTCGAATTCTACTTCGTCCGATCCAAACTCCAACTGATTCAGTGTCAGAAGATTCTTCACCATCTGGTTCATCTTATTTGCTTCGTCCATAATAACATCACAGTAGAATTCTCTGCTTTCCGGATCATCATTGACTCCTTCTTTCAGTCCTTCTGCATATCCCTGAATCAGAGCGATCGGAGTTTTCAGTTCATGAGATACATTTCCGAGGAATTCATTTCGCATGTCTTCCAACTTTTCTTTCTGTTCGATATCTTTCTGCAGCTGATTATTTGCCGTCTTCAGTTCTGATACCGTCTTTTCCAGCTGGCTGGACATCTTATTAAAGTTTTCTCCAAGAATTCCAATCTCATTCTTTCCACCACTCGTGTATTTGGCTTCAAAATTCAGATTCGCCATGTCTTCTGATAATTGTGCAAGTTCCATCACCGGTCTCGTAATCCTGCGTGAGAAGAACCATACCAGGATTCCACCCACGATCATTCCGATCAGACCCATGTAGATCAGAAACTGATTAGCAAGTGTGGCGCTGTCACGGATACTTTCCAAAGGACTTCTCATTGTAACAAATCCTTCATCATCCAGGTAGCCCCACATTTCCAGATACTGTGTATTGCTCTGTGTATCTGTCATTTTGCAGATCACATAGTCATCTGTCTTAAGTAAAACAGATTTTTCTGCCATATCATCATCTTTTGAGAAAAAGATGCGAAGCATCTGTTTATAAAGCAGTCCGCCCTCTTTTACATTTGTGATCACCATATTTTTATCATCGTCTACATACATTGCGTAGACATCAATATTGGTTTTCTCCAGTCCATACTGAAGTTTCTTTTGTGTCTCTTCATCCGACAGCGTACCATTCTTTTGCGCATCTACAATTTCCTCATATGTGTTTACCAGATCCTGTTGCTTATGTGACATATAATATCTGCTCAGGAATCTCGCATTCACAATAAACAGCACGCATAATACAAACGCCAACAGACATACAAACACCATGGTCATCTGCCTGCTCAGAGAATTTTTCATCTTAATCCGTTTCATCCGGCTTTCACCTACTCTGCCTCAAATTTATATCCCATACCCCAGATTGTACGGATATATTCTCCTTTATCTCCCAGTTTGCTTCTCAGCTTTTTCACGTGTGTATCGATCGTTCTTGCATCGCCAAAGTAATCATAATTCCATACATTGTTCAGAATCTTCTCTCTGGAAAGTGCGATTCCCTGATTCTCCAGGAAATAGGTCAGGAGCTCAAATTCTTTGTAACTGAGTTCAATCTGTTTTCCATCGATCTTCACGATGTGGGCTGATTTGTCCAGTGTAATTCCACCGGCTTCCAGCTGATCATTTCCGGCAGCACCAAGTGTTCTCCGTAAAATTGCATTGACTCTTGCCACAAGAATCTTTGGGCTGAACGGTTTTGAAATATATTCATCTACTCCAAGATTGAATCCCTGAAGCTCGTCCCTTTCTTCTGCTCTTGCTGTCAGCATAATGATCGGCACTTTGGATGATTCCCTGATCTCACGGCACACCTGCCATCCATCCATCTTGGGCATCATCACATCCAGAATAATCAGCGCAATATCTTTTTCTTCATAAAAAAGATCCATCGCTTCCATTCCGTCTCCGGCTTCCAGCACTCCATATCCTTCTCTGGTAAGGAAATCCTTCACCAGTTTTCTCATCCTGCTTTCATCATCCACTACAAGTATCTTTGCCTTTTCCATCCACTTATCCTCCAGTTGTTGCGATTTTCTATCATTTTTCCACATTTCGTTTTCTTTTCACTTTATTTTAAATTTATCTTAGCAAAAAATTATGTCAGCGTTGTGAACATCATACGTTTTTTCTTTAATTTCCGTTGTTTTTAACATTTACATCCATTTCTTAAAATGCTATACTCACGTTAGAGGTAACTAACATTTGTTTTCATATGCTAATATGCAGTCACACAGGAAAGTTTCTGTTGTTTCAGTCTGTTTTCTTTTCATTGATTGGATCTGCATCTCGCTTTCCCGTCTGCATACGGCAAATATCACATTAAGGGGGATCTATGTTTCTTACATTAACTAACATTACCAAATCTTTCGGTCAGGGCGACAGCCGTGTCGAAGTACTAAAAGGAATCGATCTTTCTATTGAGAAAGGGGAATTCTGTGTTCTTCTGGGGCCATCCGGTTCCGGAAAATCTACCTTATTAAATATCATCGGAGGAATTGACCACGCAGACGGCGGGCAGATTGCCATCGGAGATGAGCTGATGGAAAAGATGACGCCGAAGCGTCTCAGCCTGTATCGTCGGAAACATCTTGGATATGTTTTCCAGATGTACAATCTGATTCCGAACCTGACAGTCCGGGAAAATATCGAGGTTGGCGCTTATTTGAGCAATCATGCGCTGAATGTGGATGAACTTTTGGATACACTTGGACTTTCCGCACATCAACGGAAGCTTCCAAATCAGCTCTCAGGTGGCCAGCAGCAGCGTACTGCCATTGGACGTGCCATTGTAAAGAATCCGGATATCCTGCTTTGCGACGAGCCTACCGGTGCTCTTGATTACAATACTTCCAAAGATATCCTGAAACTGATTGAAACTGTAAACCGTAAATACGGAAGCACCATTGTCATGGTCACACATAATGATGCCATCAAAGATATGGCCGACCGTGTCGTCCGGATCCGTGATGGTATGGTGCGTAAGAATTATCCGAATCAGTTCCGGGTTTCTGCCGAAAGTCTGGACTGGTAAGGAGGCTGCTCATGAAAAATCCATTAAACAAACGCCTCCCCAGAGAATTGAAAAGCGAATTTGGAAAATATCTTGTCATTTTCATTCTTCTCCTGATCTGTATCGGTTTCGTATCCGGATTTCTGGTTGCAGATGGAAGTATGATTACTGCTTATAATAACAGTTTTGAACAATACAACATCGAAAACGGACATTTCCGCACAACAGATAAGATGAATTCGGCACAGATTAAATCCGCAGAGGAAAACGGGATTACGCTCTATGATAACTTTTATATAGAAGAAACTCTGGATAATGGCAGTACGATGCGTATGTTTGCCACCCGTGATCAGGTCAATCTCGTCTGCCTCATGGAAGGAGAACTTCCGGAAAACGAGGATGAGATTGCAATTGATCGAATGTACGCAGATAACAATCAGATTTCTGTCGGTGATACTTTAACAAGCAGTTCTCACGAATGGAAAGTCACTGGACTGGTGGCTCTTTCTGACTATAGCTGCCTGTTCCAGAACAATAATGATTCTATGTTTGATTCTGTGAAATTTGGTGTCGGAATCATTACCCCGGATTCATTTGCTTCCATGGATACTTCTCTTGTGAAATACGTGTATTCATGGAAATACGATGTAGAACCAAAAGATGACAAAGAAGAGAAAGAAGTCTCGGAAGATCTGATGAAAGCCATCAACCAGGACGTTTCTCTAGAAGAATTTGTTCCGCGCTATCTGAATCAGGCAATTAATTTCACCGGAGAAGATATGGGTAGTGACCGTGCAATGATGATCGTATTTCTGTATATTGTGATTGCAATCCTTGCATTTGTTTTCGGAATCACGATCAGCAATACCATTGCAAAAGAAGCAAATGTCATCGGAACCCTTCTTGCATCCGGTTATACGAAAGGGGAACTGATCCGGCATTACATGACAACTCCGGTTCTTGTCACACTGGTTGGTGCTTTACTTGGAAATATTCTCGGATACACTGTTTTAAAAGATGTCTGTGCCGGTATGTATTATGGAAGTTACAGCCTTCCTACTTATGTAACCATCTGGAATTCAGAAGCATTTCTCTTAACTACAGTGGTTCCGATTCTTCTGATGCTGATTGTCAATTTTGTAATTCTGAACCAAAAGCTTTCTCTTTCGCCACTGAAATTCCTGAGAAGAGATCTGAAAAAGCACCGCCAGAAACATGCATTATATCTGAGTCCGAAACTTCCGTTTTTCAACCGTTTCCGACTTCGTGTGATCTTCCAGAATATCAGTAATTATGTTCTGTTACTGATTGGCATCCTGTTTGCAAATCTTCTGCTGATGTTTGGTCTTATGTTCCCTTCGGTACTGGATCATTATCAGGATACCCTGGGGAATAATCTTTTTGCAAACTACCAGTATCTCCTTCAGATTCCGCTCAATGCCATGGATGAAGAACACAAACTGCAGAGCATGCTCTCTATGATGTATTTCCAGCATGCGGTAGAAACTGAGAATCCGGATGCAGAAAAATTCAGTGCTTATTCTCTGAATACGTTGGGTGATGTATACAAGGAAGAATCTGTATTACTTTATGGAGTTGCCGATAACAGTCAGTATCTTCCAATTGACTTTACAGATGCTAATTCTGACAGCGTTTCTATTTCTTCTGCTTACGCAGATAAATTCCAGTTGGAACCTGGTGATACAATCAAGCTGAAAGAAGAATATGAAGATGACGTTTATCAGTTTAAAATCAGCGGCATCTATGAGTATGAAGGTGCACTTGCTGTTTTTATGCCACAGAAACAGTTGAATACTACCTTTGATCTTGGAAGTGATTATTTCAGCGGTTATCTGTCTGATACAGAAATTACAGATATTGACCAGCAGTATATTGCCTCTGTGATCAATCTGGAAAGTCTGACTAAGATTTCACGCCAGTTGAATGTCTCTATGGGAAGCATGATGTCACTGGTCGATGGATTTGCGATTCTTATGTTTATGATCCTGATCTATCTGCTTTCCAAGATTATTATTGAAAAGAATGCACAATCCATCTCCATGGCAAAGATTCTGGGATATTCCAACCGGGAGATCAGCAGTCTTTACATTCTCTCTACATCCATTATGGTGGTGCTGTTCCTTCTGCTGAGTTTTCCGATTGAGCAGACTGTTATGGTTGCTCTGTTCAGAGGAATTATGCTTGAGAGTATTTCCGGGTGGATTCCTTTATACATTGATCCATTCCTGTACGTAAAGATGTTTCTGCTCGGCTTTGGCACTTATCTGATCGTAGCCGCACTGGAATATCGGAAGATCCGCAAAGTGCCAATGGATGAGGCATTAAAGAATATTGAGTAATACTCTTTCAAATGCACTCAAACCAAAACGTACATCCTCATAGCCAATCAGCAAGATGATTATCTATGGTCTGAACAATAACTTAAAAATAACGTTAGGAGGAATTCTTATGAATCAATCACGTAACCATTCTAATTCTGCCACATCCGGCTCACACCGGGTGCTGGCACTTGGACTTTGTACTGCGCTAGCAGTCACTACAGCAGTTGGTGCCACCGGCTGCTCCACCGACTCTTCCAAACCATCTACCGTCTCCGATGCAGACAAATCGGAAACAGTTTATGTAAAGGCAGATGCCAACGGAAAGGCCAAAGAGATCACCGTTCAGACCGACCTGAAAAATAAAGAAATTTCTGATTCCAAGAAAATCAAGGATTATTCAAATCTGAAGGAGATCAAAAACACAGACGGAGATGAAGAATTTACTCAGGATACACAGGGGAATCTGCTTTGGGATAATAACGGGGAAGACATCCATTATGAAGGAACTTCTACAGATGAACTTCCGGTTGATGTAGCAATCAGCTATTATCTGGACGGCAAAAAAATGGATGCAGATGAGCTTGCAGGCAAAAGTGGTGAACTCCGGATTCGATTTGACTATGACAACACAACAGAAGAAACGGTAAAGGTAAATGGAAAAGAAACAAAAACACAGGTTCCGTTTGCAGTTATTTCCGCACTGATGCTTTCTGAGGACAATGCTTCTGATGTAAAAGTTACAAACGGGAAAGTCGTATCTATGGAAGGGCAGTATGTCGTCATCGGTTATGCATGCCCGGGACTTGAGGAAAGCCTGAAACTGACGGATTATGAACCGACAAAAGATATTTCTCTCCCTGAGTATGTAGAAGTTACTGCTGATGTCACTGATTTTGAATTGGATTTCACTGCAACTGTGATTTCTTCCGGTCTCTTTGATGAACTGGAAAACGACGATCTGGATGACCTGAATGATACTGCAGACAGTCTTGAGAAATTAGGGGATGCATCAAAAGAACTTGCAGATGGAGCTGCGCAGCTTCTCTCCGGCTCTGACACATATCGCTCTTATCTGAATGAATATATAGATGGTGTATCAGAATTAAGCAGTGGAACAGATTCTTTAAATACCGGAATTCAGACATTGAACAGCCAGAAAGAGCAACTTCTGAACGGTGCTGGAACACTTCAGTCAGGACTGGAGAATCTGAACAGTGCACTTGCTGATGCCTCTGCGAAATTAGGTACTGCCGGTTCCGAAGATGCTTCTGCAAACGCAGCCCTCCTTGGTTCACTCAGTGAGCTGCAAAATCAGACCGCCTCTGTAAGCGATGCACTCTCTTCCTTTGATCAGACACTTTCTGAAGTTGAAGCACAGATCAATGCAATCAACTGGGATCAGATAAAAACTACAATCACTGATGAGGCTCGTAAAAACGCTTCTTCCGCTGCACAGGACGCAATCGCATCTTCTGTGGAGGGAGCTGTAGACCAGGCTGTCGCTCAGGCTGCTTCTGACGGAACAGAACTTACAGAAGAGGAGCGTGCTTCTATCGCTGCACAGATCAAAGAGGAACTGAACTCCAGTCTCTCTGCTTCTGTCAGCAATTCTATCAACCAGAACCTGGCACTGACAGATTCTATCCAGTCTGTAGATACAATAAAATCCAGTATGGATGCAGCACTTTCTTCATTAAAAGGTACTGTTTCCACTTTGAAAGACCTGCTTCCTGTCATCAATACAGGTGCCCAGTCCTACTCAGCGCTTGCCGCTCAGTTCTCTTCCATCACTGATACGCTGGGAACCCTCAGCAGTGCAATTTCTCAGCTTTCTCAGGGAAGCGCACAGCTTACAGACGGTATCTCTGCTTTCAATCAGGGAATCGGCCAGTTGAGTGCCGGAGCAGATGCGCTGAACACCGGAGCTTCTACATTAGCTTCTGCCGGACATGAACTGAAAAATGGTTATAATACACTTGCCGAAGGAATCTCCGCTCTTTCCGAAGGCATGACACTCTTTGACAAAGATGGAATCCAGGGACTCAAGAAACTCGGCGGTTCCGATCTCCGCGAACTCTCAGACCGTATCAAAGCCGTCAGAGACGCTGATGCAAAATATGATAACTATGGTGGAAAACTGAAAGATCAGACCAGTGAAGTGCATTTCATCATCGAAACAGACAGTATCGAAAAATAAAGTACTCTCTCTTATATAACACGGCAATTTACTTATTACAGGTGATCTGTAACAGTAACCGTTGATATTGACAAAAAAGACAGATTCCCGAACTACACATAATTGTGTAATTCAGACTCTGTCTTTTTCGCTCTTATTATTCAAATTCAAACCTGGCAAAACATTCTTTCGCAAGTTCTTCATCGTCACCTGATACCTCGACTTTCATCGGCATTCCCAGTTTTACGGACATTAATCCAAGTAAAGATTTTCCGTCAATTCTGTAATTTCTGTTTGATACAGCGGTTACATCCACATCGGATTTTAATTTCTGGCATGTATCACAAAAACTCATAATCTGTCCTGAAGACATAAATTTAATTCTTCTTTCAACCATGTCTATACCTCCACAAAAATGGACACTTGTAAGACGCGCCATTGCCCCTTCAAGTGTCTGGAGTTAGTATATACGAATCTTGTATTTTTTGCAATACAATTCCAAAATCTTAACACAAGATTAACAACTCCGAAATATTTTATATTTAGAGCAATTCTCCTGTACTTTCGACTTCTTTCTTTGTGTTTGTGATTTTCAGGCCAAATTTTCCGCTAAATTCAGCAACCTGTATACATTATTTTATTCAAGTTCCACAATTTTTTCTAATGACTCCCAAACTTGTATTTATTTGACAGTTTCTCTTTCACTGATTATAATAAACAGCAGATAAAATCGAATTTGTGACCGTTTAGAGACGGCAGAATGGAGTGTTATCATGAAGCAATCTTTTCAAATGTCCGAGTCCATTCGTCTGGGAATCATTCTTGCCCTTTCGGGAGGATTTATGGATGCTTATTCTTACATTCAGCGCGGGGAAGTATTTGCAAACGCCCAGACGGGAAATATGCTGCTTTTTGGCGTAAATCTTTCAGAAGGCAATTATCAGGCCATGTTAAATTATCTGTTCCCTGTACTGGCATTTGCAACCGGTATCGCGCTTGCAGATATCGTCCGGGTACGTGAAGAAGCCAATCTGTTGCACTGGAGACAGATTTCCGTCCTTGCAGAAGCCCTGATCCTGATCATTGTAAGTTTCATTCCTACAACCATGAATCTTCCGGCGAATGCCCTTACTTCTTTCGCCTGCGGAATCCAGGTGGAAAGTTTCCGTAAGATCCACGGCCGCGGAATCGCCACAACAATGTGTATCGGTAATCTGAGAAGCGGTACAGAAAATCTGCATCACTATGTTCATACAAAAGAACGAAAGTATCTGGATTCTTCGCTTCTTTATTATGGAATCATCGTGAGCTTCATTATTGGCGCAGTCATCGGAAATGTCATGGTACATATAATGCATCAACGTGCAATTCTCTGCTGCTCTGTACTTTTGATTGTTACTTTCTTTATTATGTTTATCGACAGAGAAAAAAATATTTAGAAAAAAAGAGATCTTATTGATTACACCACTCAATAAGATCTCTTTTTTAATGCGGATGACAGGACTTGAACCTGCACGTCGGGGACACCAGAACCTAAATCTGGCGCGTCTGCCAATTCCGCCACATCCGCATAAATCACAATGAAGTATATCTAAAATCTATTCCTGCAATCTATCTGCTTTGCAGTATATTTTGTAAAAAGTATTTTCCAGATACACTCAAGTAAAAAAATAGAACAAGCAATTGCTTGTTCCAGTGAGCGTGCGGGGATTCGAACCCCGGACAACTTGATTAAAAGTCAAGTGCTCTACCACCTGAGCTACACGCCCGTATGAATTATATAATCTGCTATCCAGATTAACTGGGCTAGCTGGATTCGAACCAGCGTATGCAGGAGTCAAAGTCCTGTGCCTTACCGCTTGGCGATAGCCCATCGAAGACTTTATATCTGACACTGCATGCCAGTAAGAATATATAAGGGTGGATAGCCGGATTCGAACCGGCGACATCCAGAACCACAATCTGGCGCGCTAACCAACTGCACTATACCCACCATTAAACGAGCCTGGGGGGATTCGAACCCACGACCTACGGCTTAGAAGGCCGTTGCTCTATCCAGCTGAGCTACAGACTCATTTTCCTCTTTCGAGGCCTCCTCACATCTCTGTGAGAAAGCGGGTGATGGGAATCGAACCCACGTATCCAGCTTGGAAGGCTGGTGTTCTACCATTGAACTACACCCGCACAGTCGGGGTGACAGGATTCGAACCTGCGACCTCCTGGTCCCAAACCAGGCGCTCTAGCCAAGCTGAGCCACACCCCGATGTGTTGTTTGTTTTGCGTCTTGTCCTTAACGCAAGATTTATTATAGACTAAGTTTCCTATAATGTCAACACATTTTTTCAAGAAATTTTGTTTTTTCGTGACAAACTATTTGTTTATTTTTCAGATAATTATCATTTTCTTTCGGTTATATGGGATGAATTTTCTGTTTTTTTCATACATTAGATGTATTTTTGCTCATAACTACATTTTCCGGACGAATCCATCTCCATCATCATATAACTGCATTTTCTTCCTGCCTGACGTGGAAAAGAAAGGCTTCCCGGATTTAAAACAGTCATCCCATCCTTCTGATATAAATATGGCTTATGCGTGTGACCAAACATAACAATGTCTGCTCCGCGTGATTTTCCTTCTTCTATAATTGTCTCTATATCCATTGAGACATAATAATAGTGACCATGTGTAATAAATACATGGTGTGGACCAAGATCAAATTCCAGCTCCCGAGGAAGATCAGAAAAGAAATCATTGTTGCCACGTACGATCCGCTTCTCGCAGTCTACTACCGCATCGATATAATCTTCTCCGTCTTCTACGTCTCCCAGATGTATGAACAGATCAATCGGGCCTGCCACTTCCAGTGCACGGTCAAGTCCCCCATGTCTTCCATGTGTATCGCTGACGATCAATACTCTCATGCTTCTACCTCTTTGAGTTTTTCTTCTAATATCTTTCTCATGGCACGCAGTGCTTTTCCTCGATGGCTCAGTTTGTTTTTCAGCTCCGGATTCATCTCCGCTGTTGTACATTTATATTCCGGCACATAAAAGATCGGGTCATATCCAAATCCATTCTCCCCGCTGATTCCGTGTGCAATCTGTCCTTCAATCGTTCCTCTTACTACATTGGAAGTTCCATCCGGAAATACTGCTGCCAATGCACAGACAAATCTTGCTGTTCTCTTTTCATCCGGCACGCCTTCCAGACGATCCAGAAAAATTCGGTTCTTAATATCATAAGAAGTATCTTCTCCTGCGAATCTGGAGGAATAGATTCCCGGCGCTTTATCCAGATAATCAATCTCCAGTCCTGAATCATCTGCAAGTACGATATCTCCCGTCAGCACTCTGGATACAGCTCTCGCCTTGATTTCAGCATTTTCTTCAAAGCT
Organism: uncultured Mediterraneibacter sp.; assembly: GCF_934309415.1. Taxonomy (GTDB): domain Bacteria; phylum Bacillota; class Clostridia; order Lachnospirales; family Lachnospiraceae; genus Mediterraneibacter. Next base: position 49,212 of record NZ_CAKRDI010000007.1, read on the forward strand.
CATACCATCTTCCACAATTTCTTCATCGACTCCGGCTTCTTTCATAGAAAGAATCTCCATGCCAAGATCCGCAAGGATCATGCGGATCTCCTTCATCTTATTTTCATTTCCGGTTGCAAATATAATTCTTTTCTTCATTATTACTGCCCTCTTGCATATATATTAAATCTATCCCGAAGTGTCTTTTAAAGCTACTGCTGCTTCTTTCTCGGCGGCTTTGGTCCCTGGAACTGGTAGAAATAGGTTTTCAGCATACCATTGTAAATCTTTCGGTTCTTATCCGCTTTTCTTCCAAAATAGCGTTCTGCATCTTCATAACTTGTGATCATATATGCGGACCAGCTGTCCAGCTTCTTAAAGCTCTCGCCAAATTCTTTGTACAGTGCCGGAAGCTTATCTTTCTCTTCCAGACGTTCTCCATACGGTGGATTTGTAATGATAAAACCATATTTCTTTGGATGACTTAAATTGCTTACCGGACGTTCCTGAAAATGAATCAAATGAGAAACCCCTGCATTCTCTGCATTCTCTCTCGCCATTCTTACTACACTTCCGTCAATATCATATCCCTGAATATCTGTCTCAATCTCATCATCGATCAGATCATTCGCCTCATCGATTGCTTCATACCAGTATTTCTTTGCAATCAGGTTTGACCATGTCTCGGCGGTAAAAGAACGGTTCATTCCAGGCGCAATATTCGCTGCCATCATAGCTGCCTCAATCGGGAACGTACCGCTTCCGCAAAACGGGTCCACAAGAATTCTGTCTTTTCTCCAAGGTGTAAGCATGATCAACGCTGCTGCCAGTGTCTCGGAGATTGGCGCTTTACCTGCTGACGGACGATATCCTCTCTTATGAAGGGAGTCTCCTGATGTGTCGATTCCGATTGTTACGATATCCTTCATTAAAAATACACGCAGTGGGTAAGAAGCCCCATCCTCCTGGAACCACTGGATGCGATATTTGCTACGCAATCTCTCTACCATGGCTTTTTTCATGATAGACTGTATATCAGACGGGCTGAACAGTTTGCTTTTTACAGAGGAAGCCTTTGCCACCCAAAATTTTCCATTCTCAGGTATGTATTTTTCCCATGGCAATGCTTTTGTCTTCTCAAACAGTTCATCAAATGTCATTGCCTTAAAACTTCCTACTTTTAATAAAATACGTTCTGCCGTGCGCAGGAAAATATTGGCTCTGCATGCTGCATCAGTACCGCCATAAAATGTTACCCTGCCATCTTCCACCTGTGAGATCTCATATCCCAGATTCTGAATCTCGCGCTTCAGCACAGATTCCAGACCAAAATGACACGGTGCGATCCATTCCATTTTTTCCATATATTTCTTCGTATAATCCACTTCTTCTCTATCTTTTATTTTCTATATTAGAAAGAAGCAATGGATTATTCTCCTTTCTCCCGATTCCGGGTATTACCTTGTTACTGTTCACTCCCATGTCAATCACTCCGCTGATTGACATGGAGGATGCACGTATTGTCCTGAATGTATCTCGCCCATCGCCAAAGGCGATTCTAAATGGCGAGATACGTTACTGTTTACAGCTATGCTGTGAACAGTAACATTACCTTTATCTCTGTAATGAGTTAAATAGCATTTTGATTACAATATCTCAATAAACATGATACTATAAATCAAAAGCAGAGTAAAGTTGAAACTTTACCCTGCCGTTGTTCTGAGATTGTTACGTTACTGTTCACTTCCATGTCAATCACTCCGCTGATTGACATGGAGGATGCACGTATTATCTTGAACGTATCTCACTTAGCCTGCAACTTAATAGCGGTCTGTTGAATCATATGCGTTTTTATTCTTTCCGCAGTCTTTCATATCATCTGAAATTTTGTTTGTGCCGCTTTTATTGGTTGTCTTGTTGTAGCTCTTATTTGTACTGTTCGTACTCTTGTTAGTACTTCTGTTTTTGCTCTGTTCATCTGCATAAGATGAATAAGCATCCTCCTCTGCATTTCTTGTTTTGTTGTTTACATTACTATAATTCTTTGCCATGATTAATTCCTCCTGTTATTTGGTACACTGTTATTATCTCTTCAGAAGGAATTTTTATTCCATTTTGGAGCAATCCATATTTTAAATATTTTGCTTGCTTTTTCCAAATGCATATATTATACTATCTCATGTAGGGAGAATACTCTCTACAACCCCTTATTAATTATTTATACTCCCCTCAAAAGACCGATGGCTCCCCCATCGGTCTTTTACTTTTTCATCTTCTTATCAATCTTGCTTCACCGCTTGCTTCCACCAATCAGTCTGACGATCAGCATAATAATAATCAACGGAACCAGAACCGGTGCCAAAAGACTGATCAGGCCACTGACAATTGATACAACCACAAAAATCACCAGTACAACTGACAAGATCAGTAGCAGTTTCTTCCACCATGTATCAAATCCAAACACATGCACTGAATGATGGAATTCACCCATATCAGGACCACGATTTGTTCCATATCCTGTATAGTCGCTGTCTCCAGAATTTGCACTATATCCATTCTCACTTTCATACACAATCGCATCATCCGTTCCATCACTGGCATCTACCAGCGTTCGCGCAATTGCCCACGGATCTCCCAGGGTATTCAAAACTTCCTGTTCGCTTTTTCCCTGCTGCATCTGTTCTGTAATATATCTGTTATAATAATCTACATTCTGCTGAATCGCAGCTGCATTCAGCTTGCCCTCTAATGCTTCCCTCAAGCCCTGTAAAAATTCTTCTCTGCTCATCTATACCTCACCATCTTTCTACCTGCTCCATAGCAATTTTTTCTTATCAAATGAAAGAATCCTTCACTTCAAAATCCCCAAAAAAGGCATCTGCTTCCAGAATCTGTCTGAAAAAGACTCCAACTTTCTCGTATTCCCCATCACATGTAAACATCTGCCGAATACTTTCTACAGGTAGAATAGCACATTGTTCTTCATTTTACAAAGCAATTTTAAGCGTTCATAATTTGTTCATTTATCATTAAAATTTTTTTCACTTTCTCATCATCTTTTCTTCATTTCTCTCACATATACTATAACCATCAAAGGAAAACAAAAACAAACACAAACAATTAAATAAGACGTCACAAGTTATTTTGAATAAACTTTTTCATAATACATGCCGGGAATCGCGTAAGCGGTTACCCGGCATCCTCCCTTTTATAAGGCATCCTTTCATTCTGTTAATATATAGTATACCAATTCCCTATATCAGATGTAATCAAATAGTTCTGTTAATTTACATGTTTATTAACATGTTTATTTATTGTTATACAGATTTTTTCTAATAATCACTGTACCAACACTTCCTAACACAACCATTATGAATAACATACCCATTATTTTTATCGTCTTGTCTTCCCCTTCCTCTACCACTTCACTCTGTTCTTCCATATCACTATTTTCTTCCGTTTCAGGTAAGAACAATTTTTTAACTGGTTCAATTACCGGTGAAATCACTTTTTTAACAATGCCTTCTTTTTCTGTCACCGTGAATTCCATCTGCTCCGCTCTGCTGTTTCCTGCCAGATCATCTGCCAGAACTTTCACATGATACGTTCCGCTGTCAATCACTTCATATTGATACATCTGACTGTTTGGACTTAATTTCTGTTTTTCTCCATTGATCAGAATCTCTGCGATTCTCTCATTCTTCTGATCTACCCAGACACTTAACATCACTGATTCCTCATAAGATGCTCCGCTTTTCAAATCTCCCCAGTGAATTTTCGGCGCTGTATGATCAATCGTGAAAACAGCCTCCGCAGACGATTCATTACCGGCTGCATCCTTTGCTTTCACCTGCAACAGATGCCTTCCTTCCTCATTCTTACGTTCTCCTGGAAAATAGCTCTTCCCATCAAACTGCATCTGATATGTATACTCCGTAAAGTCGATGATCATCTCATCTCGTCCATAATTCCACTGAAAATAAGGGAAATACGAGCCTTCCAGCTGATTTACATATTTAATCATCGGATTCGTCTGATCCAGGATTACATGCATCTTCTGTTCTGACTTATGTCCCGCACAATCAATTGCTGTAACAACGACCTCATAAGTTCCATCCTTCTCACATTCAAAAGTCACCATCCTCTTATAGTCTTTTTCCGTAATGGCAAGAAGCTCCTGATCTAGTACTTTCATTTTTTCACCTTCCGGTGTTGTATGAATTACAGTCACTTTTCCCGCCTGCAGACAGTTTTCTTCTGTAATATCAATTTCTGCTTTCAGCTTCTCTGCTGTAATCTGCTGATCATGAATTCCTTTGCTCTGAATTTGAGGAGACTGAAGATCTATATAAAGTTTTTCCCTCTTTACCGCTGCATTGCCTGCGTTATCCACAACACGTATCATAATATCCACAGGTTTCCCACCCTGAGATGATTTTTCTACTGTAAAACTACTGTTCTTCTCTTCTGCCTCTCCTTCTTTTCCATACATTCTGCTATAAACCTGCTCTCCATCCACATAGCCTGTAACCTGAGCAACTCCTGTACTGAAACTATATCGTTTCTCCGGATCTTTCACAAGCACCTGAATCTCCGGCACCTCTGTGTGCCACCCATCAAATCCGCCTTTCGTCTGAAGTGTTATTTCCGGTGCCTCATCTTCACACATAACAGTTCTGGAAGTCGCTTTTTCACTGCTGTTTCCGGCAAGATCCACCGCATAAGCTGTTATTTTTCCCTGATATCCTAATGGCAGAATCACCTTTCCTGTTCTTCCTGACAGTTTCTTCACTTCTCCATCTCCAAGGCTATACACAATCTCTCTGATACCTGATATCTTATCTGTCGCTGCTATCTCCAATGTAACGGGTGAAGCACTGTAAATGGTTTCTCCCCCTTCATTTGATCCATATTTAAATATCACTTTTTCCGGCACACTCAAATCGATCTTTACCTGATACTCCCTTCTGTAAACTTCTTTTTTTGAAGCAGTTTTTCCCGAATTTCCGAAGTTATTTTTAGCTGTACCTTCCTCAATATCCTCCTTCAACTCCATCCACACCTGTAATGTATTAACACCTTCTTCAAACACTTCTGCATTCAAAACTTTCTCTACAGGTTGCGGCTCTTTATCCTGGGTTTCTCCTGGATTTTCAGGTGTCTCTGAAACTTCCGGTTGCCCTGGTGTTTCTGGCTGTCCTGGATTTTCCGGTTGCCCTGGTACTTCTGGTTGTCCTGGATTTTCCGGTTGCCCTGGTACTTCTGGTTGTCCTGGATTTTCTGGTTGTCCTGGATTTTCCGGTTGCCCTGGCACTTCTGGTTGTTCCGGAATTTCCGGTTGTTCTGGCACTTCCGGCTGTTCTGGAACTTCTGGCTCTTCCATTTCCAGAACTCCTTCTGTTTTTTTACCGGATGCACTGATCAGACGGTATTTCGTAACGGTTCTTTGCTCACTGTGAATCAGTTTCAGTTTTGGCTTTTTACCGTACCATGTTTCTGAAAATGACTGTTCACCATCCAAGAGAGCAGGTGCTTTATATCCAGACTCTTTTGCTCCTTTTTCTGCTGAGAATACAACCACTTCCGATTTCCAGCTAAAAATTCCCATCAGTAAAAACAAAATTCCGCATAAAATAATCACACTATTTTGACTTTCCTTCTTCTGCATCTGTATTCTCCTTTCCTTCTGCCTGATTCCTGTATTCTGTCACCAGTTGTTCCACTTCTTCAGATTCCTCTACTCTTTCAAGCACCGCTTCTCCAGTTAATACCGCTTTCGCATACTGTCCTCTGTCTGCCTCCAGTTTCATCTTGCGGATTCCTGCCTGACAGATCAGCTCATCCTGTACTTCCACTTCAAGCAGTCTTCCATAAGCCTGAATCGCCTCATCTGTCTTTTCTTCTCTCTCGTAAGCAGATGCAAGCGCACGCACGACATACCGTTCCATTTCTTCTCCCAGGACAAGTACTGTCTCATTTCCTTCCTTTGTATTCGACAGAATCTCTTCTTCCATTAGATTTTTTACCTCTGTAAGGATTTGATACTTCTCTTTCTTCGCTTTTATCTCTTTCGCTTCTTCTGTTTCTTCTCTTTGGGTCTCCAATTCTCTAAAAAGCTCACTTGTTTCTTTTGTAAGCTCCACAATACTTTCTCCTTCTTCCTGCTTTTTCTCAACCCATCCATTTATCGTCTGCTCTCCTGTAAGAATTGCCTGAGCATCCTTCGTAGCTTCTGACCGTTCTTTAGCTCCCGATTCAGCAGCAGCTTCTCTTGTAAATCCTGCTGCTTTCCACACATAACTTTTCAGATGTACACCAATCGCCAAAACACAGATTCCACCCAAAGCAATTCCTGCAATCAAAAAAATTTTCCGTAATTTTGATTTTGAACCAGATTTTCTTCCCGTCTGCTTTCTATTCCCCGACGGGAGCTCTTTCATTATCTGTCGCACTTCTTCATAAGCATTCTTACCTTCTCCGGTGCATCGTTCTATGATTCGCATCATTTTCCGTTCTTCTGCGCTTGTCAGTTCCGGAGTCACTTCCACATAAGCCAGTACAAACTGCATAATTTTCCCAATTCCAAACAAATCTGCCTTTCGAAACGATGATCCTTCACTCGAATCTGCCGACTGCTGAAAATGCTTCCGCACCGCTTTCTGCTGCAGTTTCCGGATCACAAATTCATTCTCATCTGCATCTGGATTTAAAAGGAGTACTTCCCCTTCTTCCGACACCAGAATACTGTACGGAGTCAGACACCGATAATTTTGTCCTCCGGTGCTTTTCTGGTACTTGTCTACCTGAATACAGATCTGCCTGAGGAAATCCCAAAGCCTCTGCTTTTTCATTTCAGGCTGTTCCTGCAAATAGTAAATAAGCAGCTTTCCTTCCAGACAGTCAATTGTCTGCCTGCAATCTACGCCCTGATCCACAAAACGCAATACTTCGTACATTGTCTCCATATGCTGTTTTCCTGCAAATACCTGTAGGCCATCCCCATAACCTAACCATTTGCAAATAAAAATTATAACTGTTGATATTTGATCAGATCCTGATCTTGAATCTTATTTCCTGAATTTCAAATTTGTATGTTCATCTGTATCGAATGTTCAGATGGTTTCTTTATCATAATAGAATCCCCGAAAAAAATCAAGTCATTTTTCCGGGGATTTTTAACATAATGTTACTGTTGTTACTGTTCAGACCAAAGCTAATCACCTTGCTGATTAGCTTTGAGGATGCACGTATTGTCTTGAATGTATCTCGCCCATCGCCAAAGGCGATTCTAAATGACGAGATACGTTACTGTTTACAGCTATGCCGTGAACAGTAACACATCTCACTTGAATGCGAAGCTGTTACGATTTTATATCTCTTTCAGTTTTGCAAGTGCTGCAGCGACAACCTTGTCCATATCATAATATTTATAATCTCCAAGACGTCCGCCAAAGATTACATTCTCTTCTTTCTCTGCAAGCTTTTTGTATTCCTCATATAACGCTGTATTCTTCTCATCATTGACCGGATAATATGGCTCCATGCCTACACTCCACTCAGAAGAATATTCACGGGAAATAACCGTCTTCTCCTGTTTACCGAACTCGAAATGCTTGTGTTCGATAATTCTTGTATAAGGAACTTCTCTCTCTGTGTAGTTCACAACTGCGTTTCCCTGATAGTTCTCGCAATCCAGAACTTCTGTCTCAAATCTTACAGAACGATACTCAAGCGCACCAAGCTTATAATCAAAATATTCATCGATCATACCTGTAAAGATAATCTTTTCCGCAATATCCGGGTTTTCTTTTCTAAATTCAAAGAAATCTACACCGGTGCGTACTTCAGCACCTTCCAACATCTTCTCAACGATCGCTGTGTAACCTCCGATCGGAATTCCCTGATAACGGTCATTGAAATAGTTATTATCGTAAATAAAGCGGAATGGAAGTCTCTTAATGATAAATGCAGGGAGTTCTGTACACTTTCTTCCCCACTGTTTTTCTGTGTATCCCTTGATCAGCTTTTCGTAAATATCACGACCGCCAAGGAACAGAGCCTGTTCTTCCAGGTTCTTCGGCTCTGTGATTCCAGTTTCCTGTCTCTGCTTCTCAATGATTGCCTTCGCTTCTTCCGGTGTGCGGATTCCCCACATCTTGCTGAAGGTATTCATGTTAAACGGAAGATTATACAGTTCATCTTTGTATACAGCAACCGGAGAGTTAATATAGTTATTAAATTCTGCGAACTGATTTACATAATCCCATACTTCTTTATCTGATGTGTGGAAAATATGAGCTCCATACTTGTGTACATGGATTCCTTCAATATCCTCACAGTAAATATTTCCTGCAATATGATCACGGCGGTCGATCACCAGACATTTCTTTCCTTTTTTCCCAAGTTCGTAAGCCATCACAGCTCCGTACAGACCTGCACCAACAATCAGATAATCATATTTTTTCATCTTTTACCTCTTTCTTTGACAGTGTCTTTTTCGTTCCTTGCACTGTTTCTTTGTTTTTCGTTGCATCGATGTTACTGTTCAGACCAAAGCTAATCACCTTGCTGATTAGCTTTGAGAATGCACGTTTTGGCCTGAATGCATCTCGCCCATCCTCGCAGACAATCCTAAATGGCGAGATGCGTTACTGTTTACAGGTTACCTGCGAACAGTAACACGCGTCGGTGTGTTTATCATACCACACTTCGTCCTTTTCTTGCAAGGTGTCCCATGATAGGCTATACTACTAAATGTAATGTTAATGTTATCACAGGAGGATTTTATTATGCTTATTAAAAATGGATTTCTGATAGACCCTGCATCCGGGATTTCTAAAAAAGTGGATCTTCGTATCGCAGATGGAAAGATTCTGTCCATCGCAGATGCCAAATCTCTCTCTGCTGAAAAGGATGAAACTGTAATTGAAGCGGAAGGATTTGTCGTTGCTCCGGGACTGATTGATACACATGTGCATTTCCGTGACCCTGGATTTACTTATAAAGAAGATATTCACACTGGTTCTCAGGCTGCTGCCGCCGGTGGATTCACTTCTGTCATATGTATGGCCAACACTTCACCGGTCATTGACTCCGTTCCGGTTTTAACAGAACTGAAAGAGCGCGAAGCCAAAGAAGACATCCGGATCTTCCAGGCTGCTGCTGTCTCCCATGGATTAAAGGGAGAGACTATGACTGACATGAAAGAATTAGTCAAAGCCGGAGCCTGCGGATTCACAGATGACGGAATCCCTCTGAAAGATGCCGCTTTCCTGTACAAAGCAATGCAGACAGCAAAGGAACTGGATCTCCCGATCAGTCTTCACGAAGAAGATCCTGCTTTTATCGAGACAAACGGGATCAATCACGGCCCTGTCTCCGACCAGCTTGGAATCTATGGCTCACCTGCAATCGCAGAAGAATCTCTCGTGGCAAGAGACTGCCTTCTTGCTCTGAATTCCGGCGCTGACGTTGTGATCCAGCATATCAGTTCCGGGCGTTCTGTAGACCTTGTAAGAACTTTTAAAGCAATGGGCGCGCATCTGCATGCAGAAGCAACACCTCATCATTTTACATTAACAGACGAAGCTGTTTTAAAATACGGTTCACTTGCCAAAATGAATCCACCGCTTCGTACAGAAGCTGATCGTCTGGCAATCATCGAAGGACTTGCTGACGGAACGATTGATGTCATTGCAACTGACCATGCGCCTCACAGTAAAGAAGAAAAAGGACGTGAGATTCCATCTGCTCCAAGCGGAATCATTGGTCTGGAAACATCTCTCGCACTTGGCATTACTTCCCTGGTTCGCCCGGGGCATCTTTCCATGATGCAGCTGCTGGAGAAAATGACTGTGAATCCTGCAGATCTTTATCACCTGAATGGTGGAAGAATTACAGAAGGCGGCGATGCTGACCTTGTAATTTTTGATCCGGAAGAAAAATGGATCCCTGAAACTTACGCATCCAAATCTTCCAACTCTCCATTTACAGGCTGGGAGCTTTATGGAAAAGTGAAGATGACCATCTGTGATGGGAAGGTAATTTATAGTTACTGTTCAGACCATAGCTAATCATTTTGCTGATTAGCTATGAGGATGCACGTTTTGGCCTGAATGCATCTCTCCCATCGTCGCAGAATGTTTTTATATATTCTGAAAGAACTTTCCTAAAATAAAAAATTGCTGACTGCCAAATACCACAGTCAGCAATTTTTTATTTTAAATTTTCACGTTCAACTTATATGTAAATCTCTTACATCAGTTTTCTGAACAGATCTTTCAGATCTTCAACGCTTGCATCTTTCGGGTTACCCGGTGCGCATGCATCTGCGTGTGCGGACTCAGCGAGGAACTGAAGATCTTCTTCTTTCAGAGCTTCCAGTTTTGTCGGGATTCCAACGTCTACAGAAAGTTTCTGAACTGCATCAACAGCAGCTTTTCTGTATTCTTCAACAGACATATCGTCCACACCTTTTACACCCATTGCTCTTGCGATCTCACGGTATTTCTCACCTGTGCAGTCTGCATTGTATTCCATAACGATTGGAAGCATCATAGCACATGCAACACCATGTGGTGTATCATATACAGCACCAAGTGTATGAGCCATAGAATGAGCGATTCCAAGACCTACGTTAGAAAATCCCATTCCTGCGATATACTGTCCGAGAGCCATTCCTTCACGGCCTTCTTTTTCATTTGCCACTGCACTTCTCAGAGATTTGGAGATAATTTCAATTGCTTTAAGATGGAACATATCTGTCATTTCCCATGCAGCTTTTGTTGTGTATCCTTCGATTGCATGTGTCAGGGCATCCATACCTGTAGAAGCTGTCAGCCCCTTCGGCATAGAAGACATCATCTCCGGGTCTACTACTGCGATCACCGGCATATCATGTGAGTCAACACATACGAATTTTCTCTTTTTCTCAACATCTGTGATTACATAGTTGATTGTAACCTCTGCTGCTGTACCTGCTGTTGTCGGAACTGCGATGATCGGTACACAAGGATTCTTTGTAGGTGCAACACCTTCCAGACTTCTTACATCTTCAAATTCCGGATTCGCGATGATGATACCAATTGCTTTTGCTGTATCCATGGATGATCCGCCACCGATTGCAATGATGTAATCTGCTTCTGCATCTTTAAATGCCTGTACTCCATGCTGTACATTCTGGATTGTCGGGTTTGCTTTGATATCTGAGTAAATCTCATATGCAAGACCTGCGTTCTCAAGTACATCTGTCACTTTTCCTGTTACCCCAAATTTGATCAGATCAGGATCTGAACATACAAAAGCTTTTTTGAATGCTCTTGCCTTTGCTTCAGTTGCAATCTCCTGAATAGCTCCTGCTCCGTGATAAGATGTCTCATTTAACATAATTCTGTTTGCCATTGTTCATCATTCTCCTTTTTTGAACTAATTCCTGCGAAGTGAACCTCTCATATTACTGTTTTCTTCCCTGCATTCAATCCTTTGATTGCCCCGGAAGACACATTGCTGTCTGCAATAATGCCATAACCAGTAACTCTCTCACTTCTCTTTCATGTTTTTATTTTAACAATCTTATCGCGTAATAGTAAGTTACAATTTTATCAATCTGTAACATTTACACAACCAATTTATCTTTTGCTTTGTTTTTTAGTACGAATATAACTACTCTTTCGCTCTATTCATTCTTTTTTTATTACACACATCTTGTCCAGAATACATCAACCTCATAATAGAAAATGTACCTCGCAAATTCCAGTGCCTTACAGCAGTTACTGTTCACAGCATAGCTGTAAACAGTAACGCATCTCGCCATTTAGAATCGCCTACGGCGATGGGCGAGATACATTCAGGACAAAACGTGCATCCTCCATGCCAATCAGCGGAGTGATTGACATGGGAGTGAACAGTAACTTACAGCAACCCTCTCTCCCGGAATACATCTTCCAGTTCTTTCGGCATGGATTCTGTCAGTGCTTTTGCCAGGCTCTCCGGTGTCTCCTTGCGATTTTCCAGCACCCACTGCACTGTCATATAGATTGATCCCTGACAGTACATTTCCAGCTGAAACTTCAGATTCTCCGGCATTTTCTGCCCTGTTTTCCCCTCAATCTGATCTGTGTAAAACTGACGGATCAACTGGAAATCGTGATCACGCAGACAATTCTGTTCATCATTTTTAAAAGCTGCCCGAAAGAACAGTCTTTCTTCCTGTATATAATGGAATTTATTCACAAGACCCTCATAGACTGTCTTTCCTTCTCCCATGTGTTCAAAAGACTCCAGAAGAATCTTATCAAAATACCAGTTGATCAGATCATATTTATCCTGAAAATTTCTGTAAAAAGTCTGCCGGGTCACTCCGCACTCTTCTGTAATCTCTTTTACAGTGATCTTTTCCACCGGAGCTTTTCGCATACATTCCTTCATTGCATCTGCCAGTCTGTATTTCACATTTTCCTGCCGTTTTTTCTCCATCTTCTTTTTCCTGCCGATCTTCTTCTATATGAAAACTATACATTTCTGCTTTCTTTCACACACAGCATCTTCAATAACTCCTCATGTGGATGCTTTTCATCTGCCTGAAATACGTCGATACAGTTCAGTGCCGCTCCTCCATCTATATAAGCCGGAAACAGGAATCCACACTCCGGTTTTCCCGGCTCATACTCTCCGGTCAGCGGACAGATTGCACAGATAATATATTCAAACATATTTTCAGACTCTCCAAGCCTCTCATGGTCTGTTCCTTTTGCCGGAATATCATAGCGATCATGAAATACAAAGATTGCATAATCGTGCGACGACTGATATATTTCTCCTACCACCTCATAAAACGTATCCATCAATGCATCATTCTTCAGTCCACAGGCACGAATGCCCATCAGAAGTCTGTGCATGCTCTCCGGTCCCATAGCCTGATCCACAAAACGATATTCTTTCAGGTTCCGATTCGTATCTGCAAAAGGGATCACCTTTGCCAGTGTAAGATTTTTTTCCTTTTCTGCCGGAGAAAGGGACAGAAAACTGGTATTGAATGTACCATCCGAAAATCCATCCGCATCCATATAACTTCCGGCAATCCTTGTAACCGAACTTCTTTTTACTGTCATCCGTCTGGTCAATGCCAGCATATCTTCTCTGTCTATCATTCTCTCATCCCGAATATATCTTTTCTCTGTCGTTCTACCAGCCGTTTCAGGAGCTGATATTCCTCATTGTTTTTCCCTGTTTCACCCAGTTCTGCTTTGTCCTCGCATTTTGAAATTACATCCCTGACATTCTGCATTCTTTTATCCAGTGCAGCACTGATCTCTGCGCAGGCAAGCATCTCATCTGCAAGATACTGTGTCTGATCTTCCGGAATATTCTTCTTATATCGGATCTTATGTTCCAGACTTGCCCAGAAGTCCATGGCAATCGTACGCAACTGCACTTCTACCGTCATCATCCTTTTCCCTTCCTGTAAGAAAATCGGAATCTGAATGATCAGATGCAGACTCCTGTATCCGCCCGGTTTTGGATTCTTTATGTAATCTTTCTTTTCCAGTAATACGATATCGTCCTGACTCAGGAAACATTCTGCCAGTGCATAGATATCATCCGGGAACGAGCAAACTACACGAACCCCTGCAATATCATGAATATTTTCCTCAATCGCTTCTACACTCAATGGAATATTCTTTCTGCGGATCTTTTTCATCAGACTTTCCATTGATTTAACTCTTGATTTAATACTCTCAATCGGATTACGGTCATACTCCAGTGAATACTCTTCATTTAATACTTTAAACTTCGTCTCCACTTCCATAATCGCACATTGGTAATATGAGATGATCGTATCCATCGGCTTCTTATTTTCCTTAATAAAATCAATAAATTCATCCGATAACAGACTGTTGCGAAGGAAATCCTCTTTGCGTTTCTCCAACAGTTGCTCAATTCCCTTTTTTCCCATTTTACTGTACTGCTCCTCTTGTATTTTTATCAAACTTATATAACGCTACATGTAAACACACCCGTTACTGCTCACAACATAACTGAAAACAGTAAAATTCCAACTGCTTTAAACAGTAAAACCAGAAAGTATTTTTAAGACACACTCTAGTGATTCATTACTTTGAATTCTCTCTGAGCCTCTCGTCTCTGGTCTTTCTTTGCAATCGTCTCACGCTTGTCATACAGTTTCTTACCTTTCGCCAGACCAATCTCAATCTTCACAAGACTTCCACTGAAATATACCTGAAGTGGTACGACCGTGATTCCCTGTTCTTTCATCTTTCCGAAAATCTTCAGGATCTCTTTCTTGTGCAGAAGCAGTTTTCTCACACGCAGAGGATCTTTATTGAAAATATTTCCTTTCTCATATGGAGAAATATGCATTCCATAGATATACATTTCTCCATCTTCCACGCGGATAAACGCTTCTTTGATGCTGCATTTTCCCATACGAAGTGATTTCACCTCTGTTCCGTGAAGCACCAGTCCTGCTTCATATTTTTCCAGAATAAAATAATCATGATATGCTTTCTTATTATTTGCAATCAATTTCTTGTCATTTTTTGCCATTTGCCTGTCATGCCTTTCTATCATCCACTTGTTGCTGCGTTCTTTTATTCTTCTCTGTTCTTTTTCTTTTTCTCAATCACCAGCTCGAAATTCACTGTCCGAAGCAGACGGTCTGCATCAGTCACACGGATCTTCACCATCTGTCCCAGTTTATATGTCTTTCCGGTATGTTCTCCGACCATTTCATAAGTCTGCTCAATAAAATTATAATGATCATCCCACATATCTGTTACATGAACCAGACCTTCAACCGTATTCGGAAGTTCCACATAGATTCCCCATTTGGTAATACCGGAAATAACGCCTTCATATTCTTCTCCAATATGAGATTTCATATATTCTGCTTTCTTCAGCTTCACAACTTCACGTTCTGTCTCATCTGCCAGACGTTCCCTCTCACTGCACTGTGTTGCCACTTCCGGAAGAATCTTATCATAATGTTCAATCCTGCTCTCTGTCAGTTTTCCTCTCAGATTCTCCTTGATAATACGGTGAATCTGCAGATCTGGATACCGACGGATCGGAGAAGTAAAGTGTGTATAGTATTTTGCTGCAAGGCCAAAATGTCCTGTATTCTCCGTTGTATATTTTGCCTGTTTCATGGAGCGCAGTGCCAGACGGCTGATCATCGCCTCTTCCGGTGTTCCTTCCACCTTGCAAAGAAGCTTCTGAATCTCTTTTGGCTGCACTTCATTTCTTACATGAATATTGTAACCGAAATTATTGATAAATGTGGAAAGTTTTCTTATTTTTTCTTCATCCGGCACTTCATGTGTACGGTAAAGAAACGGAAGCTCTCTCCAGAAATATTCTTCTGCCACCGTTTCATTGGCAAGCAACATAAAATCTTCAATGATCTTTGTAGCACTGTTCCGCTCATACGGTTTTACATTGATGGCTTTTCCATTCTCATCCAGTTCAATCTTTGTCTCCGGGAAATCAAAATCGATCGATCCTCTTTTTCCTCTGCGTTCACGGATGATGCCGGAAAGTTCTTTCATCCGCAGAATCATCGGGACAAACGCTTCATCTTCCTTCAGAGCTTCTTCCTCGCCTGCCAGGACTTTGGAAACACCTGTGTAACTCATTCTTTTATCTACTCTGATCACAGTTTCGGCGATCTGATGATCAATCACTTCTCCACTCGGAGACACCAGCATAATACAAGACAGAGCAAGTCTGTTCTCTCCCGCATTCAAAGAACAGATTCCATTGGACAGTTTATGTGGAAGCATCGGGATTACGCGGTCTGCAAGGTACACACTCGTTCCACGTTTCAGTGCTTCACGATCCAGTGCACTTCTCTCCTGCACATAATTCGTTACGTCTGCAATGTGTACTCCAAGACGATAATTTTCATCTTCCATTGTAAGAGAAACCGCATCATCCAGGTCTTTCGCATCTTCTCCGTCAATCGTTACCATCTGCCAGTCTCTTAGATCCATTCTGCCTTCCATGTCCGCTTCTGTTACATCTTTTCCGACACGGACCGCCTGATTCAATACTTTCTCCGGGAACTCTGTCGGAAGGTCATAATCCTTTACAATGGAAAGAATGTCTGTCCCCGGATCATTAATATGTCCGATGATCTCAACAATTCTTCCTTCCGGTTTCGCATGTTCTTCTCCATAAGAAGTCAGTTCCACTACGACTTTATGTCCTGTCATGGCTCCCATTTCTTTTCCTGCCGGGATATAGATATCCTTCAAATATCTCTGATTATCCGGTCTGACGAATCCGAAACTCTTGCTCTTTTCATAATATCCAACGATCTTCTTCACATTATGAGAAATAACACGGACAATTTTTCCTTCTTTGCGGCGTCCGTTCGGTGTGCCTGTGAGTACACATTCCACTTCATCTCCCTGAAATGCCCCATTCACATTCTCTCCTGGAATAAAGATATCTTCCTCTTCCCCTTCGATCATTACAAAGCCAAATCCACGGGCATTCGCCTGAAATGTTCCCGTGATTCGTTTTGCCTGACCTTTGCTGTATTTGCCGCGTTTTGAAAGCGAGATCTTTCCTTCTTCCACGAGTGTATCCAGTATCTTCTGTAATTCCGGCCGCTGCTCTTTTGTAATCTGAAGAACTGTCGCAATCTCCTTCACTTTCATCGGCACATAAAAGTCATCACAGATAAAATCATAGATAACTTTTTTACGCTTTTCAAATATATGATCCATAATACCCCTTTCTTTTTCTATGCTCATTTTATTTGTTTAAAAAAGGCTCTAAATTGTACACGAAGCAAACAAAGAATGTGCCTTGGCACATTCTAGAGTGTGTCTGCGGCAATCGCTTGCGACATCTTCCTTGTACGCCGCAGTGCGCATCCTCGCGGAGCGTTTTTATATATTAGGAAAGATCACTTTCCTAATATATAAAAAAGACACTCTATATTGCTCTATAGAATGTCTTATACGCTTCATCTCTTGTTAAATCGTGCTTTAATTAAACACTTTCAGATTCAGAACTACGGCAAGTACAATGAAAAGAATTGCAAGGAACTTTGTAGACTTTACAAGTGCACCTTCCATTGAACGACCTTTGTTCTGTCCCCAATAGGAATCTGCCATGCCACCAATTGTTCCAAGTCCTGCAGACTTTCCTTCCTGCAAAAGAATAATTGCTGATAAAGCAATACAGTCTATAACAAAGATAATGTACAAAACAATCTTCAAAATATCCATCTCCGAACGCCTCCTACGCATAAATCTTTATTATTTTACCATAGTACACCTGTAATTGCAAGTCTGCTTAAAAGATTCCGAAAATCTTCTCTCTGAAAGCAACATATAGCGAATCATAATCTGTATAACTGATCTTGCTGTCCTTAAAAGTACTTCCCCATTTTGCACAGAGCGTGTCATCAATCAGCTTCGCATCTTCATGTTCCGTCTTCAAGATTGCCGGGAACACATAATAGATCATAAAGAAATTAAGATCTGTCTGTACTGCACTATCAATCTTGCCCTTTTTAGGAGAAACATATGCATCATGAACTTTATTCACAAAACACTCCGCAATCTCCTCAGCTGCCGCTTCTTTATCAGAAGCACTCTCTGTATATTCTGTCATTTCACGGAAATAATGTCCGTATTTTTCAATAAAGTTTTCCATGTTTGCTTTATATGAAGCCTTTTTCAGCTTTTTCATCATCGGTTTCATATTTTCAAACATCTGTTCCATCTGATCCAGCATATTCTTCCTCCTGTCTGTCCGTTTATCAGTCTGTAACTACACCCTTCTGAAGCATTACATTTGCATAAAGAGCTGATTCTCCGGTTGCAATAATAGCGTATGCTGTCTTTGCCTCATCATAGAAAGCAAAACGTTCAATATTCCCTACTACTGCATCTCCTCTGTCGTCATACTTACGGATGATTTCTTTGTATGTATCCCAGATTGGTGTCTCTACATCATCACCAGGCATTACTTCCATCAGATTTACCGGATGCTCAACATAAGTATCAAGCGGAAATACCTGAAGGATTGCATCCAGAAGTTCCGGTACGCCATGACCGTCACAACGAATTACAATTGCATTCTTTCCCATAGACTCTGCCGGAAAGTTACCATCAGAGATAACCAGTCTGTCACTGTGTCCCATCTCTGCGAGTACTTTCAAAAGTTCTGGTGATAAGATTTTCGGAATTCCTTTTAACATTCGTTTGTCCTCCTTATAATAACATAATATGAGTGTCAAAAGGTCTTTTGCCACTCATTTGATTTTAAAAAGGAACCGGGAACTTCCCGATTCCTTTCTATATATGACTGCAGAAACTGCACTGCTTTCCACAATCCGTTTATTCAGTATTCTACGCCCTGATTATGTATTTCACATAAACTGTGAATTAGTCATAAAGGTTCGGGGAGATGTCTGCATCGTCCATGTTTGTAGAATCATACCAGTAACCATCTGTTGTTACGTCTTGTACTTCTTCTCCATCACAGATCTTAGCAAGAGTCTCGATGGAAATCTTGCCCTGCATCAGAGGAGACTGTGTAACAGCACCAAGTAATGTGCCATCTTTAACTGCTGCTTTGATAACGGAACCAGCATCGAATCCTGCGGATACGATCTGATCATCGCCTGTACCAAGTTTGTTCAGGTTCTGGTTAGCTGTAAGAACACCCTCTGCAGATACCTGGTTTGATCCGAACATAGCGATTGTATCGTCTTTGTTCATGATGTTAGAAGCCTCTGTAGCACACAGCTCAACTGTTGTCTGTGCCGGAACTGCAACTTCAAGAACTACGTCAGCAGATGCCTGATCGCCATTGTCTTTTACCTGGTTTACATAGAAGTCATTTCCTACAACTGCTACTGTATTTCCATCAGCTTTAGCAAGTTCGATGAACTTGTTGATGAATCCCATACCACGCTCAGAAATGTTAGCAGATGTTGCATCCTGGTTAACTTCACCTACACGAACCTGTCCGTTTCCGATTCTGTCTTTGATTGCTTCATAAATATGCTCTGCTGCGATTCCACCAGCCTGCTCGTTGTCTGTTACAACTGTTGCGTATACAGATCCTTCTGGAGCGTCCGGAACACCTGAGTCGAAGCATACTACTGGGATTTTCTTCTCAAGTGCTGTCTTGAGTGAATCAATAACTGAGTTCTGGTCACAAGCTGCAAGAGCGATTCCGTCTGGATCTTTGTTGATTGCGTTGTTCAGCATGTTAACCTGGTCAGCGATATCGGACTCAGCGTTCGGTCCTGTTGTGTTAGCTGTAACACCGAGCTCATCACAAGCCTGGTTGATTCCCTGTACAGCTGCCTGCCAGTATGAAGACTGGAAGCTCTTTACAACAACTTCGAAATGATATCCCTTAGAATCTCCTGATTCTGATCCTTCTTCTGTCTTTGTGTCTCCATCTGATTTTGCTGTCTCACTGCTTGATCCGCATCCTGCGAGCATTCCAACTACCATACATCCACCGAGTAATACTGCTAAAACTTTCTTTTTCATAATATTATGTCCTCCTGACAAATAAATAATGATTTTTGACCGCCTGTCAGAAAGTCTCTTCTTTTTAATGGTTGTCTCTTCTATAATTTGGGCCTTTCTCCGAACCTATGATACCGTGCACATATCACATTCGATGATCCGGCAGAATAGTCTGCCCAATCTTTAACCTTATTCTGTTCGAGACTTTCATTTTACGGTTCTGGTCTAGCTTTTCTATAGTAACAGCCTGGGAGATTTACCTCTCAAAAATCTACGTCTCCAGCCGCTATCTATCATGAAATAAATCGATACAATACTTACTGTTATTATACCATTTATCCGGTTCTCTTTTCAACCGGAATAACCTGATTTTATACTTATTTAACGATTCTATTTTTCCGCTTTTCTCTTCAGAATATCAACAAGTACTGCGGCGATCAGAACGAAACCTGTAATGATCTGCTGCCAGTTTGCTGTCAGTCCGATAAACGGAAGTCCTGTCTTCAGAAGACAGATAACAAATACACCTGCAAGCGTTCCTGTAATGCTTCCTGAACCACCTGACATGGATACACCACCGATGATTGCACCACCAATAGCCTCAAGTTCGAATCCGGCACCACTACCAGGCTGTACTGTAGCGAAGATAGCGGAGTAAGAAATAGATGCCAGTCCTGCAAAGAATCCACAGATTACATATGCAAAAATGTGATAAAATCTTACATTAACTCCGGAAAGTCTTGTTGCTTCTTTATTACTTCCGATTGCCAGTGTATAACGTCCAACCTTTGTATGGTTCAGAACAAATGTCATAACTGCTACAAGTAAGAGAATCCACAGAAAACCAATCGGGATATTCTGTCCACCAACCTGAATCTTGAAGATGCTTCTGAACCATCCACCGTCAGCACCTGCTGCCGGCCAGGAGATTCCAAATCCGCCTACGATGATAGATCCAAGTCCACGGGTAATCATACAAGTACAAAGTGTTGCCAGGAATGCCGGCAGCTCCATGATCGCTACAAGCGCTCCATTCACAACTCCCATTGCAATTCCCATCAGGATGCTTACAAGGATTCCTACAATTGTAGGCATTCCCTGATGAATGATCAGATATCCACCTACCAGTGAATAACATACAAGTCCTGTTCCGATTGACAGGTCAACACCACCTGTCATCAGTGGGAAAGCTACTCCGATCGCCATCAATGCGATATAGTAGGAGAAGTCGAGGATATTAATAATTGTTGTATATTTTCTGAAGTTCGGGCTCATTACACAGAAGAAGATAAACAATGCAATAACAACCAGCAGGACAATGAACTTCTGTCCTCCCATTCTGTCAATGAATGACTTATTCGTGCCGGCCCTCTTTGTTGTATTCTTTGCCATTACTTTTCCCTCCCTAATCAATCTCACGTGTAGCCATGTTCATGATATTTTCCTGTGTAGCTTCGGAAATATCGAGCTCACCTGTTTTCTTACCTTCACACATAACAACGATTCTGTCGCTCATACGAAGGATCTCTGTCATTTCGGAGGAAATCATAATAATGGCTTTTCCTTCAGCTGCCAGCTGATTCATCAGTTTGTAAATTTCATTCTTCGCTCCTACGTCGATACCTCTTGTAGGCTCATCGAAAATAAGAATATCACAGTTTCTTGTCAGCCATTTCGCAATTACGACTTTCTGCTGGTTACCACCAGACAGGTTTACAACAAGCTGGTCTACACCAGGAGTCTTTGTTGCAAGCTGTTCTACATATTTCTGTGCAATACTGTTCTCTTTCTTCTTATCAATGAACGGACCATTCATAAACTGATCCAGTGTTGCCATTGTTGTATTCTCAGCTACCGTCTTCTGTACTACGATACCAAATCTCTTTCTGTCCTCTGACAGATAACCGATACCACATTTAACAGCATCCTGTGGGCTCTTGATTGTAACCTTTTTGCCATTTACATAGATATCACCACTATCGATCGGGTCAGCTCCAAACAGTGCTCTTGCAGTCTCTGTACGTCCTGCTCCCATCAATCCGGAGAATCCAAGGATCTCGCCTTTATGAAGTTCAAAGCTTACATCCTGTACCATCTTACCTGCATTCAGATGATCTACTTTCAGAACAACCGGAGCACCCGGAGGTGTCATGTTCTTCTGTTTTGGATCTTCGTAAATGACACGTCCAACCATCATGTTGATGATGTCATCTTTTGTACTGTCTTTTGTGATCAGTGTTCCTACATATGTACCGTCTCGCATAACTGTTACACGGTCTGTGATCACTTTGATCTCATCCATACGATGAGAGATATAAACAATACCCATTCCCTTTTCTCTCAGGTCGCGGATGATCTTAAACAGCTGCTGAATTTCTGCCTCTGTCAGTGCTGCTGAAGGCTCATCGAAAATGATTACCTTCGCATCATGAGAAATCGCTTTTGCGATCTCACACATCTGCTGTTTTCCTACCGTCAGGTTGCTCATTGTCTCTCTCGGATCAATGTCAACGTTCATTCTGTCAAACAGTTTCTGTGCTTCTTCATTCATCTTTTTGTCATCGATACGAATACCCTTTTTGAATTCTCTTCCAATGAAGATATTCTGAGCAACGGTCAGATGACCAAGCATGTTCAGCTCCTGGTGCACGATGATAACTCCGGCATCCTGTGCCTCACGTGCGTTGTGGAACTCTACTTCTTTTCCCTCATATGTAATAGTACCTGAATCTTTTGTATAAATACCTGTAAGAACTTTCATCAGTGTGGATTTTCCTGCACCATTTTCTCCCATCAGCGCATGAACTTCACCTTTTTTGATTTCAAGATCTACATGGTCCAATGCATGAACACCCGGGAATGATTTATCAATCCCTTTCATCGTTAATATAACTTCGCCCATTTTATTACCCTTGCCTTTCTATAATCACACTTTCAACTTCTGTGTATCACCTGGAACTAATCTTCCCCATCTCTAATCGAGAATTAGTTCTTTCTGCGTCTTGCTACTACGTCACTGAATACTGCAACGATAACGATAACACCTGTAATGATAAGCTGATAGTCTTTTGTAAAGCCAAGAGCCAAGATTCCTTCCTGAAGCAGAGCAATGATAAATACTCCAATGATTGTACCGCTGATAGAAGCAAGTCCTCCTGCCATGGAAGTTCCTCCCATTACACATCCGGCGATTGCTTCGTTGTTGTACTGATCACCATATCCAGGCTGTACAGTTGTGTAAGCAGCTACATAGAAAATTGCTCCGATTCCAACCAGAATTCCACAGATGATAAATGCAAGCATTTCCCATTTTTTAACATCTACACCTGAAAGTCTGACTGCTTCTTTGTTGCTTCCAAGACAGAGAATGTAACGTCCGATCTTTGTCTTGTTCAGGATGATTGCACAGACAACAGCTACGAGAAGCAAAATGATAAGTCCAACCGGAAGACCATTTACTTTGATGATGTTTCTGTACCATCCGTTTACCGGATCAGTAGCCTGTGGCCAGCTGACTGACTGTGTCTTTGTATAAACTGATGCAAGACCTTTTGCGATATTCATACTTGCCATTGAAGTAATGAATGAAGGTACTGACCAGTAAGCTACAAGATAACCATTGAAGATTCCAAATAAGAGTCCGATCGCCACACTAAGGATCATCGCAACTGGCATTGCAATTCCATGTGTTGTCAGGCTGTAACCTGAAATCAGTGCACAACAGAACATGACTGGTCCAATTGAGAAATCGATCTCTCCTGTTGCAATTACGAATGTAACTCCTAATGATAAGAATCCAAGGAAATATGCATAGTTAAGTGCGTTCATGATACGAGTTGTTCCTGCGAAGCTTCCTCCTGTGAGTGCACAGAAGAGACCATACATCAGAAGAAGTACACAGCAGAGAACAATTCTGTTAAATCCTACCTTTTTTACAAAAGGATTTTGTTTAATATGTTCCAATTTTCTTCCTCCCATCTTTACGTTGCCGGTGTTGACTGAATAAACTGCAGAACTTTTTCGATACCTCCCATCCTTTTGCTTCTTTGCGTAACGGTTCGCTTTTCTAAGCTTTAATAAATAGATTTGTTTTTAGGACATTTGCACAAAAATTACGAATCTTCCATGTCCCGATAGTAAAATTATATAACACTGTGTATTATATGTCAACAACTCACAAGCGTTTTTGAGCGAAACGGTTCGCTTTTGTTTGTTTTAATAATTTTTTATCGTTTTTCGTTGATTTTCGCCATTCTTTTTATGCAATATTACCAATCTCATTAAAGTTTCTGGATCGAATTCCCTTCTCTCAAAGACGCCGCATAACTGATCTTCTGCGGAGATTCTTCATTCCCCCCATTAATCCGCTTCAAAAGCATTTCAATCGCTTTGATACACATTTCCTGCATCGGTTGTACTAACAGCCAGAGCTTTGGACGGATTACTTTTGACATCAGAAGATCATCAAATCCAATCAGTGAAATATCTTCCGGGCAGCTCAGTCCCGACTCATTCAATGCCATAATGCCACCAAGCATTGTGTCATAGTTCCCAAGGATCACTCCGGTCGGCGGTTCCGGTAACTGTAGCAGTGCCTTCATATTCTCGTATCCCAGTTCAAAAGAATGTCTGCCAAACTTGCGATAATACTCCGGAATCTGTACTCCTGTCTGTTTCACCGCATCGCTGTATCCCTTGACTCGTTCCATTCCCGTATATTCGATATCAGACGCAATCACAGCGATCCGTCTGTGATTGTTCTCCACTAGCTTCGTTACTGCACGAAACGCTGCTGTACGGTTGTCAATCTCGACACAGTCATATTCTTCATCCTGAAATGCGCGATCTATAAGTACCACTGGTACATTTGCCTTTTTTGCCGGTTCCAGAAATGTTCCGTTCAGGCTTACTGCAAATACGATAATGCCGTCTACTTTCCTGCTTAAGAGGAACTGCAGGTTCTTCGCCTCCATCTCTTCATCATTACTGGAGTCGCTGATCAGCATTCCGTAGCCATGTTTGTGGAGTTCCCGCCCAAGATAATGAAGCATATTCCCTACAAAAAGGCATTCAATATCATAGACCAGAACTCCGATTGTCTTCGTCTTGTTGGTTACAAGCCCACGTGCGAGCTCATTTACTTCATAATGTAGTTCGTCAATTGCCTTCTCAATCAGTTCTCTGTTCTGCGGAAGTACATTTCCTCCATTGAGATACTTTGAGATCGTAGCAAGAGACAGCCCCGTCCTGTCTCTTATGTCACGAATGGTAGCAGCCATAATGTCTTACTCCTTCCAGGCTTATCAGCGAACCGTTATGCATCTTGCCTATGTCAACTGCCATATACTCATTAAACCATATGGCATATTGCACAGTCAAGTCTTTTCTCTAACCGTTTCGCGCTGTACAAAATATGTTACTGTTCAGACCATAGCTAATCACTTTGCTGATTAGCTATGAGGATGCACGTTTTGGCCTGAATGCATCTCGCCCATCGTCGCAGACGATTCTGAATGGCGAGATGCGTTACTGTTTGCAGCTATGCTGTGAACAGTAACCAAAATATCTCATTACTATTCAGACCAAAGCTAATCACCTTGCTGATTCGCTTTGAGGATGCACGTTTGAATCTGAATGCATCTCAAAACAAAGCTCATATTATGTAGCCGCTTCCATCGTGATTTTGTCTTAATTTCAATAAGAAACCGCCGGATATTCCAACAAAACTTTCTATACCAGCATTTCTCTATACTAATATTTTTTTAAAACGTTCATATGCTTCATCCCACTCAGCTGTATCCTGAGGTTCGTAAGTCTTAATATCCTGAGAACGTCTGATAATCTCACGTGCCTCTGCAAGTGATTTGATATCTCCTGAAGCCATCAACTGTAATGCCACATTTCCAAGCACTGTTGCCTCTACCGGACCTGCACTGACTGTACATCCACATGCATTTGCTGTCAGCTGACACAGAAGCGCGCTCTGTGTTCCGCCTCCAACCATGTAAACTGTTTTATATTCTTTACCTGTACAATCTTTGATTTCTTCCATTGCATGACGGTATTTCATCGCAAGGCTCTGATTGATGCAGCGCACAATTTCGCCTTCTGTCTCCGGTATCGGCTGTCCTGTCTTCTTGCAGAACTCACGAATACGGTTCGGGATATCTCCTGCAGGAGTAAACTCCGGAGCGTCCGGATCAATAAAACTCTGAAGTCCTTTTGCTTCTTTTGCCATGATCTCAAGATCACCAAATCCATATTCTTTTCCTTCACGGATCCACTGACGACGGCTTTCCTGAATACACCACAGGCCGATAATATTCTTCAGGAAGGAGATCTTTCTTCCATATCCACCTTCATTTGTAATATTGTAATACTCTGATTTCTCATTGATAATCGGCTCTGCGAGTTCTGTTCCAAGTAAAGACCAGGTACCACAGCTCAGGAAAATAAAATCTTCTTCCGACGCAGGCACTGCCACAAGCGCACTCTGCGTATCATGTCCTGCAACTGCCATGACATCAATCTTATCTAATCCCAGTTCTGTACAGATCTCATCTGTCAGACTTCCAATCTTTGTACCTGTCGGCACAATCTCTGGGAAGATCTTCTCCGGAATTCCAAGAGCTTCAATTACTTCGTTTGACCATACTCCTTCTTTCGCATCCAGAAGCTGTGTTGTAGAAGCAATAGAGTACTCTGCTTTCTTCTCTCCTGTCAGGAAATAGTTAAAAAGATCCGGCATAAGAATCATCTTATCCGCTCTTTCAAGCAGATCTTTTCTGTTCTTCAGGATTGACAGCAGCTGGAATGCTGTATTAATGTCCATAAATTGATTTCCAGTAATCTTATAAAATTTCTCTTTGTCGATCAATTTAAAACTTTCTTCTGTCATTCCCTCTGTACGAGAGTCGCGATAATGCACCGGATTCTCAAGAAGTCTTCCTTCTTCATCCAGAAGTCCGAAATCCACTCCCCATGTATCAATACCAATACTTTCAATCTTTCCGCATTTTTTTGCCTTGATCAGACCCTGTTTAATTTCAAAAAACAGTCTTAACACATCCCAGTACATTGTTCCGTTCAGGATTACCGGGTCATTTGAAAAACGATGAAGTTCTTCAATACTGATTTTTTCTCCGTCAAAAGTTCCGCACATTGCTCTTCCGCCAGATGCGCCGAAATCAAACGCCAATACTTTCTTCTCCATAATTTTCCTCTTTTCTTGCTGCTTTTGTGGAATGATTCACTGCTTTAAGCAGTAATTGTCGATGTTTTCTCATCGATCTTCATCTTCCCACCTGTGTTATCTTCTTATTTGAGTTAAAAGAAAGAGGCCTGCCGCTGTTCACAGGTACCCTGTAATCAGCAACGCATCTCACCATTTAAAATCGCCTTTGGCGATGGACGAGATGCACTCAGACCCAAACGTGTATCCTCATAACTAATCAGCAAAGTGATTAGCTATGGTCTGAACAATAACAGAGGCCTTGCATACGCAAGACCTCCGCATGTTTATTGAAAAATTATTCAATTAGATTCAGATTATTTGTAAAGTGGTCCATAATTCTTGCAAGCTCTGAAGTCAGCACCTTCTTTGTCCATTCCAAATGCATTCCATGCTGCCGGACGATAGATATCTTTCTCCGGTACATTATGCATAGATACTGGAATACGAAGCATGGAACACATTGTGATCAGGTCAGCTCCGATGTGTCCGTAGGAGATTGCACCGTGGTTAGCTCCCCAATTGTTCATTACATCATACGCTGTCTTGAAAGGTCCCTCTTTGCCGTCGCATCTTGGAGCGAACCATGTACATGGCCATGTATAGTCTGTACGTTTCCAAAGTTTGTCAGATACATCTTCCGGAAGAGCAACTGTCCATCCTTCTGCGATCTGGAGAACCGGTCCGAGTCCTTTTACAAGGTTCAGACGGATCATTGTAGCTGGCATCTGAGCACGTGTCTCGTAACGGCTTGAGTATCCGCCTCCGCGGAAGTATCCGTTGTCAGCCATGCACCACTCTGTAGCATCCATGATTGCTTTCTGGTCTTCTTCTGTAACGTTCCACCATTCTTTCATAACACCGTTACCGTTCTCGTCTTTAGCAACACCAGATGCATCAAGACAAGCTGCTCCGGAGTTGATCAGGTGAAGGAATCCACCGTTCTCTTTAGCAACACCCTCAAGGTCATATCCTGTAGCTTTCTTAACTGCCTCTGGGCTCCAGTATGTACGAACGTCAGCAAAGATCTGAGCACGTCCTGTAAGAAGTTTCATGAACATCATTCCAAGTCCGTTGAGAACGTCGTTCTCTGTAGCAAGGATGTATGGCTCACGAGCTCCGTTCCAGTCGAAAGATGTATTCAGAACTGCCTCTGCGAAGTCTCCGTTCGGATAGAAGTCTGTCCACTGTCTCTGTCCCTGGAATCCAGCTGCCAGAGCGTTGTGTCCGATTGCTTCCTCTGAGAACTTCTCGTCAAGGTTCTTATTTCCGTTCATAAGGTCTTTGATGATAACTGCCATCTTAACAACGAACTCGAACTGCTCCTCTTTCTCCTCTGGAGTAGCCTGAAGCTCTTCTGGGTTCTTGTCCCAACCGATCTTGCAAGTCTCTTTTGCCCATTTAAGAGCTTTCTCGAACTCAGCCTTGTCATAGATCTCTTCTGACATACGACGGATGATTTCTACCTCATCAACAGACTCTACACGCATTCCAAGGTAAGACTCGATGAAATCAGAATCGATGATGGATCCGCCGATACCCATTGTAACAGATCCGATCTGAAGGTAAGATGTTCCTCTCATGGATGCTGCTGCAACTGCTGCACGTCCAAATCTTAAAAGTTTCTCTTTTACGTCTTCCGGAATAGATGTGTCATCTGCTTCCTGTACATCATGTCCATAGATTCCGAATGCCGGAAGTCCTTTCTGAGCATGTGTAGCAAGAACGGATGCAAGATATACAGCTCCCGGTCTCTCTGTTCCATTGAATCCCCATACAGCTTTGATTGTCTGTGGATCCATATCCATTGTCTCAGCGCCGTAGCACCAGCATGGTGTAACTGTCAGAGTAATATCTACGCCTTCTTTTCTAAACTTATCAGCACATGCTGCGCTCTCACCTACACGTCCGATTGTTGTATCTGCAATTACTACTTTTACAGGTTCACCATTGGAGTATCTTAAGTTTTCCTCGAAGAGCTTTGCTGCTGATTTTGCCATGTTCATTGTCTGGTCTTCCAGAGATCCTCTTACATCAAGAGCTCCTCTTCTTCCGTCAATTGTTGGTCTGATACCGATTACTGGATAAGATCCTACTAATCTGCTTTCTGCCATAATTACATTCCTCCTTGAAATATGGTGTTCTTCCATCTAACTAAGAACCGCTTCTTTATGTATCTCATTATAGTCCTTTTTTTTGACCTTGTCTTGTGATATAGTAGAATAAAAATATAAATATATTCACTTTTTGTACATTTTAGACAAAGGAGATTCTTTTATGAAATACATCAACTACAGGGAAAAAAGAGAACACGGAACCTTTGATTTCCCTATTGAATTCTATCATGTAGGACCCAGTCATCCACGTTACGACATGTCTTATCACTGGCATATCGAGTATGAACTGATCCGAATTCTGAAAGGGAAAATACTGATGACCATCGGCGAAACCGAATTCACAGCGAAAGCCGGTGATCTTATTTTTATAAAAAGCGGACTTCTTCACGGAGGTATTCCAAAAGACTGCCTTTACGAATGCCTGGTATTTAATCTGGATGCACTGACCACTTCCAACCATGCCAGTGACCGTCTGCTGAAAAAAATCAGCAGTGATGCAATTACAATTCCCGCATATATGCCTTCTCCGGTAAAAAACATAGAGCGAATCGTCTCTGTCATGTTTGAACAGATGCGAAACCGCCGTGAAGGGCACGAACTGGTGGTCATCGGCTGTCTTTATGAATTTTTCGGTTATATACTGGAGAAGAACCTTTATACTGCAGAACAGGAAATTTCCCGTAAGGACGGGCGCAGAGTGGAACATTTAAAAAATGCATTGGAAGTGATTGAAAATCGATATGCAGAATGTCTTACTTTGGATGATCTCGCCATGGCTGCAGGCATGAATTCTAAATATTTCTGTCGTTATTTTAAAGAAATGACTCACCGCACACCAGTGGATTATCTGAATTATTATCGGATTGAGCAAGCCTGCTTCAAGCTTGCCACATCCAATGATTCCATTGCAGAGATTGGGTTAAGCTGCGGATTTAATGATGTAAGTTATTTTATAAAAACTTTTAAAAAATATAAAGGAATTACACCAAAAAAATATTTAAACGCCCCATTCTAGAGCGTGTCTTAAAAATGCTTTCTGTAAGATATATGTCACAATTTGTGGGAGGTTTTGTCTGAATGAGGGCGGCGTAGCGGGCTACGTCAACCGAATGAAGACAAAATATACCTCAAAGTGGGGCATGTAGATTGCAGGAATGATTTTTCAGACACACTCTAGAATGTAAAAAAAGCAGGAGCGCAAGATTTCCCTTTCGGAAATATCTTGCGCTCCTGTCTTATTTCATCCAATTCTAATCTGCTTAACGCATCTCAAAATTGAACAATTTTCACTTCAACAATTTCTGTAAATCCAGAAATTAGTCTTCTTTTTCAGCAGCGTATACGTCTACCAGTTTCTTCAGGTAATCGTATCTCTCCATAGCTTCCTGCTCGTTGATAGCGAAGAGTTTCTCAGCCTTAGCCGGGTTAGCTCTCTTCAGTGCGTTGTAACGTACCTCGCCATTCAGGAAGTCCTGATATCCTTCAGCCTTCGGAGCTTTGCTGTCAAGTGAGAACTTGTCTCCCTCTGCAGCCGGATTGAAACGGAAGTTGTTCCAGTATCCACACTCTACTGCAAGCTGTTCCTCTGTCTGAGCTTTGCTCATACCTTTCTTAATACCATGGTTGATACATGGAGCATAAGCGATGATCAGTGATGGTCCCGGATATGCCTCAGCCTCAGCGATTGCTTTAACTGTCTGGTTGAAGTCAGCACCCATAGCGATCTGAGCTACGTATACGTATCCGTATGTCATAGCCATTCCTGCAAGGTCTTTCTTCTTAGTTTCTTTTCCGCCTGCTGCGAACTGTGCTGTAGCACCAGTCTTTGTAGCCTTGGAGGACTGTCCACCTGTATTGGAGTAAACCTCTGTATCAAATACCATGATGTTGATGTCTTTCTTGCTTGCAAGAACGTGGTCAACACCGCCGTATCCGATATCGTAAGCCCATCCGTCTCCACCAAAGATCCACTGAGATTTCTTAGCAAGGAAATCTTTGTTCTTCAGTACGTCTGCTTTGTCTTCGCAGTCACAGTCAAATGCTTCCAGTGCGGCAACAAGTTTGTCTGTAGCTGTTCCGTTTGTAGCACCTACTGTATATGTGTCAAGATATTCAGCTGCAGCAGCTTTAACTGCCTCATCTGTTGCATTCTCAGCAATCTTCTCAACTTTAGCTTTCAGTCTGTCTCTGATTGTATTCTGAGCAAGTAACATACCATATCCAAACTCAGCATTGTCTTCGAACAGGGAGTTGCTCCATGCAGGTCCTTTACCTTCCGGTGTTACTGTATAAGGTGTGGACGGTGAAGAGTTACCCCAGATAGAAGAACATCCTGTTGCGTTTGCGATGTACATTCTGTCACCAAATAACTGTGTGATCAGTTTTGCGTATGGTGTCTCACCACATCCAGCACAAGCTCCTGAGAACTCAAGCAGTGGCTGTTTGAACTGGCTTCCCTTAACTGTTGTCTCTTTGAATTTAGCAACAACTTCTGGTTTAACTGGAATCTCTCTACCAAAGTCGAAGTATGTCTGCTCTGCTGCGTTAGCTTCCATGCTAGCCATTGTAAGAGCTTTCTCAACTTCTCCTGTCTCTTTATTCTTCTTGCCTGGGCAAACGTTTACACAAGATCCGCATCCTGTACAGTCATATGCAGATACTGTCATTGTAAACTTCATTCCCGGCATTCCCATCATGTCAAGTGTCTTGATTCCTTCTGGAGCTTTTGCAACTTCTTCTTCTGTAAGAGCTACCGGA
Organism: uncultured Mediterraneibacter sp.; assembly: GCF_934309415.1. GTDB lineage: Bacteria > Bacillota > Clostridia > Lachnospirales > Lachnospiraceae > Mediterraneibacter. Next base: position 80,819 of record NZ_CAKRDI010000007.1, read on the forward strand.
CGGATAACTGCATGTGGGCAGACATATGCACAACGGTTACACTGGATACACTGATTTGGATTCCAAACCGGGATATCTACAGCGATACCACGTTTCTCATATGCGGATGTACCTGACGGTGTAGATCCATCAACATAATCGTTAAATGCAGATACAGGGAGTGTATTTCCTTCCTGAGCATTAACTTTAGCCTGGATGTTCTTAGCAAATGCAACAGCATCAGCTCTTCCGCCTTCTCCGATGTGTGGTGTAGCAAGTCCTTCATCAGCTGCATCTTTCCAGCTTTCCGGAACTTCTACTTCTACAACCTGTTTAGCACCAGCATCGATTGCATCGTAGTTCATCTGTACGATCTTGTCACCTTTTCTTCCGTAAGTAGCCTTAGCAGCTGCTTTCATAAGGTCGATTGCCTCTTCCTCCGGAATAATAGCAGCAAGTTTGAAGAATGCAGACTGAAGAACTGTATTGATACGTCCGCCAAGTCCGATCTCTTTACCAATCTTGATACCGTCGATTGTGTAGAATTTAATACCGTGATTAGCGATATAAGCTTTTACCTGTCCTGGCAGATGCTCTTCAAGACCTTCCATATCCCATGGGCAGTTCAGAAGGAATGTACCACCATCAACAAGTTCCTGTACCATGTTATATTTGTTAACATAGGACGGGTTATGACATGCAACAAAGTTAGCCTGGTGAATCAGGTATGTGGACTTAATTGCTTTCTTACCAAAACGAAGGTGAGACATTGTAACACCACCGGACTTCTTAGAGTCATAATCGAAGTAAGCCTGTGCGTACATGTCTGTGTTATCACCAATGATCTTGATGGAGTTCTTGTTAGCTCCAACAGTACCATCTGCTCCAAGTCCCCAGAACTTACAGTTAATTGTTCCTTCCGGTGTTGTAACCAGTGGCTCATTAGCTGTCAGTGACAGATGTGTAACATCATCGTTGATACCAAGTGTAAACTTAGCTTTCTCGTCATTGTGATATACAGCAACGATCTGAGCTGGTGTTGTATCTTTAGAACCAAGTCCGTAACGTCCTGTGTAAACCGGAACTGCATCAAACTTAGATCCTTTAAGAGCTGCAACAACGTCCAGGTACAGTGGCTCGCCAAGTGCTCCTGGCTCTTTTGTTCTGTCAAGAACAGAAATCTTCTTAACTGTCTCCGGGATAGCATCGATCAGTGCTTCAGCGCTGAATGGTCTGTAAAGACGAACTTTAACAACTCCGACTTTCTCGCCTGCTGCTGTCAGGTAATCGATTGTCTCCTCGATTGTATCACAGACAGATCCCATAGCAACGATTACGTGCTCTGCGTCTGCTGCTCCATAGTAGTTGAACAGTTTGTAGTCTGTTCCGATCTTAGCATTCACCTTGTCCATGTACTTCTGAACAATTGCCGGAAGTGCATCGTAGTATGGGTTACATGCTTCTCTTGCCTGGAAGAAGATATCCGGGTTCTGAGCTGAACCTCTCTGGCATGGGTGGTTCGGGTTCAGTGCGTGTGCGCGGAACTCATCGATTGCTTCCATGCTTACCATATCTTTCAGATCTTCATAATCCCATGTCTCAATCTTCTGAATCTCGTGAGATGTTCTGAATCCATCAAAGAAGTTGATGAATGGAAGTTTTCCTTCCAGTGCTGCACAGTGTGCAACCGGTGTTAAGTCCATAACTTCCTGAACGCTTGACTCACAGAGCATAGCTGCTCCAGTCTGACGACAGGCGTAAACATCAGAATGATCTCCAAAAATTGACAGTGCGTGGCTTGCAAGTGCACGGGCAGATACGTTGAATACACCCGGAAGCTGCTCACCAGCTACCTTATATAAGTTAGGAATCATAAGAAGGAGTCCCTGGGATGCTGTAAATGTAGTTGTCAGAGCACCTGCTGCCAGTGATCCGTGTACAGCTCCTGCTGCTCCGGCCTCTGACTGCATCTCTGTAACCTGTACAGTCTGTCCGAAAATATTCTCCCTTCCTTCAGTAGCCCACTCATCGATATGCTCCGGCATAACGGATGAAGGCGTAATCGGGTAGATCGCTGCTACTTCTGTATATGCATAAGATACATGAGCTGCTGCCTGATTACCGTCCATGGTCTTCATTTTTCTTGCCATTTTTTATTCCTCCTTAGGTTTTACACTGAAATAAGTATAATTAATTCACATGTATCCTCATTATATCGCCAAATATGACAAAAGTCTAGTATACTCTCTATGCTTTTTTTGTTTATTTTCAAATACAGCTATTGTTTTGAGAACAATTATCACTATCCATTTTTGAACATAATTGCCAAAAATGGATAATTTTTCTTTTATTTAAACATTCTGTCTTTCTTCCGCGGACGTTTCTTTCCTTCAATTTTCTCCGGCATCGGTTCATACTGTATCGTCTTTTTATATGTCGGGCTCTTCTTATGATGTTTTCTGAGATACAGCAGTGCAACTCCCGCACATACCACAATACATCCGGCAAGTAACTGAGATACCGGAAGTCCCACTACCGGCAGAAGCAGCTGATCTGTTCTCAGTCCTTCAATCCATAATCTGCCTAAACCATATCCAAAAATATACAGTAAGAACAGTTCTCCTTCATACTTTTTATGCTTTCTGTATGCAAATAAAATCACCAGGAGCACTGCACACCAGACAGACTCATACAAGAATGTCGGATGTACCTGAATATAGCTGACTCCTTCAATTCTCTGCAGATGCTCCCTCATTTTATCCGTAATATCTCCAGACCTCACCGCATCTACCGGAAGTCTCATGGCGAACAGGCTGTCTGTATACTCACCAAACGCCTCACGGTTAAAGAAATTTCCCCACCTTCCAATCATCTGGCCATTTAAAATCGCCAGTGTAACTGTGTCAAGGATCTGAAACGGTGAGAGTTTTTTAACCGCTGCCATAATAAATACGGCAAGTACTGCTCCGATCACTCCTCCATAAATCGCCAGTCCACCCTCTCGAAGATTGAAGATATCCAGCAGATTATCTTTATACAGATCCCAGGAAAATGCCACGTAATAGATTCTCGCCCCGGCGATTCCCGCAATCACTCCGATAATTCCCATATCCAGATAATCTTCCGGATTCTGTCTGGTCCGTTTTGCCTCTGACGTTGCAATCCAAAATCCAATGAGAATTGCAGCACCAATGATCATTCCATAATATGCAATAGAAAATCCAAAAACAGTAATATTTTTTCCCACATGATCCAAAGTGATCCCCAGATTTGGAAAGCTAATGTTATAATGCATACTCTTTTCCTCCAAATTCAAGTTAATTCCTGCCACAAAACTTCTTCAATGGTTACTGTTCACAGATAAACAAACCTCTTCATTCTGCAGCAATCCGTTGTTCTTTGCGCTTTCACTTTCACCGCAAAGAAGAGCAAAACCGACATCAAATGCTTTGCAGAATCTCTGCCGATGCATATGATGCCGGTTTCGACATATCTCTTTATCGATTATACATTAAATCTGAACAGCATGATATCGCCATCCTGAACTACATACTCTTTTCCTTCAAGACGGATCAGACCTTTTTCTTTTGCTGCTGTATGAGAACCACATTCGATCAGGTCATCATAGCTTACAACCTCTGCACGGATAAATCCTCTCTCAAAATCAGAGTGAATCTTTCCTGCTGCCTGCGGAGCTTTTGTTCCTCTCTTAATTGTCCATGCACGAACTTCCGGCTCTCCTGCTGTCAGGTAGCTGATCAGTCCAAGAAGATGATAACTTGCTTTGATCAGTTTCTCAAGTCCAGACTCTTCCAGCCCCAGATCTTCAAGGAACATTGCCTTCTCATCATCATCCAGCTGAGAGATCTCTTCCTCAATTTCAGCACACACAACGAAAACTTCACAGTCTTCTTCCTTTGCATACTCACGGACAGCCTGTACTCCTGCATTTGTAGCTCCGTCATCTGCAAGATCATCCTCAGATACATTTGCTGCAAAGATAACCGGTTTTGCTGTCAGCAGATTATACTCTGCAAGCCATGCCTGTTCATCCTCATCATCTGTTGTGAAGCTCTTTGCCATCTTATTCTCTTCCAGATGTGCTTTCAGGCGCTGAAGAAGATCCAGCTCCTTTGCTGCTGTTTTATCATTTCTGGAAAGTTTTACAGTCTTGGAGATTCTTCTCTCAAGCACTTCAAGATCAGAGAAAATCAACTCCAGATTGATTGTCTCAATATCACGCAGTGGATCAATGCTTCCGTCTACGTGGACGATATTTGTATTCTCAAAGCATCTTACAACATGTACAATAGCATCTACTTCACGGATATTTGCGAGGAACTGGTTTCCAAGTCCTTCTCCTTTGGATGCTCCTTTTACAAGGCCTGCAATGTCAACAAATTCAATCGCTGCCGGAATGATCTTCTTTGTATGATACATCTCTCCAAGTACATCGAGACGCTTGTCCGGAACTGTAACAACACCTACGTTCGGATCAATAGTACAGAACGGATAGTTTGCAGATTCCGCTCCTGCCTTTGTCAGGGAGTTAAACAATGTACTTTTTCCTACATTTGGTAAACCAACGATTCCTAATTTCATTTCTCTATATTCTCCTTTAAAATTCCTTTATTTTACAGGTTTTTTGCTCTTCGCAATCGCATCGAATGCCACAATGAATACCATAAAACATAGCTCTTATCTTTTCATTCATGCTATATTAGCCACGATACTTTAATAATGTCATGTTGCGTACTTTCGCACCTTTCAAAATCATACCACATGTACACGCAAAAGTAAATCCACTCTTTTCTATGAAAAATACCAGCATCCCAAAATCATCTGTTTCTCTGATTCCAGAACACTGGTATTCCCTGTATGAACAAATCTAACTTACATCTCAGGATTTCTCCCTGCATGAAAGTACTATCCAATTTTATCAGTCTCTTGTCTCCATCACAATTACTTTTCCATAAATGAAAGAAATCTTCACTTCATCTTCTAAGAACTCATTACTCACACATAAGCTGTCTCCTGAGGAAAGCAAATGATTATGCAGCGGATATTTTGCACCAGTTATACTGAAGTCTTCCACCGGACGTTCCAGCGGGAAAACAGAAAAATATTTGCCGAATGCATCTTCTTTTTTCAGTACTGTCTCGTGATCGATCAGGCGAATCCTGTTATGACTGTCCAGAATCATCGCATTAGCTCCAGCCTCCAGCGCAATATCCAGACACTGAATATTCGCCCAAAGATGGTCGATTCTGTTTCCTGTTCCTCCCAAAATCCAGATTTCCTTTCTGCGCAGTCCAAGACAGAGACGTAGCGCGATCTCTGTATCAGATGCATCCTTCACCGGATTAAACTCCCGGATCGGCACATTCTTTTCAGCACGGTAATACTCCACGATTTCATGTGGGACACTGTCAAAATCTCCCACAATATAATCCGGTTTAATATCATTTTCATAAAGAAATGCGAGTCCCTTATCGACTCCAATAATAAATTCTGTATCTTCATTCTTTAATATTGGGAGAACAAATTCAGATTCAAGAACTCCCCCGCTCACGATTACAGTTCTCTTACTCATAGCGTTTTAAAATCTCCATAAACTCTTCTGTATTCTTCTTAATGTCACCCTTAAATACTCCGGAACCAGATACCATAACATTGGCTCCCGCCTGCAGTACTTCTGCTACGTTTTTATGGTAAATTCCCCCATCTACTTCGATATCTGTCTGCAGATCCTTCTCATCCAGAAGTGCACGAAGCTCTCTGATCCGGTCTAAAGATTCCGGTATAAATGCCTGTCCGCCGAATCCTGGCTCTACAGACATGATCAGGAACATATCCGCCTGATCCAGATATGGAACCAGCGCTTCCACCGGAGTCTTCGGTTTGATTGAGATTCCCACTTTAGCACCCGCCGCATGGATCTTATCTACAGTTGCCTGAAGATCTTCACATGCTTCCAGATGTACCGTAATGATATCTGCCCCTGCTTTCACAAATTCTTCCACATAACGGATTGGCTCTGTCACCATCAGATGCACGTCCAGAGTCTGCTCTGTATAACCTTTAATAGATGCCAGAACCGGCATTCCAAATGAAATACTTGGTACAAACATTCCATCCATAACGTCAAAATGAATGTACTCTGCTCCTGCCGCCTCGATTGTCTTAAGCTGTTCTCCGAGAATCTTAAAGTCTGCGGAGAGAATGGATGGTGCTAAAATGTTCTTCATCGTCTAATACCTCTTTCTTTCCTTTAGTTCACGATACATTTCCATATAATCTTCATAACGGATCTTGTGGATCTTTCCTTCTTCCACTGCCTCTTTCACCGCACATCCCGGTTCATGGATATGATCACATCCGTTGAAATGGCATTGTCCCTCATAAGGGGCAAATTCCGGAAAATAATATTTCAGTTCTTCCTTTTCAAATTCATTTACATACAGAGAACTGAATCCCGGTGTATCCATAATATACGAATCAGCTCCGATCATGATCAGCTCTGAGTGTCTTGTTGTGTGCTTTCCTCTTGCAATCTTCTTACTGATACTTCCGGTCTCCATCTTCACTTCTGACTGTAACAGATTGATCAGTGAAGATTTTCCAACTCCGGAAGGACCTGCGATTGATGTTGTCTTTCCTTTCAGAAGGCTTTTCAGTTCCTCAATATTCTCCTCTTCTCTGGCGCTGGTGAACAGTACCGGATATCCTGACGGAGCATACACCTCCTGAAGCTCTGCAATCTCCGGATGCTCTGCGATATCTGTCTTATTAAAGCAGAGAACCACCGGAATCTCTTTCTGTTCCATCATAACAAGAAACCGGTCCAGAAGATTATAGTGCGGTTTTGGTTTAGTCACCGCAAAAACAACCAGTGCCTGATCGATATTCGCCACTGCCGGCCGGATCAGTTCATTCTTTCTCGGTTTGATCTGCACAATATTTCCTGTTTTTTCATTCTCATCCAGAATCTCAATCTCTACATCGTCTCCAACCAGAGGCTTTATCCCCTCTTTTCTGAATGAGCCCTTTGCTTTACATTCATAAACACCGGATTCTACTACATTTACGTAGTAGAATCCGGCAATTCCTTTTATAATCTTTCCCTGCATATGTTATTGTTTACCATCCTGTATCCTGACTGTCACCACTGTCATCTCCTGAATCTCCTCCATCGCCGGGATCCGGATCCGTCGTAGGTTCCGGTCCGCTGCTGATCCAGTAAGAAATGGTTGTTCCGGACTCCACAGTCGCGCCACTGGAATCCTGACGGCATACCTGTCCTGCCGGATATTCATTACTGTATTCTTCTCCCTGATAGGATGGAGTCAGACCTTCCTGCTGGAGTTTCTTCTCAGCCGCATTCTGGTCATAACCGAGAACACTTGGCACTGCAATAAATTTCGTCTCCGGACCTTTGCTGACCACATAACTGACCGTAGTTCCTCTGGAAACTGTTTTGCCTGATGCTGTATCCTGTGAAATAACATATCCTGCTTCCACGTTATCATCATATGCTTCTGTACTGCTGCCTTTCAGACCCGCATCCGACAATGCAGCTTCTGCATCTGACTGACTCTTTCCTTCCAGCGACGGTACAGTCGCCGGTTTGGATCCCAGACTGACTACAATCGTTACTTCTGTTCCTTCTTTCACAGAACTTCCTACTCCCGGACTGACAGAAATAACATTGCCGGCTTTCACACTGTCACTGTATTCTGAGTCGCCTTTCTTCACGATCAGATTTGCAGCTCGGATTGCCTGCTCTGCTGAAGATTCATCATCACCCTCCACATCCGGAACAGTTGTCATCTTCGCTTCCTCACCGGAACTGATCACAACATTTACTGTAGTATGTTTGTCTACTTTCTTTCCTTCTTCCGGATCCTGGCTGATAATCTTTCCCTTTGCTACAGTATCCGAAGGGGCTGTAGATGTATCAATTCCAAGATCATATTTTTTCAGAGCAGCTTTTGCCTCTTCTTCTGTCATTCCCAGAACTCTCGGCACTTTCACCTGATCTGTACTTTCTGTTGTGGTATTATTCTTGCTGTTTTTAAATACTCCGACCGCACTTCCGACCAGAAACAGCACAAGTAATGCGATCACTACAGAGGATACAATCATCAGAATACGCATGATCTTCTTCGTATCCTGGTTTACATTCTGCTTCTTACGACGGTCTGTCTCATAACGTTCCCGCTCACGATCTCTTTCCCGTTCACGTTCTCTGCTTCTTCTGTCCGCAGGCGCTTCGTCTTCCTCATCGTCATCGTAATCATCATTATAACGGTCATCGTACTGATCGTCATAATCGTCTTCATAATCATCCTCGTACTCATCACCGTCATCATAATCATCTGCATAATCATCATCACTGCGATACTGTTCTTTCTTCAGACGATCCAGTTCTGCGGCAGACATTACAACTGTACGGTCAGAATCAAGGTTCTTCCTTGCGGCGGCATCCGCAAATACAAAGTCTCCGTCCGGATCTACAAGAGAATGCTTCAGATCCTGTAAAAGCGCCTCACAGTTTGGATAACGCTGCAGCGGATTCTTCTTCGTACATTTCATAATAATACATTCCAGACTGTACGGAAGATCCGGGACTTCCTCTGCCGGAGATTTAATCTCCTCCTGAAGATGTTTTAAAGCCACACTGACTGTGGAATCCCCATCAAACGGAACATGTCCTGTCACCATCTCATACATGGAGATTCCGGCAGAATAGATATCGCTCTTTTCATCTACCACTCCGCCTCTTGCCTGCTCCGGAGATGTATAATGTACCGACCCCATCACACTGGTACTGATTGTCTGTGTGGAAGTGGTGGCTCTGGCAATTCCAAAGTCTGTTACTTTTACTTTTCCTTCTTTTGAAATAATAATATTCTGCGGTTTGATATCCCGATGTATGATATGCCTGTTATGAGCTGCCTGGATACCTGTTACCATCTGAATTGAAATACTGATAGTTTCTTTCGCTGAAAGCTTTCCCTTTTTCTCAATATAATCTTTCAGCGTAATTCCTTCTACCAGTTCCATGACCATATAATACAGACCACGATCCTGTCCAACATCGTATACATTTACCACATTCGGATGCATCAGTCCCGCAGCGGCCTGCGCTTCACTGACAAACTTCTTGATAAACGTTTCATCGGAACGGTAATCACTCTTGAGCACTTTAATTGCAACATAACGGTTCAGCTTATGGTCTTTGCCTTTATAGACATCAGCCATACCACCGGAACCGATGCGTCCCAGGATCTCATACCTCTTTCCTACAAAAACTCCTTCTTTGATCATATACTCACCTCATCTGCGAACGGCTCGATCAGTACAATTCCTATATTGTCTGTACCTCCGTTCTCTTTTGCGGCATTTACCAGATTCTGTCCTGCCTCGACAATATCTCTGCCTCCCTGTACAATATGGAACAGTTCCTCATCCTCCACCATATTGCTGAGACCATCTGTACACATCAGTATGATGTCTCCCCGTTTCAGACGGTGCTCATAAAAATCTACTTCTACATCGGCTTTGGCACCGATGGCTCTTGTAATAATATTCTTATCCGGATGATGCTTCGCCTCTTCCGGTTTAATACCTCCCAGACGAACCATCTCTTCTACCAGCGAATGATCTTTGGTCAGCTGCTGGATTCCCTGATTGATCAGATACAGACGACTGTCACCTACATTGGCAAAATACATCATCTGATTCTCTATCGTAGCTGCTACTACAGTTGTTCCCATTCCTTTGAGATGTTCATCACCGGAGGCTACACGGATAATCTCCCGATTGGCAGTCTTAATTGCATTGACCAGTACTCTTTCAATATCTTCGCCTTCACTCTTTGCAAGTTCACGCTGCAATACTTCTACTGTATACTTGGATGCATAATCTCCTGCCTGATGGCCTCCCATACCATCTGCTACCACGAACAGATTCTGAAGAATTCCCAGTGGTTTTCCTGTCGTAAAGACGTAATCCTGATTCACTTGTCGCACCATACCGACATCGGTTATTGAAAATGTCCTCATATCTTCTTCTCCTTCTGTTGCGTCTGTTCTGATCGACTGATCAAGCTCAGTCAGCTCTGTCTTTTGACGGATTCCTAATTTACTCAGTATCCGTCTGATCCATTGCTTCTTCATCTGTCTTCACATAACGGCGTCTCAACTGGCCGCAGGCTCCGTCAATATCTGAGCCCATTTCTCTTCTTATAGTAACATTTATTCCGCTTTTTTCAAGTTTATTTTTAAAATTCAGGGCACTTTTGCGGCTTGGACGAATGAAATCTCTTTCTTTTACAGGGTTTACCGGAATCAGATTCAGATGACAATTACGCGGTTTTAAAAGAGCAATCAGCTCTCTTGCATCTTCTTCCGTATCATTCACGTCATGTACCAGACTGTACTCAAAAGTCACTCTTCGTCCTGTCTCATTGAAATATGTATCGCAGGCTGCCAGAACTTCTGACAGATCGTACTTGTTCGCTACCGGCATCAGTTTCCGGCGTTTTTCCTGATTGGAACCATGCAGTGACAGCGCCAGTGTAATCTGAAGATGTTCCTTTGCCAGTTCCAGAATCTTTGGAACAATTCCACAGGTAGATACTGTCACATTTCGCTGGCTGATGTTCAGTCCATGCTCATCTGTCAGCAGATGGATAAATTTCAGAAAGTTATCATAATTATCCATCGGTTCACCAGTTCCCATGATCACTACGTTGGAGACTCGTTCCTGTGTGATCTTCTGGATCTGGTAAATCTGCCCCAGCATCTCAGAAGCAGACAGGTTTCTCTGAAGTCCCCCGATCGTAGATGCACAGAATGCACATCCCATCCGGCATCCGACCTGTGAGGAAATGCAGACAGAATTTCCATGTTTATATTTCATCAGCACACTTTCTACTACATTTCCATCATGAAGCTGAAAAAGGAATTTGTTCGTGCCATCAATCTGGGACACCTGACGTTCCAGCATTTTTACCGGCAGGATCACATACTGCTCTTCCAGTTTTTCCCTGAGTGATTTTGACAGATTCGTCATTTCATCAAATTCATCCGCCAGCTTCACATGAAGCCATTCATAGATCTGTTTTGCACGAAATGGCTTTTCTCCCAAAGATGCTATCTCATCTTTCAACTCATCATAATTATATGCACGAATATCCTTTTTCACGCTTTTGCTCTCCTACTCTTATTTTTTCCGTTTCATTCTTGCAATAAAGAATCCATCACACTGGTGTACTCCCGGCAGAAGCTGCAGGCATCCCTGCTCTTCTACGCTTTCTTTTAATTCCGGACACAGATCTTTCTGAATGTCATCCAGATAAAATTCTGGATGTTCTTTCAAAAACCAGTGTACATTTTCTATATTTTCCTCCGGATTCACAGTACAGGTACTGTAAAGTAAGGTTCCTCCGGTTTTCACCATTCTCTGTACATTCTCCAGAATCTGACGTTGCAGTTTTGCAAGATCATGCAGATCCTGTTCCTGGATCCGGTACTTCAGATCCGGCTTTCTGCCAAAAACTCCAAGACCGGAACACGGAAGATCTGCAATCACAAGATCTGCTTTCTCTTTCCATTCCTCATCCGGCATTGTTGCATCCTGACAGACTGCTGCGATATTCTTCAGCCCGGAACGACTGATGTTATCCCACATCATTTCTACTTTATATTCTGTCAAATCTCTCGCTTCTACGCGGCCTACCGGCTGTACGGATACTTCATTGATTTTCTGTTCATCTGGATTCATTTCATGTTCGGACTGTTGTTCCTCTTTTGCTTTCTCCTGATCCGCGATCCACAGTTTCTCCGCCACATGAAGTGCTTTTCCACCCGGAGCGGCACACACATCTACGATCTGATCTCCCGCCTGTGGTGAAGCAAGTTCTCCCACCAGCATAGAGCTGATATCCTGTACAGCAAAGAGTCCCTCCTGAAAGCTATCCAGACCATCCAGATAATCAAATCCCGTAATGATAAATGCGTACGGGAGATATGGATGTGCAGTCACTCTGACTCCCTCAGCTTCCAGACGCTTCTTCAATTCTTTCGGAGTGATCTTCTCCTGACAGCAGCGAATAGTCACCGGTTTTTCTTTCAGGAAATCTGCCGCCATCGTTTTCACTGTTTCTTCTCCGTATGTATTCTTCCACATGCGGATGATCCATTCAGGAATCGAATATTTTACAGAAAGCGCTGCCACTTCTTCTGTTGGATATTTCACATCATCCAGTCCTCTCGCAATGCTTCTGAGCACTCCGTTCACATAGCCTTTCAATCCTGAGAATCCTTTTTTCACCGCCAGCTTCACCGCCTCACTACAGACTGCATGATCCGGCACACTGTACATATATTTCAGCTGGTAAACCGCACTGCGGAGAATGTTGCGGATCACTGGCTTCATCTTCTTTACTTTTACTTTTGAGAACTGATTCAGAATGTAATCAATCTCAATCATATGCTCCAGAGTTCCTTCTGTTACTCTGGTGATAAATGCACGTTCTTTCTTATCCAGATACTGATATTTCGCCAGAACGTCTCTTAAAATAATATGGCTGTACATCCCGTTTTCTGTCACTTCCATCAGTACCGCCAGTATAATCTCACGTTCATTTATCTGCTTTGCCATCTCTTTGCTCCTTCCGGAAACTTCTTTTTATTTCTCTGTATCTCTGCACGTTTCCTGTATCGCCCACTTTGTGACATGTTTTGCCTTCATTCAAACAAAATCTTCCGCAAATTATAGCATATCTCTTACATGAAACATTTTCCAGACACACTCTATCTGTCGTTGCCTCTTCTTCCACCGGTCAGGATTAATAATCTGAGAAGCTGAAGAATCATTGCTGCCGCACTCGCCACATAGGTCAGAGCCGCCGCTGTAAGGACGCTTCTCACACCTTTCACCTCATCCTCACGAAGCATTCCGGTTGTTCCCAGTGCTTTCACAGCTCTGTGTGAAGCGTTAAATTCCACCGGAAGTGTCACAATCTGGAAAAGTACTGCCGCTGTAAACAGCAAGATCCCAAAATTGATCAATACTGCTGACATCTGTCCGTTTATGAACAGGCCGATCAGGATCAGCGGCCATGAAAGTGTTGACCCGAAATTGGCAACCGGTACAAGCGCGCCTCTGATCGAAAGCGGTAAATATCCCACATCATGCTGCACCGCGTGTCCACACTCATGTGCTGCCACGCCAATCGCAGCGACAGATGTCGAATTGTATACAGGATCTGAAAGTGCCAGTGTCTTATTTCTCGGATCATAGTGATCGGTCAGATTTCCGGCAATATGAATCACCTGTACATCATAGATCCCATTTCTGTGAAGAATCTGCTCTGCCGCTTCTCTTCCTGTCATCCCTGAATAACTGCGGACTTTGGAATACCGTGCAAATGTGTTCTTCACCTTTGCAGATGCCAAGAGACTTAAGACTACGCCAATCAGTACAAGTATATAAGTTCCATCGTAATAATAATAAAACATAAATCTTACCTCCTGTGTTTTAACACATATCTGAAAACTGTATACCGCAAAATGGGGCATGCTGATTGCAGGAAAGATTTTCCAGACACAATCTAATCTTCTGTAAAAACACATCCTTCTTCCAATGTATACCCTCTCAGGAATGCGCCTGCATCCATACGTTTCTTGCCCGGAATCTGAAGTTCCAGCACACGCAGGATTCCATCTCCTGTCTGAATCGTGAAACTGTCTTTTTCCACTTTCACTACTGTTCCCGGCTGCTTTTTCTCTGTGTCTGCTGTATTGTCAGCCTCTGCTTTTGCATGCCAAATCTTCATCACTTTGCTGTTCCAGTGAGTATATGCACTTGGCCAGGAATTCAGTCCACGGACCAGTCTCTCAATCTGAACTGCTGAATTGTTCCAGTTAATATTTCCAAGCTTTTTATCCAGCATCTTTGCATAAGCAGTCGGGCTTTCTCCCTGTTTTTCAAAAGTCGCAGTATGATTTTCCACTGCTTTGAGCGTCTCAACACACAATTTTGCTCCGGCTTCTGCCAGTTTGTCGTGAAGACTCTCTCCGGTCTCTTCTTCCGTGATCGGAACTTCTGTCTTCAGGATCATATCTCCTGTATCAAGTCCTTCATCCATCTGCATCGTTGTCACACCCGTCACTTCTTCTCCGTCAATAATGGACCACTGGATCGGTGCAGCACCACGATATTTCGGAAGAAGTGAAGCATGTACATTGATACAGCCATAAGGTGTCATCTCAAGAATCTCTTTCGGAAGGATCTGACCGAATGCAATGACGATCATTACATCTGCATTGTATTTTCTTAATTCTTCCACACACTCCGGATCACGGATCTTTTTCGGCTGATAAACCGGGATTCCATGCTTTAATGCTGCTTCTTTTACCGGAGTATACTGCATCTCTTTTCCTCTTCCCTTTGGTTTATCCGGCTGTGTCACTGCCAGACACACATCATGTCCTGCTTCCACCAATGCTTCCAGTGTTCCCACTGAGAAGTCCGGTGTTCCCATAAAGATAATCCGCATGCTTACTCCTCCTCGATTGTGAATTCACCTGACTCATCATCGCCGACATACTCTGCATCTTCCTCATACTGTACATCGTGAAGACCATCTTCTACTTTATCCACATACAGATTTCCGGACAGATGATCAATCTCATGACAGAACGCTCTTGCCAGAAGTCCTTCGCCTTCCATCTCGAATTCTTCCATATCTTCGTTAAATGCACGTACTTTCACATGGTTTGGACGTGTTACAATGCCCCATTTTCCAGGTACACTCAAGCACCCTTCTTCCCCTGTCTGTTCCCCGGATGTCTCAATGATCTGAGGATTGATCAGAATGATCGGGCCATCGCCTACATCGATTACTACAATCTGCTTGAGCACTCCTACCTGAGGAGCCGCAAGTCCTACTCCCATTTTTTCATACATGGTATCTAACATATCATTGATCAAAATCTTTGTTCTGAGTGATACCTTCTTTACTTCTTTACACTGTTTTGTCAGGATGTCATCCCCGATTTCTCTAACTTCTCTGATTGCCATTTTCTTCTCCTTCTCTTATTCTGAATTTTATCATTGTTCCTATTCTCTTTTTCGCGTTTAACGATATGTCTGTCTCTTTGAATTCTCCTAAGCAAACCATCTTCAAAAAGACAAGCTATATTCTGATGTCCGTGTTTTACATACTGTTCATCATAACAATTAACACACAAATGAACAATACTGGTTTTACAGATTCATCGGATTAAAATCAAACTGGATCCGCATCTTTGCAAATCCCTGATTCACCTCGATATACTGCTCCATCCGGTCTTTCAGCATGACCAAAGTATGATACTGCGGTGCTTTCACATAAATCACTCTTCGGTATACATCTTTGATCCTGTCTACTCCCGGACTTGCCGGTCCGATGATCTCCAGTTGTGCTTTTCCACGGATCCGAAGTGCATATTCTTTCAGATATTTACACCCGGTTTCCAGAAGTGCCTCATCTTCACACGCCGCCAGAACCGCCATCAGATTCTCTGCCGGAGGATATCCCAGCAACTCTCTGTAGCGGATCTCCTGATTGTAAAACATCTCATAATCCTGCGCTGCCGCTGCCTGAATCGCATAATGTTCCGGATCATAAGTCTGGATCACCACTTCTCCCGGTCTGTCTCCACGTCCCGCACGTCCTGCCGCCTGCGTCAGTAACTGAAAGGTACGTTCTCCCGAACGGTAATCATCCGTATACAGTGACATATCTGCTGCCAACACTCCGACCAGCGTTACATTCGGGAAATCATGTCCTTTTACGATCATCTGTGTTCCTACAAGAACATCCGCTTCTTCATTTGCAAATGCAGAAAGGATCTGCTCATGTGCATCCTTCTTTTTAGTTGTATCCATGTCCATTCTCAGGACTCTTGCCTCCGGGAACCGCATTTTCACCATGTCTTCGATCTGTTGGGTTCCTGCCCGGAACTCTCCAATATAGCGTGAACCACACTCCGGGCACTGCACTACTTTCGGCTGTTCATATCCACAATAGTGGCAGACCATTTTACCTCCCCGGTGAACGGAAAGTGATACACTGCAATGCGGACACTGGATTACATGACCACACTCTCGGCAGGAAATAAATCCGGAATATCCCCGCCGGTTCAAAAACAACATAATCTGTTCTTTTCTGCTCAGCCTGTCTTCGATCAGTTCCTGAAGTTTCTCACTCAGGATCGACCGGTTTCCGTTTTTCAGTTCCTGTCGCATATCCACTGTATGAACCTGTGCCATATGCTGCATTCTGGAACGATTCTTCATCTCATACAAAACATATTCTCCGCGTCTTGCACGGTACATCGCTTCCAATGACGGAGTGGCACTTCCCAGAACCACACTCGCATCCTCCATCTCAGCCCGGTGAATCGCCGTTTCTCTCGCATGATATCTTGGAATCTGTTCACTTTTATAAGTAGGTTCATGCTCCTCGTCAATAACGATCAGTCCCAGCTTCGGAAATGGCGTAAAAAGTGCCGATCTTGGTCCGATCATTACATCCACCTCTCCACGTTTGGCACGCATCATCTGATCATATCGTTCCCCGGCAGACAGTCTGGAATTCATAATCGATACTCTGTCACCGAAATTCCGGTAAAACCGCATCACCGTCTGATACGTCAGAGCAATCTCCGGGATCAGCACAATCGCTTGCCGTCCCTGCTGTACAACAGTCCGGATCATTTCCATATATACTTCTGTCTTTCCACTTCCGGTCACCCCGTGAATCAGGTACGTGGCTCTTCTTCCATACAGATAATCTGCACAAAATGCATCCATGATTTTCTGCTGTTCTTCTGTATAAATAATCTCTTTTTTCCCCTGCTCCGTCCGTTTCACCGGATTTCTGTACACCTGTTCCGACTCGATTGCCAGAACGCCCTGTTCTTCCAGTGCACGGATCACCGGCAGTGTCACATTCAGTTTTCTTGTCACCAGTTCATAATCCAGCAGCGGATCATCCAGCAGTGCTGCCAACAGTCTGGCTCTTGCTTTCTGATTCTTTCCCAGATAAAACGCCAGCTTTGCTTCGCCTTCCTCCTGTGTAAAGAGAAGACGAAGACTGCGTTTTATCTTTGCGTTTTCTTTCTGCTTGATGGGGAGAACTGTTTTCAGAGCCTGAATCATCGTACCACCGTACTGCTCCTTCATCCAGGCTGCCAGAGCAATTAACTTTGCCTCGATTGCTACTCCGGTTCTGGAAATCTCAGCAATTTCCTTCACTTTTGACAGATCGTAATCACAGGTCTCTGAAAATCCTGTCACATACCCTTTGATCTGACGGTTTCCTTTTCCAAAAGGCACCAGCACTTCCATTCCCGGCTGCAATTCCTGTTCCATCCATTCCGGGATCCGGTACTGAAAGATCTTATCCAGTTTTTCATGTTGAATATCTACAATAATATCTGCAAACACTTCTCCACCTGCTGTTTTTCTTTTCGTCTGTTTAGAGTGTGTCTTAAAAATCATTCCTGCAATCTACATGCCCCACTTTGCGGAAGATTTTATCTTCGAAAGTTACATAAATGCATCTTCTGCAAAAGTATTTTTTTATTTTTCAGCTTTCAGTTCTTCCAATACTTCCTGAATCAGTACACGTTCATCCATTGGATGTTTTACGCCGCGGATTTCCTGATAATCTTCATGGCCTTTTCCTGCCAGAACAATGACATCTCCCGGCTCACCATGTTCGATTGCGTATTTGATCGCCTCTTTACGGTCACAGATTTCTACATATTTTCCATCTGTCTTTCCAATTCCTGTCTTAATGTCATTGATAATATCCTGCGGTTCTTCAAATCTCGGATTATCTGATGTAATAATCGTCAGATCTGCCAGTTTTCCTGATACTTCACCCATTTCAAAACGTCTGTCTTTGGAACGGTTTCCTCCGCATCCAAACAGGCATACAAGGCGCTTCGGATTGTATTCTTTCAAAGTAGTCAGAAGGCTTTCCAGACTCATGGCATTGTGCGCATAATCGATCATCAGTGTAAAGTCATCTGATACTTTTACCATCTCAATACGGCCTTTCACTTTTGCTCTCTTCAGAGCATCCTTAATCTTCTCAACCGGTACCTGGAAATGACGGCACACAGAGATTGCTGTCAGTGAGTTATATACACTGAATTTACCCGGGATGTCGATTTCCACATCAAAATCCATCACACCGGCTACATGATATGCCACTCCAAGATATCCTGGTTTTGAAACAAGTTCTACATTTTCAGCACGAAGGTCTGCCTTCTCTGAAAATCCGAATGTCTCTACTTTACAGGTTGCTCCCTCGAATACATCGTGGAAATATTTATCATCCACATTGGCGATTCCCAGTTTGCACTGTTTGAAGAGAAGACCTTTGCATCTCTTATAATCGTCAAAATCTTTATGTTCATTTGGTCCGATATGGTCTTTTCCAAGATTTGTGAAAATACCGATCTCGAACGGGATTCCTGCTGTTCTGTGCAGCATCAGTCCCTGAGAAGATACTTCCATAACCACACAGTCACATCCTGCTTCTGCCATCTCTGCGAAATATTTATGAATAGTATAAGATTCCGGTGTTGTATTAGATGCCGGGATCTTCTTATCTCCGATGATCGCTTCAATCGTTCCGATCAGTCCTACTTTATGACCTGTCTCTTCAAGAATGGACTTAATCATATAAGTCGTTGTTGTTTTTCCTTTTGTTCCTGTGATTCCGATAATCTTCATCTTGTCTGCCGGATAGCCAAAGTAAGCTGCTGACATAAGAGCCAGCGCATATCTTGTATCTTCTACGCGGATCACGGTTACATCTTCCGGCACTTCCACATCTTTCTCCACAACTACTGCTGCCGCACCTTTCGCTGCCACATCAGCTGCATACTGATGTCCATCGGATACTGCACCGCTGATACATACAAAAACTGAACCTTTCTCTACTTTTCTTGAATCATTGATCAATGTTGTGATCTCTGTTGTATCGCTTCCCTGTACCACTGTATATTCCAGTCGTTCCAATAATTTATCTAATCTCATGGCTGCACATCCTTTCTGAAAAATCTACTCCATCTGGATGGGAATTCTATTTTTATCATATATTCAAAACATCTAAAAAATCTTTTAGGAAATAATCAAGTCTTCCATAAAACCTGCTTTCTAGAAATAGAACGAAACTCCACCCATTATCTTATATAGAATAACACAATCTCGGCATACTTGCAAAAATATCGAAAGATTATGTGATTTTCCGTCCAATCTTTGTTCTTCTCAAAATCCAGACACATAAAAATGACACCAGTACAATTGTAACAGTCAGACATGGGACTGCGATCCATGCAGATACGTCTGCCGGTTTCATGTATTTTTTGTAGTTATCCAGAAACAGTATATGAATCAGGTAAATTCCAAATGAACATCCACAAAACAGATTTATAATTTTCTTACCTGTCTCGCCCGGAGAAAATTCGCTTTTCTTTAACCGGATGACAAACAGGAAAAACATGGCAGATGCAAGTGCGATCAGCGGATTACCATACTCCAAAAAACTTTCATAATGTTTCCCTGTCTGAAATGTCTTCCAGATTGTCAATGCAATATTGATTCCCATACAGCCTGCAAAGACTGCAGCCACAACTCTCTGACTTTTCACAATATGTTTTCTGTATTTATATAAATAGTACCCAACAAACACATAATAAGAGTAAATTCTGTCACCGATCAACGGCAGATCATAATACGCCGATTCATTCTGCATCGACAAATTATAATTAAAAATTACCGCAAGCGTAATCACGACAAGAAATGCCTGCTCCATTCTCAGATCCATATATCTGCACATAATCTGAAAGAAAGGCAGTACCATATAGATTGGAATCATCGCATACAAATACCATAGATGAGGTTCTGCAGGCTCTACCAAAATATGTTTTATATTATAAGGTGTTTTCATATAACAATTATTCCAGACTGCATAGATCACACTCCACACACCCAGTACAATCAAGAAACGAAGTAATCTTTTCCCATGCTTTTCCAGCGGCTCCTGTCTTCCAAGTAACAGTGCGCCTGATATCATAAAGAAACACGGCACACTGATTCTTGCCAGCATATCCAAGATCAATGCAAATACATATTCGCTCCTGCTGACTGTTCCATAGGCACGACAGTAATAATTCGTCACATGAATCAGAATGACCAGAATAAATGAAATCATTCGGATCAATTCCAGATTATAATTCTTTTCTTTCAGTTTCATTGTCCCTCAAACTTCCTTTTCTTTTTCTCCGGTTTATATAAAGTTCCTTTCACTACTGCACCGGTTCCAAATCTACCATTTAACTCATCCAGAGCTTTTTTCAGCTTCTTATGTTTCTCGTCCGGTTCCTTTGGCATCTCAATGTCAAAGATGGAAAGTTGCTCCGGTTCCGATTCTTCCACTAATTTAGAAGTTCTGATTCCAAGCAGACGCACCGGCTCTCCGCTCCAGATCTCTTTAAATAAAAGACTGGCTGCTTCTAATAATTCTCCTGGTTCACTGGTTGGTTTTAAAAGCTGCATCTGATGAGATACGTTGCGGAAATCAAAATACCGAATTTCGGTACTTACCATGCCTGCCTTTTTACCGGCTTTCTTTAATCTGCCTCCCACACTCTCCGCAAGTCTTTGCAGAACAGCTCTCGCTTCCTCGTATGTTGTCACATCTTCCGACAGAGTGGTTGAGTTTCCAACTCCCTTTGTCTCTTCCGGTTCTGATTTTACCACATCACTGCCGATTCCATTGGCAAACTCCCACAATGTCTTCCCATGACTTTTCAGATGAAGCATGATCATTTTTACATCAGACTGAGCCAGATCACCGATCGTATTAATCTCCAGTTTTCGGAAAACTTCTACACTGGACTTTCCTGCCATAAACAGTTCTCCGATTGGCAGAGGCCACATCTTCGTTTGAATTTCATTCGGAAACAAAGTATGGATTCGATCCGGTTTTTCAAAATCAGATGCCATCTTTGCCAGCAATTTGTTACTTGAAATCCCAATATTCACAGTAAAACCAAATCGCTTTTTCACACCTTCTTTAATTTCCATCGCACCATCTACAGGTGTGGGGTAACGCGCCGCAATCGTTGTAAAATCCATATAACATTCATCTATACTGACCTGTTCAATCTCTGTTGTAAATGTCCGCAGATATTCCATCAGGAGTCTGCTTTTCTCATGATACATCTTATGATCCGGCGGTGCTGTCACAAGATTCGGACACTTGCGAAAGGCATTCACAACAGGTTCCCCTGTGCGGATGCCGTATCGTTTTGCAGAAGTCGATTTCGCCAGCACAATTCCATGACGGGATTTCTGATCCCCGCCTATAATCGCCGGAATCGTCCTCAAATCAATCTTTGCCCCATTTTTCAATTGTTCCACCGCAGTCCAGCTTAAGAATGCAGAATTCACATCGATATGAAAGATGATACGATTCATAAATCTTCCTTCTTTCTGTTATCCCCCCAGAGTGTGTCTGGATTCTCCTATTATATCACTAAACAACATAAAAAGGCGCAATCAAATCCACTGTTTTCTCAGCAAATTCAATTGCGCCTCCATTGTTAGAACTTATCGTCCCAACAACATTTCATTACTATTTACAGCTATACTGTGAATAATAACAATATATCTTACTCAATCTATCTTCAACGGTTTTAACTCACAAGTTTCACTTTATTATCTTATTCTGTCTCCACCGGTACCGTTTTTACCTGTGCATCCAGTTTTCCATCTTTTACATCGATCAGAATTGTATCGCCTCTGCCAACGTTTCCTCCAAGGATCAGTTTCGCTGCCAACGTTTCCACATTCTTCTGCAGATACCTCTTCAATGGTCTTGCACCATACATCGGATCGTATCCACCGTCTACTACAAAATCTTTCGCTGCCTCTGTCAGCTCAATGCCAAGTTCTCTCTCTTCCAGACGTCTGTTCACGTCTTTTACAAGAAGATCAATGATAGAACGTACATTTTTCTTCGTCAATGGCTTGAACATAATGATCTCATCCAGTCGGTTCAGGAACTCTGGTCTGAAATGTGCTTTCAGATCATTCATTACCATCTCCTGGCTCTGTTCTTCGATTGAACCATCCTCCTTGATTCCTTCCAGCAGATAGTTGGCACCAATGTTAGAAGTCATGATCAGGATTGTGTTTTTAAAGTCAACCGTACGTCCCTGAGAATCTGTGATACGTCCATCATCCAGCACCTGCAACAGTACGTTAAATACATCCGGATGTGCTTTCTCAATCTCATCAAACAATACAACGGAGTATGGTTTTCTTCTGACAGCCTCTGTCAGCTGACCACCTTCATCGTATCCCACATATCCCGGAGGAGCTCCGATCAGTCGGGACACGGAATATTTCTCCATGTACTCACTCATGTCGATACGCACCATGTTGTTCTCATCATCAAACAGGCTCTGCGCCAGTGCTTTGGCAAGCTCTGTCTTACCTACTCCGGTAGGTCCAAGGAACAGGAAGGAACCGATCGGTTTGCTCGGGTCTTTGATTCCTGCTTTAGAACGGATGATTGCTTCTGTTACAAGCTCCACACCTTCGTCCTGTCCAATGACACGTTTGTGCAGTTCATCTGCAAGATGCAGGGTTTTATTTCTTTCGCTTTCATTCAGTTTTGCGACCGGAATTCCAGTCCATCTGGAAACAATTCTTGCAATCTCATCATCCGTCACAGACTCATGAACCAGAGAAAGATCTTTTGCTTTCACGCGTTCTTCCTCTTCTTCCAGCTGTTTCTGCAACTGTGGAAGTTTTCCATACTGAAGCTCTGCGGCTTTATTCAGATCATATTCTCTCTGTGCTTTCTGGATCTCTTTGTTGACCTGCTCGATCTCCTCACGAATCTTCTGCACATGTTCTACGGATTTCTTCTCATTCTCCCACTGAACTTTCTTTCCTGCATACTGCTCTTTCAGTTCAGCAAGTTCTTCCTGAAGATGTTCCAGTCTTTCCTTACTCAGTCTGTCTTCTTCTTTCTTCAGAGCAGATTCCTCAATCTCCAGCTGCATTACACGGCGGCGGAGCTCATCCAGCTCTGTCGGCATAGAATCCAGCTCTGTCTTGATCAGGGCACATGCCTCATCTACAAGGTCAATCGCTTTGTCCGGCAGGAATCTGTCAGAAATATAACGGTTGGAAAGGGTAACTGCTGCTACCAGTGCGCTGTCTGTAATCTTTACACCATGGAACACTTCATAACGCTCTTTCAGTCCTCTCAGGATAGAAATTGCATCTTCCACTGTCGGCTCATCTACCATAACTGGCTGGAAACGACGTTCCAAAGCCGCATCTTTCTCGATATACTGACGATATTCATCCAGTGTTGTTGCACCGATACAGTGAAGCTCACCTCTTGCCAGCATTGGTTTTAACATATTTCCGGCATCCATGGCACCGTCTGTCTTTCCGGCACCTACGATTGTATGAAGCTCATCAATGAAAAGGATGATCTTTCCATCGCTGTTCTTTACTTCTTCCAGTACTGCTTTCAGACGTTCCTCAAATTCACCACGATATTTGGCACCTGCTACCAGTGCTCCCATATCCAGTGAGAAGATGGTCTTGTCTTTCAGGCCTTCCGGTACATCTCCGCTGACAATTCTCTGAGCAAGTCCTTCTACAACTGCTGTCTTACCTACACCAGGCTCACCGATCAGAACCGGGTTATTCTTTGTCTTACGGGACAGGATACGAACTACATTTCGAATCTCTTCGTCACGTCCGATGACCGGGTCCAGTTTCTGGTCTCTTGCTTTCTCTACAAGATCCTGACCGTATTTATTTAATGTATCATAAGTTGCTTCCGGATTGTCACTTGTTACACGCTGATTTCCTCTGACTGTTGACAATGCATGCAGAAATCCTTCTCTGCTGATTCCATATTCTCTGAAAATGGCTTTCAGTTCACGGCTGGCATATTTCAGCATTGCCAGAAACAGATGCTCTACGGATACATATTCATCACCCATCTGCTTTGCTTCATCTTCTGCATGGATCAGAACATTATTCAGATTCTGTCCTACATATGCCTGTCCGCCCTGTACCTTTGGCCGTTTTCCAATAGCCTGCTCTATACTGTTAACGAAGAGCTGGCCCTGAATGTTCATTTTCTCAAGTAATTTTAAAATCAGGCTGTCATCCTGTGTCAGTAACGCATAAAGCAGATGCTCCTGCGCCAATTCCTGATTGCCGTTATCTGCTGCAATCTTTTCACAGTTCTGAACTGCCTGCAATGAATTCTGTGTAAATTTATTGATATTCATGGTCTTTCCCTCCTTGTGAACCACAAACTCTTTTTCGTGTTCTAGTAGAAATATAGCAAGTATTATTAGCACTGTCAAGAGGTGAGTGCTAATTTTATAAGAATTTTTCAACTCCGCTGAAGAAAGAATGGAACACCGGATCACAGAACTCCAGAAAAGCCAGAAGATTCTTCATGATAAGATCATGCACCTGAAATCGAATCAGACAGTAGCCCTTCATACTCCCATTATCCGTCATATTTCCAAAAGAAATTGTTATATTAAGACAACTCGCCCCATTGCAACTCATGATGTGGTACTTGATAATATGTTCCACTGCCCTAACAAAAAAACGCAGGCCACATTTCTATGACTTACGTCTTTTACAAATTTTACAGGAGACCTACTCTGATTTCCTGCGGTGGCCAAGTCTGCCTTTAAAATCTTCGTAACCGAAATCCGTCAGACGTTCCATGGTTTCATCACCATGCCGCAGCCAGATATCAGGCAGGGGCATTCCGTTAAAGGTATTGTTTTTGCAGATTGTATATATGGCCATATCGCCAAACATGAGAAGATCTCCGTATGCCAAAGGCTTTTGGAAGCTGTAATCTCCTATAACATCCCCGGACAGACAGGTTGGACCTCCAAGACGGACTGTAACGGCATTCTCTCCTGGCTCACCTGCTCCAAGAAGGGGCGGACGGTAAGGCATTTCCAGAACGTCCGGCATATGACATGCAGCACTTCCGTCCAAAATTGCAAGCCGTGTATCACCATTTTGCAGCACATCCAGCACGGTTGTCAGAAAGAATCCTGCATTTAAAGCCCATGCCTCTCCAGGTTCCAGGTAAATATCCACCTTCCATTCTTCCTTTGCCGCCTCAATGCACTTTTCAAGCCGTGCAATATCATAACCTGGTCTTGTAATATGATGTCCTCCTCCCAGGTTCAGCCATTTTACCTGAGAAATCAGATCTCCGAATTTCACCTTTACTGCTGCAAGAGTAGTTTCCAGATCAGAGGAATCCTGTTCGCAAAGGGTGTGAAAGTGAATACCATCCAATAATCCGGTCAGATCCGGATGCATTTTCACAGCAGCCTCCCACTGTGCTCTCGTGGTACCCATACGACTGCCCGGGGCACAAGGATCATAAATTTCATGTCCTTCCTGGGTAGAACATTCCGGATTGATCCTGAGCCCTACACTTTTCCCGACCTGCTTCGCTCTTTTTCCAAAACGGAGAAGCTGGGAGGGTGAGTTAAACACTATATGATCTGCAAAGCAAAGCAGCTCTTCAAATTCATCCTCACGGTATCCAGCACAAAATACATGTACCTCTTTTCCTGGCATCTCCTGGGCGCCAAGCCTTGCTTCGTACAGTCCACTTGCTTCTGTTCCAGCCAGATAAGGCTCCAGAAGGTGATAGCAGTCATAATTGCTGAAAGCCTTCTGCGCCAGGAGCATTTTACATCCTGTTTTTTCGGCGATCTTTCCCATTAATTCTGCATTTTTTATAAGCGCTGTTTCGTCAAGAACATAACAAGGCGTCTTGATTTTCCGGAATTCCGGCGGAATAACTCCGCCGGATGCTGCAAAGGGTGGTCTTGTATCTGTTTTTTTCATTAATCAACCAGCTCCGGATTATGATTTTCACTGCGTGGAAGTCCGTATTTGTCAAGTGCCTCCAGGAACGGATCCGGGTCAAATTCTTCTACTGTATACACTCCTGGACGAATCCATTTTCCGGTAAGCATCATTAATGCCCCACACATGGCCGGAACGCCTGTCGTGTAGCTGA
The DNA here is from genome assembly GCF_934309415.1 of uncultured Mediterraneibacter sp. GTDB lineage: Bacteria > Bacillota > Clostridia > Lachnospirales > Lachnospiraceae > Mediterraneibacter. The sequence continues at coordinate 106,983 of NZ_CAKRDI010000007.1, forward strand.
TTGCCTGGCTTCCAACCTCCTTATAGCATTCCTGATGGTCACAAATATTATAAATATAATAGGTTTTCTCCTGTCCATCCTTTACTCCGGTGAAAATACAGCCAATATTGGTTTTACCTTTGGTACGGGGACCAAGGCTTGCCGGATCCGGAAGAAGCGCCTTCAAAAACTGGATGGGAACAATTTCCTGTCCGTTATAGTTGATCGGGGTAGTGGAAAGCATTCCCACATCCTCCAGACAGCGCATGTGATCCAGGTAGCTCTGTCCAAAGGTCATAAAGAAACGAATTCTCTTTACTCCCGGAATTGTCTGGGCAAGGGACTCGATTTCCTCGTGATGAAGAAGATACATATCCTTATCGCCAACCTGGTCAAAATCATATTCACGCTTGATGGCCATCGGAGGAAGTTCCACCCAATGTCCATTCTCCCAGTAGCTTCCAGGAGCACTTACTTCACGAAGGTTGATCTCCGGGTTAAAATTGGTTGCAAACGCATATCCGTGGTCTCCTCCGTTGCAGTCCAGAATATCAATAGTATCAATCTGGTCAAACTCATGCTTTAATGCATATGCACAGTATGCCTGTGTAACGCCCGGGTCAAAGCCGCAGCCAAGAAGTGCAGTAAGTCCTGCCTCTTCAAATTTCTTCCGGTATGCCCACTGCCAGGAATAATCAAAATATGCAGAAAATCCAGCTTCCTTACAGCGTTTTTCGTAAATAGCCCGCCATTCCGGATCATCGGTGTCTTCGGGCTCATAATTTGCCGTATCCATATAGTTTACGCCACATGCCAGACAGGCATCCATAATTGTCAGATCCTGGTATGGAAGTGCAATGTTCATTACCAGATCCGGTTTGTAACTGTTGATCAGCTGGATCAGCTGGTTTACATCATCTGCATCTACCTTTGCCGTGGTAACAACTGTTTTTGTTTTTCCCTCCAGTTTCCGGGCAAGGGCATCACATTTTTCTTTTGTCCTGCTTGCAATACACAGTTCTGTAAATACCTCATCTGCCTGACAGCATTTCTGGATTGCTACACTGGCTACTCCGCCGCAGCCGATTACAAGTACTCTGCTCATGTTTTTTATCTCCTTTTTTTATATTTCACTATCGCAGCTGTTTTTATTTCGCCACTGCCAGCAGTAGTTCCCTGACCACCTTGCATGCTGTGGCTGTGGAAACACCGCTTGGATCCAGCATAGGTGCCAGCTCATTGACATCTGCTCCCACAATATTTAATTCTGATACCTTCCGGATAGCCGCAAGAAGTTCAAGGAAGCTTACGCCTCCCGCTTCCGGTGTACCGGTTCCCGGAAATACGGATGGATCCAGGCAATCCAGATCAATGGTAAAATATACCGGAACCTGCTCCCTGTCCAATTCCTGTATGGTCTCTTCCAAGCCTTCAAAGGTAAAGGGATGAAAATCTGTATGCTCTTTTGCAAACCGGAATTCTTCTCTTTCCCCACTTCGGATGCAAAACTGATGAATCCGTCCATCTCCCAGAATATCATGGCATCTGCGGATGACACACGCATGGCTTAAACGGGCACCAAGATAATCATCCCTCAAATCTGCGTGGGCATCAAAATGAATAATATGAAGCCCTGGATATTTTCTGGCTGCGGCTCTTACAGCCGCCAGCGTCACCAGATGTTCGCCGCCTAAAAGCAAGGGTATCTTTCCTGCTTCCAGAATTTCCCAGGCACGATTCTGTATATCAGCAAGCGCCATTTCACTGCTGCCGAAGCAAAGCTCCAGATCTCCACTGTCAAATACCTGAATATCTGTAAGGTCGCGGTTCTGATAAGGACTGTAGGTTTCCAATCCAAAGCTTTCATGACGAATGGCAGAGGGGCCGAACCTGGCTCCAGGACGAAAGCTTGTGGTAGAATCAAAGGGCGCTCCATAAAGAACAATCCCTGCTTCCTCAAAGCTGCTGTCACAGCCGATAAAATTCTCAATATTTGGTAAAATCATAAATCAGTCCTCCACCTCCTGAAGCATTTCCTCCAGAAAAGCCGGAAGATAAAATGCGCCTCTGTGAAGCCTTGTGGTATAGTAACGGGTGCGAAGATTCAGGGCGCTCCATGCCTCCGGATCCAGATCATCCACCGGATGGTACTTTTTACTTGCAAAACCAAACAACCAATAGCCGGCAGCAAAGGTAGGAATATGCGCCTGATAAACACGACTGATCTGGAACGTACTGGCAATTCTTTTGTGACTGCGCTGCATGGCATGGGCGTCCTCAGAATAAAAAGGACTTCCCTGCTGATTGACCATGATTCCATCCTCTTTCAGCGCATTATAACAGTTTCCATAAAATTCTCGGGTAAACAAGCCTTCCGAAGGACCAAAAGGATCGGAAGAATCCACAATAATAAGGTCATATTTATTTTCACAACGTCGGATAAATTTCAATGCATTTTCATAATGAAGGTGCACTCTCCTGTCATCAAGCCTGCAGGCATTTCCCGGAAGATAGGCACGGCAGGCTTCCACTACCATGGGATCCATCTCTACCAGATCAATATGGCGGACACGGTCATATCTGGTCAGTTCACGTACAACTCCTCCGTCTCCTGCTCCGATCACAAGAATATCCCTGGCTTCTTTGTGAACAGCCATAGGTACATGGGTAATCATTTCGTCATAAATAAATTCGTCACGTTCCGTGAGCATTACATTTCCGTCCAGTGTAAGAACCCTGCCAAATTCAGGTGTCTCAAAAATATCAATTCGCTGATAGTCGCTCTGCTTTGAGTAGAGCTGACGGTTTACCCGGATACTATGCTTCACATCCGGTGTATGAAATTCCGAAAACCACATTTCCATTTTCTTTACCTCCCTGCCAGAGTATGTTTTAAAATTATTCCCGCAAGATGTATGTCACAATTTGCAGACAGCCCTTTTCAAACACGCTCCAGCACATTTAATCGTAATATATCCGGATCTTCCGGACCTGTCATGTTGCATCCTTTTGCCTTGGCATATTCAATGTAATCCAGAATTTCCGGGGTAATTCGCTCCCCTGGAGCCAGAATTGGGATTCCCGGAGGATAACACATTACAAATTCACTGCATACCTTTCCTTCCGTTTCCCTGAGAGGAAGGCTGCATTTTTCTGCATAAAACGCTTCCTGAGGGCTTGTTACTACCTGGGGATCAATATATTCCTGATCCAGCAACCCTGATTTATCCTTCTGGAAACGCCTGCGGATTTCCGCAAGGGCACTTACCAACCGCTCTACTTCCTGGGCACGATCTCCAATTGACAGATACGCCAGAATATTTCCGATATCACCAAATTCGATCTGAATATCATATTCATCTCTCAGAATGTCGTAAACCTCAATTCCTGCAAGTCCGATATCCAGGGTATGTACACTTAATTTCGTAATGTCAAAATCAAAAACCGAATCTCCATTCACCAGTTCTTTTCCAAATGCGTAATAGCCGCCAATGGCGTTAATCTCTTCCCTTGCGTATTCTGCCATATCTGCTACCTGATGAAAAATCTGGCGTCCTCGCTGTGCAAGATTCCGACGGGAAATGTCAAGACTTGACATCAGAAGATAGCTTCCGGAGGTAGTCTGGGTCAGGTTGATGATCTGACGGACATAACCTGCATGGACATCAGGTCCAGTCAGAAGAAGACTGGACTGGGTCAGGCTTCCGCCGCTTTTATGCATGGATACAGATGCCATATCTGCACCAGCTTCCATTGCCGAAACCGGCAGGCCTCCTCCAAAATAAAAATGAGTCCCATGGGCTTCATCTGCCAGACACAGCATTCCTGCCTCATGAGCCATCCGCACAATTGCACGAAGGTCACTACAGATTCCATAATAGGTGGGATTGTTTACCAGCACAGCCACTGCATTGGGATGCTCCTTAATTGCCTTTGCCACCTGTTCACGGCGCATTCCAAGAGAAATTCCAAGTCTCTGATCTACTTCCGGATTCACATAAACCGGAATTGCTCCGCACAGAACCAGCGCATTCAGCACGCTTCTGTGAACATTGCGGGGAAGAATGATCTCGTCTCCCCTCTTACAGGCAGTTAACACCATGGTCTGTACGGAGCTTGTAGTTCCGCCAACCATGAGAAAGGCGTGAGCTGCTCCAAAGGCATCTGCTGCCAGTTCTTCTGCCTCCCGGATCACGGATACAGGATGACAGAGATTATCAAGAGGCTTCATGCTGTTTACATCCACGCCTACACATTTCTGCCCCAGAAACTCAGTAAGCTCCGTATTTCCTCTTCCTCTTTTATGTCCTGGCACATCGAAGGGTACCACCCTCATGCGCCGGAAATTTTCCAGAGCCTCGTGAATTGGTGCACGATTCTGGTCCAGTTTAAAACGAGTTCTGTTCATTGCGTCTCCATTTCCAGTTCCTTTGTCTGTATAAAGAATCCTGTTTGCAGGATTCTCCGCCTGTAAAGGGGCGTCTCCAGCGCCATCTGCTCTTCCGCTGCAGTGGGATCCTACCCGGCAGAGCTTTTTATATATTAGGAAAGAGCACTTTCCTAATATACAAAAAAGCAGGTTGCATCAAAACCGCAAACCTGCTTGGATCATTCTTCCCGATTCTATCTCCATTGACTTATAATAAATACAGGAATCCTCGTATTTACATAAAATAGAAATCCAGATGATATATGTCAGAGTCTATATAGCAATCATACTTTTACTACTCTTATTGACCGTTTCACAAGTCTGCGCATCAGGCGCATAGTGGTTATCAAAGGAACCAACTTATAAAATTTGAGCTTCTAACTCAATCAATAAGGCAACCAAAGTTACCATCAGCGGCAGTGGACCCGGCTGTCCGTATGGCCTTAACCCCAAATGGAGTGATCCAAAATAATTGCTTTGAAAAGACTCTTTCTTTGTCTTTCAAAATCTTCATAAGCATAGCACATATGAAAATACATGTCAACTGTTTCATTTTTATGATACCAGCATATAAAGAAGATCCACATAATCGACTCCCAGTCTTTCTAACGTTTCGTCGACAGCATTTTCATTTTCGAACTCGCTTGGCCAGAGTTTTGTGGAAAGAAATACCTTTTCTCTTTTTACACCACTATCTTTGATCGCACGACCGACAGAGCGCTCATTTACATAAGCATTTGCTGTATCCACCAGGGAATACCCCATCTTTAATGCTTCCAGTGTACTGTGGTATGCTTCATCAGGTGAAAGCATATAGGTTCCAAGTCCAAGTGCCGGGCATTCTAAGTTGTTGTTTAATTTGATTTTCTGCATGATTTAGTCCTCCTTGAATTTTTCTTTATCTAACATTTTTATTACTTTCGCAGGATTTCCTGCTGCGACCGCATAATCCGGTACATCCTTTGTCACCACGGAGCCCGCTCCGACAATTGCATGTTTCCCAATACATACTCCCGGAAGAATCGTTGCTCCGGCACCAATCCATGCACATTCTTTTATGAGTACCTGCTTGCACGGAAGTATCCAAAGATCGTATGGATCATGATTATTGGTAATAATCTGTACATTTGCGGCAATCATTGCATTATCTTCTATAATAATTCCGCCTCGCGCCATTGCCAGAAGATTTGAGTTGATAAAGACATTTTTTCCGATCTTCATACTTCTGATACAGGCACCATTCAATGGCGGCGTAATGTAGCTTCCTTCTCCAAGATTATTTCCAAATAGTTCTTGCATTAAATGATCATATTCTTCTGTGTGCGGCATTGTGTGATTGATTTGAAATAACAGCTGTATCTGTCGCTGTCCTTCTTTTCGTTCTTCAGGAGATGATTTTCTCACATCTACACAAACTTCTTTACACTCCATAATTAAATCACCTCCATATCATATGGCATTTTACAGTACATCATATTCATCATCCGATACCGGTTCACACCATTCGTTCGTACAATCCTCACCAGGCACCTCAACAGCAATATGCGAAAACCAGCTATTCTTTTTGGCTCCATGCCAGTGCTTGACATTAGCGGGAATCATTATAACGCTTCCTTCACACAGACTGACCGCATCCTTTCCTTCTTCCTGATACCACCCTTCTCCGGCTGTGCAAATAAGCAATTGTCCTCCTCCGCTTTTTGCATGATGGATGTGCCAGTTATTACGGCAACCCGGTGCAAAAGTCACATTTGCAGCAAATAACCCACACTTTGGATCTGTGAGGGGGTTCAAGAATGAGTCACCAATAAAATATTTTGCATACGCTGTATTAGGCTCACCTATTCCAAATGCATTGTGCAGTTCAAAAGTATCCTTATTTTCAAATTTCATGATAATGCTCCTCCTTGTTTTCATTTCTTGAATCACATCATTTCATATGCTAAACTAACAATAATCCCTAAACCTCACTTTAGGTCAATATATTTTTAAATTAATTTTGGAGGAATGCCATGTACACACCTGCCAAAAACCATATCCTATAATCATAAACAAAATACTAACACAAAGATACTCTATAAGCGTCCACACTACCGGTTGCGAAAAGTCAATAAATACAAACCGTGTCCGCAAGAATAGATATGAGCTGATTTTGTTTTTATGAAAAGCATGCATGCCACAAATTACTAATAACAAAGTAAGCATTCGCAGGCTCCATATTCTGATTTTAGATGGATGCTGCATTTTGATATTTTTTCGAATTATTCCCATCATCACATGACCATGCATACCGGCATGAAAACTCATCAATACCAGTCCCCAATAGGATGCCAGCAGGTGAACGGTTCTGGCTGTCGCTGCTCCGCCAAGATGCAAAAACTGAAACACATGCCGGGACAGTATCATACCGCTGATCGGCAATGCCAGCATAATGATCGCAAGTACAAAATTGACCGTCGTTCCTACGATGCGGAGTGGAGTATACCTTCCACGAAACAGGTGTTTCCACCATGCAATATTTAAAATATGATGAGAAATAAATAGCAGAAACATTCCGATGCCGAGATATTCGTGAGCTGCTTCTCCCACCAGGGAATATGCCATTAGCAAAGGCAACAACAGCACCATCCCACTGTCAATTACAATACGCAGTTTTTTCTTCATATTAGTCATCTTTATCTACCGCGTTCCTGTTCCGGTGCATTACACGCAATCCAGTTTTCGCCCTGCTTCTCATACCAGTGGATTCCGTCAATTCGATAAGTACCTCTGGCTCCGTAGGCATTTGCGTTCAATACAGAAGTATAAGACACCGATGCATAGTTATCGCTGATGTTGACTACCGGATTCTCAATACCAATTGTAAAGTATTGAAGATCACCGTCCTCTATATCTGCAAAGTATTCATCTCTTGTCTGCTGTCTTCCACTCATATGTGTAAAAATCATATCCGGCGATGTGATTTCCATCATAGTTTCTGTATCAGCTTCGGTCATAGCCTGACAGTATCTTGCCTGCTGATAAAGGACAGCCTGTTCTTCTTCACTCAATTCAGATACATTTATACCGGTAATTTCCACACTATCGAAAACTGAAAAATCAAAATCTGTCATATCTGTCTGTGTAGACTCCATAGTACTTTTTGATGTGTCTTCCAGATTAGAAGTTTTCCCCTGCTCTGCGTTGCCGCAAGCTGCAAGGGATGTAATCATCCCCACAGCCAGCAGCATGATAGCGAGCGTCCTATATCTATTACTCAACAAAACCACCTTCCTTCAGCCACTCTGTGACTTCGCTTCTGGCTGTATCCCTGTCATTCTGAGCAGTCGTACCGGGAATTGCAAAGCCATCCTTCATTGTACCGCCCGTAATGTCGGCAATCGTGGATTCGGTATTGGAAAGACCGCTTCCACCGTGAGTACAAAACGGAACAATCGTTTTGTCAGACAGGTCATAACTCTCCAGGAAATTGTAGACGATCATCGGCATATCTCCCCACCAGTTAGGATATTAAAATGTAGCCAGTTCCCCTCATGCGTTGATTTTACTGGGTTTAACGGTATACAAAACTGTGTTTACTGTTACT
>NZ_CAKRDI010000008.1 GCF_934309415.1 uncultured Mediterraneibacter sp.
CAGACGCCCGGGACTTAAAATCCCGTGGGTAGTGATACCCGTACCGGTTCGATTCCGGTCTGCGGCATTAAGTAAAAGTGGGAGAAACGTTGAATTTACAGCGTTTCTCTTATTTTTTTGTTTCAAAAGTCAGAATACTTCAGGATAAAAAAGTCAGATCTTTTGATGAAATATCTGGTGAAATAAAATTATACTGTGCATAGTATAAATGAACGAACCAAGTATTGAACTCAGGAAAATATTATAGAAATAGAAGATGAACTGGAATCACAGTGTGGGAGGATTCCAGTTCATTTTAAGTAAAAAGATTTAGAGTTTATAATTTCGGTAGCAGGGATTATTATCTATTAAATATCCAAAGAAGCGAGCACATCTTCCAGTACATCTTCAACGGTATCAGTTACTTCATCTGCGTAATATGCAACACCAGGTGCGGCATTGGACATGGCGTAACTGTGGCCTACCAGCTCCAGCATTTCAATATCGTTAAACTGATCGCCAAATGCGATGCAATCCTCCGGAGCGATGTGGAACAAGTCTAACAGATTCTTTAATGCAGTTCCCTTGTTCGTTCCCGGTGCAATAAAGTCGATCCAGAGATTTCCGGAAGTAACCACTTTGATTTCAGAACTGAACAGCTCCTGAAGATGTTTCAGATAATTATCCATAACATGAGGCGCATCCTTCATATTGCAGATGGCAATCTTGAGGAAAGGTCCCTTGACCTGACGCATATCATCAACGATCTGTGTGGTATTGTGCATGACATCTACAATGTGATGTACAAAATCAGCATTGTTATTTTCAATCAGACAGGTATCCTCTCTGGAAACAACAATCTCAAAATTTTCATTCTTTTTAATCTCATTTATAATACGATAAGCAAGATCATCATGAATCAGTCCACGGGAAATAACTTTTCCCTGGTGAATACAGATGGATCCATTTTCGCCGATGTAAGAAATTTCGTCTTTGATCTGCTCGAATACCTGACGCTCGTTGTCATACTGACGACCACTGGCAGCAACAAAATGTACACCTTTCTGTGTCAGTTCATGAATCAGCTGAACCGCACGTGGAGTCAGTTCCTGAGCACCATTCTGAAGAAGTGTTCCATCGAGATCACTTGCAATTAATTTTACCATGATATAAAAACCTCTCATTTCAAAATTTGCCTACAGTATAACGCAAAATATGCTGCCTGTCTACTGGAGCATGTTGTTACTGTTTACAGCTATGCTGTGAACAGTAACAGTATGTTTGAAAAATCACTCTTTAAGACACAGAAATGCTTGTAACTACATTATAAAGGTAATATAATAAGAAATACGTCAAAGCAGGATTTTGACAGTATATCTATATCATTTACAGAGATTCAATGAACGGGAAATGGATGTCTGTGAATAAAATAAAGAGAGTACTTTTGTAACTGTTCAGTACAAAGACATACTTTTAATTGAGAAGAAAAGGAAGATTATTATGGGAAAATATTTTGGAACCGACGGTTTCCGCGGTGAAGCAAATGTAGTACTTACAGTAGATCATGCATTTAAAGTAGGACGTTATCTTGGATGGTATTTCGGACAGGAACACAAGGCAAGAATTGTCATTGGTAAAGACACAAGAAGAAGCAGCTATATGTTCGAGTATGCACTGGCGGCAGGATTAACTGCGTCAGGAGCAGATGCTTATCTTCTCCATGTAACGACAACTCCAAGTGTTTCTTATGTAGTAAGAACAGAAGACTTTGACTGTGGACTGATGATTTCTGCAAGTCATAATCCATATTATGATAATGGTATCAAAGTAATCAACAGTGATGGTCATAAGATGGAAGCTGAAGTTGAAGCGAAGATCGAAGCATATATCGATGGCGAGATCGGAGAGATTCCGCTGGCAACAAAAGAGAACATCGGACGTACAGTTGACTATGCAGCAGGAAGAAACCGTTATATCGGACATCTGATTTCACTGGCTACACGTTCCTTCAAGGATATGCGTGTAGGACTTGACTGTTCCAACGGAAGTGCATCCAGTGTGGCCAAGAGTGTTTTTGATGCACTGGGAGCAAAGACTTACGTAATCAACAATGAGCCAAACGGTGTGAACATCAATACAGACTGCGGATCCACGCATATCCATGTGCTGCAGGAGTACGTAAAAGAGAATAAGCTGGATGTAGGTTTTGCCTATGATGGTGATGCAGACAGATGTATCGCAGTAGATGAGAATGGAAATGTGATCGACGGTGACCTGATTCTCTATGTATGTGGAAAATACCTTATGGAAAAAGGTCAGCTTGCAGGAGATACAATTGTTACAACCATTATGTCCAATCTGGGACTTTACAAAGCATGTGACAAGATTGGTATGAAATATGAGCAGACAGCAGTAGGTGACAAGTACGTTTATGAGAACATGCTTAAGAATGGATTTGTACTTGGTGGAGAGCAGTCCGGTCATGTGATTTTCAGCAAACATGCACGTACAGGTGACGGAATTCTTACATCTTTGATGATCATGGAAGTAATCCTTGAGAAGAAACAGTCTCTTGGAACACTTGCAAGTGAAGTGAAGATTTATCCACAGCTTTTGAAGAATGTACGCGTGAAAGATAAAAAGACTGCATTAGATAACGAAGCAGTTCAGAAAGCAATCGAAAGTGCAGCAGAAGCACTTGGAGACGATGGACGTATTCTCGTTCGTGAAAGTGGTACAGAGCCAGTAATCCGTGTTATGGTTGAGGCTGCTTCAGATGAGATCTGCGAGAAATATGTAGACAGTGTCGTTGAAGTAATTGAAGCAGAAGGATTATGTGAATAAAATTAAGATGAATAAAGCCTAAATGAAATCGGTCAGGGAAGTAACTTCTTTGACCGATTTTTTTGTATCAGATAAAGTATTCGGTGCATTTTCTCAAATATTCTTATAAAACGGCTTTTAAATGGCATCTTGGGTAATGTTCAGACCATAGCGAAGTACTTTGCTGATTCACTATGAGGACGAATGTTTTGATTTGAATGCATCTTGCGTTGGAAAAAGGACTGTTTGCGTGTATTTTTAGCGATACAATTAAAAAAATGCTATGCTATATTTGGAAAAGTAAAAAAAGAAATAATTATTTAAAGAAAACGGGAAGATGTGTCTGAAAAAGTTTTTGTTTAGATGTGCGTTAAAATTTGTGAGAGGTTGCAGCAATAAGTTTTCAGATATGCTTCAGGAATGTAAAAATGTAGGAAAAATGTGTGAGAAAGGAAAAAGCAGATGAAGAAGATCGATTTCAATTCCGGATGGACTTATTGCCGGGCAGGGGAAGAATCGACGAAACAAGAAGTAACAATTCCGCATGATGCTATGCTTTCTGAAAAGAGAACGCAGGACAGTGCCGGGGGAATCAATACAGGATGGTTTGAAGGACATGATTATATTTATGAAAAGGAATTTGAAGTACCGAAAGAATATATAGAGAAAGAAATCAGTTTCGAATTCGAAGGAGTTTATCATAATGCGGAGGTTTACCTGAATGGGAAAAAGGCAGCATATCGTCCTTACGGGTACACTAATTTTTATGTAAATGCGGGACAATATCTTGAGTTTGGAAAAATAAACAAAATTCAGGTGGTTGCACATAATGCTGATCAGCCGAACAGCCGCTGGTATTCCGGTGCGGGTATTTATCGTCCGGTATGGATGTATGTGGAGCCGAAACAGCATATAAAGAGAAATGGAGTTCGCGTCCGCACGTTGAGTACAGATCCGGCAGTAATTGAAGTAGAAGTGGAAACAACGGGTGCAGGCGAGATAAAAATTGATGTCATAGAATCTGCAAATATATCATCAGAGAAGTATGGCAGTCAGTGCAAATTATGTAATGGAGAAATGGATGATAGGACAGATGAAAGCAGGAAATGCAAGATAAGTACGGAGATTCATACAGAGGGAAAATCGATTGTGCGGATAAATGTACCGGATGCAAAACTCTGGAGTGTAGATACACCGGCAATTTATCGACTTCTTATAACATTTATAGCAGAAAATCAGGAAATAGATCAGGAGGAAATAACATTTGGAATTCGCACATTAAACTGGGATGAAGAGAAGGGAATTTCCATCAATGGGAAACATGTGATTCTTCGTGGTGCCTGTATTCATCATGACAACGGAGTGCTGGGAGCATGCTGCTATCCAGATGCGGAAGAACGAAAGATCCGTATTCTCAAGGAAAATGGTTACAATGCAATCCGTTCTGCGCATAATCCTTGTTCTAAAGCACTTCTTGAAGCATGTGACCGTCAGGGAATGCTTGTGATGGATGAATTTGTAGATGTGTGGTATATTCACAAGACGGAATATGATTATGTAAATTACTTTAAGGACTGGTGGCAGCAGGATCTCAAAGATATGGTGGAGAAGGATTTTAACCATCCATCAGTTATCATGTATTCTACTGGAAACGAAGTGTCCGAGACCGCACAGGAAAAGGGAATCCGTCTGACCGGAGAGATGACAGAATACCTGCACAGCCTGGATGATTCCAGACCGGTTTCCTGTGGAATCAACATTTTATTTAACTTCTTAAGCTCGATTGGCTTTGGTGTCTACAGTGATAAGAAGGCAAAGAAAGAAGCAGAACAGGCTGAGAAGTCAAAAGGAAAGAAGAAAAAGAAAGCAGTGGGAAGCCAGTTCTTCAATGATCTTGCAGGTCTGATGGGAAGTGGCTTCATGAAGACGGGAGCAACTTTCTATGGATGTGACGTGAAGACAAGAGATGCATTTGCCAATATGGATATTGCAGGATATAACTATGGAATCAACCGTTATCACCATGACTTGAAGAAATATCCGAAGCGCCTGATCCTTGGAAGTGAGACCTTCTGTGATGATGCCTATACCTTCTGGGAGATGGCAAAGAAAAATCCGAGAATTGTAGGTGATTTTGTCTGGGCGGGAATGGATTATCTGGGAGAAGTTGGCGTTGGTTCCTGGGAATACAAAGATTATGCACCAAAGTTCGATCACGGTCCTGGCTGGATCACGGCGGGAAGTGGAAGAATTGACCTGACCGGAAAACCGTTGGCAGAAGCAGGGTATACGAAGACGGCATTTGAATTGACAGACCGCCCGGTGATAGCGGTTCGTCCGGTGAATCATACGGGAGAAAAGCATTCTCCATCTGCCTGGAAGATGACCAATGCAATCGAGTCCTGGAGCTGGGACGGATGCGAAGGAAAAACAGCAGAAGTTGAAGTCTATGCGAGAGCTGCCAGAGTAGATCTCTTTATAAATGGAAAGAAAGTTGGAAGTAATTCCCTGAAAAATGCATGTGACACAAAGTTCAGGACAAAGTACCAGCCGGGAATGATCGAGGCAGTTGCGTATGATGCACAGGAAAAAGAAATATCAAGAAATACACTCTATACTGCGGAAAAAGAGACAGAACTGCGTGCAGTTGCAGAAGAAAAGCAGGTTCAGAAAGGACATCTGACCTTTATCCGGCTCCAGTATACAGATAAGACAGGGATTGTCAAACCATTGAAACGCGGCATCCTGAAGGTAAAAGTAAGAGGGGGGAAGCTGGCAGGTTTTGGAAATGCGTGCCCGTATAACAAGATCGGATATTGTACGGATGAAACAGATACTTACTGGGGCGAGGCACTTGCTGTCGTACAGGCTGACGGAAGCGGAGATGTGGTACTGGAAGTCTGCGAAAAAGAGGGAGAGAAACTTGGTTCAGAAGTGATTGTTCCATTAGAAAAATAAAGAGTTATCGTAGAAATTATCTTTTGATAACGGATGAAAACAACAGATTGCTAAATGTAAAGGAAGGATTGGAAAACTCGTTGGCGTTCAGGCAGCTTTCAATTCTTTCTTTTTATTTCGACTTTTAATGCGTCGTCATACAATTCCTGAAGTGCTTCACACTTAGAATCATACCCAGATAATGAAAACTAAATTGGTTAAAACTGCTTGATCAACAGGAAAGAAAACGAAAGTAATATTGCACAAAGCAAGAATGATTTAAGGAGGAAATAAAATGAAAAATTATATATAATGCATAAAAATGAAGGGGAATAAGATAAAATAGAAAAACTGGAAACTGAAAAAACGAAATAAAAACATACAAAATGCATAAAAAACAAAGCTTTCCAATTACGCTGAAAACTGAACCGTTCACGTGTTTTTTTAACCGTACAAGGAGCAAAGTGCTATCATAATTTCAACGAGAGAAAGTTGGTGAGACTGCTTATCCTGGAGGACATGGAAGCAGTAGTACCGGCAGAAAAGGAAATGGGAGGAGGAACATTACATGCTGAAGATCAGCAAGCTGACCGTGGAGCATTTAAGTCAGAGGTGTGTGACAGACAGTGAGCAGCCGAGGGTATCTTTTCAGTTGGAAAGCGACCGGCAGAATGTTTCATTAAAGAACGCGAAAATCTGGATCGGTGACTGGAGTACAGAGACGGATTCTCAGATTCTTGTTCCATATAAAGGAAAGAAGCTGGATCCTTTCACGGAATACCCGGTTGTGGTAAAGGCGATTGATGATACAGGAGAAGCAGCAGAGGCTGCGACGGCATTTGAGACAGGACGCATGGAAACACCGTGGAAGGCACAGTGGATCACAGACGGGGAGTATCATTTCACAGAGAAGAAGATCTCTCCGAAGACGATGACTTTCCGAAAAAAGATTACATGCAATGGAAAAATCAAGAAGGCAAGACTGTATGCGACAGCACTTGGAATCTATGAGTTGGATTTAAATGGAGAAAAGGTTGGAGATATTTATTTTGCACCAGGATTTACTTCTTATAAGCATCAGCTTCAATATCAGACTTATGATGTGACGGAGCAGCTGAAAAGTGATGGAGCAGGTGAAAATGAATTAGTCGCAGTTGTTGGAGGCGGCTGGGCGGTTGGATCTTTTACTTATAAGAGAGTCAACCGGAACTATGCAGACCGGCAGGCGCTGCTGTGTGAACTTCGAATCACATATGAAGATGGAACAGAAGAAATCATAGGAACAGACGAGAGCTGGGATGTGACGCTGGACGGAGCGGTGAAAGAAACAGAGTTCTACAATGGAGAAGTCTATGATGCGACGGTTGATATGGAGAAGATTTCCTGGCACAAAGCTTCTAGGGAGCAGATAAAACTTCATCCGGAGATTCTGGCACAATATGGAGCGCCGGTAAAGGCACATGAAATCTTCCATCCAGTTTCGGTGACAAGAGCACCGAGCGGTGTTCTGATCTATGATTTCGGACAGAACTTTGCAGGAGTAATTTCAGCAAAGATCAGGGGAAAGAAAGGTCAGAAAATTACTTTTCGGCATGCAGAGATCCTGATGGATTGGGAACTGTTTACGAAACCTTTGAGAAGCGCGAAACAGGAAGCTGTATACATTTGCAGGGATGGTGAGCAGAGCTGGTCACCAAGAATGACTTACATGGGATTCCGTTATGTGAGCATGGAAGGTGCAAAGGAGCAGGATGTGGAACTAAGTGCTATTGCCCTGTATTCCGATGTGGAAGACAACGGAGAATTCTCCTGCTCCAATGAACTGGTGAATAAGCTGCAGAGCAGTATCCGCTGGGGCGCAAAGTCCAACTTCGTTGATATTCCAACAGACTGTCCGCAGAGAGATGAGCGGATGGGATGGACAGGAGATATCGCATTGTTTTCTCCGACTGCGGCTTACAACTTCGATATGAGCCGTTTTCTTGAAAAGTGGTTTAAGGATGTGAGAAGCGAGCAGAATAAAGGCGGAGGAATTCCGGTGACGGTTCCTCTGGTAGTTGTTCCGGGACAGTGGGAAATCATGATTCCGATGGCAGTGGATCACTGGGGTGACGCCTGCATCCTGGCACCGTGGGCAGAATATAAGATGCGTGGAGATCTCGGACTGTTGAAGACAATGTACCCGACCATGAAGCGTTACATGAAAGCATGTAAGTTCTGGGCAGGACTTGGATCGGTCGGGAAACACAAGTATATCTGGAAACTTCTGCATCATTATGGTGACTGGTGTGCACCGGGAATCGGACTGTGGGCCTGGATGGGACGTGGAAAATGGACAGCAACTGCATGTATGTCTCATTCCAGCAAGATCTTATCCCGGATTGCAGAACTTCTTGGAGAGAAGGAAGATGCAGCTTACTACCAAGAGTTGAGTGAGAAGACAGCAGAAGCATACAGAGAGATTCTGATGGAGAAAGACTGTACGGTAAAGAAAGAATTTCAGACAGCCTATGTACTTCCACTTTATTACGGAATGCTTTCAGAGGAAGATAAGCGGAAAACGGCTGCCCATCTGGCAAGAATCGTCCGGGAAAATGATTATCATATTGCGACAGGATTCCCGGGAACACCGTATATCCTCTTTGCTCTGGCAGACAACGGGTATGAGGAAGACGCTTTCAAGATGTTGATGACAGACACCTGTCCGTCCTGGCTGTATGAGATGAAAGTCGGTGGAACAACCATCTGGGAGAGATGGGATGCACTCAGGGAAGATGGAACCTGTAACACCGGAGAGGATGACGGAACCGGTGGAATGGTATCCTTCAATCATTTCTCTTATGGAGCTGTCGGAGACTTCTTATATCGAAGAATCGCCGGAATTGAGAACTTAAGCGGGGGTGGAAAAGAAGTACAGATTGCACCGATGGTCGGTGGTGGCCTGACACGGGCAAGAGGAGTTGTCCACACAGCTTATGGAAAAGTCACCAGTGAATGGTGGATAAAAGATGGAAAATTCACACTTCATGTGGATATCCCTTGTTCTACAACTGCTCATGTGAAACTTCCGGGCGGAGAAGAGAAGAAACTTGGAAGTGGAAGCTATACGTTTTCAGAGAATATCTGAGAAAAAGGCTAGCATGAAATATTATATGAAAAGAAACAAGAAAGGAAAGAGAGATGGAGAAGAAGACATTTTTCGACAATCCGTTGTTCCGGACGAAGATTACATCCGCGAACGTAAAACCAAAGGAGATGCTCCTCGGATACTTTATCGCACCGTTCTGTGCACTGATCTCTAATGCGATTTTCGGATCTTACCTGAACCGGTATTACTCCGATGTACTTGGATGGACAGACACGGTGAAGTTCGGTATCTTCTCAGCTGTTCTCCCGATGATCTCCGTAATCTTTGTGATTATCGGAAATCTTGTGGTAGGACATCTGATGGATAATACAAGAACTTCACAGGGAAAGGCAAGACCGTACATGCTGTTATCAGCGCCGCTGGTCACGGTTGCGATTGCCCTTTTGTTCCTGACACCGGAGAATGCAAGCACGGCAGTACAGATGGCATGGATCGCCATTTCCTATAATGTTTATTATGCTGTAGCATATCCGTTTTATTACACGGCGCACAGCTCACTCGTATCACTGTCAACGAGAAATTCTAACCACAGAGGAATGCTGGCGACATTTTCCAATGCGTCAGGTGTTGCAGCAGTCGGTGTGGGCGCAAGCATTCTTGTACCAATCCTCCTGCAGAGCTTCCTCTTTGTAGATCATGACGGTGTGATCGATACAACAGCAAGTTATAACAATTGGAGAATCGTTATGGTTGTTCTGTGTGTTGTAACATTTCTGGCAATCCTTCTGGAGTACTTCTTTACAAGAGAGCGTATCACAGAAGAGAACATGAAGCTGAACATTAAAGAAGAGAAACTTCCGATGAGCCAGCAGATCAAAGCCTGTATTTCCAATAAATATTGGTGGATCATTATCCTTTACTTTCTGCTCTTCCAGTTCGGAGGACTGGTAAAGAACGGATCTATGAGCTACTACGCAAGATGGATGTTCGACGGAATCAATACGGAGGCGGCAGCCGGAGCAGCGATGGGAACGCTGGGACTGATCGGTGGACTTCCGACAGCCATTGGTATGGTAGTTGCCTGGCCGATCGCGGATAAACTTGGCAAACAGAGAGCCGTGACGCTTGGACTTGCAGTTTCCGTAGTCGGTGGACTTGTAAGTTTCCTGGATGTACATAGTTTTGTTATCGTATGTGCCGGAGTTATCTTGAAAGGAATCGGATCTATCCCGGCCATGTATGTGACACTTGCGCTTCTTTCGGATGTGCTGGATCACCTGGAAGCAAAGAATGGATTCCGGAGTGACGGATTCACGATGTCTGTGTATGGAGCCATCATGGTTGGTATGACCGGACTTGGAAATGGAATCATCAATGCACTTCTGACAGCAACAGGATACGATGCAGCTGCTGCAGTGCAGAACGGTGGGGTACAGAGCATGCTTACACTCTGCTACCTTGGAATCGAGCTGATCTGTTATGCTGTGATCGTTGTACTGATGAGCTTCCTGAAAGTAGAGAAACACATTAAAGAAGATCAGGCAGCCATTCTTGAGAACCAGAAGGCAGCAGTGCTTGCAGCTGGAGGAGAGTGGATCGAGCCGGCGGAGCGTCTACGTCTGGAACAGGAAGAAGCAGAACGTCAGGCAGAAGAAGCAAGAAAAGAAGAGCTGAAAGCTTACTGCAAGAAGAAAGGGTTAAGCTTCGAGGAAGAAGAGACGAAGTATCAGAAGAAACTTGCAGAGAAGAAAGCGAAAGCAGAAGCAAAAGCAGCAGCGAAGGCTGCAAAGGCGAAGAAATAAAGAAAGAGGATCAGAAGCAGTAAACTGAGAACTCTGAAAAGAAAATGGATGACAATGTGTCCTGATCGAAACGCAAAACCAGCAGAAACAGGACTGGTGAGGGGTAAAACGGCAAAAGGACACTTGTTATAGATATTTATCTACAGGAGGGCAATCATGAAAGAGAAAAAGACAAAGCGCCGTGTATGGCGTGGTGTTGCAACAACAGGAACATCACTTCTTGCACTGTCTTTATCCGCATCGATGGTGATCGACACATTCCGTACGGATATTGACAAGTTCCTTGGAACACAGAGCACACAGATGGTGACAGACAATCAGACAGAGGACGATTTCACTTATAAGTCTGATTACAGCAGTACAACAGAACTTCTGGATTCGATCGAAGATCTGGGAGAACGCATGAGTGAGGAAGGAACGGTTCTTTTGAAGAATAACGGTGCCCTTCCATTGACAGAGGATGAGACACAGAAGGTAACATTTCTTGGATTCTCAAGCTATTATCCGGTACAGGGCGGAGATTTTGGTAGTGTGGTTGCTGAAAATGAAGGGACAGATGCCGATACAGTTGATCTGATTCAGGCATTTGAGGCCAAAGGATACAGTCTGAACCCGACAGTTCAGAAAATGTATGAAAGCCTGAAGGAAGACTTTAAGTCTGAAGCGGTACTTCCGTGGGGTGTTACAACCTATTACCGTGCCACATCTCCGGCGGTTGGTGGAACATTTACAAGTCTTGAACCAACACAGGAGAAACTGGATGGGACAGAGCCGACATGGAAAGAAAGCATGGATGACTATAATGTCATGATAGTTACGATCGCCCGTGCAGCAGGTGAGAATACCAACTACACACCGGGAACGGATGGCGTGGATCCGGACCAGGATCTCAATCAGGCAGACCCTCTCGGGCTTTCTGATACAGAGCGTGCGACAATTGACGCGGCAGTAAAGGCGAAGGAAGAGAATGGTGGTAAGGTCATCGTTCTTCTGAACAATGCAAGTGCGATGGAGATTGATGAACTTAAGAACAACGATGGAATCGATGCAATGCTTGAAGTAGGGCTTCCGGGAGCCTATGGATTCTATGGAGTAGCAGATGTGCTCAGTGGAGAGTCCAATCCATCCGGACATCTTGCGGATACTTATGCAGTAGATAATTCCGTATCACCGGCAGCACAGAACTATGGTGATTATGAATGGACAAACGCAGATTCTGATTATTCAATCAATTCTGAGATTGTAGAGGCAGAGAGCATTTACACAGGATACAAATATTATGAGACACGTTATGCGGATACAGTCCTTGGTCAGGGAAATGCATCCGACAGTGTAGGAAGCTCCACAGGGGGTGCATGGACATATGACAGTGAGGTTTCGTATCCATTTGGTTATGGACTTTCCTATACAACATTTACACAGACTCTGGACAGTCTGAATGTCGATCTTGAGAACAAGACAGTCACAGCAGAGGTGACAGTAACAAACACAGGCGATGTGGCAGGAAAAGATGTAGTACAGCTTTATGCTTCTGTACCTTACACCGATTATGACAGAGAGAATCTGGTAGAGAAGGCCGCAGTCCAGCTTCTTGACTACGAGAAGACAGACGAGCTTGCACCGGGTGAGTCCACAACAGTAACAATCACAGCAGATGCACAGGATATGGCAAGCTGGGACAGCACAGCCTCAAATGAAGCCGGAACAACAGGAAACTACATTCTGGATGCAGGTGACTATTATTTCACAATCGGAAATGGTGCACATGAGGCAGTGAATAACGTGCTGGCAGCACAGGGATACAGCGAGTCTGACGGAATGACATCTGCAGGAAATGCTGCAAATGTAAAATCCTGGAATCTTGCAGCGATGGACACAACAACATTTGCCAAGACAGAGAATGGAACAGCAGTAGAGAATCAGCTTCAGGATATGGATCTGAATACCTACATGCCAGATACAGTTACTTATCTTACAAGAAATGACTGGAGCGGAACATTCCCGAAGACATACAAAGATCTGACTGCAACAGATGAGATGGTTCAGATCATGCAGAACGATACTTATGAGATTACAGAGCAGGGAGATACGGATTCCGTAACATTTGGTGCAGACAATGAGCTGACACTTGCGGATCTGAAAGGTGTGACGGATATTACAGATGAGAGATGGTCCCAGCTTATGGATCAGATTACGCTGGAAGATTGTATGATCCGCGTAGGATTTGGTGGAACAAGTACAAAACCAATTGAGTCAATCTCTTCACCGGAAGCTGTACAGAATGACGGACCGAATGGAATCAACTCCTATACACTTGGTCAGTATGCAAATACGGACACAAGCTCAGCAGATCC
The DNA here is from genome assembly GCF_934309415.1 of uncultured Mediterraneibacter sp. Taxonomy (GTDB): domain Bacteria; phylum Bacillota; class Clostridia; order Lachnospirales; family Lachnospiraceae; genus Mediterraneibacter. Next base: position 12,984 of record NZ_CAKRDI010000008.1, read on the forward strand.
GTGTGCAATTGATCCGGATGATAAGAACTTAAACTACAAGTTTGGAACCATGGCATGTGAGCCGGTAATCGCCCAGACATTCAGCAAACAGCTGGCAACAGAGTATGGAGAAGTGATCGGAAATTACTCCCTGTGGTCAAACCTGACGATCTTCTGGGGAGCCGGAACGAACCTTCATCGTACACCATACAATGCACGTAACCATGAATATTATTCAGAAGATGCGGTACTGACAGCTTATCAGGCATCCAATTATATTACAGCAGCACAGAAATACGGAGTCCTGATTGCACCAAAGCATTTCGCATTCAACGATACAGAGATCAACCGTTCTGGTATCGCAACATTTATGACAGAACAGAAAGCACGTGAGAATGAACTTCGTGGAACACAGGCTTCTGTAGAAGATGCCAAGACACTTGCAGTCATGACAACATTCAACCGTATCGGTTGTACAGCAGGAAATGCACATTATGGACTTCTGATGAATATCCTCCGTAAAGAATGGGGATTCCAGGGTCTGATCAGTGAAGATTTTATCCAGGATGCAAACTATACAGTACTGAAAGAAGCAGCACATTGTGGCGTGACAATGACATGTAATACAGGTGACAGCACGATGGAAGCAGTCAGTGCAAAATGGGATTACTGGACACTGGAAAATGTGAGCAAAGATGCAGAACTGATGCAGGATCTGAAGAATGATATGCTGTGGCAGAACTACGCACTTGCAAATTCCAATGCAATGGATGGACTGAACTCCACATCCCGTATTGAGCATGTGAGAACATGGTATGACAACGCACTGACAGCCGCAGAGGTAGTCTTCGCACTGCTGATACTTGCAGCAATTGCAATGTATCTTAAGAGTACAAAGAAGAATAAATAAGGGGGCAGAGAAGATGAGTTTTATTAAGAAACAATCCGTTGGTTTTTATTTCGCAGCTCTGGCAGTGATTGCTGCAGTGGTAGCAACCGTCTTTTATCTGATTAACTGTAATACAGCTTATTTCAGCAATCTTGGTGTGAATGCAGTGATCGTAGGATGCCTGGTTGTGGCAATCCTTTTGGAACTGATTTATATTATTGGATTTAACAAAGCAGGCGCAAGCCTTGTCATGGATGTGCTTCCAGTTGTGAGCGGAGCACTTCTGATGGTGGCATTTGCACAGTTTATCACAGCTCGTGTCAACAGCATTGCAACAATCCTTTCTTTTGAGAGAAATGCACAGACAATGAGCGATTTGTCCAGCGCAATTGTTGGTATGGTATGCTGTTTCGTGGCAATCCTGCTCAACATCATTGGATCTTATTTTAAGGTTGTTAAGACAGAAGAATAGAATCATGTGTCAGGCAGCAGAAGGCGGTTTCCCGAAAGGGGAGACCGTCTATGTTGCTGTTTACATGATTACAGGTATTTTGAACAGAAACAGAGAATTCAATAAAAATCCGACGAAGGAACAGGCAAAGTCTTGACAGAAAAGAACAGATTCTCTAATCTAAAGATTAGCAGATTATGGCAGTGAACGGATCGGAGACTGAACGGCCAGGAGAAAAATGAAAGGAAATCGGGAGGTGAGTCGCATGCTCCGTATTGCAGTAGTGGAGGATGACAAAACATATGCTGCACAGTTAAAGGAATATCTTGCGCGTTATGGAACAGAGACGAATCATAAAATAAATGTTACATTATTTCCGGATGGGGAGGACATAGTAACAGAATATTCGGCAGATTTTGATATTATACTCATGGATGTGGAGATGACATTCATGGACGGGATGACCGCGGCGGAGAAGATCCGTGAGAAGGACAGTGAGGTAGTGATCATCTTCATCACGAACATGCCACAGTATGCCATTCAGGGCTACCGGGTGGATGCACTGGATTATGTGCTCAAGCCGATTTCTTACTTCGCATTTTCCCAGAGGATTGACCGGGCTCTGACGAGAGTGAAGAAAAAAGAGACGAATTATATCGCAGTGGCGCAAAAAGGCGGAAAGAAGAAACTGGATGTGGACAAGATCTGTTATGTGGAAGTGCGGGATCATGATCTGATCTATCACTCGACCGATGGGGATGTGGTGACGAAAGGTTCCATGAAGGAAGCGGAAGATGCATTGGATGAGACAAAGTTTTTCCGTTGTAACCGCTGCTATCTTGTGAATCTGGAATACGTGGAAGATTTTCATGGAAGTGATGTTACGGTTGCTTCGGATGTGATTCAGGTGAGCCGCGCGAGGAAGAAGGCGTTTCTGGATGCACTGAATGATTATATGAATGAGGTGGGAAGATAATGAATGGAATAACCTTTGTAAATACACCGGGCTATTATTATTCAACTGCCTATTTTCTTGCGGCGTTTATCACGATCTGGACGAATCGGAAGAGAGCAGGAGTGCAAAGCTGGAAAAGACAAATGATCCACGTTATGTTCTTTGCAGCAATCGTTGGATTTATGGAACTGACCGATGGTGTCAGGCAGATATTTTTTATCCCATGTATGATGCTCTCAATCTCATTGATTCTGTTCTATATCTATAGCTGTTGTGATTTTGGTCTGAAAGAAGCAGGGTATTACTGTGCGAGGGTTTTTATCAGTGGAGAGTTTGCAGCATCCCTTTGCTGGCAGATTCATTTCTATTTTATTACAGTGGGAAGTGGATACTGGAAATGGAGTGGCTGGAGATGGGTGGAACTGGTGATTGTCTATGCGGTTGTTTTTGGAATTCTGTATCTGCTGGAAAGGCATTTGCAGGAGGACGCAGAAGAAATCAATATTAATCTTCGTGAACTAATCACAGTAATCATTATTACAGAGGCCGTTTTTGCAGTGAGTAATTTAAGCTATCTTGATCAGAGTACCCTGTTTAGCAGCCGTTTCGCAGGGGAAATGTTTACGATCCGTACACTGGTGGATCTGAGTGGACTTGCAGTGCTGTATGCGTACCATATCCAGGTGCGGGAACTTCAGATGAAGTTCGAGGTAGATACCCTGCAGAATATTCTGGAAATGCAGTACAAGAATTATCAGCTTTCGCAGGAGAGTATTGAAATTGTCAATCAGAAATACCATGATCTGAAGCATCAGATCACGCTCCTGAAAGCAGAGGCGAACAGCGAGAAATCGACCCAGTATCTGGAGCAGATGGAAAAAGAGATCAAGTCTTATGAGGCACAGAATAAGACGGGGAACAAGGTGCTTGATGCGGTGCTTACAAGTAAGAGCCTGTACTGCCAGAACAAGGGAATCGGATTTACCTGTGTGGCAGATGGAACACTCCTGAACTTCATGGCAGAGATGGATATCAGCGCTCTGTTTGGAAATATTCTGGACAATGCGATTGAGGGGGCAGAGAAGTTTCCGGAGCAGGAGAAGCGGCTGATCCACCTGTCGGTTACACAACAGAAGAAGTTCCTGCGGATCCGTGTGGAAAACTATTGCGAGGAGAAACTCGTGTTTAAGAATGGGATTCCACAGACAACAAAGAAAGATAAGCGGTTTCATGGCTTCGGGATGAAGAGTATCCAGAGTACCGTGAAGAAGTACGGCGGTTCCGTGACGGCAGGAGTGAGGGATAACTGGTTTGAACTGAGGATATTGATTCCGTTGAATGATAAGTAAAGAAATTTTTGCTATATCTCACCATTTATAATCGGATTTTTACAAGTGATTATAAATGGTGAGATTATTGCTATTTACAGGTGTGATTGCTGAGCAGAAGTAAAATACTCCCCGGCCAGCTCGATCAGTGCACGTGCAGGCCTGCTGATATAATGTCCTTTCCGATATGCGGCAACAATCTCCCAGGATGGATGATTGGGCAGTGCGAAATAAGTAATAGCCTTATCAGAAGGATCCATATAATACATTGGCAGGATTCCACAGCAGATATTCTCATGGATCATGGAGATGATAGCATAGTTATTGGATGTCTCGAACAAAACATTCGGGGTAAATCCGGCATCATTAAAAATAGAATCCACAATATCTCGGATGGTGGAGGTTTTCTGTGTCAGTACAAAAGGCTCTTCGCGTAAGAGTGACAGATCTCCATCTTTCATATCAAGAGCAGTTACCAGTTTTGTCGGAACAGCAAGAATCATTTCTTCTACAGCGAGTGTTTCGTAAGTAATACCTGATTTTTGCTGTGACTTTGTCAGAGTCATAAATCCAAGATCCAGTTGTCCGGACAGAAGGAGGGGATGCTGGTCGCGCACGCTTCGCTCGATGGGTTCTACTTCAATATTAGGACAGACACTGTGAAATTTGGGATAAGCATTAGTAAACATGGCGATTCCACGTCCCGGAGTGAAGCCGAGCGTAATCTTTCCTCTTTGTATTTTACTGAGATCGTGAATCTTATCATAGGCATCTTTCTTAATAGAAAGAATTTCTCTTGCAGCATTCAGATAGATTTCCCCTGCCGGGGTTGGATGCCAGTCAGTACGGGAACGATAGAACAGTGGAGTTCCCAGTTCCTTTTCCAGTTTTAAGAGCTGCTGGTTCAGTGCAGACTGTGTGATGAACAACTTCTCTGCGGCGTGTGTGATATTCTCTTCTTCGGCAATTTTTACGATGTATTCTATTTGCTTTAAATCCATAATATTAGACCTCTGTGAGTTGATTTTATTTTTAAATAAGGATGCATTCTATTTCTGAAGCGTGTTCTGCTACTGCCTGTAAGTGTCTTGCGAACCGTGACAGCTGCTTTTAGGTAAAAATGAATATCAAAATCTTCATATTTTGTGCGATTTTATTTTATGGTTCAGAAAACATAGATTTCTATAAGTATATATTAGAATTGCTGTTTGGAAATTGCAAGAAAAACTATAAGAAAAATTAAGAGAACTAGAAATACAATGAATTTTACTTACAGAAGAAACGGGTGTATGATAAGACCATAAAGAACAGCAGAGAACAAAAAAACAACTGTTAAGAACAGATGAAAAATATTCCATGCTGGAAAGAAAAAGGAGGAAAACTCATGGCAAAGAGACTTCTTGTAAAAGTAAATGAAGCGGATAACGTAGCAATTGCTGTGCAGGAAATTAAAGCCGGGACTCAGGTAACAGATGATGTTGTCACAAGACAGGATATCCCGCAGGCACACAAAGTTGCACTGACCAGAATCCCTAAGGGAGAACCGGTTATCCGTTATGGTGTAGTTCTTGGATATGCCCTGGATGACATTGAAAAGGGTGATTGGATCAATGAATTCATGCTGGAGCTTCCAACACCACCGTCTGTAGACAATATGGAATACGGTAAAAAGATCGTGACAGATCTTCCGACACCACCGGTTACAACATTTGAAGGATACAGAAATCCAAACGGAGGTTATGCAGGAACAAGAAATATTCTTGGAATCAGCACAACCGTACAGTGTGTAACAGGAGTTCTGAATGTAGCAGTAAAACGAATCAAAGAAGAACTGCTTCCGAAGTATCCAAATGTAGATGACGTAGTACCGATCAACCATGCATATGGATGTGGAGTTGCAATTAATGCACCGGAGGCAAAGGTACCGATTCGTGCATTAAGAAATCTTGTACATCATCCAAATTTTGGCGGACAGGTGATGGTAGTTGCCCTTGGATGTGAGAAACTGACGGTAGAGATGCTTCTGGATGAGGCTGATATTTCACCGGAAAATGTAATTGTTCTTCAGGAGCAGAAGGGCTTTGATGCAATGGTTGATGCCATTATGACAATGGCTGATAAAAAGCTTGCAATTCTGAATGAAAGAAAACGTGAGACACTTCCATTATCAGATCTCTGTATCGGTATGCAGTGTGGAGGAAGCGATGCGTTCTCAGGTGTCAGTGCCAATCCGTCAGCAGGTTATGCAGCAGATATGCTTGTAAAAGCAGGTGCAACAGTTATGTTCTCTGAAGTAACAGAAGTACGTGACGGAGTGCATTATATTGCAGAGCGTTGCGTAGATAAAGAAGTATGCGACAAACTGGCAGCAGAGATGAAATGGTATGATCATTATCTGGAAGAGGGTAATGTAGACAGAAGTGCAAACCCGACTCCGGGAAATAAAAAAGGCGGACTTTGCAATATCGTAGAAAAAGCAATGGGATCCATTGCCAAATCAGGAAGTTCACCGATCGTGGAGGTACTTTCTCCGGCAGAACGTCCGTCTAAGAAAGGCCTGATCTATGCGGCAACTCCGGCAAGTGATATTGTATGTGGACCATGTCAGCTTGCATCAGGTATTACACTGCAGGTATTTATGACAGGAAGAGGAACACCATACGGACTGGCAGCAGCTCCGGTTATTAAGGTCTGTTCACGAAATGAAATGAAAGAAATGTGGCAGGATCTGATCGATGTTAATGCAGGACCGGTTGCAACTGGTGAAGCAGAGATTTCAGACATTGGAACAGAGTTGTTCAATAAGATCATCGCAGTAGCAAGTGGAAAAGATCAGAGCTTCGCAGAGAAGTATAAACTGCATAATGATCTGTGCATCTTTAACCCAGCTCCGATTACCTAAAATGTGTCTGAAATAAAGGGAATGAACCCTGAAAAGATTTGTGTATTTGAAAATAATTCTATAAAAGTTTTTAATAAGTTTGTGTTGAAAAACGCATCCGTGATGAAAGGTCATGGGTGCGCTTTTTTACACTTGAAAAAATTTTTTTACCATGATAATGTAGGGACATGAATTGATATATATTTTCTCCCACAAATTGTGGCATACATCTTTACCAGCAGGCATTTTTAAAACAGACTCTAAAATGAAGCTGAAAAAGATTTTAAATGATAAAGAAATAAGAAAGAAAATTTCCATACAAAAATTGGAGGCGTTTATTAGATGGTTAAGATAGGAATGCTTCTTCCGGAAGAACGAATGGTAGAACCGGCGAAGCGAATCATAGAGGAAAATAAACTGGATGTAGTGTATCTGAAGGCGGCGCATACAGTAGATGCAGTGAATGAAGCGCGTCTTGCAGTAGAAGCAGGGGCGCATATCCTTGTGGCGAGAGGCTATCAGGCGAAACTGATCAAACAGTATACCAATATTCCGGTGGTGGAGATGCGTTTCCATGCACAGGAGATTGGACTTTTGCTTCAGCAAGCAATGTCTATTGTGAAGAAAGAACATCCCTATATTGTATTAATTGCATTTGAAAACATGCTGTGCGATATGTCTTATATGGAACAGTTATTTCATGTAAAACTGGATGTAATCTATCTGCATCGGATTGAGGAAGCAGAAGGAATTCTGGCCGGTCTGAAAGAACGTCCGGATATGGTGATCGGAGGGGAAAGCACCTGCAGGGCAGCAGAGACGATGGGATACCCGGCGTTGTTCTATCAGTCTACTGAAGAATCAATCCGTGAAGCACTGCTGTCAGCTAAGAATGCTTCCTATGCAGCAGAAAGTGAAAAATTAAATACAGCACAGTTTGAGACAGTTCTGGATACTTCCTTTAATGGAATCATCAAAGTAAATGCTGAGGGAAAAATCATTGTAGTTAATAAACTGGTAGAGAATCTCCTGGGAATGAATAAAGAAGAAGTGATCGGAAAACCTCTGACCCAGGTGTTGCCGGAAATTGATGATATATTAGTAGAGAATGTATTGAATGGAAAGAGTGAGAGTTATTCGACATCCATCAGTATGAGAAAAAAGGCATGGATGGTTCTGATTGCGCCAATCCAGTATGATAAACAGATTACAGGTGCAATTATTTCCCTGCAGAAGCTGTCGGAATCTTCGGAGAAGCAGAAAAGCATTCAGGGAGATATGTTGCTGCATGGGTTTACCGCACAGACAGGATTTCAGGATATTTATACGGAAAATCATAACATGCGAGTGGTACTGGAGACAGCGAAGATGTATGCATTGTCAGATAATCCAGTGGTAATTTATGGACAGGCCGGTACGGAGGATTATCTGATCGCAGAAGCCATCCATAATAACAGCATGAGAAAATCAGGACCATATGTAAGTATTAATATGCGTGGAATGGATAAGGAACACCAGATGGAAGAACTGTTTCAGAGAGAGGCATCGGATACAGTAGCGAAGTTTGGTGCAAAGGGTGCTATGATCAAAGCACATCATGGAACGTTATTTATTAAGGGAATTGAGTATCTTACGTTGAGAGTGCAGCATCAGATTCTCAGAACGATGCTTTCCAGAGCGCAGATGCGTACAGATGCACAGCCGTTGGATACACTGGATGTGCGGATCATTGGTTCATCGAAGGTGAATCTGAAACATCTGGTGCAAAAAGGGGAGTTCAGTGAGGAATTATATTACATGTTGCAGGGACTGGTACTTGAGATCCCATCACTGAATGAACGTCCGGAAGATTTGAAATATTATTTTGATACAGAAATGAAACGATATAAAGATCAGTATAACCGTCCACTTGTCGTGACAGAAGGTGGCTATAAAAAGTTACAGGAACTGCAGTGGAACGGAAATATGATTCAGATGAAATCGTTCTGTGAGCGGCTGGTTCTGACTGCAAAAAAACGTACAGTTGATGAGGTGATGATCCAGAATCTATATACGGCACTTTATCCTTATGTGGAAGAGTCCAGAGGAGAGAAGAAAGTGGTCATCTACAAGTCTCCGGAGGCAGCAGAATTAGGAGCACTTCTGGAACGACTGCATGGAAACCGGAAACTGGTAGCAGAAGAGCTCGGAATCAGTACGACTACGCTTTGGAGAAGGATGAAAAAACTTGGAATTGAAGCGAATTATGGCGGGGGCGAGGAATAGATAAGAAGTAGATTTTTTATAAGCATAAGGTGGAATGCATTACTGTTTACAGTTATGCGGTGAACAGTACGGTAGATTGAGGATGAAATATGGAAAAACGAAAGAATCAGGTAATAGTAGCGCTGGTGTTTCTTGTTCTGATTTTAGGATTTGTTTTTATATATGCAACAAAAAAATCACCTGATATTGAAAAAATGAAAAAAGTTGGACAGATATTTAATTCCAGTGAGGATAAAGCAGATGAATCTATTTATGCAAGAGGAAAATCAGGAGGTGTAATCTCTAATGATGAGATCAAAGAAGCTACAGAATTTTATGTTTTAGCAGGCTATGACAGAGTAGAGGCAAAAGAGAAAGCAATTCAATATATGTTGAAGCGTGATGCAACATACCAAAAGGCTATTTCAGAAGGTTATACTGTAACAGATGACGAAATTTATGCATATTTAGATCAATTAAAAACTACGATAAATGAAGCTACCAATAGTGACGAGGCAAAGGCGCTCATAGAACAGTTTGATTCGGAAGATGAGTACTGGCAGCATGAATTTGAGGTATATAAAGTGAATTTGCCAATCGAAAAATATTTGGAAGCTGTAAAAAAAGAGTATATAGGCAACAATTCTTCAGGGCAATCTGGTGTTCAGGATACAACGGGATCTATGGAAGGATATAATGATTATATAGAAGAATTACAGAAGAAACTGGTAGAGCAGGAACAGTATGAGATAACGGAATAGAAAGTGCAGATTATTTAAGGAGAGAAGCATTTTAGTATATAATATGATGCTAAAACGCTTCTCTTTTTTCTAAGGATAATATTGTTGTAATAAATATTGCGATAAAGATAGCCCTAGTAGGGGGAAACCTACTGAGGCTATAGAGGTAAAACTTATCCATTTATTTGAGATAAAAAATCTTCGATAGTTTCTGCCTTTATGGCAATCTTAAACCATTTATCTAAAGTTTCAAGATTTTTCTCTCTTAAAATTTTCTCTTTTAAAGATTCGGGAATATCGTCTAAGTCAGAAAGAAGTGACAGAATAAATTCGGCTTTACCTTCAGCTTTGCCTTCGCTACGTCCAAGATTAATTCCAGCTTGTTTTCCAGCTTCAAACTCAGCTTCCCGAAGCTTCTTTTCTTCAATTTCTTTATCATACTCAAATATGCTCACTTTAATTACCTCCGCACGATTCTTCATTTCATAAGGATATGTTTTGCTGGAATTGTAGCATGTATTCTTTAGGTATACAAGCATTTTTTATGTATCATATGCTTAACCTTTATCGCTGTGCTACTGTTTGCAGTTATGCGGTGAACAATAATCATTCTTATTGTAAGAAGAAAATCAGCAAGGAAAGTATTTCAGCGGACAAATTAAATTTAAACAGGAGACTAATTAGTATATCTAAGGCTAAATTCCACTTTCGTTACAGGAACACAACAAAAGTCAGAGTATATAGTAAAATCATACAAAACAAAGCACTTCAATTTGTGCAAAACTTCCAAAATTCCAATAAGCGAAACAAACATTTCAAATAGTGCAATATTCATCCTAAAATCAGGTAACCATAGCACCACAATCATCTAAAATGAAATAACAGAAATATAGAATGAAATATATCTTTCAAAAAATGCACACTTGTAAAATCTACATAAAATCCATACCTTCCTGTTGAGCAAATATCCTATGGAATCTTTGCACTTATTTTTGTACAATGACCATGTCAAATAAATGAAGCGCGCGGAACGAAAGACAATCAGTAAAAAGAAATAAGACAATAAAAGAAATGAAACAATCAGTAAATATCTATAAGATCTGATGAAAGATAATTTCAAAATTATTGAAAAGATCAGGAGGAGAAGAATCATGAAGGTAGGATTTATCGGACTTGGAATTATGGGAAAACCAATGAGCAGAAACCTTATGAAAGCAGGATATGAGCTCGTTGTATACAACAGAAGCAAAGCAAGTGTAGAGGAACTTGCAGCGGAAGGAGCAGAGGCAGCATCCAGTCCGGCAGAGGTAGCGGAGAAATGTTCCGTGATTATCACAATGCTTCCGAATTCTCCACAAGTCAGAGAGGTGTGCCTGGGACATAACGGAATCGCAGAGACAGCAAAGCAGGGCAGCATCGTAATAGATATGAGCTCCATTGACCCGGTACAGTCCAAAGAGATCGGAGCCGAGCTGAACAAGAAAGGAATTGACCTGATGGATGCCCCGGTCAGCGGTGGAGAGCCAAAGGCAATTGACGGAACGATTTCAGTTATGGTCGGTGGAAGCAAAGAGAATTTCGACAAGTATTATGATCTGCTGATGGCAATGGCAGCATCTGTTGTTTATGTCGGAGAACTTGGATCAGGAAACGTGGCAAAACTTGCAAATCAGGTGATCGTGGCACTGAACATTGCAGCGGTATCCGAAGCTCTGACACTGGCAGTAAAAAACGATGCAGATCCGGAACTTGTATATCAGGCAATCCGCGGAGGACTTGCAGGATCCACAGTACTGGATGCCAAAGCACCAATGATGATGGCACACAACTTCAAACCAGGCTTCCGTATTGAACTTCACATCAAAGATCTGAACAATGCACTCAATGCCGGACATGCAGTCAATGCAGCACTTCCACTTACTTCTCAGGTAATGGAGATCATGCAGGCATTAAAAGCAGACGGAAATGAAAAAGATGATCACAGTGCAATTGTGAAGTATTATGAGAAGATTTCAGACACATCAGTAGAAAAGAAATAAGAAAAATCGGGAAAGAGTAATTTAGAGAGGTACATATTATGAGTGAATCAACCAGAATGATGCTGGGATTGGTAATCGGTATTGCGGTTATGATTGTCCTGGTAATGAAGACAAAAGTACATACATTTATCGCACTGCTTCTTGCTTCATTGATCACAGGTCTGATCGGAGGAATGCCGGTCGTAGACATTACCAATGCAGCAGGTGAGACAACGGTAGGTGTCATCACCGCAATTAAAGATGGATTTGGAAACACGTTAAAGAGTACGGGTATTATCATCGGACTTGGAGTTATGATGGGAGGAATCCTGGAAGCTTCAGGAGCAGCAGAACAGCTTGCATTTACATTTATCCGTGTGATTGGTAAGAGAAAAGAAGAATGGGCACTTGCCATTACAGGATGGGTTGTATCAATCCCTGTATTCGCTGATTCAGCGATCGTTATCTTTGCACCACTTGTAAAAGCAATGTCTTCTGTAACAGGTATCTCTGTTGTAGGACTTGCACTTTCACTTGCATGTGGACTTCAGTTGACACACTGTCTTGTACCACCGACACCGGGTCCGCTGACAGCAGCAGGAATGCTTGGTGTAGATGTGGGACAGATGATCCTGATCGGAGCAGGAATCTCCATCCCGATGCTGATTGTCATCGTATTCTACTGCAAATACATCGGTAAAAAGATTTACCAGATTCCGGATGAAAGCGGACATGGATATGTAAGAAAAGAATTCAAACAGGAATACATCAAATCCATGGAAGAAGTTGAGAAACTGGTTGGAGAGAAAAAACTCCCATCTTTCGGAGCTTCTATCGCACCAATCATTGTTCCAATCGTTCTGATCTTTGTTAAGACATTCTGGAATCTGCTTGGATCAGGAGAGGGAATGATCAACAACGTAATCGGTCTGATCGGAGAGCCAATCTTCGCACTTGGAGTTGGAACAATCCTTGCAATCTATGGTCTCGTAAAAGACGAAGAAAATAAAACAGTACTGGGTATGATGGACGGAGCTATCAAAGATACAGGTATCATCATGCTGATCACAGGAGCCGGCGGTTCCCTTGGAAATGTAATCAAAGTCAGCGGTATCGGAAATGTACTTGGTGAGACAGTTGTAGGTCTTCCACTTCCTGCAATTCTTATCCCGTTCATTATCGCAGCTCTGATGAGAATAGCACTTGGATCTGCTACTGTAGCAATCACAACAGCAGCATCCCTGACAGCACCATTGATGGCATCCATCAGCGTATCACCGATTCTGCTTGCAGCTTCCTGCTGTGTAGGAGCAATTTCCTTCTCCTACTTCAACGACAGTGGATTCTGGGTATTCAACGGAATGTTCGGCCTGACAGAACTGAAAGACCAGGTAAGATGTAAGACCGCTGTATCACTGATCATGGCAGCAGTCGGAATTGTAGAACTGTTATTGTTGCAGTTTATCGTACACTAACAGGATTAGATTAACAGATTCAGAAAAGAGGAGAATGTATATGAAATTCGTACCAAAGGGAATTATCCCACCAATCATCACACCATTTACAGAAGACGGAGAAGTAAATTATCCGGTGTTAAGACAGATGGTAAATCATCTGATCGACAACGGAGTACACGGCCTGTTCCCGCTTGGAACAACCGGTGAGTTCTATGCATTTGATGATGATACTTACAGAAAGATCCTTGAGACAGTTGTTGATGAGACAGCGGGACGTGTTCCGGTTTATGGAGGAGCAAGCCATATTACAACAAGAGGCGTCATCAGACTGGTGAAGATCTGTGAAGAAGTCGGAGTTGATGCAGTATCAGTACTGACACCAATGTTCGTATCCCAGACACAGGATGAGTTATACAACTACTATAAGACAATCGCTGAGAATACAACACTTCCGATTATCATGTATAACAACAAACCTAAGACAAATGTAACGATTGCACCGGCAACAGTTGCAAGACTTGCAGACATCGATAATATCGTTGCCGTAAAGGACAGTACAGGAGATATGACAAATGCAGCTGAATACATCCGTCTGACAAGAGGAAAAGAATTCTCAGTCCTGATGGGAAGAGATACTCTGATCTATGCAGCACTTTGTTATGGAGCAACAGGAGCAATCGCATCCTGCGCAAATGTAGCACCGAGAATTGCAGCAGATATTTATGATAAATATGTTGCGGGAGACCTTGAAGGAGCACTGGAAGCTCAGTTTACACTGGCTCCGTTCCGCATTGCCTGCGGTATGGGAACATTCCCGGCAGCCATCAAAGAAGGTCTTGTACAGGAAGGAATTCCGGTAGGAAAATGCCTGGATCCAATCGGAGAGCTGACACCGGAAGAAAAAGAGAAACTGCATAAAGTCCTTGCAGACATGGATCTGGTTTAATCAGAGATTAAGTTGCTAAATACTCAGACGAATTGAAAATAAGCTTAATTTGTAAATTACAGATTTAAGAAAATAACAGAAATAAGCTGAAATTCGCTGCCATGTTTACTGCCGGCCGGCAATATCAACCAACTCTCGGCCGGTCGGCAGTACATAAAATATAGAAATACAAATAAGCAAATTTAAAATCAATCAATACAAAAACATAAGAAAACAGAAACAAACTTAAAAACACAAACACAAAAAATTCAATCAAACACACAGTTCCGAACAGGGAAAGGAGATTTCAATTATGTCTACAATCGTAAAAATGGAAGTTTATCCGGTAGCAGGAAAAGATTGTATGGAATTAAATTTAAGTGGAGCGCACGCACCGTATTTCACAAGAAACATTGTAGTACTTTACGATGAGAATGGTGAGACAGGAGTCGGAGAGGTTCCTGGTGGTGAGAAGATTACAAAAGCGCTGGAAGAATGTATTCCGCTGGTAGAGGGAACAAGAGTTGCCGAGTATAAGAGTACACTTCTGAAAGTAAAAGCGCATCTGGATTCCAAAGGTGAAGAAGATGTCAGAGGAAATCAGACATTTGACCTTCGTACAGGAGTTCATGTAATCACTGCAATTGAAGCCCCATGCCTTGATCTTCTTGGAAAACAGCTGGGCGTTCCGGTATGCGAACTGCTTGGAGACGGACAGCAGAGAGATAAAGTCAGAATGCTTGGTTATCTGTTCTTTGTAGGTGACCGCAATAAGACAGATCTTCCATACGATTCAGAATTAGATTCAGACTGTGCATGGTATCGTTTGCGTCATGAAGAAGCTCTGACAGCTGATAAGATCGTAGAGATGGCACTTGCCACAAAAGAAAAATATGGATTTAAAGATTTCAAATTAAAAGGTGGAGTTCTTCCGGGAAATGAAGAGATGGATGTAATCCGTGCTATGAAGAAAGCACTTCCGGATGCAAGAATCGACCTTGATCCAAACGGCGGATGGCTTCTGGAAGAGGCAGTTGAATATGTAAAAGGAATGGAAGGAATCCTGACATACTGTGAAGATCCATGTGGAGCAGAAGGAGTTTACTCAGGAAGAGAGATCATGAGCGAGTTCCGCAGACGTACAGGTTTCCCTACAGCTACAAACATGATCGCTACAGACTGGAGACAGGTAGGACATTCTCTGGAATCTCAGGCAGTTGACATTATTCTTGCAGACCCACATTTCTGGACAATGAGCGGATCTGTGCGTGTGGCTCAGATGTGCCACGATTTTGGATATACATGGGGCTCACACTCCAACAACCATTTCGATATCTCCCTCGCAATGTTTACACAGGTTGGAGCAGCAGTCCCAGGTGAGTATAATGCACTGGATACACACTGGATCTGGCAGGAAGGTCTTGAGAGACTGACAAAAGAGCCACTTCAGATTGTGGATGGATGTGTTGCAGTTCCGAAGAAACCGGGACTTGGTATTGAAGTAGATCTGGAGCAGGTAAAGAAAGCACATCAGCTTTATCTTGATAACTGCCTTGGCGGAAGAGATGATGCAGTTGGTATGCAGTATCTGATTCCGGGATGGAAATTCGATCCAAAGAAACCTTGCCTTGTAAGATAACCGGAGTGTGGAAGTGCATAGCATGGAACAATCCACAGGCATTGAAGTCAGTCATACAGTAAGAGGCTGTTGAGGAATTGAGATGAAAAATAAAATTTACATCCCTCAGCCGATCGCAGAGGCCGGAGAGGAATATCTCAGATCGAAAGGTTATGAGATATTCCGGGGTAGCGGCCGGCTGGAAAAAGAAGCTATGAAGGAAGACATTCAGTACTGTGAGGCGATGGTTCTTCGTACTGCCAAAGTGGACAGAGAGATACTTGAGGCAGGGAAAAAGCTGAAAATTGTTGCCAGACATGGTGCCGGATATGACAATCTGGACTGGAAGGCGGCAGAAGAACTGGGAATCAGGGCAACTTATTCACCGGATACAACCGGGCTGTCAGTTGCAGAATATACACTGGCGGCCATTTTGAATCTTGCAAAGAGAATAAAAGAATCCGAAACGTTGGTTCGAACTGGAAGATTTAAAGAGAAATTCTCAATGAAAGGATCCGATGTCTCAGGAAAGACATTGGGAATCGTAGGGCTGGGCAAGATTGGAAAAGAAGTGGCGAGAAGAGCAGCGCTTGGATTTGACATGAGAGTGATCTCTTATGTGCCACGACCGGAAGGAAAAGAAATTCCGGATTATGTGGAACTGGTTTCCTGGGAAGAAATTTTTAAGCAGGCAGATTATATCAGTTTACATGTGCCGGGAGGCAAGAAGAATCAATGCCTTGTTGGGGCAAAAGAATTTGCCTTGATGAAACAGGGTGCATATCTGATTCAGGTATCCCGCGGTGGCGTTGTAGATGAAACAGCCTTTGCGGATGCAGTGAAAAACGGTCAGATTGCAGGTGGTGCAGTTGATGTATTTACAATGGAACCACCACAGGAAGAGAATCCATTATTTGAACTGGAGAATGTGATACTGACACCTCATATTGGTTCCAATACAGAGGAATGCATGGATCGGATTGCACTGGATGTGGCAGAGGATGTACACCTGGTGCTTTCAGAAAAAGAACCAAGACATCCGATTCGATAATGGGAATATGTTTTACAACGAGGAAGGCTGCAGTAAAATGGAAAAAGTAATTTTAGATCCGGCAATTAAATTTGGTGCCGGAAGATACAGACAGGGAAAAGATGTTCTTGAAGTTTGTGGTGAAGAGATTCGACGTTTTGGAAAGAAAGCATTTATTATTGCCGGAAAGCGGGCATGGGATGCAGTAAAAGACAGAATCCTTCCGGGATTTGAAGCAGCAGGTCTGGAGTATGTTCTGGAATTATATTCAGGCAAATGCTCTTATGAAGCAGCTGCTGAATATGCAGAGAAATGCAAAGCTTCGGAATGTGATGAAATTGTTGGAATCGGCGGCGGAGTTATTATGGATTTTTCCAAAGCTGTCGGTGAATATGCAAAGACAGGTGTAATCAATATTCCAACTTCGATTGCAACCTGCGCGGCATTTACGACAATGAGTGTCATGTATACACCGGAAGGTGCCAAAAAGGACTGCTGGAGATTCGAGCATGAGATCGACGCGGTTCTGGTAGATCTTCAGGTGATTGCAGAGTGTCCGATCCGTTATGCGGCGGCAGGAATTCTGGATGCCATGGCAAAGAAGATCGAGATACAGAATGGAAAACCAAAGATGTATCTGAGTGAGAATAAAATTGATCTGTTCAGTGCCTATAAAATGGCAGAATATACTTATGAAGTACTTGTAGAATACGGTCCGCAGGCAATTGAAGATATCCGGCATAAGCGGCTTACAAAAGCGGTGGAGGATGTTACCTTTATCAATATTGCAGTGACCGGCGTGATTGCCAATATTACAAAAAGTTTTTCACAGTCTGCACTGGGCCATATGATGTATGACGGTGTACGGACTCATTTTACAAAAGAAGCTGAAAGTGCACTACATGGAGAAATTGTTGCAGTAGCGCTGTTTACACAGTTGTATTACAACAGACTGGAAAAAGATAAAGAGGCATTACGCTTATTTATGAAAGGAATGGATATGCCTCTGACTTTGAAGGAATTAGGCATAGAGCCGACACAGGAAAATCTGGATATTCTGGAAGCGTATCTGATTGATTCACCGTATGTGGAGCAGACAGAAGAAAGTTTTAAGTTGCTTCACGAGGCGATGAAACAGATGATTATCTGACAGACAGGCCCGAGACAGTAACGAAATAGTTGTAAGATAACAGCATGAAAACGAAGATATGCTTGTCAGTGACAGTGAGTTAGATTCATTTGATCTACTGTTTGATCACCGGGATATTAAAAGGAATGCATGCTGTGAAATGAATCAGTTACAAACATCTGAAAAGGGTGTATGTAAATATATAAGGTATATGTAAACTACGAAGTGGAACAGAATGCTTTTATGCAGACTGTTCCGTATGACAAAGAAAGGAAATGCAAAATGAAAGTAGGATTTATTGGACTTGGAATTATGGGAAAACCGATGAGCAAAAACCTGGTAAAAGCAGGAAATGAGCTTGTTGTATTTGATTTTAATGAAGCAGCAGTTGCTGAACTTGTAGAAGCAGGAGCAAAAGGAGCAAAAAGTGGAGCCGAAGTTGCAGCAGAGTGTGATACAATCATCACAATGGTTCCAAACTCACCACATGTACGTGCAGCCTGCCTTGGAGAAGGTGGAATTGCAGAGACAGCAAAACCGGGAACAGTTGTAATCGACATGAGCTCTATTGACCCGGTTGAATCTAAGAAGATTGGTGCTGAACTTGCAGAAAAAGGAATTGAACTGATGGATGCACCTGTTTCCGGTGGAGAGCCGAAAGCAATCGACGGAACACTTTCTGTTATGGTTGGTGGAAAGAAAGAGACATTTGACAAATATTATGATCTTTTAATGCAGATGGCTGGTTCTGTAGTGTACGTTGGAGATCTTGGATCAGGGAATGTAGCAAAACTTGCAAACCAGGTAATCGTTGCACTGAATATCGCAGCAGTATCTGAAGCACTGACACTGGCTAAAAAAGCAGGAACAGATCCGGAGCTTGTATATCAGGCAATCCGTGGAGGCCTTGCAGGATCTACAGTACTGGATGCAAAAGCACCAATGATGATGGATCACAACTTCAAACCGGGATTCCGTATCGAGCTTCACATCAAAGACCTGAATAATGCACTGAATGCCGCTCATGCAGTAAATGCATCTCTTCCACTGACAGCTGAAATCATGGAGATCATGCAGGCACTGAAAGCAGATGGAAATGAAAAAGATGACCACAGTGCAATTGTAAAATACTATGAGAAAGTTTCTAATGTATCTGTAGAAAGAGAAAAATAAGATTCAGCTCTGAAAGGTAATAAAATAGTAACTATAAATTAAATAAAAAGAAATAAGAATTCACATGAAAAGCCCATACGCTTTGAACAGCGCTACGGCGATCAAAGTGCGGCGCAGAGATAGCGCCGCATTTTGTCGTATATGCTCTAGAGTGTGTCTGAAAAATCATTCCTGCAATCTGCACGCCCCACTTTGCGGTATATTTTACCTTCATTCGGTTGACGTAGCCCGCTACGCCGCCCTTATTCAGGCAAAATCTCCCACAAATTGTGGCATACATCTTACAGAAAGCATTTTTCAGACACACTCTGGCAGGAATCAGAAGCAACATTGAGTGATTTGCATGTAAGTGCTTACAAAAACACAGAATTTTATACAACAATGTACGAGAGAACCGAAAAATAATTGCAAGATTTTGTACAATTCATTCATAGGAAAAATAAATTTCAAGTGTTATGATTTATATGGAAGAAAATAAAAAGATTCTTCTAAGACAATTTTATGACTGACAATGTCTGCATGAGCAGATAAGTGTGTTTAGATCAGATTAAGAAAGGAAAATTCCTATGAAAAAAATTGTATCAACGATAGTTGCAGCGGTTGTAGTCGTTTGTGCAACAGTGGGACTTTTCGCATATGAAGGAAGCAATCAGGTGATGGCGGAAGATATGGGAAATGGAACAGAAGCAGAAGCTATTACAGTCAAGAACAGTACACCGTTTGAGATTCGTTCTGTACAGGCTACATTTGATTCAGAAGAAACAGAAACAGCAGAAAATATCGCACCGGGAGCAGAGACAACTGTACAGATCCCGGAGGATATGAAGAATGTTGCAACTGTAAAAGTAGAAGGAATCACAAGAGACGGAAGGTCATTTGTAAATACATTCAATGGACTGATTACAGATGATATGACTCTAATCCTCAGTCTGGATGAGGAAATGAATCTGACTGTATCTTCAAATCTGAGTGAATAATCAGATGTGCCATCGAGGTTACTGTTCACAAGTAATTACTTTATATATCTTGTTGTCTTGGGTTGTTTTCAGTTTTAGTGAAGTTTGTTTGTAAAAACTGAGTTATATAATTTATATTTATATGTTTCACTTTGTGGAATGTTTTGCAAAAGCGTGTTTTAAACATATTGCGGAATAATTGATTAAGAGATATGTGAACAGTTACGGAGAAGGAGAAAGAAAATGTCAGAAAATAAAATCACATTAAAAAATGGAATGCAGATGCCAAGACTTGGAATGGGTACCTGGATGTTGGGAGAGCATAATACAATTTATCAGCAGGAGCTGAAAGCGCTCCGTGCGGGAATGGATGCAGGATTTACGTTGATCGATACAGCAGAGATGTATGGAAATGGACTCTCTGAACAGTTGATCGGAGAAGCGATTCAAGGATATGATAGAGAAAAGTTGTTTCTTGTCTCAAAAGTATATCCGTATAATGCAGGACGTCCGGCGATTTATGACAGTATTGACCAGACATTGCGTAATCTCAAAACAGATTATCTGGATATGTATCTTCTTCACTGGCGCGGTTCTATTCCGCTGGAAGAGACAGTGGACAGTATGGAAGAGCTGGTGAAAAAAGGCAAGATCAGAAGCTGGGGCGTATCCAATCTGGACACAGTAGATATGGAGGAATTATTCGCTATTCCAAAGGGTGATAACTGTCAGGTAGATCAGGTATTATATCATCTTGGTTCCCGTGGCGTAGAGTATGATCTGATGCCATGGCTGGAAGAGCATAATACAGCATTGATGGCATATTGTCCGCTTGCACAGGCAGGAAGTCTGAGAAGAGAACTTCTGAAGAATCCGGCTGTACAGAAAGTTGCAAGAGAACGTGGCATTACGGAAATGCAGGTATTACTTGGGTTTGTTCTGCATAAACAGAATGTGATTGCGATTCCGAGAAGTGGAAGAAAAGAACATGTGCTTCAGAACTGGGAAATGCAGGAGATTCAGTTGACAGAGGAAGAATATTGTCTGCTGGATCAGGTCTTCCCGGCACCGAAGCGGAAGACGTATTTAGATATCGTGTAAAGGAGAAAAAATGAAGAAATTAGGATCTGGTGTGGCAGCAGTTGCTTTATTTGTGTGTTTTGTCGGAGGCTTATTATTTTACAGACTGAGTACCCCTGTGGAAGCTGAGAATCTGACTTGCAGTCATATCACAATCGAAAATGAAACACCGTATGAGCTGACAGATATTATGACACAGTTTAACGGAGATGAGATCGTAAAGACAGAGAAACTCGGAGTACAGGAAAAGGCAGAGATCGAAGTGCCGGATGGAATTGACTATGTGACACGCATCCGTATCAAAGGAACGACAAAGGATGGAAAGTCATTTTATAGTTCTTACAGTGGACTTGCATCGGATGATTCTGTGATAAAAGTGTACATGGATGACGATACAAATCTGGGAACACAGTCTAATATTGTAAGTGAGGATTACTAAAAATGAACCAAAAGAGAATTATTTTAGGTTCTGCTTCACCGAGAAGAAGAGAACTTCTCTCTCAGATTGGTGTGGAATTTGAAGTGTTGGTAAGCAACAAGGAAGAGACGTATACAAGTACAGAACCGAAGGAAATCGTAAAAGAACTTGCACAGATGAAAGCTGAAAATGTAGCTTCAGAGGCAGAAGAAACATCCGGACAGAAGCTGTCAGATACGATTGTGATCGGAGCAGATACAATTGTAGTAAGAGACCATCAGATCCTTGGAAAGCCAAAAGATGAGGAAGATGCATTTGCAATGATTCAGAGCCTGCAGGGAAGAACCCATGAAGTATATACCGGAGTGGCCATTCTTTCTTATGATGCAGAGGGAAATTGCAAGATTATCAGCCATGCTGTGGAGACGAAAGTCCGAGTGCATGAGATGAGTGAGCAGGAAATCCGTGCCTATATTGCAACCGGAGACCCGATGGATAAGGCAGGATCTTATGGAATTCAGGGATGTTTTGCTGCATACGTAGATGGAATCGATGGAGATTATTACAATGTAGTGGGACTGCCGGTGTCTTATTTATATCAGCAGTTGAAAAAAATATGTTGATATTTCCAGACATGCTGCGACCAGAAATAGAGTTGTTACTGTTCACAGGTAACCTGCAAACAGTAACGTATCTCGCCATTTAGAATCGCCTTTGGCGATGGGCGAGATACATTCAAGACAATACGTGCATCCTCCATGTCAATCAGCAGAGTGATTGACATGGGAGTGAACAGTAACATAGAGTTACCTAAAAGATAATAAAAAGTGTTTAACATATATTGTTACAATGAATGAGATGTGATACAATATATTCGTTGTCGCTCCTAATCTGGCAACAGAAAGGGGGTGTTGACATGTCAATATTGATTTCATTTCTTGTTTCTGTCGCAGCAAGTATAGTTGGCTACTATGTTTGCAAGTGGCTAGACGGCGACAACAGCGACAATTAGCCCGGATGGATGCTTAACCATTGAAAAATAAAAGAGAAGAACCCCCACGAGCTGGTACCTCGTGGGGGTTCGTTTTGTGTTGACATGTCACACTGATTTCATTTCTTAGCTACAAATACTATAGCACATAAACGTAGCTAAAACAAGTATATGTTTTCAAAAAGAAAATATTCGGTAACTGTACAGAACATAGCTAATCATCTTGCTGTTCACAAATTAGCAAACTGTATCTGCTTTTCATGTCCATACTGCTGAGCCAGATGAATCAGATCAGAGCAGGCTGTGCCGGGACGAATTCCTTTAGGATAGACCAGACACCAGTCCCATCCTGGATTGCCCTGCAGGCGGAAGCAGGCTACATCTTCTGTTGTATGTGCGTAGGACTGAGGAAAGATCGCACAGCAGAGTCCTTTTGCCACCATTTTTTGAAGAACCTGATTCATAGATGTTTCGAAGAGAAGATTCGGTTCAAATCCGGCAGTTTCAAATTGCTGGTCAATAATGGAACGCATGGTTGATCCTTTAAACAGAAGCGAGAACAGTTCCTCCTGAAACAGCGATAATGAGATATAATTCAAAGGCTGACCTGCAGGTGCGGCAAGTTCGGCTAAAGGATGGCTTCTTGGAATTGCAAGGAGCATTTCTTCATGACAGATAGTCAGATAATTTGCATCAATTCGGTCTTTCTCCTGTAGCAGAACAAACCCAAGATCCAGATGGTCCGAAAGAATCATCTGATGTTGCTGCTCTACGGTACGTTCGAACATTTTAACAGAAAAACGCGGATGACTTTTCATAAATTCAGGGATGATCTCTGTAAACATATCAACACCGTGTTCCCAGGTAAGACCTAGACGCAGTTCTCCGGTTGAAGAGTCTGCCAGATCATGGAGCTGGGAATAGGTGTTCTTTTTAATTTTCAGAATTTCCCGGGCATTTTCTAGATAGATTCTGCCAGCCTGTGTGGGAGTCATAGAACGTTTATTCCGGTGGAACAATTTCATACCAAGATCCTTTTCGAGATGCAGCAGATGTTGATTCAATGCGGACTGACTGATATACAGGGCAGAAGCAGCTTTACTGATATTACCGTATTCTTCGATTGCAAGGATATATTCCAGTTGTTTGAAATCCATAATGTACCTTCCTTTTGTAAAAATATACAAATTTGAGCATCTAATTTTAGTAGATTAATATAGTTGATTTTCTTAGAGATATTATAAATATTCGTTTCTTTACTTCTAATAATATCACAATTATAATTAAAACAACAAATAAAAAACAAAATTCTTAGACGAAATGCACAATTTAGATTACTGCTTACAAATTATCTGCGAACAGTAACACAATTGAAAAAAGTGCAGTAAGATCAGGGGCCCGATCAAAACGTATGAGAAAGAAGGAGGAAATGAATGAAACTGTTAAGATGGTTAGATAAACATTTTGAACATGTAATACTTGCTGTTCTTCTTATTATTCTGACTGCATTGTCATTTGGAAATGTAGTGATGCGTTATGTTTTGAAAAGCGGAATGAGCTGGTCGGATGAGGTCTGTAAATACTCCCTTGTTTTATCAGGATTTTTCAGTATTCCATGCTGGATTCGATATAACACGGGAATCAGGGTAGATGCGCTGACAGAATTATTTCCTGAAAAAGTAAAGACAGTGCTGTTGTATATAACGGATCTGGTCATGATTGTTTTACTGGGAATTATGACAAAAGGATCTGTAGAACTTGTAAAGACATGCCTGAGTGTAAATCAGAAAAGTCCGGCACTTCAGATTCCGATGGCATATTTGTATGGCCTGATTACATTTGCGTTTGTGCTGTCCATTTTCAGATATGTACAGATGATGATTTTAAAACACGTTCCGGCAGAGATAGAACTGGGCGAAGGTGAATTAACAGAGGAAGAGAAGAAATCGTTGGAAGAGATGGAAAAACGAGAAGCTGCCAAAGGAGGTATGAAATCATGACGATAGGAATCTTTTTCGGGATTCTGGCAATCTTATTTGCTGTAGGACTCCCGGTTGCAGGAGTATTTAGTGGAATGGCGTTACTTCCATCTTTATTGAATCCGGATTTTGCGTATAGCGCAGCTGCAGTTGTACGAAGCATGTTCAGTGGACTTGACAGTTTTACACTGCTTGCAGTTCCGTTGTTCATGGTTTCCGGAATGATTATGGCAAAAGGTGGTCTGTCAGAAAAACTGTTCAACTTCTTTGCTTATTTTATCGGAAATAAAACAGCAGGATTTCCGTGCGCTGTAGTAGTAACCTGTATGTTTTATGCAGCAATTTCAGGATCTGCACCGGCAACTGTGTCAGCAGTAGGTGCGATGACAATTCCATTTCTTGTGGAGATGGGATATGAGAAAATATTTGCAGCATCCATTGTTACAGTAGCAGGTGGACTGGGAGTTATTATCCCGCCAAGTATTTCATATATTGTATATTCATCTGCCACAGGAGCATCTCCGTCCGATCTTTTTATCGCAGGAATTGTACCTGGAATTCTGATTGGTGTGGCACTTATGTTTTACTGCTGGATCTATTGCAAGAGACATGGAGAAGAGAAAAAGGTGTTGATGGCACATTATGAAGAAATCCGCGCAAAAGGATTTAAAAAAGTGTTAAAAGAAAGCTTCTGGGCTCTCCTTACACCGATTATCATTCTGGGATCTATTTACGGAGGAATTGCTTCTCCGACTGAGGCAGCAGTCATTTCTGTTATTTATGGATTGTTTGTCTGTATCTTTATCTATAAAACAATTCCGGTTACAAAGATTGGAATGGTCTTTGTAGATGGTGCAAAAACTTATGTAAATATTCTTTTTGTGATCGCAGCAGCGACAGCATTTGCAAGATGTCTTACATTGCTTCGCTATCCACAGGCAATCAGCAGTGCGGTACTTGCATCTGTGGATAATAAGATTGTTATTCTTCTGATTATGAATCTGATCATGCTTGTATGTGGTATGATCATTGACAATATTCCAAATATCATGATTCTGACACCAATCCTGCTTCCAATTGCGACAGCAGTCGGAGTCAGCCCGATCCATTTTGGAATTATTATGACAGTTAACCTTGCAATTGGTATGGTAACACCACCGATGGGAATCAACCTGTTTGTGGCAAGTGGAATGACAAAGATTCCGGTTTTGAAACTTGCCAAAGCGACCACTCCGTTTCTGGCAGCATTTGTGATATCACTGGCAGCAATTGTGTATATACCACAGCTCAGTCTGGTACTTCCATCACTGGCAAGTGGAGAAGACCTGATGAATCAGACACAGCAGACAACGGCAGAGGCAACAAGTGGAGATGATCTGGATGGCACGGTTCCTGTTACGAAGATTGATGGAGAATATCAGTGGAATGCAGCCATGAGTGTATCAGACACTACGATCAACTATAAGATTGTAGAAAGATTTGCAAAGATGATCAATGCAAGAAGTGGCGGAAAAATAGAAGTGACGATTTATCCGTCCGGACAGATGGGAAATACCACGGAATTCAGTCAGGGAGTTATCGATGGAACGATCGATATCGGAACCGGTATGACAACAGACCTCGTTGATTTTATCCCGCAGATGGCAGTTTTTGATATGCCGAATCTGTTCCCGGATGTAGAGACGATGCGAGAGGTACTGAAAGGACCTTTTGCAGATACAATGAATGAATACAATCAGGCTGGTGGAATTACAATGCTGGGCTATGCAGATGCAGGATTCCGTGAGCTGACTACGAATAAAGAGGTGCATCAGCTTTCAGACCTGAAAGGACAGAATATCCGTGTTATGACGAATCCATATCACATTGCT
This sequence comes from uncultured Mediterraneibacter sp., assembly GCF_934309415.1. GTDB lineage: Bacteria > Bacillota > Clostridia > Lachnospirales > Lachnospiraceae > Mediterraneibacter. Next base: position 39,096 of record NZ_CAKRDI010000008.1, read on the forward strand.
TACTGGAAAGCACTTGGTGCTAACGCAGTTTCGATGGAATTCACAGAAGTATTCATGGGATTGCAGCAGGGAACCATAGACGGACAGGAAAATCCTTATATGAATATCGTTTCAAACAATGTACAGGAAGTACAGAAATACGTAGTTGAGACAGATCATGTGGGACATGTAATTACATTCTTTATGAATAATGCGCTGTATACAAGTCTCCCGGATGATGTGAGAGCACTGGTAGATGAATGCGCGGCAGACGCGATCGCTTATGGAAATGAAATCGCAGATGAGAGTATTGCTTCTTATAAACAGACCTGCCTGGATGCAGGCTGCGAAATCATTACACTGGACGATGATGTCAAAGCACAGTTGAAAGAAAAGGCAGAAGTAGTCTATGACATGGTCAGAAAGAATCTGGGAGATGAGCTGGTCGATGAGGCATTTGATGCAGTAGAGCAGGTGGAAAAAAAGAAATAAGGCAGGAAGTGGATGATGAAAGGATACAAGATTAAGAACGGAACGGTATATGTGCCGGGAAGCGGAAAGTTCGAAAAGAAGGATCTGTATATCTGGGAGGGAAAGCTCGTAGAGAGCTTTCCTGAAATAACCCCGGAGTCTGATCCTGATAAGCTAGAAAATCAGGATCAGAAGAATACATGGCTGGAAGAGAAATATCAGGCAGAAGGAAAGATCCGGGTGATCGATGCAGAAGGATGTTATATTACAAAAGGTCTGGTTGACTATCATGTACATTACTTTGAAGGGGGAGCTGACAATGGTGTAAACCCGGATATGGCATCCTTCCCGAATGGAGTGACAACTGCGGTTGATGGGGGAACCTGTGGAGTAAGCTGCTTTGAAATCTTTAAGAAGGCGATTATGGACCGGACAGATGTAAAGCTTTATTCACAATTGCTGGTCGGATCATCCGGACAGCTTGCAGAACGTTATGCGGAGCAGATTGAGGCAGAGCAGATTGAGGCAGAAAGAATCACAGAGATGTTTGATCGGTATCCACGGGAACTGGTTGGATTGAAGACGCGGCTTTCTGCCAATATTATAGGAGATTCAGAAAAAGCAAAAAAATCTCTTGAGAAAACAGTGGAAATAGCAGAACGTCTTGGATGTAATGTGACAGTGCATATTACAAATCCGGCGATGAATCTGGAAGAAATGGCATCTGTTTTGAGAAAAGATGATGTGATCTGTCATGCATTTCAGATGAAAGGAAGAGAATCCATTCTGGATGAAAAGGGAACTGTGAGAAGTGGAATCTGGAAAGCCAGAGAAAGAGGCGTGCTTTTTGATGCATGTAATGGAAGAAACAATTTTAATCTGAAAGTTGCAGAAAAAGCACTGGAACAGCAGTTCTTCCCGGATATTATCAGCTCCGATATTAATACTGTTTCCTATTATGAAGGAGTTCTGCACAGCCTGCCAAAAGTACTGTCCAAATACCTGGCGTTTGGCCAGCCGCTGGAGCGAATTCTGGATGCTGCAATCCTGACTCCGGCGAGACTGATCGGGCATGAAGAACTGGCATCTATGGAAACGGGAGCTCCGGCAGATCTGTTTATTTTTAAAGTGCAGGAGTATGACATGCTTTATCTGGATCACACAGAAGGCGAGAACCAGCTGAAAGGACATCAGGTGATCGTTCCACAGATGACGATTAAAAATGGAAAAGTAGTATACAGTCAGGTTTATTTTGAGTAGCATGTTTATAACATCTGAAAGAGAAAGAGTATAAAGATGCTGAGAGAAAAAGGTCAAAAATTAAGATTGAACATTCCACAGTGAATCTCCATGCTCCCGCAGCCATTTCTGCTGTTTCTTATAATCCGGCATAACGGAAGCGACAACAGCATAGAAGGCTTTGGAGTGATTCATCTCTTTTCTGTGAGCCAGCTCGTGGATCACGATATAATCAACTACTTCTTCCGGGGCGAAGATGAGCCTCCAGTTAAAGTTCAGATTTCCTTTACTGCTACAGCTTCCCCAGCGGGTTTTCTGTTCACGGATGGCGATGCGGTTGTATGTGACACCCATGATACGGGCATAATAAGCTACTTTTTGAGTGAAAATACTGCGTGCAGTTTCAATATAACGGCGGCGCTGTGAATCGGTAAGTTTCGGTTCCGGTGGCCGCTGTTCTTTTTCTTTCTGGCGCTGCTGATTCAGTTCCAGATGCTTCATAACCCAGTCCGCTTTCTTATAAATAAATGAATCAATAAAGGAACGCGGACATCTCTCCGGAGCACGGACAATGACCCGATTGTCAGGACGTACTTCGATAGAGACTGATTTACGCCGGCTGTAAATAATAGAATATTGAAATGGTAAATTCATATGCGACCTCTCTTATATATGATATAAAACAGTAAACAGGAATGTTGTTCAATATCTTACTTATAACATTCACGTTGTATATGAAGTTTAACAGACGGATCTGATAAGTTCAAGATTCTAAGAGTTCAATCACCAGTTGAAAATGAGAAAAATTGTCTGACAAAGAATCGGGAAAAAGTGAGAAAATATTATTGTTAATGTACAAAGGATAAAAAATGAGAAATAAAATGTTGTGCGAAACGGATAAATGTACAAAAATAAATACAATGTTATTGTGAGAAATGCTCATGGAAAAAATGTGAAGTTTGAAAAACTGAAAAATCCATCTGAAAAATGATCGAAAATAGACAGCGTGTAGAATAAAAAAATGACAAATTGGCGCAAAAAAATGGAAAACCGAGTGTACTCTGTCAGGAGCGCAAAAATATTGACAAACCCCAATTTTGGGCGTAATATTTAGTCAACTTTTCGGGGGATAATTTAATAGGAAGTTATTTTTTGAAAAGGAGTAACAGATTCGAGTGGTTCAATGAGGAATAATCTTTGGAGAATAACTCTTTTTTTATGCAGAATAATCCACAGGATTGAGAGAATAATCTATGTTGTACACAGTAGCGAATCTATTACGAACGTATCAGACACTGTAACAGGAACTTTAATAAATATGAAAGCAGAATGTTGACGATCACGACAGAACGTGGACGGCAACAGCAGAACAGCGGCTGATCAAAACATATTTTTACAGAAAGAAAAGGAGGGAGCAATACGGGAAATCTGGCAGACACTCTGATGGAAGAACTGAACTGTGAGACAGTTTTTACTCTTCCAATTATAGGCGGGATTTCTGAATCAGTAGTTGTAACCTGGATTATTATGGCAGTTCTGGTACTGGCATCAATTATTCTGGTAAGAAATCTGAAAGTTGAAAATCCTGGAAAAGTGCAGTTGGCTTTGGAATCAGGCATTGAATGGGCAGAAAACTTCTTTATTGATGTCCTTGGCGAGGAGAATAAAGGATATGTACCATATCTGATTACAGTTCTTCTTTATCTGGCTTGTTCGAATACGATTGCACCATTGTTTGGCTTTAAACCGCCGACAAAAGATTTGAATGTTACGGCTGCTCTGGCAATTATGAGCATGTGTCTCATCGAGTTTTCAGGCATTCGTAAGAATGGATTCGGTCACTGGGTAAAACATTTTGCTCAGCCGGTTCCGGTTGTTGCACCGATTATGGTGCTTGAGATTGTTATCAGGCCATTGTCGCTTTGCATGCGACTGTTTGGAAATATGCTGGCTGGATTTGTGGTTATGGAGCTTTTAAAAACACTTGTTCCACTGATTATCCCGATTCCGGTAAGTTTTTATTTCGATATTTTTGATGGCTTACTTCAGGCGTACGTATTTGTATTCCTGACAGCTCTGTTTATGAATGAAGAAATGGAGTAATTACTAAAACAGTTTGATAAAAGAAAAGGAGATTAACATTATGGAAACACTTATTGCTATTGGAGCAGCAGTTGCAGTTTTAACAGGTATTGGAGCTGGTGTTGGTATTGGTATCGCAACAGGTAAAGCAGTAGAGGCAGTTGCAAGACAGCCAGAGGCAGAAGGAAAGATCAGTAAGAACCTGATTCTTGGTTGTGCACTTGCAGAGGCAACAGCAATCTATGGTTTTATCATTGGTCTTCTGATCATCTTCTTCCTGAAATAAGAATCAAGTACTATGATGGAAGCAGATAACAGGAAAGGCAGGTGTAGAAAGTGCTTTCACTAAACATGAACCTTGTCTGGAACATGATTAACCTTATTGTTCTCTTTCTCCTGTTAAGACATTTTCTGATTAATCCTGTGAGTAACATTATGGAACAGCGAAGACAGAAGATTGCAGATGATCTTCAGAACGCACAGGATGTGCAGGATGAGGCAAAACAGCTGAAAAAGGAATATGAGGATGCTCTTAGTGGTGCAAAACAGGAATCAGTTGCGATTGTAGATAAAGCCAGAGCAGATGCGAGAGTTGAATATGATCGTATCATCAACGAGGCCGGAACTAAGGCAGGCAATATTATCGAGAATGCGAAAGAGAACGTACGTCTTGAGCGTGAGCAGACAATGAAAGAGCTACAGTCTCAGATCGCAAGTATTGCGATTGCCTCTGCCGAGAAGATCGTGGGTGACAAAGAACAGAACATTTATGATCAGTTTTTGGGAGAAGTAGGTGGGACAGATGAAGACGCAGACAAGTAAAAATCAGATGTACTGCCCGTTGGCAGCAATCAGATATGCACGTGTTCTGTATGAAGTAAATGTCCCAGAAGAAGCTGTACAGAAAACACGTGAAATTTTCAGGGAAGTGCCGCAGCTTCACGAGACTTTCGTGAATCCTACCATTGAACTGAAAGAGAAGATGAATGTGGTAGACAGAGTATTTCCGGAGGAAATTCGTAATTTCCTCAAAGTAGTTTGTAAATATCAGAGAATGGATCTGATCGATGATATTTTCAACGCATATGACAGGTACTGCGATGAACAGAACCAGGTTCTGAATGCTGTCCTGACATGTACTGTACCTCCGACAGAGGAACAGAAAAAAGGAATGGAGGCGTTCCTGTGCAAGAAATATGGTGCGAAGAAAGCCAATATCGAAGTCGTAGAAGACAGAGCGATACTTGGTGGATTTATCCTTCGTGCCGGCAGTGATGAGTATGACTGGAGTATGAAAGGACGCCTGAACAGATTAGAAGAAAGATTGACCTGGAGGTGAACAAGGTGAGTTCAATCAATTCAGATGAAATTATTTCGATCCTGAAAGAAGAGATCGCAAATTTTGATACAATGAGTAAGGACAGTGAAGTAGGTACTGTTGTTACTGTCGGCGATGGAATCGCCACAATCTACGGGATTGATCACGCCATGTACGGGGAAATCGTCACGTTTGAGACTGGTCTTAAGGGAATGGTCCAGGATATCCGTAAGAATGAAATCGGATGTATCCTTTTCGGAAGCGATACAGGAATCCGTGAAGGCACAAAGGTGGCCCGTACAGGAAAGAAAGCAGGTGTCCCGGTAGGAGATGCCTATGTAGGAAGAGTTGTCAACGCCCTTGGTGAGGCGATTGACGGAAAAGGCGAGATTGAATCAGATGATTACCGCCCAATTGAGAATGAAGCACCTGGAATCGTTGACCGTAAGTCCGTTAGCGTTCCGCTTGAGACAGGAATCCTGTCCATCGATGCAATGTTCCCGATCGGACGTGGACAGCGTGAGCTGATCATCGGAGACCGTCAGACAGGAAAGACATCCATTGCACTGGATACAATCCTGAATCAGAAAGGTAAAGATGTAATCTGTGTATATGTAGCAATCGGACAGAAAGCATCTACAGTAGCCAAAGTTGTTAATACACTGCAGACACATGGCGCTATGGATTATACGATCATCGTATCATCTACAGCAAGCGACTGTGCTCCGCTTCAGTATATTGCTCCTTATGCAGGAACTGCAATGGCAGAATATTTCATGCATAAAGGAAAAGATGCACTGATCATCTATGATGATCTTTCCAAACATGCAGTTGCATACCGTGCACTTTCACTGCTGCTTGGTCGTTCTCCTGGACGTGAGGCTTATCCTGGAGACGTATTCTATCTGCATTCAAGACTTCTTGAGAGATCAAGCCGTCTGAGTGAAGAACAGGGTGGTGGATCTATCACAGCACTGCCGATCATTGAGACACAGGCCGGAGACGTATCCGCTTATATCCCGACCAACGTAATTTCCATCACAGACGGACAGATCTTCCTGGAGAGCAGCCTGTTTGCATCCGGAATGAGACCGGCGGTTAACGTTGGACTTTCCGTATCCCGTGTAGGTGGTGCAGCACAGACAAAAGCAATGAAGAAAGCATCCGGAAGTATCCGTATTGATCTGGCGCAGTATCGTGAGATGGAAGTCTTTACACAGTTCAGCTCAGATCTGGATGCGGCTACAAAGGAACAGCTGGAGTATGGCGGCGGACTGATGGAACTTCTGAAACAGCCGTTATATCATCCACTTTCACTGCATGAGAAAGTTATTACATTATGCGCAGCTACTCACAAAGTATTGCTTGGTGTTGAGAAGACACAGATCAAACAGTTCCAGGCTGATATGCTGAGACATTTTGATACAGAGCACCCGGAGATTGGTCAGGAAATCGAAGAGAAGAAAGTTCTGACAGAGGAACTGATTAACAAGATCGTAGAAACAGCGAAGGAATTTAAGAAGAGCAGGTGTTAATATGGCAAATATCAGAGAGATACAGAGCAGAATCAACAGTGTCAAAGACACAATGAAGATTACTAATGCGATGTATATGATCTCTTCTTCCAAACTGACACAGGCAAGAAAGAAGCTGGCAGATACAGAACCATATTTCTATGCGCTGCAGGGTGAGATCAGCCGTATCTTACGTCACTTACCGGAATTACATCACAGCTATTTCAACAAGAGAGAAAACATTCCGGCAGAGGAACGTAAGATTGGATCGATCGTTATCACTGCAGATAAGGGACTGGCAGGTGCTTACAATCACAATATCGTGAAGCTTGAGGAAGAAATCCTTTCCAAGCCGGGTCAGCACAAACTTTTTGTTGTAGGAGAGCTTGGACGTCATTATTTCGCAAAGAAGGATGTAGATATTGATACAAACTTCCGTTATACAGTTCAAAAGCCGACCATGCATCGTGCCCGTGACATTTCAGCAGTTATTCTGGATCAGTTTAACAATCATGAACTGGATGAGGTTTATGTAGTATATACACGAATGGAAAATGCAGTTCAGGCAGAAGCAGAGGTATTAAAGCTTCTTCCACTCGAGAGAGGGGATTTTGGTGAAATGAAAATGCCTTTGAATATGTACCGTGAGGAAATTGAACTGAATCCGTCTCCTATGGATGTCATGAACAGCATCGTACCAAGTTATATCAATGGTATGATCTACGGATGTCTGGTTGAGGCTTATGCCAGTGAGCATAATGCCCGTATGATGGCAATGAAGTCAGCAACAGACAGCGCACAGGATCTGATCAAAGAATTGTCAATCCTCTACAACAGAGCGAGACAGGCTGCGATCACGCAGGAGATCACAGAGGTTTGTGCCGGTGCAAGAGCTCAGCAGAAGAAGAGTTAAAATGTCGAGATGCGTTACAGACAGCAGATTGCTGCAGTCTGTAATGACTGAAATATAGAAAGAGAGAGAGAACATGAATAAAGGACGAATTGTACAGGTTATGGGACCTGTCGTTGACGTAGTGTTTGAAAACGGTGATCTTCCTTTTATCAAAGATGCTCTTGAAGTTGATAATAATGGAAAGAAATGCATCATGGAGGTTGCACAGCACCTCGGTAATAACGAAGTGCGCTGCCTGATGCTTGCTGCAAGTGAAGGACTTTGCAAAGATATGGAAGTCACTGCAACAGGAGCCGGAATCCAGGTACCTGTAGGCGAGCAGACTCTGGGCAGATTATTCAATGTACTCGGTGAGACAATCGATAACGGGGAGCCGATTACAGATTCTAAGAAATGGGTCATCCACAGACAGCCACCGTCATTTGAGGACCAGAGCCCGGTTGTTGAGATCCTTGAGACAGGTATCAAAGTTATCGACCTTCTTGCACCTTATGCAAAAGGTGGTAAGATCGGTCTGTTCGGTGGTGCCGGTGTAGGTAAGACAGTCCTCATTCAGGAGCTGATCCGTAACATCGCAACAGAGCACGGTGGATATTCCATCTTTACAGGAGTTGGAGAGCGTTCCCGTGAGGGTAATGACCTCTGGACAGAGATGAAAGCATCCGGAGTACTGGAGAAAACAGCTCTGGTATTTGGTCAGATGAACGAGCCACCTGGAGCACGTATGCGTGTCGCTGAGACAGGACTGACAATGGCAGAATATTTCCGTGATGAGCAGCATCAGAACGTGCTTCTCTTCATTGATAATATCTTCCGTTTCACACAGGCAGGATCCGAGGTATCCGCACTTCTTGGACGTATGCCTTCAGCCGTTGGTTATCAGCCGACACTGGCAACTGAGATGGGTGAGCTTCAGGAGCGTATCGCTTCTACAAAGAACGGTTCTGTAACATCTGTACAGGCAGTTTATGTGCCTGCCGATGACCTGACAGACCCGGCTCCGGCTACAACATTCGCCCATCTGGATGCAACAACTGTACTTTCCAGAAAGATCGTTGAGCAGGGTATTTACCCGGCCGTAGATCCGCTGGAGTCCAGTTCCCGTATTCTGGAAGCAGATGTAGTAGGAGAAGAGCATTACGAAGTAGCCAACAAAGTAATCGCAATCCTTCAGAAATACAAAGAGCTGCAGGATATCATCGCAATTCTTGGTATGGAAGAGCTTTCCGATGAAGATAAGGCAACTGTAATGCGTGCAAGAAAGATTCAGAAATTCCTGTCACAGCCATTCTTCGTAGCTGAGACATTTACAGGAATTCCAGGAAAATATGTACCGCTGAAAGAGACAATCCGCGGATTCAAGATGATCATTGATGGTGAGATGGATGAATATCCGGAAAATGCATTCTTCAATGTTGGAACAATCGATGATGTTATTGCGAAAGCGAAGGAAATGGAAGCGGATGCACAGTAAACAGTCACAAAAATAGGAGTGTGTGCATATGGAGACATTTGGTCTTAAGATCATTGCAAGTGACGGAGTCTTTTATGAAGGACGTTGCAAGAAGCTGATCATCCCGGCTCCGGACGGAGAGAAGGGAATTCTGGCACACCATGAGAATATGGTTATTGCTGTAAATATCGGAATCGCCCATCTGAATTATGATGGAGATGACTGGAAAGATATTGCAGTGGGTACAGGATTTGCGGAGATTGTAAACAATCGAGTAACGCTGATCGTTGATACGGCAGAGAAGCCGGAAGACATTGATATCCGTCATGCGCGTGAACAGAAAGAGCGTGCAGAAGAGCAGCTGCGTCAGAAACAGAGCATCCAGCAGTATTACCATACGCAGGCATCTCTGGCAAGAGCGATGAACAGACTGCGTCTGTCACAGGATAAGAAATTTAGAGTATAAATAAGAAGCAGATCATAACAGTTTGCTGACAGCAACATACTGTTATGATTCGTCTGAGAGGAAGAGCTGACACGGAAAGTGTTCGGCTCTTTTTATATATTAGGAAAGTGCTCTTTCCTAATATATAAAAACGCTCCGCGAGGATGCGCACTGCGGCGTACAAGGAAGATGTCGCAAGCGACCGCCGCAGGCGCTAGAGTGTGTCTTAAAAATGCTTTCTGCAAGATATATGTCACAATCAGTGGAGCGGTTGATACGCAATCCCCATGTTAACAAGTAAACTTAAACACTTCTTTATTGCATTTTACAGGTTAATATACTACAATAAATATGTCTGAGTGTGTAAATCGGAGGAGAGATTTTCAAAATAAGACATTTCAGGAAAAAGAAACAAAAGAATGTCGGAGAGACCGATAGAGACAGGGGAGAAACCTATATGAGTAGTAAAAGGAATCCACGCTCTCTCGTGGAGATCGTGAATGATGTACTGATCGCAGTACGAGAATATTACGATTCAGAATACGTATATTATATCGAAAAAGAAGAGGGCTCCATTGAGACAATTTATGAATGGTGTGCAGAGAACATTCCGTGGCAGCGAGACAGGATCAAGATGCTTCCGGAAGATCAGCAGCCAAAATGGATGAAACAGGAGATTACCGATACAACGCAGGACAGTTACAGTGTATTTCGTCAGCTGAATGATGAGACAACTGCGATTCTGGCTGTAGTCGGCGTGCACCGCGGAGGATGCGGAATCGAGATGCTCCGTGCGGTACTTCCGTATATTCCACAGGCGATTGCACTTCAGAAACTTCAGAAGCAGCAGGAATACCTCAGCTATCATGATAATCTGACAGGGCTGCTGAATCGGAACAGTTTTGTAAGTTATCTGGATGAGGTTGAACAGGAAAAGCTCAAATCACTGGGGGCAGTTTCGGTTGATATCAACGGACTGAAGAATTTTAATAAGGAATTTGGTCGTGAATACGGAGATGAAGTAGTTGTCCGTGTAGGAGAAGTACTTGGTGAGTATTTCCATTCGGGCAATGTATATCGTATGACCGGAGATGAATATCTGGTTCTTATAGAAGATGTGACTTATGAAGAATTTACCAAACAGGTACATGCGATGTTCACAAAGCTGGATAATATCAGTCTGGGACTGACATCGGTAGGATATGCATGGGAAAAGGTAGATATCGATGTGAACGGTCTTGTGGTCAGTGCAGAGAATATGATGCGGGAAGAGAAGAAGAAGTATTATAAGAATCTGCGCAAAGGACATCATGAGCCGATCATCAAGCAGGATCTGCTGGATGATATTGAACAGGAGAATTTTATTGTCTGTCTTGTTCCGAAGATCGATGTGAAAACAGGCGCGGTAGCAGGTGCAGAGGCAGTTGTCAGATATCACCATAAGGATCTTGGAATCATGGATCCGGGAAAATACATGAATCTTTTAGAAGAAACAAAATTATCACATTATTTGGACCTGTATGTATTTGAACAGGTTTGTAAAACACTGCATAAATGGGAAATCGAGGGATTACCTATGGTTCCGATTTCTGTGAATTTTGCAGGTTCTACATTGCGTCAGGAAAATATTGTGGATAAGATGCTTCTTCTGATCGAGAAGTATCATGTACTGTGTGAATATCTGGAAGTGGAAGTTTCTGAGTCAAATCTGGATATGAATCAGGAGATGCTGGCAGAGACAAGCAGTAAGATCAGAAAAGCGAATGTACGTGTGATCCTGGATCATTTTGGAGCGAAGACATCCAGCTTTTCCATTTTATCTATTATGGAATTTGACGGACTGAAACTGGATGAAAGTCTGATCACGAATCTGGTCGGAAACAGCCGGAGCAGGATTGTGTCAAAGGCTGTGATCGATATCTGCAGACAGCTTGGTGCAGCAGTTCTTGCGGAAGGTGTGGAGACACAGGATCAGTTGAATGTGCTGAATGAGTTAAACTGTGATTATGCACAGGGGACGTTGTTTAATAAACCAATTAAAGTGGAGACATTTGAGGTAAGATACTTAAAGGAGTAGATCAAAATTAAATTATGAGTAAGATAAGTAATCGTGAAAAGGTGAAGAAGATTCTGCTGACCGGTGGAGCAGCCGGTGTAATCGCAGGTGTTGTAGTGACGCTGATTATTTCTACGACTGTTTTAAGTGGAAAGGAAAGAAAGCTTTCTTCACAGAATACAAAATTAAAGGCACAGGTTGAAGAACTTCAGGGACAGCTGGATGAGAAGCAGACACAGGAAACTGCGCTTGCTGATCCGGCAGAGTTATTAAAAGGAGATACAGATCAGTGGTCACTGGCACTGGTCAATGAGAAGCATCCGCTGGATACATCTTATGAACCGGCAGATCTGACAACGGTTGATTCTGACAAGCAGGTGGATTCCAGAATGGCAGAAAGTCTGAATAAGATGTTGGAAGACGGAAAGAAGGCAGGTCTGAGTATGTATGTAACATCAGCATACAGATCTTATGACCGTCAGTGCGAAGTATTCAATGCGACGATGCAGGACTGGATCAGTCAGGGATATACACCACTGAGTGCATATGATGAGACAAAGAAATCGGTTGCAGTTCCGGGAACAAGTGAGCATGCAACAGGACTTGCAGTGGATATCATGTCTACAGAATATTCAGAACTGGATGATAAGCAGGGAGATACAGAGGAGCAGAAATGGCTGATGGAGCACTGCTATGAGTATGGATTTATTTTAAGATTCCCGAAAGACAAATCTGATGTTACAGGAATTGTTTATGAACCATGGCATTACCGCTATGTAGGTGCAGATGCAGCGAAAGCAATCCAGGAAAAGGGGATTACTCTGGAAGAATACGTCGGAGCAGAGTAAAGTCGATTTAATAAAATGACGAGATGTGTTGCTGTTCACGTTATGCAGTGAAGAGTAACGCAAAATGCACGGCTGGCGACAGGATACGGTGAACAGCAGTGTAAAAAGTACAATAAGGAGGAGTATAATGGAAGGCTTAACATTTGGAGAACAGGTCAAGATTGTTTTAGGAAGAAAAGGAATGACGATCAAAGAGCTGGCAGAGACAATCGAGAGAGAGACAGGCATGAAAATGTCTCGCCAGAATTTGACACAGCGTCTTGGAAGAGATAATTTTCAGGAGCAGGATATGCGTATGATCGCCAGAATTCTGGGTTGTCCATTTCAGTTGAGTATTCTTTCAGATGGTCAGGAAGCAGAGGATACATCTGCTCAGTTATATAAGACAGAAGTAAAGCATACTTCTAAGCACAAAGAGAGTGCTGATGAAGGACAAATGGAATTAAATTTTGAAGCCATGACCGAAGGGGAACAGGAAGAGTATCTGAATGTGGCAGAAACTGTAGCGGAGACAGTGGATTATACGGTAAAGACAGTAGCAGATGAAGCATCTGAAGAAGCAACCATTTCGGCTTCTGAGACTGCAGAAGAAGTTTCGGAAGAGAAACGTGCTAAGGCAGAAGATGAAAACGCAGTAGAATATACAGCAGAGCCACAGACAGATGCAGCAGAAGAGGATGTTGTCGAGGCAGAGAATACTGTGGACACAGTTGAAACAGAAGCTCAGGAGGAAAGTGTAAAAGAGTCTGAAATTCAGGTGGCAGAGGTCAATCTGTCGGGTCCGGAGCGTGACATGACAATTGGAGAAATGTATGATCTGCATCAGGAACTGACAGAGCTTGAGGAACATGCAAAAGAAGGCGAGTCAGTAGAAGAACTCAAGGAAGAACTTGAGAAGCCGAGAAAAGAAAAATTCAGTCCGATGAATTTCTTTAACAGAATCAGACATTCTGAAAAGAAGGCAGAGACTCCATCATGGCAGAGTGAATCTGATACAGACGCAAAGACAGAAGAGCCGAAAGACGAAGTAAAAGCGGCTGAGGAGCCTGCAGTTCAGAAAGAGACATCTTTCAGCAATCTTTATGTGGAAGATCCTCAGGATGAGCAGTTGTCTATGAATTTCCTGTATGAGGAACCACAGTCTGCAGAGTTGGAAGCAGAGGAGATGGATTCAGAAGCACAGGAGACAGAGAACCAGATCCTGACAGAGCAGAATGCTGCGGAAGAGTATGAAACAGATGCAAGTGCATTTGCTCCGGAAACTGAAGCGCATACAGAAGAGACAGAAGCTTCTGGACAGAATGAATATGCAGCTCAGGAGGAATACGAAGAGCAGACAGCATATGCAGAACCGGAAGAAGCGGAGCTGTATGAGGAAGAGCAGGAAGAGGAGCCGGTACAGGAAGAAGTAGTCGGTGATGTAAATCCATATACAGGAAAAGAATATCAGTCCAACAGTGTGCGTATGCACCCGACCAGAATCGGTTATGTACAGGTGTATGATCAGACGATTCATAAATGGACAGATATGACAGAGTGGGCGTTCCTCGGTTATCAGGAACGTAAGAAAGTACTGCTTGGAAAAGCATATGAACCACCGATTTATCTTGATTAACTTGTAGAAATTCCTGAATAATTCAATTGCTATTATACTGTATGAACGTTGGATGCAGCAGGATATAGAAGGAATGATTATCAGATTTTATCAACAGATTGTAAAATAGAACAGAAGGATGTATTGTCAGAATGCGAAGGAGGTAGGCAAGATGGAATGGAAGACATTGTTATCTCCGGAGAGAGAACGTAAAGGGAGCTCCAGGCATAAATCAGGTGATCTGAGAAGTGAATTCGAAAAGGATTATCACCGGATTATTGGCAGTGCGTCCTTTCGTCGTCTTCAGGATAAGACGCAGGTATTCCCTTTGGATCAGAGTGATTTCATAAGAACAAGGCTGACACATTCACTGGAGGTGGCATCACTTGGAAAATCACTGGGACAGAATATCGGACAGAAGATTTTAAATGATAAAAAAGATCCGGGATTTACTCCGAAGATGAAGGAAGACATCTCGCATATCCTGGAATGTGCGGGACTGATTCATGACATTGGAAACCCGCCGTTTGGACATTTTGGGGAAACTGCAATCCGCGAATGGTTTATCAGAAACCTTTCAAAACTGGAAGTAAAGGGCGTACGGGTGGAAGAACTTTTAAGTGAGCAGATGAAGCAGGATTTCTATCATTTCGAAGGAAATGCACAGGCACTCCGGCTTGTATCAAAACTGCATTATCTTGTGGATGAGCATGGGATGAATCTGACTTGTGCGTTGTTAAATACGATTATAAAATATCCGGTATCATCCGTGGATATAAATCCGGAAAGTGGAAATATTAAAGAGAAAAAAATGGGATATTATCTGGCAGATCAGGAATTGTTTGAGCGGATTACTTCGACAACAGGTGCAGAAAATAACAGGCATCCACTGACTTATATTCTGGAAGCGGCAGATGATCTGGCGTATAAGACTGCAGATATTGAGGATGCATTTGTAAAAGGGTTTATTTCTTATTATGCGTTGGAAAAAGAGTTGGATCTTCTGGAAGAAAAGGAAGCAGAAAAATTAAAGAAAGAGACACAGAATCAGAATGGAACGGTTGCAGCATACAGATTCCAACCGGCAGAAAAGCTTCGCAGGCTTTATCAAAGGGGCGAGGAAAAAGGAGTCCATAATCCGGAAGCTTATGCTGTGAAAAACTGGATTATCAGTGCACAAGGATTTTTGATGAATTGTGCCACAGATGGATTCATGGAGAATTATGAGGCTATTATGAATGGCACTTTTAAGAAAGATCTGTTTTACGGGACGGGAGGAGAAGGTCTGATGGAACTCCTTGGAAGCATGGCGTATCGATTTGTCTTTTCTTCCCGTGCAATCTATAAAATGGAACTGACGGAATCAACGATTTTGGATTTCCTGATGGATCGTTTTGTTGGAGCGGTTCTCTGCTATGATACAGAACAAGAGCAGGACTCGATTGACAGCAGAGTCGTGGCATTTATTTCTGATAATTATAAGAATGCATATGTTCTGCAATCCAAAGGAAAGAGCGAGGCAGAGAAACTATATCTCCGCCTGCTTCTTGTCACAGATTATGTGTGTGGGATGACAGACAGTTATGCAAAACGTCTGTATCAGGAGATGAATGGAATTATATAATATCAGAAGTCAAGATATCGGCACCAGTGTCCGAAGTCGCCCTGCTCATTACGTTCTTCATCTGTAAGCTTAAGAAGCGGGAGATAGGATCGGGTAAACTGTGGAAATCCGAACAGCTCAGCAGCTCTTGCTTCCCGCTCATCGTAGATACCGGGAATACCGAGCCATACATGACCATCTTCTTCAATCAGGAGAAGATGGTCATAATTATGATAGCCATGCAGCAGGAAGCTATTATTGGCAAGTCCCCAGAATCGCCTCGGAAGGATGGAGAGTTCTTTACGGGTGATTTTTCGTGCGGAAAGGGAAGATGCATCGTTGGTTTGCTGCCGGGTTGGAGAACTGACAGAAGTTTTTCTGTTTTCTATAACAGGATTTGTAATTATAATAGAATTCTCGGTTTTTATCGTTGGATTTGAGATGGATATAGGTGCAGAATTTTTATTCGCATTTTGGTTTGGCGGAGTATTTGACGATTCGGAAGAAGTTCTTCTTTCAATTCTTGGTTCAGTAGTATTTGGTGAGTCATCTGAGTCAGCGACATGATCCATATTTTCAGAAGACTCAGAATCTACAACAACAGATTTTGGAGTGGTTTTTTCAGCCTGTGTTACAGCAGCGTTTTCGATAGTTTCGGAATTGGTTATGGTATCTTCTGTGATTTCATCAGAAATGTTGGTGCCAGATTCAGTGAAATCGGATGATGATGGAGATGTCTCACCGGAGAATGTTTTCGCGAAAGCTTCCTGAGCATCTGGAGTTTTCTGAATTTCCTGAAGAGAGGACCTTTCAGAAACAGAATCCTGCAATGAAGCAGCATGCAAGGAATTTTTCTCTTCATTTTCTTCTGAAGAATCGTCAGTATCAGAAGTGATTACAAATGAAACCGGCAGAGCATTTCTGCTTGCGATCCAAAGAAACGGATGATTTGAATTCTGCGGAAGAAGGAGAAATCCATCGATTTCATTCAGTGTTTTTTCATCTGGAAAAAGAGACTCAGAGATAGATAATTGCGTGGCAATACTGCCACCGGAATAATTCAGAATGGCAGCAGGTGTGTGGATGAGAGTCACATCTTTCAAATAAAATGCATGCAGTTCCAGTGTGGTTCCTGGTGGAACGGGAAGTGCTTTCAGATGCAGCGAAATCCTGCAGGAATGGTAGTGCTGAGTGATTTGCAGAAAGCCAATATTTCTTTTGCGACAGTCATTTTCATATTCATAGAGATAACAGATACCCTGATTCATAAAATACCTTGATCTTGTCTTGTTTCGTATAATATATTCTGAGAAAATGAAAAAAGAACACAGAAGAACAGATTACATAAAAAAGTTATAAGTATAAAAGCAATGGAGAAATAGAATAAAAGAAATTACTTTATGTAAGAAAGTAACACAAAAGAACGATCAGAAGTAAAAAATGGAAAAGAGGACAGAGAAAAGTGCAGGAAACAGAAGTAATAATTGACAGAAAAACAGATGAAAAATATATGAAGGAAGCTCTGAAACAGGCAAAAAAGGCATATGATCTGAATGAGACACCGATAGGATGTGTGATTGTGCATGAGGGAAAAATCATTGCGAGAGGTTATAACCGGAGAAATACAGATAAAAGCCCATTGGCCCATGCAGAGATTGCTGCTATAAAAAAAGCAAGTAAAAAACTGGGGGACTGGAGATTAGAAGAATGTACACTTTATGTAACTCTGGAGCCATGTCAGATGTGTGCGGGTGCAATTATACAGGCAAGAATTCCATGTGTAGTAGTAGGGTGCATGAATCCAAAAGCAGGATGTGCCGGATCAGTCCTGAATCTTCTTGATGTACAGGCATTCAATCATCAGGCAGAATTACGGACAGGAGTACTGGAAGAAGAGTGCAGTGAGATGATGAAACGCTTTTTCAGAGAATTGAGAGAGAAAAGAAAAAGATTGAAGAAAGAGAAAGCTATATAAAAAATAATGTAATATTTTCAAGGCTCAATAGAAGGTAAAAAATTACTTTTTATTGAGCCTTGATGTATTTTTCAAATACGTTCCAAAATAAATTAGTTGAAAAAAAATCTTGACATATACTTTGAATATGATATACTTTGAAAGTCAAAACATTTAAGATTCAAATAAAATATTGGGAGAAATATATGATTGGGAAAATATGTGGGACGGGATCTTATGTACCGTCTTATGTGATGAGTAATGACGAAATGTCGACCCTGGTAGATACCAGTGATGAATGGATCCGTGAGAGAACGGGAATCAGGAATCGACATCTTGCAGGAGAAGAGACAACATCATATATGGCAGCTCAGGCAGCGATGAAAGCAATCCAAAACAGTGAAATCGCAGCCGATGAGATAGATTTGATTCTGGTTGCGACATCCTCTTCAGAAACTGTATATCCATGTGCAGCCTGTGAAGTGCAGGGGCAGATTGGTGCGGTGAACGCAGTGGCATATGATCTGAATGCAGCATGTACAGGTTTTATACTTGCATTAAATACAGCGCAGGCATATATACAGGCAGGAATAGCAAAGACAGCGCTTGTGATTGGTGCGGAAAGTATGAGTCGGATGGTTGACTGGACAGATCGTGGTACATGTATCCTGTTTGGAGATGGTGCCGGAGCAGTAGTTCTGAAAGCCACAGAAGAAAGCAGAGTCTGTTATATGGCAGCGCATTCTGATGGAAGTAAGGGCAAAGCACTGGAAGGAAAAAATCATCAGAGGAATAATCCACTGGCAAAAGAGAAAAATGAAGGTTCAGGTATTGAGACTTCAGGATTACAGATGGACGGACAGGCAGTATTTAAATTCGCTGTTCGAAAAGTGCCGGAGCTGATTGAAGAACTTCTGAAAGAAGCAGGGATGAAATCCGAAGAAGTGGATTATTTCATTTTGCATCAGGCAAATCGAAGAATCATCGAAGCGGTTGCAAGAAGACTGAAACAGGATCTGGAGCAATTCCCGATGAATCTGGCGGAATATGCGAACACATCCGCTGCTTCCATACCGATCCTTCTGGATGAGATGAATCAGCAGAAGAGACTGAAGGATGGACAGAAATTAGTATTGGCCGGATTTGGTGCCGGACTTACCTGGGCAGGCTGCCTGATGGAATGGTAAAAAATGAAAAAAGCAAAAAGAAAGGAAATAAAATCATGTTAGAAAAAATCAAAGAAATCGTAGCAGAATCATTAAACGTAAACGCAGAGGAAATCACAGAGGAAACATCTTTCAAGGATGATCTCGGAGCAGATTCCCTTGACTTATTCGAGATGGTAATGGCATTCGAAGAAGCATTTGAAGTAGAGATTCCAAGTGAAGATCTTGAGCAGATGACTACTGTTGGTGATGTTGTGAAATATGTAGAGGCTCATAAGTAATATTTTGTAAAATTTCAGCCTGGCTACGTCAACTGAATGAAGGAAAAATATACCACAAGGTGACGGATTCGTGCTTCATGGCTGAACAATTACAAATTTTCACCCACGCCGGGAACAGGCGTGTCTGTGAAAAGGAATCATAAAGAAAAGAAGAGATATGTTGGCTGTCAAAGTGTGTCTGAAAAATCATTCTAAAATGACAGCCGGCAGCAGAATGGAGATTTTATGAAGACAAAGATTACAGAACTGCTTGGAATTACATACCCGATGATTCAGGGCGGTATGGCCTGGGTAGCAGAATATCATCTGGCAGCCGCTGTATCAGAAGCAGGCGGCCTGGGCCTGATCGGTGCGGCAAGTGCACCGGCAGAATGGGTGAGAGAACAGGTGCGTGAAGCAAAGAAACTGACGGACAAACCATTTGGTGTGAACATTATGCTCATGAGTCCTTATGCTGATGAGGTTGCAAAGGTGATTGTAGAAGAAGAGGTCAAAGTAGTGACCACGGGAGCCGGTTCACCTGAAAAATACATGAAGATGTGGAAGGAAGCAGGAGTGAAAGTGATTCCTGTAGTTGCTTCCGTTGCTATGGCAAAACGTATGGAGCGCTGCGGCGCTGATGCGATCGTTGCAGAAGGTACGGAAGCCGGAGGACACATTGGAGAAAATACAACCATGGTTCTGGTTCCACAGGTAGTGGATGCAGTCAGTATTCCGGTCATTGCAGCCGGAGGAATCGCAGACGGAAGAGGAATTGCGGCCGCATTTATGCTGGGCGCACAGGGCGTACAGATGGGAACCTGTTTCGTAGTTACAGAGGAATCCCAGGTACATGACAATTACAAAAATTGCATCATCAAGGCAAGAGATATTGATTCCCGTGTGACAGGACGTTCCACAGGGCATCCGGTCAGAGCTCTGAGAAATCAGATGACAAAAGAATATTTACAGAAAGAACAGGAAGGTGCTTCTTTTGAAGAACTGGAACTTCTGACTCTTGGGGGACTCAGAAAAGCTGTTGTCGATGGAGATGTACAGTACGGAAGTGTGATGGCGGGTCAGATTGCCGGTATGGTAAAGGAGAGATATTCCTGTCATGATCTGATTCAGAAACTTGTAAAAGAGACAGATACACTGATCGGAGGAAAAGGATTCTATGAGTAAAATTGCATTTATCTTTCCGGGACAGGGAGCCCAGAAAGCAGGAATGGGAAAAGATTTTTACGAGAACAGTAAGACTGCGGCAGAAATCATCGATCATGCATCAGAACTTCTGAATCTGGATATGAAAAAACTCTGTTTTGAGGAAAATGACCTTTTGGATCAGACAGAATATACACAGGCGGCACTTGTTACAGTCTGTATGGCCATGGAACGGGTACTTCGTGAAGCAGGTCTGAATGCAGATGTGACAGCAGGATTAAGCCTTGGGGAGTATTGTGCGATTGCTTCAGCAGGCGGAATGCAACTGGAAGATGCGATCCGGACAGTCAGACAGCGTGGGATTCTCATGCAGAATGCAGTTCCGGGAGGAAAAGGAGCCATGGCAGCGGTTCTCGGAATGAAGAACGAGGCAGTAGAAGAGGCGGTAGACAGAATCGAAGGAGTTTCTGTTGCCAATTATAACTGCCCGGGACAGCTGGTCATTACCGGATGGAAAGAAAGCGTAGAGGCAGCATCTAATGTACTGAAAACAGCAGGAGCGAAAAGAGTCCTGCCATTAAATGTCAGTGGACCATTTCATTCTCCGCTCCTGAAAGAAGCAGGAGAGAAACTTGGAAATGTATTAGAAAATATTACACTTTCTCCACTTGAGATTCCATATGTAACGAATGTGACAGCAAAGTATGTGACAGATATCTCTGAGACAAAAGCACTTCTGACAGCGCAGGTTGCTTCTTCAGTCAGATGGCAGCAGAGTGTGGAAGAAATGATCGCGAACGGAACGGATACATTTGTTGAGATCGGTCCGGGAAGAACGCTGACCGGATTCCTCAGAAAGATCAGCAGAGATGTGAAATCTTATAACGTGAGTACGCTGGAAGATGTGGAAAAGGTGGTAAGTGAATTATGTTAAACAGATTTGAAGGAAAAGTAGCTGTAATCACAGGAGCTTCCAGGGGAATCGGAAGAGCTGTTGCCATGAAACTTGCAGAAGAAGGCGCACAGGTTATAGTAAATTATAATGGTTCCCGTGAAAGAGCAGAAGCAGTAAAACAGGAGATTGAGGCAGCAGGTGGAAAGGCAGAGATCATGCAGTGTAATGTAGCTGATTTTCATGCCTGCGAGACAATGTTTCAGGAGATCGTAAAGCAGTTTGGAAGAATTGATATTCTGATAAATAACGCGGGAATTACCCGTGACGGACTTTTAATGAAAATGTCAGAAGAAGATTACGATGCAGTTCTGGATACAAATCTGAAAGGAACATTCAATTGTATCCGATTTGTTGCAAGACAGATGCTTCGTCAGAAAGCAGGAAGAATCATTAATCTTTCTTCCGTGTCAGGAGTACTTGGAAATGCCGGACAGGCAAATTATTCCGCCTCCAAAGCAGGAGTGATCGGTCTTACAAAAAGTGCTGCCAGAGAACTTGCATCCCGTGGAATTACAGTCAATGCAATTGCCCCGGGATTTATCAACACAGAAATGACAGAAGTACTTTCTGATAAAGTAAAAGAAGCAGCGACAGGACAGATTCCGCTGGGACATTTTGGTGAGACAGAAGATATTGCGGAAACAGTGGCCTTTCTTGCATCAGATGCAGCGAAATATATTACCGGTCAGGTTCTCCATGTAGATGGCGGAATGGCGATGTAATCAAGGAGCAGAGATTATGAAGAGAAGAGTAGTAGTTACAGGACTTGGAGCAGTGACTCCGATCGGCAATACAGTAGAAGAATTCTGGGCTGGTATCAAAGCGGGTGAAGTCGGAATTGCTCCGATTACAAAGTTTGATACGGCAGATTATAAAGTAAAACTTGCGGCTGAAGTAAAGAATTTTGTTGCAAAAGAAAGAATGGACTTTAAAGCAGCAAAACGAATGGAGCTGTTTTCTCAGTATGCAGTGGCAGCGGCGAAAGAAGCATTTGCAGATGCAGGACTGGATATGGAGAAAGAAGATCCGTACCGTGTGGGAACAATTATCGGTTCCGGAATTGGAAGTCTGGAATGTGTAGAAACGAATTACAAGAAACTGCTGGACAGAGGACCATCCAGAGTTAATCCTCTGATGGTTCCGCTGATGATTTCCAATATGGCAGCTGGTAATGTATCCATTCAGCTTGGACTGAAAGGAAAATGTACGGACGTAGTAACAGCCTGTGCTTCTGGATCTAACAGTATCGGTGATGCAATGCGTGCCATCCAGTTCGGTGATCTGGATGTCTGCGTGGCAGGTGGAACAGAGAGCTGTATCTGCCCGACTGGTGTGGCAGGATTTACAGCGCTGACAGCGCTTTCAACAAATGACGATCCATTCCATGCATCTCGTCCGTTTGATAAGGACAGAGATGGATTTGTACTGGGAGAGGGTTCCGGAATTGTGGTTCTGGAAGAGTTGGAGCATGCAAAAGCAAGAGGTGCAAAGATCTATGCAGAACTGGCAGGATATGGTTCTACAGGAGATGCCTATCACATTACTTCCCCGGCAGAGGACGGAGAGGGAGCAGGTATGGCGATGAAGCTTGCTATGAAAGAAGCAGAAGTACAGCCGGAGCAGATCGATTACATCAATGCTCACGGTACAAGTACGCATCATAATGATCTGTTCGAGACAAGAGCAATTCGTTATGCATTGGGAGATGCAGCAGAAAAAGTTGTGATCAATTCTACGAAATCTATGATCGGGCATATGCTGGGAGCAGCCGGAGCGGTTGAATTTATCGTATGTGTAAAGAGTATCATGGAGAATTTTATCCATCAGACAATGGGAACAGAGAATGTAGATCCTGAGTGTGGACTGAATTACGCAGTGGGAGCACCGGTTGAAAAAGAGGTAAATTATGTACTTTCCAATTCTCTTGGATTTGGAGGACATAATGTGTCCCTGCTTGTAAAGGCATATGAGGAGTAGACGGATGAGTATGAAGATAGAAGAAATCCTGCAGTTGTTAGATGCAGTTTCAAAATCAGAAGTTACAGAACTGGATTATAAAGAAGGCGGTACAAGACTTTCGCTTAAGAAAACACCGCAGATGATTCAGGTCATGCAGAATGCGCAGCCGGTCAATCTGGTGGCGGCCACAGCAGAAGGAAGCGTGGCAGTTTCAGAAACTGGTCTCTCTGATACATCTGTGATTTCCGGCAGTAGTCGCACTATGGAAGCAAATGCGACAGAGAAGAGATTTGCAGAGCCGAATGGCGGAGATAGCAGAGAAACTTCTTCCGATGGATCTGGAAAAGTGGAAGAGGGACAGAAGATTGTTTCTCCGCTGGTCGGAACTTATTATGCCGCACCGGCAGAAGATGCAGAACCTTATGTCAAAGTAGGAGATTATGTGGAAAAAGGTCAGGTAATTGCCATTGTAGAAGCGATGAAACTGATGAATGAAATCGAGAGTGACTTCACAGGGACGGTCACAGAGGTTTTTGTAGAGAACGGACAGCCGGTAGAATATGGCCAACCGTTGATCGCGGTGAAAGAGGTGTAAGTAAATGAATAGTTTGAATACAGAACAGATTCAGGAGATTATTCCACACAGACATCCATTTCTTCTGGTGGATCAGATTGAAGATTATGAGCCGGGAGAATATGCAATCGGATATAAAGGGGTTTCTTATCACGAGGATTTCTTCCGCGGACATTTCCCACAGAAGGCAGTGATGCCGGGAGTTCTGATCCTGGAAGCACTTGCACAGACAGGGGCAGTTGCAATTTTGAGTGTTCCTGAAAATCAGGGAAAGATTGCATTCTTTGGTGGAGTACAGAAGTGCCGCTTTAAAGGGATGGTATTTCCGGGAGATAAATTAAGACTGGAAACAAAGATCATAAAACGTAAAGGACCTTTGGGAATCGGTGAAGCGGTTGCTACAGTGGATGGAAAGGTTGTAGTCACAGCAGAGCTGACTTTTATGGTAGGAGAATAAAAGATGATCGATAAGATATTAATTGCCAACAGAGGAGAGATTGCAGTCCGGATTATCCGGGCATGCAGGGAGATGGGAATTCAGACTGTTGCCGTGTATTCAGAGGCGGATAAAGAAGCGCTGCATACACAGCTTGCAGATGAAGCAGTCTGCATCGGACCGGCAGCTTCCGCAGAGAGCTATCTGAACATGCAGAATATCATCAGTGCAACACTGGTATCTGGAGCAGATGCAATCCATCCGGGATTTGGTTTCCTTTCAGAGAACAGCCGGTTTGCAGAACTGTGCGAGCAATGTAACATCACTTATATCGGACCTTCATCGGATGTCATCCGTAAACTTGGAAATAAATCTGAGGCAAGAAACACAATGGTAAATGCAGGCGTTCCGGTAATTCCGGGAAGTAAAGAGCCAGTATACGATGCACAGACAGGTGCAGAGATCGCTGCAGAAATCGGGTATCCGGTCATTGTAAAAGCAGCACTTGGCGGTGGAGGAAAAGGAATGCGCGTGGCACAGACACCGGAAGAATTTTCCAAAAGCTTTCAGACAGCGCAGAAAGAATCCAAGATGGCATTCGGAGACGGGACAATGTATATTGAGCATTTTGTAGAACATCCGCGTCATATTGAGTTTCAGATTCTTGCTGACAAGTATGGAGATGTAGTACATTTGGGTGAGCGTGACTGTTCCATTCAGAGAAATCATCAGAAAATGATCGAAGAGTCACCGTCAGCAGCACTGACGCCAGAGCTTCGTGCAAAGATGGGAGAAGCGGCCGTGAAAGCTGCGAAAGCTGCGCATTATACCAATGCCGGAACAATCGAATTTCTTCTGGAGAAGAGTGGCAGTTTTTATTTTATGGAGATGAACACAAGAATTCAGGTGGAACATCCGGTGACGGAATGGGTGACAGGGATCGACCTGATCAAAGAGCAGATCAGGATTGCAGATGGACAGAAGCTGTCTGTAAAACAGGAAGACATTCAGATTACAGGACATGCCATTGAGTGCAGAATTAATGCAGAGAATCCGGAGAAAAATTTCCGCCCGTCACCTGGAACAATCACAGATGTGCATTTCCCGGGAGGAGAAGGTGTGCGCGTGGATACGGCTGTCTACACAGGCTATACAGTTCCACCGTATTATGACTCCATGCTGGCAAAACTGATTGTACATGCAGAGGACAGAAAAAGCGCGATCCGTAAGATGCAGAGCGCGCTTGGAGAAGTGATCATAGAAGGAATCGACACGAATGTAGATTACCAGTATGAAATTCTGCACAATCCGGACTTTGTATCAGGGAATATCGATGTAGAATTTATTTCTCAGATGCAGACGGAGAAGTAGAAAGTTGCTGAGCTTATTGAGGGGCAGATGTGCATGAGACAGGTGCTGTGAAAACGCAGAATTAACAATTAACGATAATAAATAAAATAACAGAAACTAAATGCATCTCGCCATCGTTACCCTCTAATTTTTGGCGGGATGTTTTTCTACATTACAAAATAGACTGCAAAATGGGGCATGAAGATTGCAGGAATGATTTTTAAGACAGGTTCCGGGAAAAACCATGGCTCAGTAGATAAATTGTAGGACAGAAGGAAGATAGTAGATACAGATTAAAAATGGAGGAATTATAATTGAGATTACATAATATGTTTAAAAAGATGAGCGAAAGAGAAAAATCTGTTTCCAGAACTCATCTGAGACGGAAACCGGAAGCTCCGGAAGGTCTTTTAAGAAAATGTAATAAGTGTGGAGCCCCAATTCTGACAGATGAAGTAATTCAGGGAAATTATATCTGTCCGAAATGTCATGGATATTTTAGAATTCCTGCATATAAGCGAATCGAGAGTATCGCAGATCAGGATACATTTGAGGAATGGGACTGTGACATGAACACAGAAAACGGGCCGGTCAACCCACTGGAATTCAGAGGTTATCCGGAAAAAGTCGAGAAGCTAAGAGAGCAGACCGGACTGAATGAAGCGGTTGTGACAGGAAAAGCAAAGATCAACGGGAATCCGGCGGTACTTGGTGTATGTGACGGAAGATTTATGATGGCCAGCATGGGATGGGCAGTTGGTGAAAAAATCACACGTGCTGTAGAACGCGCAACGGAAGAAAAACTTCCCGTGATTTTATTTACTTGTTCCGGTGGGGCCAGAATGCAGGAGGGAATCGTCTCTCTGATGCAGATGGCGAAAACATCCGCAGCACTTAAGAAACACAGTGATGCCGGACTTCTGTATATCACAGTTCTGACAGATCCTACAACCGGCGGAGTAACAGCAAGTTTTGCTATGTTGGGCGACATCATTCTTGCTGAACCGGGAGCACTGATCGGATTTGCAGGACCACGTGTGATCGAGCAGACAATCGGGCAGAAATTACCGGAAGGATTTCAGCGTGCAGAATTTTTGCTGGAGCATGGATTTGTGGATCAGATCGTGAAGCGAAATGAGATGAAGGAAGTTCTTGGAAAACTTATTGAACTGCATCAGAAACCAGGAGATGCGGAACTGAATACAAAAGAGAATATTGTCGAGGAAGCAAAAAGTGTCAATCTGAGTTTTGAGAAAGAGCAGGAAACCGGTTCGAAGATTCAGATTGACAGTAAGCTGAAAGTGAAGAATGAGAATCGTGCAGAAAATGAAAAAACGAATGCAGGTTTAAAAGGACAGACAGTTTTTACAGGAACAAAGAAATCTGCCTGGGAGAGAGTGACTCAGTCCAGAAGAAAAGACCGCCCGACAGTACAGGATTATATTGACATACTGTTTGATGATTTTGTAGAATTACATGGAGACAGATATTATAAAGATGACCGCGCGGTGATCGGAGGAATTGCATATTTTCAGGGAAAACCTGTGACTGTGATTGCTCAGGCAAAAGGGAAGACAACAAAAGAGAATCTGGAGAGAAATTTTGCCATGCCGTCACCGGAAGGATACAGAAAAGCATTGCGTCTTATGAAGCAGGCTGAAAAATTCGGAAGACCGGTCATCTGTTTTGTAGATACTCCGGGTGCATTCTGTGGAATGGAAGCAGAAGAACGTGGTCAGGGCGAAGCGATTGCCCACAATCTGTATGAAATGTCTGGGTTGAAAGTACCGG
This sequence comes from uncultured Mediterraneibacter sp., assembly GCF_934309415.1. Classification (GTDB taxonomy): domain Bacteria; phylum Bacillota; class Clostridia; order Lachnospirales; family Lachnospiraceae; genus Mediterraneibacter. The sequence continues at coordinate 66,220 of NZ_CAKRDI010000008.1, forward strand.
TACTTTCTGTTGTGATCGGTGAAGGCGGAAGTGGAGGAGCACTTGCACTTGCGGTAGCCGATGAAGTGTGGATGTTGGAGAATTCCATTTATTCTGTTTTATCACCGGAAGGATTTGCAAGTATTCTCTGGAAGGACAGCAAGAGAGCCAATGAAGCAGCAGAAGTGATGAAACTGACGGCAGAAGATCTGAAGCAGCTTGGAATCATTGAGCAGGTAATTGCTGAACCAGAAGAATTTAACGAGGAAACACTTCCTGCTGTGGCAGAAAAATTGAACAGGCAGATTCAGGGATTTGTAACGAAGTACAGCAAGATGCCATCAGAAGAACTGGTAGAAAAACGGTATCAGCGTTTCAGAAAGATGTAGAATGATTGCTGTGAGAGTGACCAGTTACGTTTCATATTGTTAGAATGTATCTGTAAAAAGTATCATTTAGAGAGTATACCTCATATATACTTTAGAAGAAAAGGGAGGAAGTCAGTATGAATATGTACGAGACGATCAATGACATACTGGTACATTTGTTTAATGAAATATGGGAACTGGAAAAGAATGCGATTATAACCGAAGAATTTAAAGATATCACAAATAATGATATGCATATCATTGAGGCAATTGGTCTGAATCAGAAGACGACAATGTCTGTAGTGGCAAAGAAAATGAAGATTACAGCAGGTTCGCTTACAACTGCAATGAATGGTCTGGTGAATAAGAAATATGTGATCAGAGAACGAAGCGAGGAAGACCGGAGAGTTGTAAATATCTGGCTGACAGAAAAAGGTGAAAAAGCATATCATCATCATGCAGAATTTCATCGTCAGATGACGAACGCTGTGATTGAAAAACTGGATGAAAATGAGATTCCGGTATTGCTGAAAACACTGAATGGATTAGATGAATTTTTTAGAAGTTATTCTAAAATTTGACGTTTTGAAAAAAATGATGTACAATCCTAGAGTACTGTGAAAAGATTGTTACTGTTCATAGGTAACCTGTAAACAGTAACAAAAGATTCACAGGTAAAAACAGGTAATTGCCATTGTACTTGGGTGTATGATTTAGGAGGGAAAGACAAGTATGGTATCAAAGAAGACAACTTCAACAGCGAAGGCAGATAAAGCAGTAGAGACAAAAACAGTTAAGCCGGTAGTTGAGAAGACAGAAGTAAAGTCAGAAACAAACACAAAGGCAAAAGCAGCAGAGAAACCGGCTGAGAAACCGGAAGTAAAAACAGCAAAGACCGAGACAGCAGCTGCCAAAGCAATCGAGACAAAGAAGGATTCTACAAAGAAGCTTGAGACAAAAGCAGCAGTGCTGGTAGATACACCAGAGGTAAAGGCAGAAGAGAAGAAAGCACCGGCAAAGAAAACTGCAGCTAAGAAGACAGCAAAGGCTGAAGAAAAAGCTGAGAAGACAACTAAGACAACAACTAAGAAAGCTCCGGCTAAAAAGACAACAACTAAGAAGGCTGAACTCAAGACAGAGATGTTCCTTCAGTTCTCTGGTAAAGAGTACACAGAGAAAGAGATTCTTCAGAAAGTCAAAGATGTATGGACACATGACCTGAAGAACAAAGTTGGCGAGATGAAAGATGTTAAGATCTATCTCAAACCAGAAGAGTCAGCAGCATACTTTGTTGTAAATAAGAATACAACAGGAAAGATTGATCTGTAATAGATCAGGTGACAAGGCAAAAAGTAGTATCTGTCCGCGGACAGAATACAGGATTTGCAGAGCAATCTGCAGAAACTGCCCGGTTACATATGCAAAATGTAAAGAATGAAAACAGGGAGAAAAATCTCTGAGCAGAAATCGTCAGTTTTGATTAACTGGCGATTTTTCTGGTTTCAGGAATCGAATCATATAATTGAAATTTGTATAAAAATATGCTATTATACAGCAAAGCATATTTCCGGATATTTTAAAGGTGTTACCATCCTCCATGCCAATCAGCGGAGTGATTGACATGGGAGTGAACAGTAATTTAAAGGCAACCGTGGACAGAGAGTATCAGGAAAGATCATTGATGGAAATTTTCTTATAGAATATAGATGGAAGGAAGACGAGATGGACAAAGAAAGAGAAAGACTGGAGCAGCAGATTCGTTTTATTATAGAAGTAGACAAGGTGAAAAATATTTTTCGTCAGACATATCTTGCAGATGCGAACCGCAAGGAGAATGATGCGGAACATTCCTGGCATCTGGCCCTTTCAGCAGTACTTTTGAAAGAGCATATGAAAGAAGATGTGGATTTACTGAAAGTAATTATTATGGTTCTGATTCATGATCTGGTGGAAATTGATGCGGGGGATACCTATGCGTATGATTCTGAAGGTGCAAAGACAAAACGTGCAAGAGAATTAAAATCAGCCGACCGTATCTTTGGGATTCTTCCTGAAGATCAGGGAAGTTATTTCAGAAAACTCTGGGATGAATTTGAGGAATACGAAAGTGCAGATGCTAAATTTGCTCATCTACTGGACAATTTCCAGCCATTCCTTCTGAATGATGCTTCTAATGGACTGAGCTGGACAGAGCATGGTGTGCACAGATCACAGGTATGTAAGCGGAATGAGAAAGTACCTGAGACATCTGAAATTGTCTGGAACAAAATGTTGGAAGTAATGGATAAACATATTGCAGAAGGGCATTTAAAAGCAGATTAAAATGCATAAGAAAATGTGGTTTGGGATTTAAAGCAGTAATTCACAGTGAAGCAAATAGAAAAGGATGTGCAATCATATGTATGAAAAAGAAATAGAACAGCTTCAGGAAATCATTGATGACAGCAGTAGAATTGTGTTTTTCGGTGGTGCAGGAGTTTCCACAGAAAGCGGGATTCCGGATTTTAGAAGTGCGGATGGAATTTATCATCAGAAATATAAATATTCACCGGAACAGGTGGTAAGTCATAGTTTCTTTATGAAGTATCCGGATGCATTTTATGATTTTTATAAAGAGAAGATGATGTGTCTGGATGCAAAACCGAATGCAGCTCATCTGAAATTAGCTGAACTTGAGCAGGCAGGAAAGCTGAGTGCAATTGTAACGCAGAATATAGATGGACTGCATCAGGCAGCGGGAAGTAAAATAGTGTATGAACTTCATGGAAGCATCCATAGAAATTACTGTATGAAGTGCGGAAAATTCTATGATGCACAGTATGTAAAGAACTGTGACGGTGTGCCAAAATGCAGTTGTGGTGGCAAGATTAAGCCGGATGTAGTTCTGTATGAAGAAGGGCTTGATCAGAAGACAATTCAGGGAGCAGTTGAAGCAATTGCTTCAGCAGATACTCTGATTATTGGAGGAACGTCCCTGGTAGTATATCCGGCAGCAGGATTTATTGATTATTTCCATGGGAAGCATCTTGTAGTGATCAATAAGTCTGATACTGCGAAAGCAGTAAGAGCCGAATTGTCAATTGCTGCTCCGATCGGGGAGATTTTGGGACAGATTAAAGTAACATTGTAATATATTGGGGATATAGAAAAAGAGCAATATAAACACGGAAAGAAATTTTAAGTTCCCGATGTTCATATTGCTCTTTTATTATGTCATATAACGTATGATAAAATGCCTTCTACAGTATGTACATTACAGAAGTTATGAAGATGAATCATTTTATAAATCGTCATAATCATTTTACAGAGAATCTGTTACTTCGCTTCCCATCTTCCAGATGCGCCACAAGGCAGAATCAGTCCGGATTCTGTTACAGGAAGTCCGATTTCCTGAGAGTCTACATGTCCATTCCACGGTTTCAGCTCTGTAGAAATCATGTAAGTCAGTACAGCAGAAGCAAGTCCTGTTGTATAAGAGTTTACAAGGAAGAATAAAGCATCTTTAGAGAGGATCTTTGTACAAAGCTTGATGAGCGGATGGATCATATCCTCAATTTTCCAGATCTCGCCTTTAGGTCCTCTTCCATAAGACGGTGGATCCATGATGATGGCATCGTATGTGTTGCCACGACGTATCTCGCGTTCTACGAATTTCACACAGTCATCAACAAGCCAGCGGATTGGTGCATCCCCAAGTCCTGAAGATACAGCGTTTTCTTTTGCCCATGTTACCATTCCTTTAGAAGCATCTACATGAGTTACCTGTGCTCCTGCTGCAGCTGCTGCGAGTGTAGCACCTCCGGTATAAGCAAAGAGATTCAGTACCTTGATCGGGCGTCCGGCATTTCTGATCTTTTCAGAAAACCAGTCCCAGTTGGTTGCCTGCTCCGGGAACAGTCCGGTATGTTTAAAACTAAATGGCTTCAAGTTAAATGTGAGAGATCCGTAATGAATCTGCCACTGCTGAGGCAGTTTAAAGAATTCCCATTCACCGCCGCCTTTTTTACTGCGGTGATAATGTCCGTTCATATTCTTCCATCCTTTGTGTGCCTTAGGAGTATCCCAGATGACCTGCGGATCCGGACGGACAAGAAGATAATCTCCCCAGCGTTCCAGTTTTTCTCCCTTAGAACAGTCAATAATTTCATAATCTTTCCAGTTATCTGCTATCCACATGAATTAATAAATCCTTTCTGTTACAGTCAAAATATAAGTTTTGTACAATAGAAATGCAAAAACAAATTGTTCAAATAAGCTTTAGTAATTATAACACAGGTTAAGGAATGTGCTCAATATTAGATTGTATAAAAAGTGAAATATAAAAAATGGCGAGATATATTGTTATTTGCAGCTATGCTGTCAGTTGGAAAAGAAATTATAAGGATGAAAGATGTTTTGATTGCGAAGAAAATATAAATAAGCTAGTATATAAAAAAGAGACAAAGACGGAAGGCGATAATATGACGAGAGTATATCATGGATCTGATCATGTCATTCAATATCCTCAATATTTAGGAGGGAAGAACGATAATGATTATGGAAATGGATTTTATACAACAGAATACGAGGATCGCGCAAGAAGTTGGGCGGGACTGAATGGAACTCCGGAAAACTCAATTGTAAATGTTTATGATTTAAATCTGGACGAGTTGCAGATATTAGATTTAAATGAGCGAGGTGTATTAGCGTGGATTGCAGAAGTTGTAGCGAATCGTGGGACCAGTGATGAGAATGCAACCATTGTCGGAAAACGGTTAGTGGAATTATATAAACCAGATACGACGAAAGCTGATATTATAAAAGGGTATCGTGCTGATGACAGTTATACACAGGTAATTGAAGCATTTTTATTGAATCAGATTAATTTGTATGAGGTAGAACGCTTATTTTATAAAGGCTCTTTGGGGAATCAGATTTTTTTAAAATCTGAAAAAGCGTTTGAAAAGGTTAAGTGGCTGGAAGCATATTCTGTGGCTTTGACACAAGAAGATAAAGATGCTGATTTATATGCAAGAAGAGAAGTGAGCAAATTCTTGTCAGAACGTATGAAAGCAATTTTACTGGATGGATTTCAACCACCTGGAATTACAGCAAGATATGCAATACAGCATAATTTGGTATATCAGGGAAATGGAGGATATGAACATGCCGGCATATGATGAATGTTATCTGGATAGTATGCTAAAGAAACATCGCTATCTTTTTAAGTTGATCGGGCGTTACTGTGAAGAAGATGCATTTGCCGTGATTGAAAGATATTTGTGTGGTGAATATAGAAAACGGATGGATGAAGGTAATCCTCTGTATTTGAATAAGACACCAAAGCAGATTTTAGGTGAAATGGGAATTAAGGTGGGGCTTGTATCTGAAATTAGTGAAAAATACGATGAATTTATTTTAGCATGGATGGCAGACGTTTATACTTATATGCAATGGAAATATGCACTTTCTTCAGAAAATCTAGTTGAAAAAATTAAAGCAGAGGATTTATATCATAAATATTATCCGCTTCATGAAGCTTCCTTAGAAAACGTTGTAGAAAAATTAAAGAAAATATATTCTTTGTAAGAGTGCAGCTCGAAAATAGAACAGTAGAGTGTGTCTTAAAAATGCTTTCTGCAAGATATATGTCACAATTTGTGGGAAATTTTGTCTGAATGAGGGCGGCGTAGCGGGCTACGTCAACCGAATGAAGGCAAAATATACCGCAAAGTGGGGCTGTAGATTGCAGGAATGATTTTTCAGACACACTCTAAGATAGAGATTTTAAAAAATTACGATAACGTCTTGCATGGATTCAAAATAAAAACAGGAATCCATGTAAGACGTTTTTGTAATTTGTGAAATATTTTGGTGCATAAACGGCTACAAAATTAAAAGTCAAAACATTTCCATAAACTCCTTGCTTCAAAGGAAATCTTATCTCTTTTAGAAAAAGTGTATATAAAAATAGATAGAAACACTTCAAAATAGCATTTAAATTCATAAAAAATACACAAAAACATATAAAACCTATTGACAAGGTAGGTTAAAAGCGATATCATACGCATATCGAATCTGAGATACGAAAAACACACACAGATGGAGTGATGAGTATGATAAAAGTAGAACACGCAAACAAAACCTTCTCCGGAAAGTACGGTAAGGTACATGCCCTGCAGGATGTAAGCATCCATGTAGAAAAAGGAGACATTTACGGAATCATCGGGTTCTCCGGAGCCGGTAAATCCACACTGATCCGTCTTGTAAATGGACTTGAAACACCGGATAGCGGAACTGTAACGGTTCATGGAGAAGAACTTGGAAGTCTGAAGAAACCACAGCTTCGTAAGTTAAGAAGAAAGATCGGAATGGTATTCCAACAGTTCAACCTTCTGGAATCCAAAACAGTTTATCATAACATAGCCTTACCTCTGATTCTTGAGAAAGTACCGAAGGCTGAGATTGATAAGAAAGTGAAAGAAGTTCTTCAGTTTGTAGAACTGGAAGACAAGAAAGACGTGTATGTCAGCCAGCTTTCCGGTGGGCAGAAACAGAGAGTCGGAATCGCGAGAGCATTGACAACAACACCGGATATCCTGCTCTGTGATGAGGCAACCAGTGCTCTGGATCCACAGACAACAGAGGCAATCCTGAAATTGCTTAAGAAGATCAACCGTGAGATGGGAGTTACGATCCTTCTGATCACACATCAGATGCAGGTGGTTCAGATGATCTGTAATAAAGTAGCAGTCATGGAGAACGGACAGGTAGTCGAGGCGGGAAGTGTACTGGATGTATTCGGAAAACCGCAGGCACCGGTCACAAAGAGATTTGTTCAGACTGTTGTGAATGATCAGATTCCTGAGAGCATCATAAGTCTTGTAAAAGAGCAGAAAGAACATTTCCGTGTAGAGCGACTGAAATTTATCGGAAGCAGCGTAAAACGCCCGGTTATCTCAGATATCTGTCACGTAGAAGGAATTGTAGTAAATATCTTGGGAGCAACTGTTCAGGAACTTCAGGACAACGTAATGTGTGTGTTCATCTTACAGTTGCTTGGATCTGAAGAGAAGATTCTGGAAGCAGAGAAACAGATTGACGAAAACGGAGTAATCCGAGAAAGGTTGGAGGTGATTTAATGGATCAGCAGTATTTTGGAGTTTCACTGGAGAAACTACTGACCAGTGGAGGACAGACTTTATATATGGTGGCATGGTCATTGATCATCGGAACCATCATTGGAATTATTCTGGCATTGATCCTTGTGCTTTGCCGCAAGGGGGGACTTGCAGAGAACCTGATTCTTTACAACATCGTAAGTATCTACATTAATATCGTAAGAAGTATTCCGTTCGTAATCCTCCTTGTAGCGATCATGCCGCTGACAAGAGCAATCGTCGGAACCACGATCGGAAGTACAGCATCGTTAGTACCGCTTGTTATTTACATCAGTCCGTATCTGGCACGACTGATGGAGAACAGTTTACTGGAGATTAATCCTGGTATTCTGGAAGCAGCAGAAGCGATGGGAGCCACAACATGGCAGACCATCCGTTACTTCCTTCTTCCTGAGACACTTGGTTCCATCGTTCTGGCACTGACAACCGGTACGATCGGACTTCTCGGAGCATCTGCGATGGCAGGATATGTAGGCGGAGGTGGTGTCGGAGACCTGGCACTGACTTATGGATATCAGAGAATGAACACACCACTGATGATCTTCACAGTTGTAGTACTAGTTATCTTTGTGCAGATCCTTCAGTTTGCAGGAAATACAATTTCAAGAAAATTAAGACAGCATAAATAAAAGGAGATTTACATTATGAAAATGAAAAAATTTATTGCAAGTATTTTAGTAGCGACAACAGCATTTGGTCTTGTGGCATGCGGAAGCTCAGGATCAGGAGATTCTGCAAAAAGTGACTCAGCAGAAAGTTCAGATAAGAAAGAAATCGTCTATGGAAAATCTCAGGGACCGTATACAGAGCTCTTTGAAGATGCCATTGTTCCGATCCTTGAGAAAGAAGGATACACAGTAAAGGGAGTTGATCTTTCAGATCTTCAGACAGCAGACGTTGCATTGAATGACGGAGATGTTGATGTCAATGTAGAGCAGCATACAGCTTATATGGAAAACTTCAATGAGAGTTATAACGGAGATCTGGTTGCAATCAGCCCGATCCCGACAGTTCCGGCAGGTGTATATTCTGATAAATACGATTCCATCGATGATATTCCGGATGGCGCAAAAGTGGCAGTTCCAAATGATGCGTCCAACACAGCACGCTGCTATCTGATGCTTCAGAAGATCGGCTGGATCAAACTGGATGAGAATGCAGATTCATCCACAGTAACACAGGATGACATCGTTGAGAACCCACATAACATTCAGTTTACAGAGATGAACAGTATGACAATCCCGGCTACAATGGCTGATTTCGATTACGTAGCAATCACAGGAAGCGTTGTATACAATGCAGGAATCGATGCTTCTACAGCACTTGCGAATGAAGATATTCAGGATTACCTTGTACTTCAGGTTGTAGTAAAAGAAGAGAACAAAGATGCAGCATGGGCACAGGCAATCGTAGATGCATATCACTCTGATGAATTCAAAGAGTATATGAAAGAAAATAATGATGGATTATGGTGGATTCCAGAAGAACTTCAGTAAGTGGTTCTGAGCCTGAATTAAAGGAAGAGATTTCCTGGTTACTGTTTGCAGGTTACCTGTGAACAGTAATATTTTCTGAAAATTCAGAATCATGGGATGGTGCAGGGGGACAGAAATTGTCTCCCTGTTATGGTATAATCAGATAAAATACATAGTTTGGCAAAAGAATGTGAGGTAGAAAACATGGATCAGACAGAAAAGTTAATTATAGACACAATCGATCAGCACAGAGATGAGATTATCGAATTTGCAAGAGATATTTATACACATGCGGAACTGGGATATAAAGAATTCCGTACTTCAGAAAAATTTGTAAATAAGATGAAAGAACTTGGACTTCATACAGAGACAGGATTTGCGATCACAGGAGTGAAAGCTTATCTGAATGAGGAGAAAAAGGAGAACGCAAGCCTTGCACTTTTAGGAGAGCTGGATGCTCTGAGAATCCCGGAACATGCCTATGTAAATCCTGAGACAGATGCTGCACACTGCTGTGGACATCATGCACAGATGGCGGGAGTATTTGGTGCAGCGCTTGCACTTACAGTACCAGAGATTGCAGAAAAACTGGATGGACAGGTAGTATTCTTTGCCACACCAGCAGAAGAGTACGGTGAGATTGAATTTAAGAATCAGCTCCGTGAGCAAGGCAAGATTCGTTACGGCGGCGGTAAATGCGAGCTGATTCGTACAGGAGCATTTGATGACATTGATCTCTGCCTTGCACATCATATTCAGCCGGGAGATGAGATTCTGGTTGGAAGCGGCACAGGAAATGGCTTTGTATCGAAAGTAATCCGTTATCTTGGCAAAGCATCCCATGCAGCAGGTGCACCGGATAAGGGAGTAAATGCACTTTCCGCAGCGTCTCTTGGTCTTCAGGCGTTGGGACTCAACCGTGAGACTTTCCGTGACGAAGACTGTGTCCGTGTTCATCCGATTGTTACAAAAGGTGGAAATCTGGTCAATGTAATTCCGGATGAAGTAGTGATCGAGACGCTGGTAAGAGCAAAGACGATTGAAGCATTTACGGATGCGGCAAAGAAAACAGACCGTTCTTTCCATGCCGGTGCAGTGGCAATGGGAGCAAAAGTAGAGATTACTACACTGCCGGGGTATCTTCCGACACTTGCAGAGCAGGCTCTGCCGGAATTGAAGAGAGCAGCAGAACTTGCAGCACCGGAAGTACCTGTAAGAGAGGCCACGGGACATTCCGGCGGCTCTACAGATGTAGGAGATGTGCAGCATCTGATGCCTGTTTATACATTCAACACAGGTGGTGTAAAAGGCGGACTTCACCAGATTAACTTTGAAGTAACAAATGAAGAAGAAGCTTATATTGATACAGCGAAAATGTTTGCACTGGCAGCATATGGACTGCTGAAAGAGAAAGCTGCAAGAAGCAGAGAGCTGGTTGAGAATTACAAACCAGTATTCAAAGATTCTGTGGAATATACAAAATTTATGGAGCAGTTTGATTCTAAGGAAGTACTTGATTAATATTTGAGAAATTTAGTTGCAGAAGAAACAATGCAGGGGATTATGGAGAAAATTACAATTTCATAATCTCCTGCATTGTGTATGTTCGAAGTATAGTTATAAATGGTAAGATGTGTTACTGTTTGCAGCTATGCTGTGAACAGTAACACGTTATAGGATCTGATCATAAATAAAATTACATGCTACTGGCAGAAGCAATTAAAATCAAGTATAATAAATCTGTATTGCCATTGGCGAAAATATGATAGCTCTAAATGATAGCTAAAAGGGATGCGTAACAGGAAAGATAGAGTATAGAGCTTCAGACAGATAAGATTTACAAGAAAAGAGGCAAATTAATTTATGGCACAGATTTATGCATTGAAGACAGACGAAATTCAGGAATATGAAAGAAAACATCAGGAAGAAGTACGCAGGCTCGCAGGAGAATGCATGGTCATTCTGGAGAATGACGGAGCTCTTCCGCTGAAAGAAAATACAAAGAAACTGGCACTTTTTGGAACTGGAGCAAGACATACGATCAAAGGCGGAACAGGATCAGGAGATGTCAATGTGCGCGAGAGCATTTCTATTGCTCAGGGACTGGAAGAGGCTGGATTCGAACTGGTTACAGGCAGCTGGCTGGATCGTTATGACCAGATACTTGCAGAAGCACAGGAAAACTATCTGAAAAAACTGCAGCACATTTCAGAGGAAACCGGTGCACCAACCGTTATAGTTGGATTTGAACATCCATTTGAAGCACCAGAGCAGCCGGAGATTACAGCAGAAGATGTGAAAGAAGCAGATGCAGCGATCTATGTGATTTCCAGAAATTCCGGAGAAGGAAAAGACAGAAAAGCTGAAAAAGGGGATTACTATTTAGACGATGCAGAACTTGCGAATATCCGTTTTATGACAGAACATTATCAGAACTGCATTGTACTGTTGAACGTAGGTGGAATCATTGACCTGACAGAATTAAAGAAAATCGAAGGCGTGAAGGCACTTGTACTGGTTGGACAGACTGGAAACATCGGCGGTTATTCAGTGGCAGATGTCCTGACAGCAAAGACATATCCGTCCGGAAAGCTCACAGACACATGGGCAAAATCTTATGATGAGTATCCGTCTTCTGCGACATTCAGTTATCGTAATGGAGATCTGGATGATGAATATTACAGTGATGGAATCTATGTGGGTTACCGTTATTTTGATACATTTGGTGTGATGCCGCTGTATTGCTTCGGATATGGAAAGAGCTATACAGAATTCGAACTTACAACGAAAAAAGTTACTGCGGATGAAGAGACAGTAACTGTAGAGGTTGAAGTAAAGAACATCGGTGATACTTATCCGGGAAGAGAAGTAGTTCAGGTTTATTATTCTGCTCCAAACGGTCTGATTGAAAAACCGACACAGGAACTTGCGGGATTTGCGAAAACTAAGCTGCTTGCACCGGGAGAGTCGGAAGTTGTGACTGTGACATTTGCCACAACTGATATGGCTTCCTACGATTCTTATGATGCAGCATGGGTAATGGAAGAGGGCGAATATGTAATCCGTGTTGGAAACAGCTCCCGTACAACAAAGATTGCAATGACGATCGATCTGGATGAGACTGTCAGAACGCTTCAGCTTAAGAAAGTGATGAAAGACTCTGTGCTTGTCAAAGAGATTCATCACATGCTCCCGCTTTTTGAACTTGATCTGGATGATACACCGTTCAATAAAGTGATTACCATCAGTTCAGAGAAGATGCAGACAAAGTTTGCTGAATATGAAGTAATGCGGAGAACTCTGAAAGATAAGAAACCAGAGCAGGTGCTGACGCTGGAAGATGTGAAAGAAGGAAAGGCAACGATTGATGAATTGGTTGCGCAGCTTACAGTGGAAGAAATGGCAGAACTCTGTGTGGGAACAGAGCGAGAACTCGGTGGTGGTAATGTGGTTGGTTCTGCTTCTGCATGTGTGCCGGGGGCAGCAGGAGACACCACTTCTTCACTGATGAAAACAAGAAAAGTTCCGAATCTGATTCTGGCAGACGGACCGGCTGGTTTACGTCTGCAGAAACATTTCAAGACAGATAAGGATGGAAATAAGCTTCCGGGCGGCGAACAGTTTGGTCTGGAAATCGCACCATTTGCAGAAAATCTTCCGGAGGATGTAGTAGATTATTATCAGTACTGTACTGCAATCCCGATCGCGACAACACTGGCACAGTCCTGGGATATGGATCTGATCCAGAGAATGGGACAGATCGTCGGAGAAGAGATGAAGCTGTTCCATGTACATCTGTGGCTTGCTCCGGGAATGAATATTCACAGAAACCCACTGTGTGGACGTAATTTTGAGTATTATTCTGAAGATCCGGTACTTGCAGGTCTTTGTGCTGCAGCAGACACAAAAGGTGTTCAGTCCTGTGGCGGACAGGGAACAACGATCAAACATTTTGCAGGAAATAATCAGGAAGACAACCGTATGTTCACAAATGCACATATCAGTGAGCGTGCTCTGCGAGAAATTTATCTCAAAGGCTTTGAGATCGCAGTGAAAACAGCACAGCCTTATGCAATTATGACATCCTATAATCTGATTAATGGAGTCCATGCGGCAAATAACTACGATCTGCTTCAGAACGTTGCAAGAGATGAGTGGGGATTTGAAGGACTTGTGATGACAGACTGGTACACCTCACAGGATACTTCTGCGATGGGAATGGTATCTCCTTCCGGAAAATATACACATTCCAGCAGTGTTCAGTGTATTAAAGCCGGAAATGATCTGCAGATGCCGGGATGCCAGCAGAATGTAGATGATATCGTAAATGCTGTGAAAGAAGGAAAAGAGATCAATAAGGCAGATCTGCAGCAGTGTGCGAAACATATTTTGAATGTTGCAGTGAAGACATTATAATTTATCTGTAAAGTAAATTTAAGCATTGGGATAAGATAGAAAAAATAAAAAGATAGTTATTGAGCCCTGAATCAGTGATTCCATTTTTCACGGATTCAGGGTTTTTCGCGCTGCTTCTCGCATAAAATCTGTACTTTTGTGTAAAATCGTGCTACAATTTAACAGTTAAACTGCAATTTAGCATGGTAAAGCGGCAATATAAGACACGCTCTGATTTTGGGGAGCCGTATAAAAGGAAAGGAATAAGAGAGAATGTTAGCTACAATAGAATCAGTCAATAACGTAGTGAATGACTTCATCTGGGGTGTACCGGCCATGATCTGTATCATCGGTGTAGGACTTCTGCTGAGTGTCCGTACAGGATTCTTACAGATCCGAAAATTCCCTTATGCGATGAAAGTTACGATTGGAAGAATGCTGAGAAAAAGAGATGCTTCCGATGGAGCACTGACTCCGTTTCAGGCGGTATGTACAGCACTGGCTGCTACTGTTGGAACCGGTAATATCGCGGGGGTGGCAGGTGCCATTGCAATCGGAGGACCGGGAGCAGTCTTCTGGATGTGGATTTCTGCGATCCTTGGAATGTGTACAAAGTTTTCAGAAGTAACTCTGGCAGTACATTTCCGTGAGAAAAATGCAGAAGGAGATCTGGTCGGAGGACCAATGTATTACATCAAAAATGGTCTGAAGAAAAAATGGCTCTGGCTTGCATATTTGTTTGCAGCATTTGGTGTGCTGACCGTATTCGGAACAGGAAATGCAACGCAGGTAAATACAATCACAACTGCAATTGATTCTGCTTTGTTTAATTATGGAGTGATCGGTGAAAGCAATGTTGGAACATTAAATCTGGTGATCGGAATCATTCTGGCAGTATTGATTGGATTGATTCTTCTCGGAGGAATCAAGAGAATCGGACAGGTAACAGAAAAGCTGGTTCCGTTCATGGCAGTGATTTATATCATTCTTGCATTGGGTGTTGTGATTTTGAACTATCAGAATATCCCGTCAGTATTTGCTTCTATTTTTAAAGGAGCGTTTTCACCGGCATCGGTGACAGGAGGGGCAGTAGGATCTTTCTTCATGAGTATGAAGAAGGGAGTATCCAGAGGAATCTTCTCCAATGAAGCCGGACTTGGTACAGGTTCTATCGCACATGCCTGTGCAGATACAAGAAAACCTGTAAAACAGGGATTCTTCGGAATCTTTGAGGTATTTGTAGATACAATCGTAATCTGTACACTGACAGCACTGGTAATTCTGTGCAGCGGTGTGCCGGTCGGATATGGAGCTGCTGCAGGAGCAGAACTTACAATCCTTGGATTTACATCTACATATGGAAACTGGGTATCCATTTTTACAGCCGTTGCAATGTGCTGCTTTGCATTTTCTACAATCATCGGCTGGGGACTTTATGGAACCCGTTGTGTAGAATTTCTTCTTGGAACAAAGGCCAACAAACCATTTATGGTGCTTTACGCACTGGTGGCAATCGTTGGTGCAACAATGGAACTTGGACTGATGTGGAATATCGCAGAGACATTTAACGGTCTGATGGTAATTCCGAACCTGATCGCAGTCTTCCTGCTGTCCGGTGTGGTTGTAAAACTGGTGAAAGAATATTTTGCCGGAGAAGGAAAAGACGCGTAAGGAGTTTCAGACACACTCTAGTGTCTGGAAAATTCTAGAATAAACTGTTTTATATGAAAATGAAATAAAAAAGAAGTGGGCTTATAAGAACGAGAGCAGTTTTTATAAGCCCACTTTTTTGTAAATGAAGATACGTTACTGTTTACAGCTATGCTGTGATGTGAACAGGAACAACCTACAGTTACTGTTCACCCCCCCATGTCAATCACTCCGCTGATTGGCATGGAGGATGCACGTATTGTCTTGAATGTATCTCGCCCATCGCCAAAGGCGATTTTAAATGGCGAGAAAAAAATATTACAATTTGATAACCTGTACAGAAAATGTTATACTAGAATTTAGAAGCCTGATTAAGGAAAAAGGAGCGATATATTATGATAACAGTAAATGCAATGGGAGATAAATGCCCGGTGCCGGTTATTAAAACAAAGAAAGCGTTAGATACACTGACAGGACCGGAAGAAGTAGAGGTTCTTGTAGATAACGAGACAGCAGTGAAGAATGTCACAAAGCTGGCAGAAAGTACAGGAGCAGCTGTTACAAGTGAAAAACTTGGTGAAGGTGAGTATAAAGTAAAAATCAATGCTGCAGGAAATGCAGATGTTGCCGTGACAGAAGCAGGAGATTCCTGCGGATGTTTCGTGACAGGAGATACAATTGCAGTATTTTCTTCTGACAAGATGGGACAGGGAAATGAGGAACTTGGTGGAGTTCTGATCAAAGGCTGCATTTATGCAATCACTCAGCTGGAAGAACTTCCAAAGAAAATGATCTTTTACAATGGTGGTGCAAAGTTGACCTGCGAAGGATCCGATTCACTGGAAGATCTGAAGAATCTGGAAAGCCAGGGCGTGGAGATCATGACTTGTGGCACATGCCTGGACTATTACGGATTAAAAGAAAAACTGGCTGTTGGAACTGTCACAAATATGTACAGTATTGTTGAGTCCATGCAGCAGGCAGGTAAGATTATTAAACCTTGTTAAATTGTGGAAATACATTGTTTCTAAAATCATAATTATCTTATGTATTTGTATACGGGTGAGCCAGTTATTTTATATATTAGGAAAGTGCTCTTTCCTAATATATAAAAACGCTCCGCGAGGATGCGCACTGCGGCGTACAAGGAAGATGTCGCAAGCGACCGCCGCAGGCGCTAGAATGTGCCAAGGCACATTCTTTGTTCTGAAGCAGTGGATTTATTAATAAGAAGATGCGGAAAGGAGGTGCGTGAAGAATGGAACATAAGAGCATGTATAAAGAAATTCATCTGACACAGATGACAAAGACTGCCGGATGAGCGGCCAAGATAGGTCCTGAGACCCTTGCCCAGGTTCTGGGTAAGTTACCTAAATTTTCGGACGAGCGTCTGCTCGTCGGGGTTGAGACATCGGACGATGCCGCAATCTATAAAATATCGGATGAGACTGCCATGATACAGACATTGGATTTCTTCACTCCGGTGGTGGATGATCCGTATATGTTTGGTCAGATTGCAGCGGCCAATTCTTTAAGTGATGTGTATGCCATGGGCGGAGAGCCGAAAGTGGCATTGAATATTGTGTGCTTCCCGAATTGTCTGGATCCGGAGATCCTGGGAGAGATCCTCAGGGGAGGAGCGGATAAAGTTCTGGAGGCAGGAGCTGTTCTGGTCGGAGGGCATTCTGTACAGGATGACGAACCGAAGTATGGACTCTCGGTTACAGGCTTCGTGCACCCGGAGAAAATTTACAAAAACTATGGGTGTCAGTCGGGAGACGTTCTCGTGTTGACGAAACAGATCGGAAGCGGTGTGATCAACACTGCGGTCAAAGCGCAGATGGCATCAGAAGCAGCGGCACAGGAAGCGGCACTTGTAATGGCTTCACTGAATCGAAAAGCGAAAGAAACGGTGGAGAATTATACGGTGCATGCCTGTACGGATGTGACTGGATTTGGTCTGCTCGGACACTGTACTGAGATGGCGCAGGCCAGTGATGTGACTCTGGAAATTTATCCAGAGCAGATTGCATATCTCGAGGAGGCAGCAGATTATGCCCGCATGGGACTGGTTCCGGCGGGAGCATATAAGAATCGTGAATTTGCCGAACCGTATCTCGATGCAGGAGATGTGGAAGAAGTATATCTGGATCTGCTCAGCGATCCTCAGACTTCAGGAGGTCTTCTGGTAAGTGTGCCGGAGGAAGAACTGGACGGACTGATGAAAGACTTTGCAGAATCAGGAATTGAAACAAAAGTATCTGTGATCGGCCGGGTAAAAGCGCGGCAGAAGAAACTCATCCAACTGAAAAAGAATTAGAACATTTCGTATGTTCTGAATAGAAATGCTGTGAGGGTGTCAGTCTATACCTTACAGCATTTCTCTGTCGTAGAAAGGAAAGACAGTTGGAACAGAAAGAAAATCAAAATAAAAATGTAGTATACAGAATGCTTCCGAGAATTGACGATCTGATGAAACGACCGGGAGTTAAAGTGTTGATTCAAAGATTTGGATACAACCAGGTGAAAGAAAAGGTACAAAAACTGCTGGATGATTTACGGGAACAGATTCAGAAAGAAAAGACTGTCTCTGGAAGTGAGCAGTTAGTGCGGAAGTTTCTGGATGAGATGCAGTCGGACGAGGATCTGTGCAGTGTGGTAGAAGGATATCTGCAGGAAGATATGTGGCAGATGCGGCCGGTTTATAATGGAACAGGAGTGATTCTTCACACAGGTCTTGGAAGAGCGCCGCTTGGAAAAGCAGCTACAAAGAGACTGCTTGCTGTGGCAGAAGGATATTCTAATCTGGAATATGATCTGGCAGAAGGAACACGCGGAGATCGATGTGCTCATTTTGAAAAATTGTTGTGCCAGATTACAGGAGCAGAGGCAGCGGTAGCTGTGAACAATAATGCGGGAGCTGTGTTGCTTACTTTGAGTGCACTTTCAAAAGGTGGAGAGGTTGTAGTCTCCCGGGGTGAACTGGTGGAAATCGGTGGAAAGTTCCGGATTCCGGATGTGATGGAATTAAGCGGCGCAAAGCTTCGGGAAGTTGGCACGACCAACCGGACAAGACTCAGTGATTATGAAGAAGCCGTGACAGAAGCGACCAGTACATTTCTCAAAGTGCATACAAGTAATTACAGAATTCTTGGCTTTACGGAAGAAGTACAGGCAAAAGAACTGTGTGGACTGAGGGACAGGTTGAATAGATTGAATGCGGAAAAGGAATCAGAAGAACAGAAAGACTTTTATGTGATTGAAGATCTTGGAAGTGGTCTTCTCTTAAGCCTGGAAGCATATGGTCTGCCACATGAACCGACGGTACAAGAAGCTGTAAAGACTGGTGTGGATGTGGTGACTTTCAGTGGAGATAAATTACTGGGAGGCCCGCAGGCAGGAATTCTTGTTGGCAAAAAAGAGTGTATTGATAAAATCAGAAAACATCCATTGATGCGTGCGCTGCGAATTGATAAGTTTACAGCGGCAGCATTGGAATCTGTGTTGGAAACATATCAGAAAGAAGAACAGGCAGTGAAGGAAATTCCGGTGTTAGAAATGATGACAAGAGATCCGGAAGAAATCAGACAGGCGGCAGAGAATGCCTGTGAGCGATTGAAAAGTACAGTTTTGTCTGCAGCTGCGGTACATTTTTTAGTTGAAAAATCTGTTGCGAAAGTAGGTGGAGGAGCTCTGCCATTGACAGAGCTTCCGAGTTATGCAGTAGCGATTGAACCGTTACAAATCTCAGCAGCAGAATTGGACCGAAGATTCAGAAAACTGGAAATCCCTGTGATCGGAAGAATTCATGAAGACAGATTACTGTTGGATATGAGAACATTTTCGGAGGATGCGGTGAAAGATCTGGTGAGAATCTCCGGAGAGTTGGAAATATTTCAAAGCGTAGAGGGTATGTAAAAGATAGAACAAAGTTATACGGTGTTGTACCACGGAAAAATTTTGAAGAAGAAAAGAAAGCAAAAAAATTTTCTTGAGGAAGAAAAACGAAGAATAAAGTGTGACTTAGAGTGTGTCTGAAAAATCATTCCTGCAATCTACATGCCCCACTTTACGGTATATTTTGCCTTCATTCGGTTGACGTAGCCCGCTACGCCGCCCTCATTCAGACAAAATCTCCCATAAATTGTGACATATATCTTGCAGAAAGCATTTTTAAGACACACTCTAGTTTAAAGAAAGGAATCTGAGATATGAAGCATCATATCATCATCGGTACTGCCGGACATGTAGATCATGGAAAAACAGCTCTGATCCGTGCGCTGACTGGGCGTGATACAGACCGTCTGGAAGAAGAAAAAAGACGTGGAATTACTATAGATCTGGGATTTACATGGATGGATCTGCCGAATGGAATGCGTGCCGGGATCATAGATGTGCCGGGACATGAGCGCTTTATTTCAAATATGACAGCGGGCGTGGCAGGAATGGATCTGGTACTTCTGGTGATTGCCGCAGATGAAGGTATCATGCCGCAGACAAGAGAACATCTGGATATTTTGCGCCTGTTGGGAGTAGAGAATTATATTGTTGTACTCAATAAATGTGATCTGGTGGATCAGGAGTGGATTGAATTTCTGAAAGAAGAGATTGCAGAAGAGCTGGAAAAAAATTTAAAACAACCGACAGATAAAGAAATAGAAAAGTCGGAGATCGTCTGTGTATCGGCGAAAACCGGAGAGGGCATTGAGGAGTTGAAGAAGACCATCATTTCTTATGTGGAAAATCATGCAAGAATGTGGAAAACTTCTTCTGTTTCAAGGCTCCCTGTGGACAGAGTATTTTCTGTCCGTGGGGCAGGAACCGTAGTGACTGGAACATTACTTGGTGGAAAGATACGGACTGAAGATCAGTTAATGATTTATCCAGAACAGACATTATGCAGAATCCGGGAGATTCAGGTACATGGAGAACGTGTGGAACAGGCAGAAGAAGGACAACGGGTTGCATTGAATCTTGCAGGAATCGATAAGAAGCAGGATGTCTCGGTGAAGACACTTGGCAGAGGAACAGTGCTTGTGAAACCGGGAAGTATGTCTGTTGGGAAAATTTTTAATGTCCGAATGGAACTGGTCAAAGATAGAAAAAGAGAAATAAAAAATCAGACGCGTCTGCATTTTTACAGTGGAACATCAGAAGTACTCTGTCGGGCGGTGCCGCTGGAAAAGGAGATACTTTTACCGGGAGAGAGTGGTTATGTACAACTGCGGATGGAAAAAGAGACTGCACTGTGCAGAGGTGACCGGTTTGTGGTAAGGTTTTATTCACCATTGGAGACGATTGGCGGGGGTGTGATTCTGGAAACAGATGCACGAAAAGAACGCAGATTCCAGGAGAAGGTAATTAATCGTCTGAAACAGGCCGAAAATGGAACAGAAGAAGAGAGAGCAGAACAATATCTGTTACAACAGGAACGGATGATTTCAGTAGAACATTTCCTAAAGCGTCTTGAAACAGAATTTGGAATTCCAGAGAATAAGGCGGAAGATCTTTTACAGGAAATGAAGGAAAAACAGTCGGTGATCAGTCTTGCGGTAAAAGGAAAAGAATGGATCTGGAGTCGGGAAAAAGAGGAAGAGCAGAGAGAGCAGATTCAAAAACTGTTTGGGAAATGGTTGAAAGAGCATCCTTATAATCTTGGAATGCCAAAAGCAGAGGTTATCAGCAAACTGTCTCAGGAATGGAACAGACGGACAGGAAGTGAAAAGAGTCAGAATCAGACGGGACAGAAGAAAGAGAGTGGATTAATTACCGGAAGGAAAACATCAGAGAAGATTCTGGCAGATGCATATGTAGAATGGCTGAAGGAGCAGCATGTGTTGAAAAGAATCGTCAGAAATTGTGAAGAGAGCGAAATTTTCGGAGACATATTGCTTGCACCGGAAGAGTATGAACCGAAGGAGACCGATGTTTACCGTAAGATGAAAATAGCATTTTATCAGGAGGCAGAACGTGCAGGTATGACATTCTGTGAGCTGACGGATTTCGTAGAGAAGCGTTTGCTTTCTGAAAAAGATTCGAGAAAGCTGCAAATGGAAGAGTTAAGAGATATGTTTGCACTGATGGAATATAGAAAAGAAGCTGTAAGAATCACGGAAAATGTCTATACGGTTCCCAAAATCGCAGATTATGTCAGAAATGATGTGGCGGATCTGTTAGACCATTATGGAAAGATTACCATTATTCAGGTCAGAGATCAGTTTGGAACAGGGAGAAAGAATGCAAAGCGCATTCTGGAATATACAGACAGAATCGGCATGACAAGAAAAGACGGTGCTGAGACGGAGCACTTGGATAATCGAAAGAATCATAGTGAACACTGACAAAGAGGTAAAATCGTAGATGGATTTTGCATATAGGATGTTGTGAGCAGCAACAGAACTATGACACACTCTAGTAAGATGAAAAACAATGAAAGAATGAAAAGAATAATAAAGAAAAATAATGCAGGAAAGGAGGGGACGAAATGAATTTAAAACAACTGGAAGCATTTGTAAAAGTGGCAGAAACAAAAAGTTTTTCCGAGACTGCGAAACAGCTTTTTCTGACACAGCCAACAGTGAGTGTGCATATTTCTTCACTGGAACAGGAGTTGAACACTTGTCTTTTGGTCCGTAATACACGAGGCGTGGCATTATCAGAAGAAGGAAAAGAATTATACGCTTATGCAGTTCAGATGCTGGAGCTGGAGCGAAAGATCAAGGAGCGCTTCGGACAGAAAAAGAAAGATGGAAATGTACTTCGTATTGCGGCATCTACAGTTCCATCCCAGTATATTCTGCCGAAAATTATGGCGAAATTCAGAGAAGAATATCCGAAAGAACGTCTGAAAATCTTTGAGACAGACAGTGAAGGTGTAACGGAAATGATATTGTCGCATCATGCAGATCTTGGATTTAATGGAACCATTCTGGAAAAAAGTAAATGCACCTATCTGCCATTTTATGAAGATGAATTGGTTGTTCTGACTCCGGCAGATGAAAAATTCCGGCAGCGGAAGGAAGAAGGACTCCCGGTTACAGAATGGCTGCTTGAAGAGCCGGTCATCCTGAGGGAAGATGGTTCGGGAACGAGAAAAGAAGCAGAAAAGATGCTTGCCAAATTGAAGATCAAAATGAGAGATCTGCAGGTGGCAGCTGTGATGGAGAATCAGGAGACGATCAAACGTTCTGTCAGCAGCGGAGTGGGAGTGACGATCATTTCAAAACTCGCGGCAGAAGAAGAGCTTGCGGCAGGAAGAATGCTGGCATTTTCACTGGGAGAAAATGGATGGAAGCGTACGCTCAATATGGTGTATGATCCGGACTATCCGGGACTTCCGGCAGCAGAAAAATTTATTAAAACTGTGAATGAAGTATATAAGATAGATAAAGTAGAATGAGATCAAAATCTGACACCAATTGTGACATATATCTTACAGAAAACATTTTTAAGACATATTCCAGCCTAAAAGGTACATCTCTTGTTCCGAGTAGTATAATATTTGCTATGAGAGAGGACAGTTAAAAATGCATTTAATAATGAAAAAGACAGGAAAAGATTTATAGATAAAACCTATAAATCAATTACATTCATTGAGGAATGCAATTAGACGGAAATATGGAAGAGAAGTATAATAAAATCAGTGGTTCATACAGAGTTACTGTTTATGATATGGTTGAACAGTAAGTATACGAATGCGGTATGAAACGCGTACAGAAAGGAAGAAAAAGCCCTATGATCTATATGGACAATGCGGCAACAACATTACAGAAACCCAGAGAAGTAAAAGAAGCTGTGATGAAAGCTTTTGACAGTATGGGGAATGCAGGACGCGGAGGCACACAGGCAGCGCTGGATGCTTCTCGCATGATTTATGAGACAAGGGAGAAACTGGCAGATCTGTTTGGGGCAGAGAGTGCGAGCCGGATCGCTTTTACTGCCAATTCTACGGAAAGTCTGAACATTGCATTGAAAGGTCTGTTCTGCCCGGGAGAACATGTGATTACGACGGTACTGGAACATAATTCTGTACTTCGCCCGCTGTACTGGTGTCAGGAACAGGGAGTAGAGCTTACCATTCTGGACTGTGATGAAAAGGGAAATATTTCATATGAAGAGATGGAATCCGCAGTAAAGGAAAATACAAAAGCAATCGTCTGCACACATGCATCGAATCTGACTGGAAATATGATTGATCTGGAACGAGTTGGAAAGATCACAAAGGATCATCAGATTCTGTTCGTGGTGGATGCATCACAGACAGCAGGAGTGTATCCGATCGATGTGCAGAAACTTGGAATTGATGTACTTTGTTTTACAGGACACAAAGGTCTGCTTGGTCCGCAGGGAACCGGTGGATTATATGTGAAGACAGGAGTGATGATTCGTCCACTGCTCTGTGGCGGAAGTGGAGTGGATACTTATAATCCGCACCATCCGTTGGAAATGCCGACGGCATTGGAAGCCGGTACGCTCAATGGACATGGAATTGCAGGACTTGGAGCGGCAATTTCTTATTTGCAGCAGACTGGACTGGATCAGATTCGTGAGCGGGAACTGTCTCTGATGCGCAGGTTTTATGAAGGAATTTCCCAGATCCCTGAGGTGAAGATCTATGGAGATTTCAGTACAGACAAGAGAGCTGCGATCGTAACATTTAATCTTGGGGATTATGACTCTTCGGAGGTAAGTGATGAACTGAATGAAGAATATGGGATTGCTACACGTCCGGGAGCCCATTGTGCGCCATTGATGCACAAGGCACTTGGAACCGTGGAACAGGGAGCGGTCCGTTTCAGTTTTTCTCATTACAACACGGAAGAGGAAGTGGATACTGCAATCAAGGCAGTGAGAGAACTGGCACAAGATTAAAAATCCTGCAAGAATCCGTGTCAGAAAGCAGGAGGAAAAGAGAATGAATTTATTTGATTCAAAAAAGAAACTGGGGATTGCCGGTGTAATCCTCGGAGTAGTGGCAGCGTGTCTGGCATACTTCGGAAATCCGGCAAATATGGCAATTTGTGTAGCATGTTTTGTTCGTGATACAGCCGGTGCACTTGGAATGCATTCCGCAGCGCCGGTCCAGTACGCAAGACCGGAGATCATCGGAATTGTCCTTGGTGCATTTCTGATCTCTGTTGCAACAAAAGAATACCGTGCGACAGCAGGTTCATCTACAATGGTACGTTTTGTACTGGGAATGATCCTTGTGATCGGAGCACTTGTATTCCTTGGATGTCCTCTGAGAATGGTAATCCGTATGTCAGCCGGAGATCTGAATGCATGGGTTGCACTGATTGGATTTGCACTTGGTGTGGCAACCGGTGTTGTGGCACTTAAGAAAGGTTTCAGTCTGGGACGTGCACACGTGACAAACAAACTGAGTGGAAGCGCACTTCCGTTACTGATGGTTGGTGTTCTTGTACTTGCACTTACAACAACACTGTTAAAGAGCAGTGAGAGTGGCCCGGGAAGCATGCATGCACCACTGATGATCTCTCTGATCGGCGGGCTGATCTTCGGAGCATTTGCGCAGAAATCCAGAATGTGTTTTGCAGGAAGTATCAGAGATATCATCCTGATGAAGAACTTTGATCTGATTACAATTATTATTGGATTCTTTGCTGTAATGCTGGTATACAATGTGGCAACAGGACACTTTATCCTGGCATTTGACACACCTGGAATCATCGCTCATTCCGAGCATCTGTGGAGCATTCTTGGTATGTATGCAGTTGGTTTTGCAGCAGTACTGGCAGGTGGATGTCCGCTGCGTCAGCTTGTACTGGCAGGACAGGGGTCTTCTGATTCCGGTGTGACTGTACTTGGTATGTTTGCAGGTGGAGCCCTGGCTCACAACTTCGGTCTGGCAGCAAGCGGAACAGCTGTAGATGCTGAGACAGGAAATATCGTTGCGGGAGCTGTGCCGACAGCAGGAAAAATAGCAGTGATCATCTGCATTATTGTATGTTTCGTTATTGCATTTACGAACAAAAGAAGCGAAGCAAAATAGAAAAGTAAAGTTAAAACGCAGAATCAGAAAATGAGTAAGTGAGTACAGAAGGAGAATGTGACATGAGAGAAGTCGATGCAAGAGGTCTGTCCTGTCCGGAACCGCTGATGCTGACAGCTGAGGCAATCAAAAGCGACAACAGTCCGGTAAAGATTCTGGTAACAGAACCACATCAGAAAACGAATGTGGAGAAGTTCGCCAAAGATCATGGAAAGAAGACTACAACAACTGAGACCGAAGATGGATTTGCAGTTGTAATTGAGTAAAAGCAAACGTAAATGAGAAAATAGAATCCGGTGAATTTATAAAACGGAATTGTGATTGAAAAATAATGTCCGATGTGATGAGCTTTAGATTACATAGTTGAGGTAGACGAAGTTTGTTACAGAGAAGGGGATAATTATTGAAGATTACGGTTCCGTTTTCTGCGTTTTAGGTTATAATAAAAAAGTGTGTAGAAACAAGTAAAAGAACGGGATAAAGATATTATCCTAAAATATGTATCCGCTGCGTTAATCCATGGAGTGGTTACTGTGGAAGTGAAAAAATGTTGAGGAAGGGGAGACAACATGTATATTTCAACAAAATATTTACATGTATTTCTGGATATAGGTGATGCGCTGCTTTCAAGTGGTGCGGAGATTTTTCGTGTGGAAGATACATTGAACCGGATGGGATATGCATGTGGTGCAACCCAGATGAATGTGTTTGTGATTACTTCCAGCATTGTAATTACGATGGAATTTCCGGAAGAAAATGTAAGAACGCAGACACGCAGAATCCGAAAGACCGGTGGAAATGATTTTACGAAACTGGAGCGGTTGAATGATCTGAGCCGAAGATTCTGCCAGCATCCGATATCGCCAGAAGAACTGAGAGAAGAATTTGATCAAATTGATAAGGTAGTTCCGACACAGATTGGAAAACTGGCAGGAAGTATTCTGGCAGCGTTCAGTTTTGCGCTTTTTTACGGAGGTAGTCTGTGGGATGCCCTGGCAGCAGGAATTGCGGCGGTACTGATCTGGGGAGCACAGAGATATCTGAGAGAATACTGTATGAATGAAGTTACATTTCAATTTGTTGTATCGTTCCTTACAGGATGTATGATCTGTGTGGCAGCCAGAGTATTTCCGGCATTGCATGTAGACAAGATTATGATCGGTGATATTATGCTTCTGATTCCAGGATTGATGGCAACCAATGCAATCCGGGATGTGTTGATTGGAGATACGATTTCGGGTGCAATGCGATTTATTGAGGCGATGTTGCTTGCAGCGGTTCTTGCTTTTGGATTTATCGGGGCAATCTATCTGTTGGGAAGATTATAAGATGATTAAGAATTTTAAGACAGGGTCTGGCAAGAATAAATTTATAAATATACTTCAGAAGTATGAGGAAAATAAATCATGGGCAATATAATGCAATTGATAACAGGGGCTATAGGCTCTGTGGGCTTCGGTGTCCTGTTTCATATGAAAAGAAAATATCTTCCACTGGCAGCAGTTGGAGGATTCTTAAGCTGGTTTTTATTCCTGGTCTGCCGGGAATGGTGGGGAGGAGTGTTCTTTCCGACACTGGCAGCAGGATTTGGAGTGGATCTTTATGCAGAGATTCTGGCGAGAACCTGCAGGGAGACTTCTACATCGTTTTTTGTTACCTCTGTAATCCCGCTGATACCGGGAAGCACATTATATTATTGCATGAGAAGTATTGTGGAAGGGAATATGAATCAGGCGTGGAGTTATGGAAGAGATACATTTTTATATGCACTGGGGATTGCGGCAGGCATGAGTATCGCCTGGGCATTGTGTGATTTTTCGAGAAAGATTCAGAGGAAAAACAGACGGGAGAAGAAAACATTATGAGAAAGAAAGAATTAAAACTGGTGGTTACATTTCATACAACGGCAGATGCGATGGCTATGGAAAAAGCATGTAAAGCGCATGCTGTACCGGGAAGACTGATTCCGGTGCCGAGAGTCTTGTCAGCAGCCTGTGGCCTGTCATGGGCAGCACCGCTGGAAGCGAGGGGACAGGTGGAAAATGTGATGGTGGAAAAAGGAATTGAGAAGGATGCGCTGCATGAGTGTATGGTGTAGTTCTGGAGTTATTGTTTTCGGGTGTGTTGTGAGTAGCAATATTTCGGTGTTACTGTTCACAGGTAACCTGCAAACAGTAACGTATCTCGCCATTTAGAATCGCCTACGGCGATGGGCGAGATACATTCAGGACAAAACGTGCATCCTCCATGCCAATCAGCGGAGTGATTGACATGGGAGTGAACAGTAACATTTCGGTCAAAAGTGTTGAAAAAAGAACATTTGCGAGGATTGCTTAAGCTGAGGGATTGCGCTATACTAATTACTGTTCACAGGTAACCTGTAAACAGTAACTCATCTCGCCATACAGAATCGTCTGCGATGATGGGCGAGATGCATTCAGGCCAAAACGTGCATCCTCAGAGCTAAGCAGCAGGGTGATTAGCTCTGGTCTGAACAGTAACCTATACACTACAAGTATATGAAAATAAAAGCAGGAAGGAAATCGAATTATGAGAATCACAAATGATATTATTTATGTAGGCGTAAATGACCATGATATAGACCTGTTTGAAGGACAGTATATCGTACCAAACGGAATGGCATATAACTCTTATGTAATCAAAGATGAGAAAATCGCTGTTATGGATACAGTAGATGAGAAATTCGGGGATGAATGGCTGGCAAATATCGAGAAAGCACTGGATGGAGCAAAACCGGAGTATCTGATCATTCAGCATATGGAGCCGGATCACTCTGCAAACATTGAAAAATTCCTCGCAGTTTACCCGGAGACAAAAGTAGTAGGAAATGCAAAGACATTTACAATGATCGGCAATTTCTTCCGTGGTCTTGATCTTGAAGATAAGAAAGTAGAAGTAAAGAATAAAGAGACACTCGAGCTTGGAAAACACGTGCTCACATTTGTATTTGCACCAATGGTACACTGGCCGGAAGTTATGGTAACATATGACAGCACAGACAAAGTACTCTTCTCAGCAGACGGATTTGGAAAATTCGGAGCACTGGATGTAGAGGAAGACTGGGATTGCGAAGCTCGTCGTTACTATATCGGAATCGTTGGAAAATACGGAGTACAGGTTCAGAACCTTCTGAAAGTGGCAGCTACACTGGATATTCAGGTTATCTGTCCACTCCATGGACCGGTTCTTACAGAGAATCTGGAGCATTATATCGGACAGTATAATACATGGTCTTCTTACGGCGTTGAGTCTGAAGGCGTTATGATCGCATATACATCCGTTTATGGAAATACAAAGAAGGCTGCAGAATTTCTTGCAGAGAAACTGAAAGAAAAAGGCTGCCCGAAAGTTGTAGTGACAGACCTTGCACGTGAAGATATGGCAGAGGCTGTTGAGGATGCATTCCGTTATGGAAAGCTTGTACTGGCTACAACTACATACAATGGAGATGTCTTCCCGTTCATGAAGACGTTCATTGAGCATCTGACAGAGCGTAACTACCAGAACAGAACCATCGGTCTGATTGAGAACGGATCCTGGGCTTCTACAGCAGGAAAAGTCATGACAGGAATGTTCGAGAAGAGCAAGAACATTACATGGCTTGAGACATCTGTAAAGATTATGTCTTCTATGGATGAGGGCAATAAGGCTGATATTGAGAAGATGGCTGAGGAATTGGTGTAAGCGGAGTGCATTTCGGCCCGTTACACAGCGGCTGTGCAAGAAAATGAAGCGTGTCTGAAAAAATAAAATTTGTTTGCTGTTTGCGGCGAAGTGGCTGAGAATAGTGAAAAAGGAATCACAGAAAGGATGAAATGCAGAAGAAACTGCAGACATACTTTCTGTGATTTTTTGTTACTGTTTATTTAGATGTCAGTTATTTTGCTGTTACTGTTTGCAAGTTACCTGTGAACAGTAATATTTTGCCTTTTATGGATTACATTTATGACTTATATGTGTATAAAAAAATCTTATTTTATACTACAAGTTGATAGTCTTATCACGAGATTTCTGTTATAATCAAATCAAAAATGAACGTGAGACAACATTGGAACAAAGCAAGTGTTGCTGGTCACAGATAACCTGTAAACAGCAACAGGCAAGTTTCTATTTGAAGAGTGATTGAATAATGAAGAAAAACAGGTTTCAAAAGAAACAGAACTATGTGAAGAATACATGGGGAAATATCCGGTTGTATCAATTTCTCTAAAAGGAATTATATAAATGATAAAAGAAACCATACTGAAAAAAATGGAAAATTTAATTGGCATGTCCATATTTTACAAAAGAAGCGGAAAAAATGAGCTGCATAGTTTTGGAATACATCCGGAAAAAGGAGAAATTCTTTACAATGCGCCAGAGCTTGTGAATGTCCTGGAGCAGAAAGCAGATGCACAGAAGATTCCGGTAATTTATAAAATACAGGAGAAAGTTTATTTCATCTGTGTAAAGTGCGGGAAAATTTATTATATGGTGGGTCCAATAAGTATTGAAGCGTTAAATTATGTGGAAATCCATCAGCTTTATAAGATAAGTGGAAAAAAACTGGCAGATGAAAGACATCCTGTCAAGATGAATCCCACCAGATTGCTTGCATTTACCAGTCTCTTTTGTGAATTGCTGACAGGGGAAGATGTAAAACAGGAGGAACTGCTCTCTGCAAATCAGATTAGCAGGAAAGCAGTCGAAGAGAGAGAAGAAGATTTACTTCAGAAAGAACAGGATGAATTAGAACGGGAAGCGTATCACCACACATATCTGGAAGAACGTTATGTTATGGACTGCATCAGAAATGGAGATGTAGAGAACGTCAGGGAACGAGCGGATTCACTGATGCAGAAATCAGGAGTATTGTCAGAAAATGCGTTGAATGATCAGCGTTATCTTGCAATTGTAGCGGTGACAATGGCAACAAGAGAGGCCATTGCCGGTGGTGTTTCACCGGCAGATGCATACAAGCTCAGTGATAAACTGATTAATCAGATTGATCATTTTACCAAAATAGAAGAAATGACTGAGATGAGCAGAGCCAGTACGGTTCAGTTTACACAGCTTGTAGCAGAAAATAAGAAAAAGCGAACAGGTTCGAATTATACAGAACAGTGTAAAGATTATATAGCTCAGAATTATCATCATAAAATCTATCTGGAAGAGATTGCTGAGGCAATTGGGATTAGTCAGGGACATCTGGCGAGAATCTTTCAACGCGATACAGGGATGAAGATACAGGAATATATGTTGCAGTTTCGTATAGAGCGCGCAGCCAACCTGTTAAAATATTCAGAAGCATCTCTGTCTGAAATCAGTGATTATGTATGCTTCAATTCACAGAGCCATTTTGGCAGTGTATTCAGAAAGCAGATGGGAATGACACCAAGTCAGTATCGGAATGAATATAAACGTCGGGAATTCCGTTCTTAAATTTTTGATACTATAGAAATAGTGTTAGAATGTGTCTGAAAAATCATCCCTATAATCTGCGTGCTCCATTTTGCGGTATATTTTGTCTTCATTCGGTTAATATAGCCGGCTATGTTGCTCTCATTCAGGCAAAAGCTCCCACAAATTGTGACATATATCTTGCAGAAAATATTTCTAGATACACACAAGTAAAATTCATTAAAACAATCAGAACATGTTGAAAAAATGATAAAAAAGCTGAAAAAATGATAATATAAGAAGGAAAAGAATTCTATAATAGGTATTGTCTAAAGGGAACATAACGTTGTTGATCATAACGACAACATAACAGTTCAAACGGGGCAAGCGCGCAGAAGAAATCTAGATGCCTCCGAAAATAAGATGAAAACAACTCTTAAAAAACATGGAGGGAAAGAAATGCAAATTTTAAAACATGAGGCTTCCTATTATCAGACCACGAAATTCAAATGGAGACAGCGTATTGGATTCGGTATCAGCGATTATGCATGTAATCTGGCATATCTTCTGGCGAATACATATCTGTTATTTTATTACACAAACTGTGCAGGACTTGATGCCGGAGCAGTTGGATTTATGTTTGTTATCACAAAGTTCATTGATGCGTTTACAGACTATATGGTAGGTGCACTGATTGACCGTACAGACACAAAGATGGGACGTTACCGTCCATGGATGTTCTATGGAGCACCGGTTCTTGCAGTTGGTATGGTACTTTTGTTCTCCGTTCCGACCGGCTGGGGCGCAGGAGCAAAACTCGCCTGGGCCTATATTACATACATCATTTTCTCATTTGGATATACACTTGTAAATATTCCGATGGCACCGATTGTATCTTCTTTATCAGCCTCTGCAACAGAGCGTACAAAGATTTCAACAACACGTACTGTATTTTCAAACCTTGGATCACTGACCTCTTCCTTGTTTGTACTTCCAATGGTATATTTCTTCTCCGGATCAAAGAATGCAACAGGAACTGCACTTGCAAGAGGATACCGTTGTACAAACATTGTACTTGGCGTTGCTGTTATCGTAATTATGGCAATCTGCGTTTTCTCAATTGCGGAGATTAACCCGCCGACAAAGAATGCAGAAAAGAGCTCTATTTTAAAAGATATTAAAGCAGTAGTAAAGAATAAATACTATGTAATGTTCCTTGGCGAAGTGTTCTTCCTGTTCCTTGGATACCTTGCAATGTATGGAGCAATGCAGTATTACTACAGCTACATTGTAGGTGATGTAAGTAAAATGCCATTGGCGCTGACACTGCTGACATTACTTGCTATTCCGACTATGATTCTTGCAGCATTCCTTAATGGAAAAGGAATCGCAAAGGTAAAACTGATTCAGTTTGGTGCAATTGTTGATATCATTGGATATGCAATCCTGTTCTTCACATCAGACGGAACAATTGCAACACTGGCACTTGGACTGATTGGACTTGGATTTGGATTCCGTTCCAGTATGTTCTTTTCAATGATGCCGGATATCTTTGACTATACGGAGTGGCAGGTTGGAAGAAACCTCGGTGGAACTCAGAATGCAATCCAGGGATTTATGAATAAACTTTCTTCAGCGGCAGCATCTGCAATTGTATCTGCACTGCTTGTATGGGGAAATTATGATGCAGCAAAACTGGATCAGGCAATTGCTGACGGTGTAAATATTGCACAGCAGTTTCCACAGACACATACAGCAATCAACTTTGCTTTCGGTGGTCTGTCTCTGATTTCAACAGTACTGGCAGTTGTAGTTCTGCTTCCGTATGATCTGGATAAAAAATATCCTCAGATTCGTGCAGATCTGGACAAACGTCAGGGAAAATAATCAAAAAATGTAATTAAAATAGGGAGCATCAGTAGTGTGAGAATTTCAAATGGAACATGCGCTGAATGCTCCTTTCTTCAATCATCTGAAACAAGAAATTGTTTGCTGCTGTTCAGACCATAGATAATCAGCAAGGTGATTATCTATGAGGATGCACGTTTTGTTCTGAATTGTTTGGAAGAAAAAGATACAGAGAAAATTGGATTGTGAAATGAAAGGAAAAGATTATGAGTGATGCAGTAGTCAGTATAATTCCGGAAATGAAAAGAAAAACAGTGGAAGAGTTTGTAGAAAAAGCACAGGCATATGATGTGGTTTTGAAAGAAAAGAAAGTGAAAGCAGCAGCTCTTGTGGAAATCGGAAAGGATGACACAGGGAATGCAGTTGTTACTAAAAGAACAGATATTTCAGAAATGAGCAGTAAATATCTGAAGAAAGGTGATAGTATTTGTCTTGATTTTGGAGATCATCATGTCGGTTATGTGACGCTGAAATTGAACCAGGCAGGGAGCCCGCAGGATGCACCTGCATTTTTACGACTTAAATTTGCGGAGATTCCACAGGAAATTTTGGATGATTCTAATACTTATGAAGGTTGGATCAGTAAGGGATGGATTCAGGAGGAATTTGTGCACATTGATGTACTTCCATGTGAGTTGAAGATGCCGCGCCGTTATGCATTCCGCTTCCTTGAAATTTTTGCAATCGATACTTCGGTTAAATTTCAGGTGGTTGTGGAAGATGCAGAGGTAACAGCAGTTTCAGCAGTTGATATGGATGACGTGGAAGCTTTGAAGGATTTACCGGAAGATTTGCAGAAGATTGATCGTGCGAGTCTGAAAACACTTCAGGACTGTATGCAGCATGTATTTGAGGATGGACCAAAGAGAGACCGCCGTTTATGGATCGGGGATCTCAGACTTCAGGCAAAAGCGAATTATGCCACATTTAAAAATATGGATCTTGTGAAACGCTGTATGTATCTTTTTGCAGGACTTACAAGAGATGACGGGAAAATCAGTGCGTGTCTGTTTACAGAACCGGTGATGCAGGCGGATGATACGTTCCTCTGGGATTACTCCTTATTCTTTATTTCTATTTTATATGATTATTACATGGAGACAAAAGATCTGGATACAGTGAAGGAACTGTGGCCGGCGGCATGGAGACAGATTGAGCTGGCGCAGGAAGATATGGTGGACGGAGTTCTTCGAGATGATGAATCGCTGGTTGCATTCATCGACTGGAAAGATGGACTGGATCGTCAGGCAGCAGCGCAGGGAGTGTGGATCTACTGTCTTCGCCAGGGGGCAAAACTGGCAGAATTGACGGAAAATGAGGCTGAGAAAGAAGAGATTCTTAAGTTACTGGAAGATGCAAAAGAAAAAGCAGTAAGTTGTTTTTGGAATGAAGAAAAAAACGTATTTGTAAGTGGAAAAGAACACCAGATTTCCTGGATCAGTCAGGCCTGGATGACTCTTGCAGATGTATTTGATAAAGAAAAGAGCAGAATGATTATGCTGGATATTCTGGAGAACAAAGAAGCGCTTGGAGTGCTGACACCTTATGCGTATCATCATGTGATTGAAGCATTACTTCATGTAGGTGAGAAAGAAAAAGCACTGGAACTGATGCGGACTTACTGGGGTGGCATGATCGAACTTGGTGCAGATACCTTCTGGGAAGCATTTGACCCGGAAGACCCACTGGCATCCCCTTATGGAAATATGCAGGTGAACAGTTTCTGCCATGCATGGAGCTGTACTCCGGCGTGGTTGTTGAGAGAATATTTCTAGAGTGTGTCTGAAAAATCATTCCTGTAAGATGTGTCTTCTACAAAATGGGGATATGCTGATTCTAAGAACGATTTTTCAGAGGAAAAATTCTATGAAAGAGAGCATTCAAGAGGAAAAAAGGAGTTATTTATTATGTGGAATTATGAATACACAGTACCTGAAAATAAAAAAGTAAGAGTGATCGTACATACAGATTGCAAAAATGAAGCAGATGATCAGTTCGCAGTAGCACATCATCTGATGACACCGAGATTTGATGTGAAAGGACTTGTGGCAGGACATTTCTGGAAGAATCCGCAGGAGTACGGAGAACTTGGAACGGCAAAGGCAAGTTATGATGAGATTATAAAAGTAATGGATCTTATGGGAGTGAAAGATCAATATCCGGTCAAGATGGGAGCACCGAGAGGCCTGGAAGATGAGAAGACACCAATCGATTCTGAAGGTGCAAGATTCATTATCGAAGAAGCAATGAAAGAAGATGACAGACCGTTGTATATTGCATGTCAGGGTGCGGTAACAGATATTGCATCTGCATTACTTATGAAACCTGAAATCGCAGAAAGAATGACAGTAATCTGGATCGGCGGAGGCGATTATCCGAAGGGCGGATTTGAGTTTAACCTGATGATGGATATTCATGCAGTAAATGTAATTTTTTCTTCTAAAGTTCCAGTATGGCAGATCCCGATGAGCCTTTACAAAGTAATGGCTGTTTCTCTCGCAGAGCTGCAGCTGAAGGTTCGTCCATGTGGCAAGATTGGAAAATATCTGTTTGAACAGATGGTTGCTTTTAATCAGAAGGCTGCAAAATACAATATGGACTGGCCACATGGTGAGATCTGGGGACTTGGAGATCAGGGAACAGTTGCAGTATTGATGGAAGAACTGGAGAAAGTAAGCTATGATCTTGTGCCGGCGCCGAGAATTGCGGAAGATATGACTTATATTCACGGGCAGAATAATCGCGAGATCAGAGTTTACAATTATCTTGATGCAAGACTGACTCTGGAAGATTTCTTTGCAAAACTTGCACTTAATTTTGGCAGCGAGCAATAATTGATGAGGTGAAAAAGCTATGAAGAATTATCTTGTGATTGATGCGGGCGGAACATTTATTAAATATGCCCTGATGGATGATAATGCAGAGATACTCGAGAAGGATAAAGTGCCTACCCCGGATTACAAAACACGTACAAAAGAAGATTACTATAAAGCTTTAGATGGCATTGTAGAAAAATATAAAAACAGAATTGCCGGAATTGCGATCAGTATGCCAGGGATGCTGGACAATAAAAACGGATATTGTGTGACTGCCGGATATCTGGCATATCTTGCCGGAAGCACAGTAGGAGATGAACTGGAAGCGCGTTACGGACTTCCGGTTACAGTAGAAAATGATGGAAAGTGCGCGGCTCTTGCAGAATATTGGAGAGGTAGCCTGAAAGGGTGTGAGAATGGTGCAGTTGTTGTGCTTGGCTCTGGTGTGGCAGGAGGAATCATTCTGAATGGAAAACTGTACAGAGGCAATCATTTTACAGCAGGTGAATATAGCTATATATGTACAGATGCTGAAAATAACAGAGAAATGGACAGCTACTGGGGATTGAACAGTGGAGCTGAAGGTCTGGCGCGGACGGTTGCAAAATATACCGGTGAAGACTGGGAAAAATATGATGGGATTAAAATATTTGAACAGGCTAACAATGGAGATGAGAAGGTTCTTCAGGGGTTGAAAGAATTTACGGATAAACTGGCAGTTCAGATTTATAATCTGAATATTTATCTGGATCTTGACATCATTGCAATCGGAGGCGGAATTAGCCAGCAACCATTATTGCATGAATATTTGCAGACAAGCCTGGATGAGATGATAGAGAAGATTCCACTCAGAGTAATTTCACCGTATGTGCCGGTACCGAAACTTACAAATTGTCGTTTTTATAATGATGCGAATTTAATTGGAGCATTATATCATTTTATGAATCTGAAAGGAGAAGTATAATATGGCATTTCCAGAGAAATTTTTATGGGGCGGTGCAGTTGCCGCGAATCAGTGCGAAGGAGCTTATAATGAAGATGGAAAAGGTCTTTCCACACAGGATGTAACTCCGCATGGAATTGTAGGACCGAGAACAGAAGAGCCGACAGAGGATAACATGAAACTGATCGGAATTGATTTTTATCACCGCTATAAAGAAGATATCAAATTACTGGCAGAGATGGGATTTAAAGTGTTCCGTACATCTATTGCATGGAGCCGTATTTTCCCAAATGGAGATGAGGCGACGCCGAATGAAAAAGGTCTTCAGTTCTATGATGATCTGTTTGATGAGTGTCATAAATACGGAATTGAGCCGCTGGTAACAATCTCCCATTATGAGACACCACTTCATCTTTCAAAGAAATATGATGGTTGGGTAAATCGTGATCTGATAGGATTCTATGAGAGATATGTAAGAACAATTTTTGCAAGATACGGAAAGAAAGTAAAATACTGGCTGACTTTTAATGAAATCAATTCTGTACTTCATGAGCCATTTTTGAGTGGAGGAATTTATACAGAGAAAGAGAAACTGTCTCAGCAGGATCTGTATCAGGCAGTTCACCATGAACTGGTAGCAAGTGCACTGGCAACAAAGATTGCCCACGAGATGATGCCGGAAGCAAAAGTTGGATGCATGATCCTGAGTATGCCAATCTATCCGCTGACTCCAAATCCAGACGATGTGATCAAGGCAATGGAAAGTATACATAAGAATGATTTCTTTGGAGATGTTCATGTACGTGGTGTTTATCCGGGATATATGAAACGTTATTTCCGTGAAAATGGAATTGAGATTAAATTCGGACCGGAAGATGAAGAAATTCTGAAAAATACAGTTGATTTTGTATCCTTCAGTTATTATATGAGTATCTGTGAGACGGCAGATCCTGAAAAGCAGGTCAGAGGAAAAGGAAATCTACTTGGCGGTGTTCCGAATCCGTATCTTGCTGCATCTGACTGGGGATGGCAGATTGATCCGCAGGGGCTTCGTTATGTGCTGAACTATTACTGGGATCGCTATCAGAAACCGTTATTTATTGTTGAAAATGGTCTTGGAGCTGTGGATCAACTGGTTGAAAAAGACGGCGTTCTTACAGTAGAAGATGATTATCGAATTGACTATCTCAGACAGCATCTGCTTCAGGTGGAAGAAGCGTTGGAAGATGGCGTAGATGTGATGGGCTATACTTCCTGGGGATGTATTGACCTTGTAAGTGCATCAACTGCAGAACTGAAAAAGAGGTATGGTTATATCTATGTTGACAGAAATGATGACGGAACGGGAACATTGAACCGTTATAAGAAGAAATCATTCTATTGGTACAAAGATGTGATCGCAACTAATGGAGAGAAACTTCACGAAGATTAAATTTACATTACCCTCTTATTCTGTTATTATGAAATAAGACACCGGAGCAGACGCAGGCTGGCGTTTGCTCCGTTTTTTAATATGGAGGCAGAAGAGTAACTGGTGTGCTTCCTGGTCTTCAAAACCAGTGTGGGGCGCAGGGCGTCCCGGGTGGGTTCGATTCCCACATGTCTCCGCCAAAGATAAATATTTTTCACATTTACAGCACGATATATGGAACATAAAAACATTTAGGATTAACAGAATAAAAAGGAGAGAGAAGATGGGAATGAATCAGACGCCGGTGTCCGAACGTGTGCACATCGGCTTTTTTGGTAAGCGAAATGCAGGTAAATCAAGTGTGATGAATGCGGTGACAGGGCAGGAACTGGCGGTTGTATCAGATGTAAAAGGTACAACTACAGACCCTGTTTATAAAACGATGGAGCTGCTTCCTCTTGGACCAGTTGTTATGATGGATACGCCAGGTATTGATGATGAAGGTGAACTCGGTGCGCTCAGAGTAAGAAAAAGCTATCAGGTGTTAAATAAAACAGATGTGGCGGTACTTGTCGTAGACGCAGTTCAGGGAGTCTGTCCGGAAGACAGAGCTATTTTAAATAAGATCCGTGAAAAAAAGCTTCCTTATATCATAGCGGTAAATAAATGTGATCTTCTGGAAGACACAGTGGATGAATATAATCCTGTGGAGGAAGAGGCAGATGCCGGAGACTCTAAGCCGAAGAACGCTCATTTTGAAAGGAAAACCAGAGAAATGCTGGAAGACCAGCTGCGAGATTTCAAGCAAGAGCAGATCTGTTATGTGAGTGCAAAGGGAAAAGAGCGAATCTTTGAGTTAAAAGAAAAGATTGCTGCAGTAGCAAAACCGGAAGAAAACACAGCGAGAATTGTTGGAGACCTGATCAGTCCGTCTGATTTTGTCCTTCTGGTAGTTCCGATTGATAAAGCAGCTCCAAAAGGAAGATTGATTCTTCCGCAACAGCAGACGATTCGTGACATTCTTGATACAGATGCAGTTACGATTGTTGTAAAAGAAGATAAAGTGAAAGAAACGATAGAGACATTAGGCAAAAAGCCGGCACTTGTCATTACAGACAGTCAGGCATTTGCAAAAGTTTCAGCAGACACACCGAAAGAGATACCACTGACTTCGTTCTCAATTCTGTTTGCAAGATACAAGGGAAATCTGAAGACAGTAGTGGAAGGCGTAACAGCATTGGACACGTTAGAAGATGGAGATACCATTTTAATCAGTGAGGGGTGTACACATCACAGACAGTGCGATGACATTGGAACTGTGAAGATTCCACGCTGGATCAGAGAATATACAGGAAAAGAGATTCACATTGAGACAAGTTCCGGAACTGAGTTCCCGGAGGAATTAAAGAAATACAAGATGATCGTTCACTGTGGCGGCTGCATGCTGAATGAACGGGAAATGAAATACCGTCAGAGATGCGCGCAGGATCAGGGTGTGCCGATCACAAATTATGGAATCCTGATTGCACAGATGAAAGGAATACTGAAAAGAAGCATTGAGATATTTCCTGAGATAGCTCAGTTACTGAAATGAGTGTTACTGTTTGCAGCTATGCTGTGAACAGTAACGTATGAGTTTCTTCCTTATATAATAGGGAAGGATGCGGTAAATAAATTTATTGCCTGATAGATCGATAGTGATTTCATAGTTGCTGTTCATAATACATCCGGCTGATGTTCGGTAATACGTATTATGAAACCTGTAGAAATGAAATTCGCTGACAATTGTGTTGAATAAGAACATATGGTTAGAAATAGCGCCGCAAGGCTGGATCTGCAACTCCAGCTTGCGGCGCTGTTTCTATGGTATGTAATTGAGAGGATCCTTTAGACACCGGACAGACAACTACATGCGTAACTGGGGAATTCCTTCAAAGAGGCTGCATGTAGAAGGAGGTTCACTTTGGCAGGGACATTCTTGGGGGAAACATCCGGCCAATGTTCCTGTACGATGCCTGAAGTATCTGACCTGCAGATATATAAAAAGGCAGTCCTCCCCTATCAGGAAAACCGCCCTTGGTTTTGTTCTCTACAAGTCATGTACAATATACCATTCCTATAGGGATATGTCAAGGAAATGAAGTGTATGAAAAAAAATACAATTATTACAAAAAAAGACTTGCATTCCTAAAGAATATCGGCTATACTAAGAAAGCTGTGACATGATAGCAAAGAAGCGCGAGGTTGCTGCTCAGCTAAAAGATAAGCAGAGCAGGTTTTCCGTGGAGCGAATGTCAAGTTAGGAAACTGGCGACAAGTCACTGTACGAATCAAAAACTGATT
The DNA here is from genome assembly GCF_934309415.1 of uncultured Mediterraneibacter sp. Taxonomy (GTDB): domain Bacteria; phylum Bacillota; class Clostridia; order Lachnospirales; family Lachnospiraceae; genus Mediterraneibacter. Next base: position 106,080 of record NZ_CAKRDI010000008.1, read on the forward strand.
ACTGTTTACCATAACCAGGTAGAAGTATGAAACAACGTGTGAGTTTCTCACGACACACACGGGAGAGTGTACAGTCACCGCTTGTCGTACTGAAGTTAAAAGTACGAAAAGGAGGCGACTTTTTTTATGGCAAGTCAAGTAATGAGAATCACATTAAAGGCGTATGATCATCAGCTCGTTGATGCATCCGCAAAAAAAATCATCGAAACTGTAAAAAAGAACGGGTCACAGGTGAGTGGTCCAGTACCACTTCCGACTAAGAAGGAAGTAGTAACAATTCTGAGAGCTGTACACAAGTACAAAGACTCCAGAGAGCAGTTCGAGCAGAGAACTCATAAAAGACTGATCGATATCATCACACCAACACAGAAAACTGTTGATGCTCTTTCCAGACTGGAAATGCCAGCAGGTGTGGCTATCGACATCAAGATGAAGTCCAAATAAGACGGACATCTGAATTAAAACAGTATTCCTAAAATTTAGGATGAGCGCGAAAGCGTTCCGCTGTAAATCACAGGAGGTAAATATAATGAAGAAAGCTATTTTAGCTACAAAAGTTGGAATGACTCAGATCTTCAATGAAGAAGACGGAGTTCTGATTCCGGTAACAGTTCTGCAGGC